>CAYWKD010000048.1:4939-29999 GCA_964458705.1 uncultured Saprospiraceae bacterium | reverse complement strand
ATTATTAATAACATGAATTTACAAAATAATTATGAATCTTAAAAGTAATTCAATAGATAGTTTTTGCACAGTCTGACGACCAGGTTCCAAAAAGTGTCCCACTGCGTGGAGACCTCAACGTTACCTTCCACCAAAAAAGAAAAAGCGGCATAAAAAAAACTTCGAAAATTAGTACCTTGTATTTAAGTTTCGGTGAACTGTAGAATTCTCTTTTAGTGTCAAAAAAATGAATTTAAAACAAATAAAAAATGAACTACAAAATCTCATTTCAGGAAAGAGCGGCGCAAGCTATGATGCACTTATCCAAACAGTTGCCAGTTACCTTAGAAGAGGCGAGAGAACAAGTCCAATGGCTAAAGAAAAACACGAAAACAAAGCCCAAGAAACAAAGGAGTTGATTGAATTTGCAAAATCCAATCATCTAATAAGGCAAACACATCAAAGTATTGTTAGAAAAATCGGGCACTGAAAATCTGTGATTAGCATATTTAATAAAAAATAAAAAGAAGGCGAAAAGGGAACAATTCATTCACGACGTTAGAAACTATAAAACGGTAATGCTTACTGCGAATTGCAAAGTTTTAAGCAAGATGTTATCTTTGGAAGCAATAAAAGCCAGCGCAAATGACTAAAAACCTAGATAAGAGAAAATATAAACTGATTCAGAAAATCATCAATATAGATGATGAAATATCTATTGCTAAAATCGAAGATCAAATTGAAGCTATGCAAAAGGAAGACAACATCTGGCAGGCTGCGATCAAACCAATGCGAAAAACGATAACGCTGGCAGAGATGAAAGTCGAACAAAATTATATTCCTATAGATGAAGCAACCTTTTTTGAACTGGCAAAGCAAGTAGAGGTAGAAGAATCAATTGAAGAACTCTTAGCGATGCTGAATTAATTATGGACTACCTATTGGATACGAATATTCTAGTCATCTATGTCCGTGCTAACGAATTGACTAGAAAAATTGAGCAAGATTTACGGCTGTTATCTGGAGATAATGATTTGGTTATCTCAGTAGTAACTGTTGGGGAAAGAAGAAGATGGAAAATCTGGAACGCCTATTAAAACGCTTTCTTATAGCAGATATTAATGTTGAAGCAATCACGGAGAAGTATGCTGATATTGATTCTTTTAGTCAAGGAAAATTACTAGATAAAAAAGTTGACTTTACAGCAAGAAATATGGGCAAAAATGACTTATGGATTACTGCAACAGGCTCAGTCTTGAATCTTATCTTAGTCACTGCTAATAAAGATTTTGATCATCTCAAAGAGGAGTACCTTACCATCAAGAAAATTGATATGAGACTGTATCTTGATAAGTAAAAAGAGACACAACTTGGAAAGAAAGGAATAATGTTGATGCTCTTAGGAGCTGAGAATCCAACCATTTTTCCAAAGAAAACATAAAATTGACTATTGCTTTTGTACGAATTCTTTAAATAAATTTTATACAAACCAAAATGAGTGAATTATCAAAATTCAATTTTTTCAGCGACCCACAAAACATAATCGCAGTGGGTGTCACCGTAATTAGTTTATGTGCTTTAATTGTTTCCATCAATCAAACTAATATTTTAAAAGAAGAAAAAGAATTGATGCGCGAGCATTCCAGAGCCACTGTATGGCCATATTTAGAGTTGAGCTACTCGAAGGCACACGATAAGGATGATAGCATTAATCATCTTGCTATTAGTATTTCCAATAATGGAGTTGGGCCAGCAATAATTACGGATGTAAGAGTGCGCTATAACGATACAGTTGCTCAAGACTGGTGGGAGTTGTTCAAAATTCTGAATATACCAGATTCAATTGATTACTCTATTGCCAACAGGAGCTTTAATAGTTCGGTAATCCAACCTGGAAAAACTATTGAAATATTAAACATGGATGCCAACCTTCCCTTGGCAAATGAATTTTTTAAGCGCGCGGCAGGTGTGTCATTAGAAATCTACTATGAATCAATTTATGGCGAAAAATGGAAGTCTATGGGGGACACAACAACTCCGCTAGAAAACTTTAATGGTCTTCCTGAAGAAGAACAGTTTAGGTAATTTATCTGAATGACTAAACCCCAGATTTTTCTTTCGCCGGTCAAGAATTGAAAAAGTAAAAGATAATACGTTGCACAGCAAGGGATGTATGAGTTAGTCGAGCGGGTCGACACGCTACGGAACTTCCCACAACATTGCCTCCAACGACCATGTTCCATAGAATGTCTCATTGCGTAGAAACTTTACCGTCGAAGTGCATTACATAAAACATAGCTAAATAATTAAAAACAAAATATTATGAAAATACAGTTCAATACCGATAAAAACATTGAGGGTACAGAAAGTCTAGAGCGTTTTGTGTCTGAAAAGATCAGAAGTGCCTTAAAACACTACATCGACAAAATTACTCGCATTGAAGTGCATCTTTCAGACCAGAATGCTGATAGAGAAAGTATAGACGATATACAATGTAAGATTGAAGCAAGGCTAGAAGGTGTACAGCCTGTGATAGTCGTAAGTAAAAGTGATTCAAAAGAGAAAGCTCTTGATGATGCTGTTGGCAAAATGAAGACGAGTTTAAGTTCCATTATAGGAAAAATGAAAAATAAATGATAACGCAACAACGAAAAGTAATAAAACCAGAAAAACAAAGTAATACGAAATTAGGAGCATTTTCTATCAGTCTTCAGGGCAAACGCATCAAAATAAGTTTTGAATGTCAATAATTTATAAAATTATATTTTTATAACTCTCCCTATTCCACTTTATAAAGCATTGGTAACCAGGGCTAGAAAATTTTGGTGCGTTTACCCTACTCTAATTACTAGAAAGCTCCGAAGCTTTCACTTTATTAATTCGCCAAAATAGTGCTAAAATAAAACCAGAGAATAGATGCCATATTCCCCACCACGCCAAAACTAAAGCCATGCCGCCTAAGCCATCGAAAAACTGGAAAGTGATGGCTAGCCCAAGTGCGGTATTCTGTATGCCAGTTTCAATTGAAATGGCTTTGGCATCTGTGGCGTTCAGTCCCATCAGGCGAGCGAAGCTGAATCCTGCTAGCAAAGCCAAACCATTGTGCAGCGCAATAATGATAAAAACACAGTGAACATAAGCCGAGATATTTGTCCAATTATTAATAATGGCGACCAATACGAACCCTAGAAAAATTATCATTGAAAGCGCACTAATTGGACGATTGATTTTTTGAGTGAGTTTTGGAAATTTTGCCTTACAAATCATACCTAACGTGAGCGGTACAACAATCATTATAAAAATAGACTTTACTACCTCAATTATATCTACGTTAATAGAACGGAGCAGGTTTGAAGTGCTTGGGAAAAATTGAGCAAGTAGCGCAAAACCCAAAGGAGTAAGGATTACGGCTGCTAATGTTGTAATGGAAGTCAACGTGATGGATAGGGCAGTATTTCCTTTTGAAAGGTGTACCATATAGTTAGAAACGCTACCACCGGGGCAGGTAGTAAGTAAAATCATACCAAGTGCAAAACTAGGTGGTGGTTGGAATAAAAAGATCAGCAATATTGTTATGATTGGTAGTAAAATATACTCAGAAGCTAGTCCGACTAGTGGCAATTTGGGATACCTAAAGACTTGCTTAAAATCCTTGATTTCAATATCTAAAGCAACTCCAAACATGATGAATCCAACACATAGATTCAATAAGATAACGCTCTCCTTATTAAAATTAATAACAACGTTGTCGATAGTTTCACACATACTAAATTAAATTTAAAAATATGTGAAGGTACAAACTTAATTTATTGTAGTGAAAGTTTCAAAAGGCGGACTTGGTGTCCCCTCGTATGCCTTTCTTGATGTGCGTAAGTGGCAGATTATTTAGCATTTGAAGGATAACTTTTGCAGTTTCTTAGGTTTGGGATAAATAATTTCAGAATCTTTACTTTTGCTCAAAGATAAGTAATGATCCAAGCTGATATAAATATTGATAGAGATGACACAGTTGAAAGAACTAATTGACTATTTAGAGGAAATTGCCCCACCTCATTTACAAGAAAACTATGACAATTCAGGACTCATTGTTGGTGATCCTGAAATGGTTGTGATGGGGGTAATGACTTGTTTAGATTCAACCGAAGAAGTGTTAGATGAAGCTATATCTAAAGGTTGTAATGTCATTGTAGCACATCATCCCATCGTTTTTAAGGGTCTGAAAAGTCTCACAGGAAGTACTTATGTAGAAAGAGTTGTGATAAAGGCAATCAAGAGTGATCTAGCTATTTATGCCATTCATACTAATTTAGACAATGTTTATTACAACGGTGTCAATAGCCGAATTGCGAAAAAATTGGGTCTGGTGCATACGGCTATACTTGCTCCAAAGCTCACGTCCACGCCAGAAGTACCAGTAGGAGCAGGTATGATCGGTAAACTTGTAAAACCTATGGAAGAAGCCACTTTTCTGGCTTTTTTGAAAAAACAAATGAAGGCTTCTTGCATTAAGCATACTGCATTTAGGCAGCGTCCTATCGAAAAGGTGGCACTCTGCGGCGGTGCTGGAGGGTTCTTACTTCGGCATGCCATAAACCAAGAAGCTGATATTTTTATTACCTCCGACTATAGGTACCATGATTTTTTTGATGCCGATGACAAAATTATCATAGCAGATATAGGGCATTTTGAGAGTGAACAATTCACTTCCAATCTTTTAGCCGAACTCATATCAGAAAAATTTTGTAATTTTGTCGTTATTTTTACAACGACCTGCACCAATCCTGTGTATTATTACTTTAAGTAATTACAAAATTCTGATAGGCTTTGATGATAGGTTATAAATACTAGTTTAGCAAAGGCTTAAATATTATAAAAAATATGGCTAAAAAAGAGTTAACAGTTGAGGAAAAGTTAAAACGTTTGTATGAATTGCAATTAATTGATAACGAACTAGTTGAGTTGGATACTCTCAAAGGAGAACTTCCAATTGAGGTCAGCGATCTGGAAGATGATCTAGCAGGTTTAGAAACTCGCGTAAAGCGATTAGAAGGAAATGTGGAGGATGTGCAGAAAGATATTAGCAATCACGAAGCCAACATGAAAGAGGCTAACACGCTTATTGAGCGATACAATAAGCAGCTAGACGAAGTAAAAAACAATAGGGAATACGAAGCATTGCAGAAAGAAATTGAACTACAAGGGCTAGAAATTCAACTTTCTGAAAAGCGCATTAGGGAGGCTAAGGTCAAAATGGAGAAGAAGCAAGAAACGCTTGACAATACCAAAGAGCGTCTTGAACAAAAGCAGAAAGACCTCGAGCTGAAAAAAGTAGAGTTAGATAAAATTATAGCAGACACAGACAAACAAGTAAAGAAGTTGAACAAGGAATCTGCTAAAGTTCGTAAGAATGTGGATGATAGACTGCTAAAGGCCTACGATCGCATTCGTAATAACTATCGCAACGGATTGGCAGTTGTGACTGTAGAGCGCAGTTCTTGTGGTGGATGCTTTAATAAAGTACCACCACAATTACAATTGGAAATTGGAATGCGTAAGAAAATTATTTCTTGTGAGCACTGTGGCAGAATCCTTGTGGATGGTAATATACTAGCAGAACAAGAGGAAGTATAGAATAATTTCGACTAGATAGATTTAAGTGTTTTAGAGCCTCGAAGAATTGACTTCTTTTGAGGCTTTTTATCTGCTTCGCAATCAAAAGTATTTCACAACAAAAAAAAGTCAAAGTAAATGCTAAAACACAATGATGTATCATTAAAAGAAGCACTTATGGCGTATATTAATTCGTCCGAAAAGTTGAAACGAAAACTTTATCAGACAAAAATTAAAATGCACTGGGAAAAAACAATGGGTACACCAATTTTGAGATATACAACTGAGATCAACTTGAGAAGAAGAAAACTCTATGTACATATCTCCTCTGCTGCACTTCGCCAAGAACTTTCAATGGGTAAAGAAAAGCTATTAAAAATTATGAATGATTCTTTAGGGGAAGCATACCTCGAAGAAGTCATCATTAAATAACTCCATAAGTATGCCAATAAGATTCAAAGCCTAAACCAAGGATTAGTCAACTGAATCCAAACATCCTAATCAAGAAAGCGTTATGTTTGTGATTTAGAGTTGATTCAACCAATTATTATTTCAATATTTATGTTCAGTATTAACATATATCTTCGATTTGCACTCACTGCGCTATTCCTTGGTGGAGGTATTGTATTAGCCATTTTGTATGGCTTTTGGTACGCTTTTCCCCTTTTTTTAGTTGGAATTATACTGCTAATAGGTTACTTTATGTTTGGCACGATTCAATCAGCGGGTCAGTTGATGCAAGCAGGTGAACTAGAGGGAGCAGAAAAGCGGTTAAATCTAACACTCACGCCCAAATTGCTTTTTGCTACGAATAAAGCATTCTACTACATTCTGAAAGGTACTTTTGCTGCACAGCGGAAAGATATGGATGAAAGCGAAAAATGGCTAAAAATAGCACAAGAAGTCAAGGTGCCAACGGACAATGAAAAAGCAATGATTGAGTTGCAACTAGCCAACATAAGCGCTTCTAAAGGAAAATGGAAACAAGCAGAGCATCATTTTAGAACAGTTAAAAAAATGAAAATTTCGGAGCCTGCCCTAAAAGCACAGATTCAAGAATTTGATAAGGTCTTTTCTCAGCGAGGACAAGCTAAAGCGGCTTCAAGAATGGGTGTTGGCAGTAGCACAATGCGCCCCGGTGGAAAACGTCGCCGACCTAAGATGCGTTAAAAATTAGCCAAAACTGAACGAGCTTTGAGAATTAGTGTAGGTGATAAAACTGCTATTGTCTTTACAGAAAAATCACTAGTAAGCGAAAAACTGATTGCTTTACTACTGGAAAACACTGCTTACAAAAAGGTCAAGCTGTTCAGTCCTACAAAGCCCAATATAAAAAGTAGCAAATTAGAGTATTATTCATGGTCTTTGTCATTAAATGCTTTAAGCAAGGATTCGCTAGTAGGTGATGATCTTTTCTGTTTTTTGGATATTAAGCGTCCTAAATCTTCAACTCCAAGTGATATAAAAATACGTCATACTTACAGTTATGCTATTGCTCAACTTGCTGCTAAGAATGGGGTTAATCAACTTTTTTTCCTTTCCTCCATCAATGCGAATAAGGATGCTTTGAATCAGAACAGTCGCATCAGAGCCTACTTAGAAGAATCGTTGTTTCAGTTGCCTTTTTGGGGAGTTCATATTTTTCGCCCTTCTTTGATAGTGGATACAGAAGGTCAGCCTCAATGGGGCGTTCAAATTGCAGATAAAATTAGAGCTGGTTTAGACAAAATAACTAATGGCGCAGTTACTAAATATCAGCCTACAGAAGCTAAGTATGTGGCATCAGTCATGATAGAAGTAGCACAAAATCTAAAGGGAGGAGCATTTCTTTATCGGTCAGAGTATTTTAGTGACTGGGAAGAAAAAGCCAATCTTTTAGAGTAAAGAAATGTAAATAAAGTTTACAACAGATATACCACAAATAATGAGTGAAAGTAAAAAATCTGTCCTATCAATAGCGATAGGACTAGACGAACAGCAGGTGCCAGAGACCATTCATTGGCAATCCTCAGACAACGAAAAAGAAGGCTTACAGGAGTGTAAGGCAATGCTACTGGCACTTTTTGATAAAGAACATCTTGATACTGTCAAGATTGATCTTTGGACAAAAGAAATGCAAGTCATGGAGATGGATAGGTTTTTTTACCAATCTCTACGCGCCATGGCTGATACTTATTTCAAAGCAACTCAGAATCGAGAAATGGCAGGGCAGTTACAGCAGTTCGTACAGTATTTTGGTGAGAAAACAGGGATTATTCAATCATCGTAATCACTACGATCAGATTCAAAATGATGCTGTTGACTATTTTCATAGCTATATTGATTTTCTTCTTAGTAGGAGGACTAGTTTGGTGGCTCACACCTAAAGGAACGACTATGTATGAAGCCTTAGGTTTAGTTCCCTTCTGGTCAAAGCTATTTATACAGCCTGTTGCGCCAATGATAGAACAGAAATATCAATATGGCAAACATTGGCGACAGTACCTTCTTCTGTTAAAACCCAACAAAGAAATTGATTGCAAAAGGCATATTATTATTTACTTTCATGGTGGAGCTTGGCGCGTAGGAAGACCTGAGCAATTCAGAGCAAATGCACAATTGTTCGTTCATAAAGGTTACAATGTACTTCTACCTTCCTACCGTCGAGTGCCGATTTATAATTATTATCATCTACGAGAAGATCTGAACTGCATCTTAAAAGTTGTTCAGGAAATTTATCAAGAACATAAATTAGCAGACAAGAAAATCATTTTGGGGGGAATCTCTGCTGGTGCTAATCTAGCGGCTTTAATGCTATACAATCGAGCTGCTCTTGATGCCATAAACTTTGATCGCTCCTTGTTTGCTGCTATCTTTCTACTTGCTGCGCCACTTGATTTAAAGCAAATGAAAGATACACGCTTCCTTAGGTTCTATTGTGGCGATCCACAAAGTGAAGCCGCACAAGTAGCCAGTCCTATCACTTATCTAGAGGAAAAAGAGGAGCAGGAGGTACTCTGCATACATGGCACATTGGATGGCATAGTTCCTTTTGGAAATTCAGTTTCATTTGTCCAAAGATTTAGGGACATTAGTTCAAAGAAGATTGATTTTGTAATACTTAAGAATGCTACCCACTTAGACCTAGCAAGATGGGCATACCAAGCCGATGAAGTAAGAACAAAACTGCTAGCGTGGGTGGATAAAATAGATAGGAGCGATGCAGCATAGATCTGCACTCCGATGTATTATAAAATTTTATCGAACTATAATTCTTTGCCCGCTACTTACTATGTTCTTACACCTCTCCTCCTACTTCTTGCCTTCGAAGCGGGAATAGTGCTTTGAGTTTTGTGAATTTGATTATCCAAAGACTCTAGCGTAAATTCCCAAAGATCTTCGTACGGAATAATCTCAATTTCGGAGGCTTGATTGGCGATATCTATGGATACAGATGTCAGTTGCTTTTTGTACTTCTCCGCTTTTCTGATGACAGCTGCCTTATGAAAGCCTGATATCGGAACTTGCAAGAGCATCTTAATGAAGCAGTTGCTTCGAAAAGTATCATCTTTACGAAGGTATCTGCTGCAGTATTTTTCAACAGCTTCAATACGATCAACAGCCTCATTATATTTAGATTGTGAAATCATAAATACAATTTGAATCACCAATATTGGAATATTCATTCCTCGTTTATCCTTCGAGAAAATAGGCGTTTGGTTAAAGAATTTACCCACGCGAAATTTGGTGAAATTTTTATCGCTACTCTTGGGTTTAATTTGACCACTGCCCACTAAAAACTGCAAATAGGCTTCATAAATGCGCCACATTTCTTTTACAGAAGGATTGAGAAACTGAAACCTTTTATGATTAACAGTTTTTAGAAAGATATTATAGGCTTTTTGATATTCCTTGGTGTGCATAGAAAGAAAGAAATAAAGTTCTTGGTGTTTGAACCAATTAAATGATCCACTGTCGATGTATTTTAAGCAGTCATCAGCAGTTTTTTCTCCTTCTGCAAATTGCTGGAGTTGAGTGTGTGCTACTAGTTGTTGATGTAAGAAAATCTGGATAGGAACACTCGCAGTATATTTTTTCTGCTTAAAAAAAGCGATCGCTCCTTCGCATACTTCAATTGTTTTTTTGTAATCGTTAATGCTTACATGGATTAGCACCTCAATTAAATATGCCATAAAGTGAAGTCTGTAGCTATCGTGTTTTTTCAATATGGGAACCAGCTTTTTGTAGTATTCTTTAGCTTTCTTGTGCAAGTCTTTTTGAGTTGCTTTGATATTTACATACTTTGTGACTAACTCCACGTAAAGTTTCTCTGCTAGATTTTCTTTAATCCAAATATCTTCATATAGGGTGAATAGTTCATCATATTCTTCGTAGCGGTTTCTATCTCCTTGTCTAGTTCCGTAATGCAAACGCAGAAATCTTGATATGTCTAGCACCAACTCTGAAAATTCATATCTCTTAGCTTGTCTTAAAATTTTGTGCGATAGGTTGACAGAAGATAAGCGAGCATTTTTACCAGTTAGAATTTTTGCTGCTGCCCAGTCTTTGTAGCATTCATAATAAGCTCGCTGTCTTTCAGTGTAGCCAGGTTGCTTCACATCAATGAAAAATACTGTATTGATCAAGCGATTCTTCAAGCGATTCTTCAGCTTTTTATAATTGGGATTTCTTTTATCCGAATCATAAAAATAGCTCGCGGCATCATCATCATTTTCAAATTTGTCCTCAATGATGCACTCATAAAATTCGTGAGTCATTGATTTGTGTTCATTGCCAGCTCCTTGAGTACTGCCAACGACTTCAATTGACTTGACCTTGTTTTTGTTTACGACGTGTACTAGTTCTTTTAATGTTTGCATAGTCTTTAATGTATGTATTTTAGCTGTACTATCAATCTTTTGAAGAGTAACTACTAAGCACTTTCAGCATATATCTGATGATGTAATTACACACCTGCTGGTATCTAGTGAAAGAATTTCGGAATTTTGCTTTTAAACAGGATACTCAAAGTTACATCAAATAGCAACTTTTATCAATATTAAACTTCTGAAAAATCTTCAATTCTAATCTGTAGCGCACAGTTGCTTTGAAGATATGGTTTCTCGGTAAGCAAGAATGGCGCAATAAAATTTAATGGAGTCATTACTTACCAATCTACAGATAATCAATGTCACAATAAAAGATACTATCAAAAACAAAGATATAATTTTCTTTTGATTCACCATAATTGATTAATAAAAATATTTGTTATTTATTGATAAACAGAAGCTATATAACTATTGCTGTCTTGTTGATAAAAAATAGAGTATAATCTTTTTTTGCTTTTCCTTCTTGTTTTGTGAAAAAATAGCTATATTTGCGATGAAATTAAAATTAATTGTCATGTGTAATCATTTGGTATTTTGGTGTTAATACAAAATGAATTAATTAATATTTTTGAATTTTCTCAATGTAAATATTATTAGCTGAACATTATTTTATTCATTTTTAACAAAACTACAGACAGCATGACTACGTTAGTTTACGCAAAATCAGTGAATGGGGTTGACAGACGTTTTTCTAAAGATGGTATTACCATTGAAGATGTTACTGGACCAAATTCTTAGCAGCAAGTACAGCGAGAACTTACCCTTTGGTTAAGTTCACAAGACACAGCAGAAAGTTTTAACTAGCTATTCTAATTGTTGTTGCTACCAAAAATTTAACGCATGGATAAATTATCCGTGCGTTTTTTATTTTAACACCTTAGTTCTTACCATTTGGATCATTCCAATTCCAATAGCAATCATCAAAAATAAAGCTGGAAATCCGCCTAGGTTTGAAGTCATTTTGATGCCATCAATACCAGCAAAGGCAACCATTACCCAAGCAATAACTCCAACAGTTGCTCCCCAGATTAATTTTATGGGGAAGGATGGCTCAGGGCTAGAAGGCGATATGCCAGTAGAGCTAATACCACTCATTGCAGAAGTATTTGAGTCGGCTGCTGTAACATAAGAAAGAAAAGAGGTCAATAAGAAAATAACGCTTATAACTTGAGGCATAGGAAGTTGATTGAAAACTGCATAAATCACATTTTCTGCACCTTGCTCTTGTAGTGTTTGATTCAAAATCATATCACTTGAATTGACGTCTATACTCATAGCAGTACCGCTAAAAACAATCATCCAGAGCGATCCAAATATAGAAGGCAACAAAAGGTTAAAATGAATATAATCCCTCACCGTGTAGCCATAAGCTAGTCGCCCAAGAAACAGGGCAGTCACAGGTGTCCAAGCCAACCAATTTGCCCAATAGAACAGCGTCCAACTATTGAGCCATGAGGTGTCTTCAATACTCAGTGTGTAAATACTTCTAGGTACAAAGTTAGCTACATAATCAACCAGCCCTTGTCCGCCCAATCTCAACATATCACCAGTCGGACCGAATACCAAAACAAAGAAAAACAGTAAAATAAATATTTGGATATTGATGCTAGAGAGTATTCTAATCCCCTTTAGTAGTCCACTGGCAGCAGATAAGATAAAAGTAAGAACAATAAATAAAGTGATGACACCTAATAAAAGTGGAGAACTTTTGATACCAAAGAGGCTCTCAATACCGCCACCAATAGTTAAAATACCTGCTCCAAGTGATGCTGCCATACCTGCAACCAAGCTATACAAGCAAATAGCGTCTATGGCTCTACCAAATTTTCCATGAGCCTTGTCGCCAATCAACGGATAAAGCATAGCGCCTAAGCTGAAAGGTTGCTTTAAATTGTAATAAGTCAATGCGAACATCAAGCCGGCAAGCGTGTAAATAGCATAAGGCGTGAACGTCCAGTGCATAAACATAGTGGACATGGAGAACTGAGCAGCTTCTGCTGTATTGGCTGTTATGTCTAAACCCTTGGGAGGTTGATGCAGATGATAGAGCGGTTCCGCTGTGCCCCAGAAAAGAATACCTATTGCCACCGTAGTAGTCAGCGTAATCGTGAACCATCGCCATTTACTCAAAAACGGAGTGGCTTCCTTGCCGCCAATTCTCACTTTTGCGATAGGAGAGAAATAAACCCAAATACAAATTATCAGAAAACTGAATGTTGCTATTGCGTAGAGCCAACCAAACTTGGCAAGTATCCAGTCGTTGAGGAATGTAGCATTTTTTAGAAACCCTTCAACATCAACTAAGCTGTAAATTGTAGCAGCACAAAGCACTAAAAAAGGAGGGAAAAATACCCACCGGCGTAAATTCGACATAATCAAACTATCTTATAATCCTTCAAAGATGGAATATCTTTTTTGAAATGCCTAATAATCATAAATGATGCGTTCTGATGCTGTGATTTTGATGAATACTATTATTGAATTTTTACTAATTTATCATAAAATATTGGTTGCGAATTAATGCCTCATTGAACGAGAAGAGCTGCTGATTTTCTATCAAATTTCAATTCTGGAGATTACGCTCTCCTATTCCAAAGTTCAATAATTTATTTTATTAATAAACACAAATACTTTGTTTACAAGGCTTTAGCTGCGTCATTTAACTCAACATTGGCATCAAGATTAGATTATTTAATAATTAATTAATATTGGATTGGACGAAAATTAAGTTTATAGCTTCATATTTGTCATTGATTTTAAATATTTATTACAACAATCATTTTATGATGAACAAATTATTTGCATTCTTATTCTTATTTGCCGTTGCTACTTTCACTATTTCTTGTGATGATGATGACGATGACATGGATGACATGGTAACATTCGCAGATCCAGCTGTTACTGCACCTTCATCTGTACTAAATGTACAAAGTGGTGAAACAGGATTATCTGTTAACTTTAACGTATCTGTTGATCCACAATTAACAGCTACTTACACTGCAACAGGTACTGGCGTTACAGTATCTAATGGTACTGGCTCAGTATCAGGAAGCTCTGTTACTATAAACTTTGATGCTGGCACTACCGCAGGTGCTGCTGCAATTGAATTAGTTGTTACTGATAGCGAAAACCAAAGAGCAAACGCTACCGCAGTTATTAGCATTGCAGAAGACGAAAACACAGTAGTTGTAACTTCTAATATTACAGACAATACGACTTGGGTAGCTAGCAAAGTGTACGTTTTAGGTGGTAGAGTTACCGTTGAAGATGGTGCAACACTTACTATCGAGCCATGTACGGTTATTAAAGGTCAAGCAGGTACAGGTGCAAACGCAACTGCACTCTTAGTAGCTAGAGGAGGTACTCTAATAGCAGATGGTACTGCTACTGCTCCAATTATCTTTACATCTGTAGCAGATGAAATTCAACCTGAAGACATAGCAGATGGAAAATACAACAGCCCTAACTTAGATAGTGATGTCAATGGACTTTGGGGTGGTGTGATTGTATTGGGTAAAGCTCCAATCTCTGCTTCTAATGACAATGGTGACTTAAGTGAAGTTCAAATTGAAGGTATTCCAACATCTGATCCTAATGGTCTATATGGTGGAAGTGATCCTGCTGATAACTCAGGTATCATTAGATATATCTCTATTCGCCACGGTGGTGCTAACATTGGTTCTGGTAACGAAATCAATGGTCTTACACTAGGTGGTATTGGTAGTGCTACTGTTGTTGAGAACATCGAAGTAGTTGCGAATCAAGATGATGGTATTGAATGGTTTGGTGGTACAGTGAACACTAGCAACGTAGTTGTTTGGAATGTTGGTGATGACGGTATCGATACAGATCAATCTTGGTCAGGTACTTTAAATAACTTTGTAGTAGTTACACCAGCTGGTCACTGCTTTGAGTTAGATGGACCTGAAGGTTCTGCTCAAGCGGGTCACACGATCACAAAAGGTAGTATGATTGCTTCAGGAAATGGTCGTTTTGCTGAGGACTTAATCAATGTAGATAACAATTCTATTGTTGATCTTAAAGACTTGTACTTCACTGGTATTGTAGAAGGTCAAAGATTGAATAGAGTTACGGCTGCTGGCGTAACATTCGAGAATATTGCATTCGATGTTCCTGCTGCTGATTTGGCTACTTATGTAAACGGTGATGTTCCTACTGGTATTACTGCTGGTGGATCACCTCAAGCAGATATTTCTGTATTTGGTTGGACTTGGGCTTCTCAAGCTGGTGCTTTAGAAGGTTTATAAGAACTAATCAGGTATATGATACAGGATTAAAGTATTAACAAAAAGGTTTGCTCTTCATTCAAGGGTGAACCTTTTTTTGCTTAACAAAAAAATAAATTCAACTTATGAAACTGCTATTTACACTTTCATTGTTATTGTTTGTCTCCATTTCTTCCTTTGCACAACAGGGGACTGTTCGCGGTTCAGTAATTGATGCGTCTATTGGAGAATTTATCATCGGTGGTAATGTATTTGTTACAGAAACAGGTACTGGTACATCTACTGACCTAGACGGTGCTTTTTCCTTAGAATTAGACCCCGGAACTTATAACATCCAAATTTCTTATATAGGGTATCAAGACTTAAAAATTGAAAATGTTGAAGTCAAAGCTGGCGAAGTAACTATCCTATCTGAATTACAACTTGCAGAAGAGACGCTGGAGTTACAGGAAGTTGTGGTAAGAGCTGAGGCAATAAGAACTTCGGAAGCAGCTATACTACTTGTGAAAAAAAATGCAGGTGCCATATTAGATGGTATATCTGCTTCTCGCATTCAACTTACAGGAGATGCTACTGCTGTTGAAGCAGCAAAGAGGGTAACAGGTGTTTCCATAGAAAACGGTAAGTATGTATATGTGAGAGGTCTGGGAGACAGATACACGAAAACGACTCTAAATGGAGTGGATATTCCCGGTCTTGATCCAGATCGAAACACTTTACAAATGGATATTTTCCCTACTAGCCTTATCAATAATATTATTGTAAGCAAAAACTTTACGGCTGATATGCCAGCAGACTTTACGGGAGGTTTGCTGAATGTAGAAATTAAGGATTTTCCAGAAGAAAAAGTGCTGAACGCATCTGTGAGTATGAGTGTGAACCCATCCATGCACTTCAATCCAGATTACTTGTCTTATGAAGGTGGCAACACCGACTGGTTAGGGATTGACGACGGGACGAGAGCCTTACCAGACCTTGCTCGCTCTGATAACATTCCCACTCCAATTAGTGGTGCTTCTGATGAGGAGGTCAATCAATTTATCAGAAGTTTTAGCCCAGAATTGGCGGCACAGCGCAAAACGAGCTTGTTTGATTATAGTGCAGGTATTTCTTATGGTAATCAGTACAAGCTTAAAAACGACAACAAACTAGGGCTTATTTTTTCACTCTCTTATAGTTCTAATACTAGATATTATGATGATATATCCTACGGAGAGTATCAGCGTTTTATTGATCCTGAGGTGTATGAAATGCGTTTTGCAACTGTACAGAATGGAGAACTAAGTGAAAAAAGTACGCTGATCGGCGCATTGGGTGGAGTTGCTTACAAAACAAAAAATAGTAAAGTTCGCTTTACTGTGATGCACTTGCAAAATGGAGAAAGTCGAGCAGCCGATCTTGACATTGAAAACGATGGTGCAGCAGTAGGGCAATCTGGTTATGTTGCTTTTTCTAATAACTTAGAATACAATCAACGTTCGTTAACGAATGTGCTTTTGAATGGTAAACACAGTATAAATAACAACCAGTGGGAAATTGATTGGAAGCTTTCTCCGACCATTTCCACGTCAGAAGACCCTGATATTAGAAAAACAGCCTACACTGTAACGCCTGTTAGGACTTTCTTTTCGGCTGGAGCGGGAGGTAATCCAAGCAGAATTTGGCGTTACTTAGAAGAGCTCAATGCGGTTGGTAAAATAGATGTCACTAGAAAATACACTTTTGCGGATGAAGTTGCGAAGTTGAAATTTGGCGTTAGTCATGTTTACAAGAGTAGAGATTACGAAATCCTATTTTTTGATGCACAGTTCTTTAGTACTCAGCAATGGGATAAAGAACCTGAAATTGCGAACGTCCTTGATCCAATTAACCTTTACCCGAACCGTCCTAACGCCTTGTATTTTCAGTCAGGTAATAATGACCCTAATCCAAATGCTTATTCTTCAACAGTTGGAAATACAGGCTTTTATGTATCCAATGAGTTCTATCCTTTGAATGGACTGAAGGCAATTATTGGATTGAGAGCAGAGAATTATGTACAGCGACATACTGGTCGGGATCAAAAATTTGCAAGTGGTGACACTGTAAACGGGAAAAATTTAGATGATGAAATAGTATTAGATAATCTAGATTTCTTTCCATCAGTAAACTTGATTTACTCACTCAACGATCAACAGAACGTTCGCTTTTCTTATTCTCGTAGCATTGCTCGTCCTTCTTTTAAGGAATTGTCCTTTGCTCAGATCATTGATCCACTGACAAACCGTATCTTTAATGGTAGCTTATTTACCTATTCTGATTGGAATGGTGAATTGGTCGAGACAAGAGTTGATAATTTAGATTTGAGATGGGAGGCTTACCTTGCAGGTGGTCAATTGTTCTCTGTCAGTGCTTTCTATAAGCGTTTTGATAATCCAATCGAGTTAGTTCGTATTCCAGAACAACAAACTAGTACAGAGTTTCAAACACGTAATGTAGGTACAGGACAGGTAATCGGTTTGGAATTGGAGACTAGGAAAAATCTAAATTTCCTATCACAAAGTCTAGACAAATTTAGCCTCAGTGGTAATGTAACCTTTGTTTTGTCTGAAATTGATATGACTGATATTGAGTTTAACTCTCGTAAAACGTATGAAAAAAATGGTGAAACGCTCGAAGATACTCGTGCAATGGCAGGTCAGTCCCCTTATGTTATCAATGTTGGTCTTACTTACAGCGACCCAGAAAAGGGTTGGGAAAGTGGCTTGTTTTACAACGTAAAGGGAAGAACGCTAGAGATTGTCGGAGCAGGTCTGTTTCCAGATATTTATTTCCAGCCTTTCCATAGCTTGAACTTTAGTATCAACAAAAAAATTGGTGCTGAAGGCAGAACTAGCATTGACTTCAAAGCAGCTAATTTACTGAATGATAAGATAGAGAGTTTGTACGAGTCATTCGAGGCGGAAAATGAAATTTTCACAAGTTATAGCCCAAGAATGTCGTTTGGAATTGGTATCAGCCACAAATTTAAGTAAGCAATATAGTTAAAAGAGATTAGCTTTATTTTAGTAAGAAGTCCAGATGCCACTAAAGCATGATCTGGACTTCTTCATCTTACCGTTTTGATAGATCAGTGTTAGAATTTTATTGGACAGGTTGAATGCCTTCTGGATCATTTTCACCTCCAAAAGTATAAATTTCCATATTGTGCAATTGCAACTCTCTAGCCGGCACTGGCAAATGAGCAGGTGTATTGATTTGCAAGCCTCCGAGTGCAGTTAAGCTGTCGGGGGTTTCTCGCTTTGCCCAGCGTCTTCTGTCAAACCATAAACTCATTGGTGCGCTGCCAAGCAACTCAATACTTCTTTCGTATTTGATTATTTCCAGAATAGTTTCATAA
Organism: uncultured Saprospiraceae bacterium; assembly: GCA_964458705.1. Taxonomy (GTDB): domain Bacteria; phylum Bacteroidota; class Bacteroidia; order Chitinophagales; family Saprospiraceae; genus JAAUTG01. The sequence continues at coordinate 11,916 of CAYWKD010000048.1, read as the reverse complement.
GTCATTAGCCCTGGCAGAGCAGATAGCTGACCACGCTGCACTCTAGCACTTTCATTTAGTAGCTGAATAGCTTCTGCTTTGCCTCCTAAGGATAGTGCTGCTTCTGCCTTCAGTAGCAAATTATCAGTTACCAAAAACGTAGGCATCTGGTTAGAAAACAAAGCGTCTGTTTGATTGCGATTGTGCTGATAGTGGGAAAAATGCCAAGTTCCTAACTCTTCTTTAAAAAAGATGCGATCTTGAAAGATAAAGTCTGATTCAAGGCGAGCATCATCGGATTGTGCGATTGGATTGAAAGCTGCCTGTTCCTCAGTTGATATTGCGGGATAGCGAGTAGGTTGCTGCTCATCCATTGCAGCGATTAATCGTTGATCTACTCTTGCCCAAAACGGTCCATTTCCGGCTTCGGCAAAGCTATACTGCTGATAGCTCTGCCAGTTATTTCCATCTATCGAAGGAGCAAAGTTTTTGGTGATACCTCTATTGGCGTGATAATAAGCTAATTCCCATGATGTCTTCTGGCGTTCTTCTTCTGTTCTTGCCATTTGGACGGTAAACCTAGCAGCATAGGAATGAGCCAGCGCAATAAATGAAGATTGATCTAATATGATGCCATTCAAATAATCGTGTTGAAAATCAGAGGTGGTTTCTGCTAATTCAATTGCTTGCTCTAGTTCTTGAACGGCGGCAGCTACAACATCGGGGTAAGCAACGAAAGTAATTTCTTTTTGCTCAACAGAATCTACTAAAATGACCTTATCAAAAATTAATCCCAAATAGCCCCATGCAATTCCTCGCAAAAAGTGTGCGGCTGCCAGTGCCTCACTTTCGCTTTTATCATCTTTAAAATTTCTGATTACTTGATTGGCTTGAGCGACTGCTTTTAAATTGTCGTACCAAGCATTTTCAGCAATATAATTTCCGATATGATTATCATAGGATTTTCTGGGTTCATTGCCCATTTCAACTGTACCGAAATTGCCTCTTGAAAGTCCATAAGCATCTGCCGCTACGGAAAGGGAAAGGACAGTGTTTGGATTATGATTGGCATTCCACCAGTTGATATAAGCTGCTTCGAGTCTTGCTCGGATGTCCTCTTTTCCAAGATTAGCTTCCCCTTCTGGAGTGAGCGAGTCAATACTTTCACATGATCCCAAAAGTAAGCATAGAAAAAGTAGAAAGTTATATTTTTTCATGTGGATAGCTTTTGCTAACGGTTAAAAAACAATTTTTACATCTACTACAAAAGTTCGTCGAGCAGGGTAGTCGAAATCCTCTTGTTTAGTGTTTTGGATAGATAAAGATGGAAAGCCCCACAATTTATTGCTTGACCACAAATTGCGACCCCTGACGCCAACTTGGATTTGCTCAAAGAGTGGATTGAGTTTGCCTAACTGCTTTTGTTTTAAATGAAATAACAAGGCAAGTTCCCGAAGCCTCCAATAAGAAGCATCCTCCACAAAATGATTGTTGATTTGTCCATTTTGGTATAAAGCATCAAAGAAGTCGGCAGCTATACTGCGCTCAAAGTCCTGATGGCGCTGTTGGCTATACAATAGTTGTTTGTCCCAATTATAAAAATTGCCTCCTTGTTGCCAGTCGAATAGCGTAAACAGCTTGAGTTGTTTGTAGCCGATCGTGTGAGCAAAACCCATATTAAATGCTGGATTGATATTTCCAACTGCTCCAACTTTGGGATCACCATTTTTATCCAAAACTTGGATTGGTAATTCGTTCACTGTATTAACAGTCTCTTTGTGAACTAGATAACCTAATTCATTAATAACATAATCATCGGGATTTAGACTTTCATGGAGCTGACTGGCATTTTGAGCGAATAAGTTACCATAGATTGTACCCAGTTTTTCTTTCTCTGCGATGCGGTAGGTTGGATTGTCAGCAAAGGCAGGTGCTTCCAATTCTGTAATGATCGCATTGGTATGGAGAAAGGTAGAATTTAATGTCCAGACTAAGCCACTTGCTTTGGCATGAAACAACTTAGCAAAATCAATATTCAGACCAGCTTCGTAGCCTGTATTTTCTACTGTTCCAGCATTTTGCCATTGTGCGGGTACACCTAAACTACCCGAAAGTGCAGCAAGCAAAATTTGTTTACTTATAGTGCGTTCAAAGTGCGTGAATCTAAGATCAAAAGCTCGCCAAATTGTAGCATCTACTCCAACGGATAATTCTCTTACAGTTGTAGGTTGCAAGTTAGAATTTGCCATAATGCCTGCTGCTTGCAGACTTGTTGTGCCAAACCGCTGTGCATAAGTTGGGCGAATACCTGTTTGGCTTACACCAACCGAAAATTTGAGCTCTTGCAACTGTTTTACATTGATGTCTTCTGATAGGCGATAGCCTACATTGTAATGGTAAAAATTGGATGCTTCTTCAAACAATGAAGATTGCTCTCGACGAAAACTACCATCGAATAGGTATTTATTTTTGTAATCCACATGCCCATGAATTAGACCACTGTAAGTTACTGATGATTCTTCTGAAGAGGCAATTTGAATATTTTGGGTTAAGTTACTAAGCGATTTTTCGCCAGCAATAATTAAGTCTTCACCTTGAATTTGTGCTGTAAGATTGGAAGCGTTTTCATAGTTCCATGATAGCATTCCATTTATTTTGAAACCTCCAAAGCGCTTGTCAAAATTAGCACTAGCTTGAGCAAAAAGCGACTCGAACTCGAAAGTTTGCTGTTGTAGCCCACCTCCATTGCTTTCCTGAAAGTCATTGACTACGGCGGTGCCAAAAAATGTGGGGTAAGTTGTGCTTAAAAATCCTCTTTCTATGAAAGTGGTAGAACGATCTGTGCCTTTATCTGCACTACCCCAATAGCGCAACTTCAGCCAATCATTTAGTTGATAATTCAGTGCAAGGCTACCCATCAAGCGATTACTTTTGGTTGTTTGTTCTATATGCTTGTTCAAATAAAGTGGATTCACAATTCCATTGCCAGTGTTGTCAATATCCCAATCATAGAGGCTATTATCTTCTTCATTAGAAACGCTGAGGTCAAAAATAGGAGTTAAGAAAAGAGATTGTGCTAGAAAACTTTTTTTGCTTCTATCCAATAATTCTTGATTGGAAAAAGTGTAGGCAGTGCTTGCTTGTAAAGACCATTTTTTGCTGAGCTGATGATCGAGATTTATTCGTAAGGAAGTTCGAGTGAAGCCATCATTGCCTTTTATGGTGCTTTGATCTTTTAAGTGACCAATAGAGGCATAGTAATTGGTTGCTCCTGATCTACCTGAAAAAGAAAGTTGATGATTGGTGTAACTTCCTCGTTGAAAAAGAACATCTTTTTGATAGTCTTGCAAATTGGGTAGTGGGGTGTTAAATCGGTGTTCTGTATTCAATTCGCCCAATAGCGGTTGTGGTGCATTTGGATTTAAGATGATCCTATTAGTGGATTCATTCAGCGAATAAGGTTGAGTATTTTGAGAAAAACCAAATTGAGTATGATATGCAATTTTGCTCTCGCCTACTTTTAGATTACTACCTCGATTGGTCTGAATTTCAATTACGCCGTTGCCAGCTAGGCTACCATAATTGGCTGCGCTATTCAGAAATTCAACATGACGAATATCTTCAGGCGAAAGATTCTGTAAGCTGAAATTGTTGATGTAAACACCATCTACAATCAACAAGGGTTGCTGGTTGCCTTGCAGTAAATTCAGACCTCTCATTGTGAGCTGGGGTATATTTCCTGGCTCATTCATTGGATTGACTCGTAATCCTACGATTTGACTTGCCCAATCGTTACCTAGATAATCTTGCCATTGCCAAGTAGGCTCATACACTTCGATGCGCTGAGCGGTAGTTGTGGTGCTGCGCTGAGGCATAATTTGATTTATTGTATAAGGGCGCAGAGCGATGCGAATACTGCGCTTTTGCTCAACAGCGTATTCCATACTTTCGTAGCCATCTAGTGTGATGTTCAAGATAGGATGCTCCAAGATGGGATTGCTCACTCCCTTGGCATAAGTAATGTCATAAGCATTGCTTTCAGGGAGTAGCAATTCAAAATTCCCTTTGCCATCTGTGGTGGTAGTGAGTGTCGTTCCTTTGAGTTGAATCATGGCATTTGGTAGAGGCTCACCCTTTTCACTTTGCACCAAACCTGAAATGGTCGTTTGAGCCATCATATTGAATAGAACCAATAGGCTTGCTCCTAATAAAATCAATTTTCTCATATACTATTTTTGCTGTCAGTTAGCTTGAATATTTTAGTATGAGTTCTGGACTAGGTTTAGGTATGCTGCTTGCGGTGTGATGTAGTTCTAAAACTACTGTTAGCAGATGTTTAGTGTATAGCTATCACAAATAAGTTAATTTTGAGACTTATAAATTTTTTGGACTATTGGCGTTTGTGAAGTCATTGGGAATGCACATACTGATACAATTTTTTTAATCCAAATCTTAAATTTATAGGTTAATTTCCCATCTTTATGTTAAGGAATAATTAAACACAGACTGTACCTAATGAAATTGAATCTACTTCTACTACTGATAACTTTTTGCTGCTCTGCGAAGGCTCAAATTCCTACTTACTACAATGATGTAAACTTAGATTTAGTAGGAGCGGCACTACGCAATGAACTTGCAAATAAAATTAAAAACACCCATACCACTTTTCTTTCATACACTCCGGGAGTTTGGAATGCTCTAAAGCAAACCGATCTCAATCCTACCAATAGCTCAGAAGTTATCTTAATATACGGGCACAATAATAATGACAGCAATGTAACCACGGATCGCACTAGAAGTAAAAATAAAAATGGAGGAAGTGTGGGAGACTGGAATCGAGAGCACGTCTATCCTAAATCCTTGGGAACACCAAATTTTGGAAATTCAGGACCGGGCGCAGATGCACACCATCTCAGAGCTTGTGATGTACAAAGAAATTCAATGCGTGGCAATCTACGATTCGGGAGCGGTTCGGGAGCAGCCTCCTATAAAACAAGTCAGAGCTACTGGTATCCTGGAGATGAATTTAAAGGGGATGTGGCAAGAATAGTCATGTACTTGTACCTTAGATATGGGAACCAATGCTTACCCAAAAATGTAGGCACTGGAAGTGCAACCGCTTCTGATAATAATATGCTCAATTTGTTTTTGCAGTGGAATGCACAAGACCCCGTCTCCGATTTAGAATTACAAAGAAATCCAATACTAGAGCATCTTCAAGGTAACCGTAATCCATTTATCGATAATCCAGGATTTGCTACCATCATTTGGGGCGGACCGCAGGCAGAAGACAATTTTAAACTTAACAAAGTAGGCGAAATAAACATTAAAGTTGCACTTCAAGGAGCTTTTGATGGTAACAACGAGATGAATAACAACTTAACAAATGGACTCATACCCTTAACAGAACCTTACACCGCTATGAGTTACAGCGATATTTCTAATGCGGGATCAAGCACCAATCAGCAAATATTAAGTACCAATGAAATTGTAGATTGGGTATTGATTGAATTGCGCTCAACATTGAATAATGTCGCTACCCGTCGAGTAGGTTTACTGCGAAAAAATGGTCTCGTAATCGAACCCGATGGAGGGGCATTCACTATTGATGAGTTAAGAACAGGAAGTTATTACCTCGTCATTATACATCGCAATCATTTAGCGGTGATGACTGCAAACCCTATTGATTTTACTATTCAACATTAGGGTCGAAGGACTAAATGGTGCTATTCACCAAAATTTGACGGCTATGCTTTGTTTCATGCTGTATTCATTTATTTTTAGTTTGGCACTAAACCTGCTATTGCTTACACACACTGCTAGGCACTGGGCTTTATTCGACTCTCTAATCTGACCTTTTTGAAATAAGTAATAATTTCTTTTGTTATCAGTTCTTCGGGCACACAAAGCACAAACCTGTCATCCACAAAAAGTTCGTAAATGATTTTATATGGATAACTTCGTTGAATAAGCGAAGATATTTTGAATTTTGCAAGTTTTTGCCTTCCTGCATAGCCCACAACGCTGACATCCCCACACAGTAATGCACCATTTGGAACATGGTTGTTAGAGACAATATTGTAGGAAGTTGTTTGCAGCACTAGACTTAACCGAAGGCAGGCAAAAGACCAAACCCTCACATGAGCCAAAAGATATTAAGTTCCTAACTCCCTGATTTTCGGAAAGCAGTTATTGTAGAAAGTTGATTTTTTACAACCGTAACACTTCTTCTAAAAAGCCATCAGCGTCAATGACCTCAACGGGGAGGGAGTATTGACCGATATTTTGACGCTTTAGGAATGGACATGAGCAGCACATTTGTGTCTATAACTACTTTCATCAGTCGTTATATTTTGTCCGCATGTGTTCCTGAGACCATTCATCTATTTTTTCACTCCCCCAACTATTTTCCTCAAATAAAGCGTCCATCTCTTCAGTGGCTTTTGTGGCAAAATAGGTTGAAAGCAATATTTTTATCTCTTGCAACTGCGTGTTGTCAAGTTCAAACTTGAACAGTTGCAGTAACTCAATTTGTAAATTACTCAGATGCCTAGATGTTTCCATATTTCGTACTTCTTTTGTTCTACAGCTATCAACGAATCAGCCTTGTGGATGTTCCTATTGGCTCTTATTTGTCATTTTCAATTACCTGTAACGTTAACATCCCCACACAATAATACACCATTTGGAACATTGTCGTTGGAGGCAATGTTGTATGAAATTCCTGCGCTGCGCTACGGAATTTCGTACGCCGCTGTGTGGAGACTTCAATGTTGGTGGCTGTTATAATTTTTCAATTTCTTCTTTGGATAGCCCCGTTGCTTCTTGGATCTGTTCAATAGATAATTCCATTGATTTTAATTTTTTGGCGATTTCAATTTTCCCTTCGATTTTCCCTTCGATTTTCCCTTTCACTTCACCTTCCTCGAAAGCCGTATCCACTACATTTTTCAAATCTCGATAATATTTCAAGCTCTCCTCATACAGTTCCCGCTCTT
>CAYWKD010000048.1:0-4839 GCA_964458705.1 uncultured Saprospiraceae bacterium | reverse complement strand
GGGGGTTGATATATTTGTCTGTTAATGCCATAATCTGATTTTTTTACCCTACGAAAATAAGGCTTTTGGGGTAGGGATGCCATTTTTGGGTGGGGCTTTTTAATTGCCACCAACGTTGAAGTCTCCACGCAATGAGACATTTTTTGTAACATTTTCGTTGGAGACAATGTTGTAGGAAGTTCCGTAGCGCAGCGCAGGTATTTCAAACAACGGAAAAACATTTGTGCAGGGCGGGCTTTATATTTTTATTCGGTCGCGTGGTTCTCCCAATACTCTTTCGGACTTACGATTCTCGTCTGTTTGTGCTCTGAAAACGTAAAGTCGTTCGTATTGCCTGTAATGATGAAGTCTGCTTTGCATTCGTCTGCAAGTTCCAAAATCATATTATCGTCTTTGTCCGAAATCAAGTCAAGTTTTGTACTTGGTATAATTTTTTTGGCTTTGGTTTCTATGTCTGCAAGCAAGTTTTCGGCTTTACTGAAGAAGTCGGGGAACCTTGCAAATTTTTGTCTTGATAGCACTTCGTAATATTCTGTCATCAGTTCTTCGGATACATGAAGCACAAACCTGTCATCCACAAAAAGTTCGTAAATGATTTTGTAGGGATAACTTCGTTGAATAAGCGAAGATACAATGACATTGGTATCAATGACGATTTTTTGCATTTCTTATCGCTTTAACTTCTTGGCTTATCTCGTCCATAGTCATAGAAGATAGTCCGTACTTCTCAGCTAACGCTACACACTTGTTGAGGTTTTGTCGCATTAGCTCTCTGCTTATCAGTTCTACAAACTCGGTAAAAGTGAGATTGTCTTTCTTGATGCCAAACTTATTGAACTCCAAATCGGAAATAGAAATATTGAGTGTTCTCATATCATTATTTTTTCATTTAATTTACGAAAACAGTTTGAATTTTGCAAGTTTTCGCCTTCCTGCATCGCTCAAAACATTGCCTCTACGCAATAATACATCGTTTGCAACATGGTCGTTGGAGACAATGTTGTAGGAAGTTCCAGAGCGCAGCGCAGGAATTTCATACGCCGCTCGGCTAGCGAATGTTTCTTGGAGTGCTTACTATATTATTTTCGATCCATTCTTTAATTTCCGTCGATAAACGGATGGTTTTTGACAATACTTTCAAGAAGCGCTGCTGCCTTTTCTTAAGGGGTAGGGTATAAATCTCTGTTATCGAAAGTTTGAAATGGACGATATATAGCAGATGCTAAAACGAATTCATCCCGTATTCCAAAACTCCCTCCGTATTCTTTTATCAGTATATCATGGATTGCAGTTACCTCCTCAATCTTTATCATTGAGCTAACCTTTTTAGCAGGTTTTGATCTTCTTTTAAAATTTGAATTAGATTAGTCTTGGTTTTATAATTAAGCGTGGTCTCCTTCTGAATTTCGGTTAAGTAATCCAAAATGATTTCCAAGGTCTCTTCTGGAAATTGCTCAATTATCTCAACAATTTTCAGTCGCTTCTGCTGAACTGTCATCATTTAATTTCATTTTAATCTATTCTACTTTAATTCAATCATTTTTTTTGAGATACGGTGGTGCTGTGTTGCATGAATTTATTTATTTCCTTACTTTTATTCAAAAAAAACTAACATGATTCATTTAATTGATAACATCTGGGTGTTTCTATTCGTACTCGTTGTTCTTGGAGTATTAATATATCAATATTTTCAAGTTCTAAAAGTATCAAGGAGTAGAGATGACTATGGTCGTGTTAAGGTTATAACACGACTAGTGGCTGCATTTATCCTTTTGCTAGGAATATCCTCTATTTTCGCTGATGCAATATTTGAGTTTCTAGGGCTAACGAAACCGCAAAATTACGAAGTCTTTACTCTTACAGGTTTTACAATTTTGTGTATCGCTAGTTATTTAATCATGAATTTACAGTTTAAAAGTGAAAAAAAAGATCAGAAGATATTTGATGATGAATACGAAGGAAGCTCCAGGTCATCTATACATGACTATGACTTAAACATCAATAATTCATTTAATAGAAAAGAAAGCCTTGTAGAAAAAGGACTAGAATTCTTAGGATTAGCAACCCTACTTAGAAGACTCGATATTGACATTAATGTTTCTAAACCAATACAAACATCTGTAGATACTGACCACAAGCATGAAAACATTTCTATTGAAATAAAAAACAATTATTCATTCAAAGCTGAAGAAAACAGTACAGATTCAACTGAAACTGACTACTTATCATCTATTTCAAATGATAATGAAGATACGTTGTCAGAAATAGATATTGATAAAGAACAACCAGACATAGATAATCTGAATACAGATTTTCTTGATCTAGACCTATACCAATAAAGATTTCAACCAACTTAAATTTGAGCTTTCAATCTTTCAGCTTTAGTTTTTAGGTTATTAAGTTCATTTTTTTGAGATTCTACATCTTGGTCAATTTTTTCTCTAATACTTATAGCATGTTTGATAATATTGTCTAACGACAGATTGTAATTTCTCAACGTATCAAAGTGCCACACAATATATCCTACGATAATCTTCAAGTTAAAATCATTAACTTTATTCTTTTCATTTACGAGATTTCTATCTACTTCTCCTCCTCTGAGAATTGGTAGGGACCTGATTGCTTTAGAGAAACTCACTTCTCTGACTCTATTTTCCGACATGAATTTTAGAAGACCTAAATATTCAGATTTAATTTCTTCAAGTTCTTCTATTTTCATTTTAGCTTTCTTACTGTATAATTTTTTTAGTTTGCTAATTGATTTTTCAATCAATGCGACATCTGAATTAATACTATCAAATATAACGTTAGTATGTACTTTAGATTTTGGCGAAATAGGTTCTTTGACTATCAATTTGGATTTCACCTTAGTAAATTCACTTTGCTCTAATCCTATTTTTTCTCGAATTGAATCATAAAGATCTATGAATTTATTTTTCAACTCATCTAAATAGTTTTTTACAGCAGAATTGTACTTTTTCACTGCTTCTACCCAATTTGAATGCCTTAGTTTTTTTGAAGCCATTGTACCAAGTATAGCTCCGCCTAACGATCCGATTAATCCTCCTACCAGTGTTCCGATTCCAGGAAATATTACTGTACCAATAGCAGAACCTAATTTAGCTCCACCAATAGCTCCAGTAGCTTTAGCCGCCACACTAATAGTTCCATTAGCCCAAGACTCTTCGGCTGTTGATAAATTCTGTGCTCTAAGCCTATTTTGCTTTTTTGTTTCTCTCCATATTGATACCATAGGTAAACCTCCAGTACCTAGAGTATCAAGTGCGTTTCCAAATGAGTCAAGTATTTCATCTGAGATGACTTCATCAAAATCGAAATCTACAATATCTATATCATCAAGATCGAATAAAAAGTAGGTTAGTCCTACCATTAATCCTATGTCTTTTATGTCTGACATAGTAATTCTTTCAGTCTTCAAGGAATTTAGTCTTACTGATTTTGAGTTCTCAGAGAAATAAGCTGAACCCTTAGTAGCGTTTTCATCGTGAAAGTCATTGAGAAAAGAGTATGCTTGATTACAGAAGTCCAGAAATTCTTTTTGTATTGACAAGGGGAAAGACTCAACTTCCTTATTGAGTGTTATCCAAAATGTTAGTATTTGATTATGAATGTTATCATTTGAATCAACTCTTTTGACTATTGAGAGTACACATTTTTTTAGTTCGGGAATATTCTTAACTATATACGATCCAATGATTGGTAGAACTTTATTCCTGTTTATATTAGCAAAATAAGGAATATTATTTATGGATAAATCCTTAATTCCAACTTTCAAATTATCATAGTCTAAGTGCCCCTCAACATCTTTGTAAATATCCTCATATGAACTTTGTGCAAAATTTTTAGCATCCAAAGAGGGAATCTGAATTTCAAGAATGGAATTATTGTATTTGGATATATATTTTTTATTTTTATCTATTATTTTTAATTCATAATCTAAGGCTTTGTAAAAGTTCTCTCCTAGTGAGAATTGGCTAATTCCAATAGCTCGTTGCAAGAATTGATGTCTATATATGAGAAAAATTGTACCCGCCAGCAAAAACATTATTAGCAGTTCTATCATCTTTACAATATTATTATAATTATAAAAACACACTAGTGATTACTTTGTTTCGTGCAACATACTAGTACCCGCAACTTTATTGCGTATATTTCCTCTATTACAATACAATATCACTCCTTTTCCCCATATTGTCAAGTCCACCACTATCTTTTTTCACAACAAAACCAGAGGTCTTTAGAGTTTAATTGCACAGATGCTAGGCGGTAAGAAGCCTTATTTTCAAAGAGGTTTAAACGATTAAAGTACAGTCATTATGGTGTCATTTGGCGTAAATTGTTTGATTTTGTATCCACCAATTTTTCTAAATTATTACACGCTCTTGACCATTTTTTGAATTTGGATAACCTTAATTTATGGTGTAGGTTGTTTGTTGGCGTTGTTTTATTGATTTAATTTGTTCAATCATTGGAGCGAACTAGACGAATCAATATTTTCCTCATCAATTCATTAAAAAACAAATCGGGTTGGAGCTATTGTCCATCAAGGGAATTAATTTCAAGCATTACGAGACATTTGCGGTGCTCACCTGAACGGCATTGTGGGTTTGAACGGCAAGCGCAAAGAGATTGAACACAACAAAGTCAAACACCAAAAACTATCGGAACACATTGGCATCTTTCCTGTGGTGGTCATTGCACCCTTCGATGCGCTTGCCCCAGCCTACTCATTCGTTGTTTGAACGCTGAATAATAATTTATAAAGCACCGGCACAAAGAGTAAGGTAATGACGGTAGCAAACAACAAACCAATCATAA
>CAYWKD010000047.1:0-30613 GCA_964458705.1 uncultured Saprospiraceae bacterium | reverse complement strand
GATGGCCATCAAAAAATTTATAGGGCGATGATGAGCCTATTCGAGAAGTCGCAACCCATTGATCTGCTGACAGTTTCAGAAGCTCTTCGCAAACAAGGAGACATTGAAATGGTGGGAGGTTCTTACTATTTGGTGGAATTGACTAATCGAGTGGCTTCGGCTGCTAATATTGAGTATCACGCTAGAATTGTTGCACAAAAGCACATTCAGCGAGAACTTATTCGAGTTTCTACAAATACGATCAAAAATGCTTATGAAGATACCACCGACGTCTTTGAACTACTAGATGATGCCGAACAAGGGCTATTCGACATTACTCAGAATAATCTGAGTCGAAGTTATGAAAGTATGGGTTCATTAGCGAGTAAACTCATCAAATCACTAGAAGAATTGCGTCAAAAAGAAAATGGTTTGACAGGTGTGCCAACTGGTTTCACAGAAATAGATCGTTTGACTTCGGGCTTTCAGAAGTCGGATTTGATTATCATTGCAGCAAGGCCGGGTATGGGTAAGTGCTTGGGGAAAGGCACAAAAGTACTAATGTATGATGGGACTTTAAGAAAAGTTGAAGATATTCAAGTCGGTGAGCTTCTGATGGGGGTGGACTCTAAGCCCCGAAGTGTGCGCTCTCTCGCTAATGGAAAAGAACAAATGTATTGGGTTCGACAGAACAAAGGCATTGACTACAAAGTAAATGAAAGCCATATTCTCTCCCTAAAACGAAGTCGAAATGAACGTAAGCACAAGCAAAGTGACGTTTTAAATATCAACGTGCTCGACTATTGCAATGCTAGTCCTGAATTTCGATCTAAACATAAAGGCTATAAAGTTGCTGTAAATTTTCCAGCGCAGAAAGTGAATTTATCCCCTTATTACCTGGGGCTTTGGCTGGGAAATGACCTTCGTGCTAAAAATGAAACGACTGATCGAGAGGAAGCCATCCTTGAATACTTGCAAAGTGATGCAAAGGAAGCAGACTTGCAGTCAAAAAAATATTCTACTAATTCCAAAGAGTACTCTGCCCATCAAATTAATGAGGAAGGAAAACATCAAGGCATTTCTACACGAGAAGCATTAGCACAATTAAATGTATTAAATAATAAGTATATCCCTCAAGCCTATCTTATTAATTCTGAAGAAAACAGGCTTGACTTACTGGCAGGATTAATAGATTCGAGCGGACATTATTCAATGGATGTTGATAGCTATAACATCACACAAAGAAAGCAGGAGCTAGCAGTGCAAATAAAATTCTTGTGCGATACGCTAGGCTTTAGAACTTTGATGGAAGTCAAAAAAGAAACTATCGAAAATGAAAGCTGCGAAACCACTATTTATAATCTTAAGATTCATGGTGATATTGATAAAATACCCATTAAAGTAAAACGAAAACAAACTAGTGTACAGAAAAATCCAGCAGATTGGCAAGTTACAGACATAAAAATAGAAAAAGACATTGTAGATGATTATTATGGTTTTGAGTTGAGTGGTGATGGCTTATTTTTATTGGAAGATATGACCGTAACACATAACACTTCCTACGTACTTTCTCTGGCTAGAAATGCCTCTACTACTTTTGAAAAGCCCGTAGCCATCTTTTCTTTAGAGATGTCTAACTTACAATTAGTGCAGCGTCTAGTCTCTTTAGAAGCAGAAATATCAGGACATAAATTACGAACAGGGCAGCTCGAAGATTACGAATGGGAGCAACTTAACTCCGCTATTGAGCATATGAGTGAAGTGCCTATTTTTATTGATGATACACCGGGCATCAACATATTTGAACTGCGAGCCAAATGCCGTCGTTTAAAAATGCAGCACGATATACAAATGATTATCATTGATTATTTGCAGTTGATGAGTGGTGGTGGAGATAATCAGAGAGGTAATCGAGAGCAAGAAGTGAGTATGATCTCTCGTTCCTTAAAAGCACTTGCAAAAGAACTAGATGTGCCCGTGATTGCCCTCTCACAATTGAGTCGTGCCGTAGAAGTGCGGGGCGGTACAAAGCGACCACAGTTGTCAGATTTGCGCGAATCGGGCTCCATAGAGCAAGACGCCGATCAAGTAGCCTTCATCTATCGCCCTGAGTATTATCAAATTATGGAAGATGAAAATGGTGATTCTCTAAAAGGTGTAGCCGAAATTATTTTTGCTAAAAACCGACACGGAGCAACCAAAACTATCAAGCTCAAATTCGTTGAGCAGTTTGCTAAATTTACAGATTTGGATGATTTCTCTTTGGATGACTTAAGTGGATTCGGCGACGATAACGGCGACCCTAACATCATCAAATTACCTTCCAGAATGAATAAGATAGATGATATTCCGTTTTAGCAAACTAAAATAATGGTAGTTTGTGTATATGAACGGCAAAGTACCCGAATAGGTGACTACTGAAGGTAAATCTGTCTCTGAACGCATCAAGCTGATTCAGCAACTGGAAAAAGAAGATAAAAACGCTAATTTTCTGTATTATTGATGGAATGCTCACTAAATCAAAGCTTAAGGATTTCCATAATAAAAATGTGGCTATGCTGTAAAGCAAAAAAGGTCACTGTCTAGGTGGCTTAACATCATTCTAAAACTCTCCATAATGATACGACTCCAAGCCAAAATCCAAATCTAACTCCTTGCTATTATACAAATACTCATACAATGGACTCGTCCCCTTACTCAACTCCGCTAGCTCCATCCCAAACGGGTAGTACGCTGCCTGTTTTCTTGAAATACATTGAATTGCTGATCGGACATGATCGGACCTGACATCAAAAATGCTTTGAATTGCGACTTATCCATTTTGGGTTGTGCTCTCAGTTGTCCACTAACTATGTCGTGTTTAAGTCGCTCAAAGTGCGGTTTGGGTAATTGCTGTATTAATTGAACCAATTGCTGATAATCAATCTGAACATTTAATTCCATAAAGTTTTATTTTACTATCTGACAAACACACACAAAGCTGTAAGAGTTTTGCTTGCTTTTAGCTGGCAAGGTATTCCGAACCTTCTCAGCACCGCATCATAAAACCTAGCCCCATAGTTATATCAGCCTATTTAAGAACGAGCAGCACAACTTCTTACTTAGATTTCATGCTGTTATAATCTATTAAAACATTAGGCATAAGCTCGAACTTCACGCTGCTCCATGAAGTTGATAAATGCCTGATTAGCTACTCTTTGCCCTCCTGGTGTTGGATAATCTCCTGAGAAATACCAATCGCCGTTATTATTGGGGCAAGACTTCCGTAGGCCCTCCATTGTTTGATAAATTACTTTAACCTCTATTTTGATATCTGGAGGGGTAATAATTTCTGCGATTTTATCCGATACTTCTTCATAGGTGAATTGGTCATATAAGTATTTCACCTCATTCACGATCTCCTCTTTAGGTTTATATTCTTGTGCTTTGCACTTCTCATAGACTTCATCCAATAGATACAGCTTACCACGCTCTTGTAATAGCGCAATCAAGGCCTTGAACGCTATAAATTTGTTCATGATAGACATATCAATACCATAGCAATCTGGAAAGCGAATCTGTGGTGCTGATGAAACAATAATGATACGTCTTGGACGAAGTCGTGAGACAATTCTTAAAATGCTATTTTTTAGTGTTGTACCTCTTACAATAGAATCATCCAACAGCACAATAGTATCTACTTCATTTTTCACAATACCATAAGTTACATCATAAACGTGAGAAACCAACTCGCTACGAGAGTCATTATCTGTAATGAACGTCCTCAATTTCTCATCTTTCACGACTAGTTTTTCTACTCGAACTGTTTTGTTTAGGATTTCTTTTAGCTTGTGCTTTTCGTCACTTTTTAGGTTCAATATAGCCTGTTCCTTGAACTGATTGAGTTTTTTTCCTATACCTTCTAGCAAACCATAAAAAGCAGTTTCAGCCGTATTGGGAATAAATGAAAAAATAGTGTTATCAAAGTCATAATCAATCGCTTCCAATAGCTGATCGGTCAGATTTTCTCCCAGTCGCTTGCGCTCTATATAAATATCTCTGTCGCTACCTCTTGAGAAATAAATACGCTCGAAAGAGCAGGCTGTTCTTTTACCTTTTTCTGTGAAAGGCTTTTCCGAAACGGAACCGTTGCGCTTAATAATGAGTACATGTCCACGCGTTAATTCCTTAACTTGACTGATGTGAACGTTGAAAGAAGTTTGAATTGCTGGACGCTCGGATGCAGCCACCACCACTTCATCATCATGGTAATAAAAAGCAGGCCGAATACCGTTGGGATCACGCATAATAAAGGCATCGCCATGACCGATCAACCCTGCCATGGTATAGCCACCATCAAATTTTCGGCTAGCTCTAGTAAGCAATCTTTGAAGATCGAGTTCCTCATGAATTTTTTCATTAATCTGACGATTGGTCAAGCCGTCGGGTTTGTACCAAGTATGGATGCGTTCGATTTCATTATCCAAGAAATGCCCAAATTTTTCTAGCACTGTTACGGTATCCGTCTTTTCGACAGGAAATTGTCCTAAGTCCATCAATTCATCAAACAACTCTGTTACATTCGTCAGATTAAAATTTCCAGCTAATAATAGGTTTCTACTGATCCAGTTACTCTGCCGCAGGAAAGGGTGACAATTTTCCTTCGCATTCATGCCATGTGTGCCATAGCGCAAGTGCCCCAGTAGTAATTCTCCAAGAAATGGCGTATTAGCTTTACGCCATTCTACGGATTGTTTTTGTTGCGTCGTGCCTTTGTCAAATCCGCTGTAAATATCGTCGAATATCTCATTGAGGTAATTCGGTCCGTTTCTGCGAATGCGGTTGATATATTCTTTGCCGGGTAATATATTGAGCTTGATAGTAGCTACGCCTGCTCCATCTTGCCCACGATTGCGCTGCTTTTGCATGAGCAATCGAAGTTTGTTCATACCATATAGCTCTGTGCCATATTTCTCTTTATAATACTCAAGTGGTTGTAGCAGGCGCACCACTGCTACACCACATTCATGTTTTATTAATTCGCTCATTTTGCGTTGAAAGTTCTGCTAAATTTCAAATTGCAAAGTTAAGGTGAATTATTGGATGTTAGATAATTGAACAAATATCTATTTCCACTACTTGATCACCTAATGCCTAGCTTTTACTATTTAGAGAATTTCTAGCAATCTAGGTGCAGCAGCAACAATTTCTTGATTGACACCTGCCTCGAACTGCTTGAAATTTTCTTGAAACAATTTGACTAATTTACGCTTACTAGCATCGTACTTTTCTTTGTCCGCCCAAGTGCTTCTAGGCATCAGCACTTCAGAAGGTACATTAGGGCAAGCTGCTGGGATTGAGCATCCAAAAGCAGGATCAATTACACGCTGTACGCCTTCAAAAGAATTATTGTGAATAGCATCAATCATAGCACGCGTATATCGCAATTTTATTCTTGAGCCAACACCGTAAGCTCCACCCGTCCAACCAGTATTAACTAACCATGCTTTAGCATTTGCTTCTTTCATTTTTTGAGCCAACAACTCAGCGTACTTATTGGGATGCCACATCATGAAAGCTGCTCCGAAGCAAGCAGAGAAAGTAGCCTGTGGCTCTGTAATCCCTACTTCTGTTCCCGCTACTTTGGCAGTATAACCTGAGATGAAATGGTAACTGGCTTGCTCTGGCGTTAATTCACTTACAGGAGGAAGTACGCCAAAAGCATCACAAGTCAGAAAAATCACATTTTTAGGTAAACCCGCATAGCATGGCATCTGAATGTTGTCAATATACTCAATTGGGTAAGAGGCTCTCGTATTTTGTGTGATGGAAGTATCTGTGTAATCTACTACTCTACTTTGTTCATCATAAACAAGGTTTTCGAGTACTGTACCAAACCGAATAGCATTGTAGATGTCTGGCTCTTTCTCAGCCGATAGGTCAATGGCTTTGGCATAGCAACCCCCCTCTATGTTGAAAACGCCATCGTCCGTCCAGCAGTGTTCGTCATCTCCAATGAGTTTCCTTTTAGGGTCGGCACTCAAGGTAGTTTTACCTGTTCCAGAAAGTCCAAATAGTACAGATACGTCGCCACTTTCACCGACATTAGAAGAGCAGTGCATAGACAAAACGCCTTGTAGTGGCATCAAATAGTTCATCACTGTGAATACTCCTTTTTTCATTTCACCCGCATATTCTGTACCTAAGATGATGATTTCTTTATTTTCTAGGTTGAGGTCAACACTTGTTTTAGAAGTCATTTTAGAAGTATAGCGATTAGCTGGAAAACCTCCCCCATTAAAAATCACATAGTCTGGTTCACCAAAATCTTTGAGTTCTTCTTTTGTTGGTCGAATCAACATATTACGCATGAATAGTGCGTGGTAAGCTCTGGAGCAAATCACTCTAACTTTAATTTGATAATTTGAATCCCAACCAGCAAAGGCATCAATGACGAAGAGGCGTTCGCAGGTATTCAGATAGTCTATTGCTCGTTCTCGGTTCACCATGAAGATATGCTCATCTATCTCAATATTGATATCTCCCCAGTCAATATTATTTTCTGATTCAGGATTGCGGACGATGCGCTTGTCTTTAGGACTTCTTCCTGTTTTTTCGCCAGAATAAACCAACAACGCTCCTGTATCCGAGACTGCCGTTCCTTTTTCCAGACTCAATGCAATTTCGTATAGCTTGGGTACGCTGCTGTTTCTGTAAATTGTTTTTACCTCGATACCATATTGTTGAAGATCAAATGCCATAGTTCTAAAGATTTAAGATGATGCCATCAAAATTAGTTTGTCAACTACCAGCAATGATTGATTTTCTAAGGTCGCACAGATGATCTTTGTCACTTTGAGTTACAAATCACACAAAACTATGGGATTACGATGATTACAAAATATTCTGACCCACTGAGACTTCTAAGTAATCAAAGATACCACTATCCTAGTCAGGATAACGTATCAATTTGTAAGGGCATGTTTTGCGTTCATGCTGCAATTAATATTGTTAATTACTCCTGTGCTAAACGGTAAACCCGAAATTAAGGAGTGTTCAAAAACATAGTACTTCTAAAGTCGTTTAATGAAGTAAGATACTGAATTTTAAAAGCATAGAAAACGACTATTAATTATTCCTTTGTGAAATCACGCTACTTTATACTTATTCTATTTTTTATATTTTTGAATTTATCTACCTATGCGCAGCGCATTAGTGGTGTTGTATTATCTGAAGACAATAGTCCTGTTCCATTCGCCAATATATTTGTCCAGCAATTGCAGACGGGAACCTCCACTGATGAAATGGGGGGCTATGTAATCAACTTGCGCGATCCAGGAGAGTACACTATCATTTACTCGGCATTAGGCTATGAATCACAAGAAATTACGATTTATGTGGAGCGAGAAGTTGAGCGGTCTATCATCTTAAAAACTTCTGATGTTGCACTAGAAGAAATTGTAGTGAGAGCGTCAAAAAAAGATCCTGCTTATGCGATTATTCAAAAAGCGGTGGAGCACAAAAAACAATTTCTACAACAAATAAAGAGCTACAAAGCATCGGTGTATGTAAAAGCAATGGAAGAGATTGAAGAGCAAACTCAACTCAAAGAGCCGAGCAAAGCAAGCGAAGATAACTGGACGGCAGAGCAATTTGAGGAAAAAATGGAAGAAGCCGATCAACCTAAACTCCCCAATATCAACTTGCTAGAGATGGAGTTGATGCTCAGCTATGAGTACCCTAAACGATACAAAGAAGAACGCACTGCCTATAAAGTCTATGGTACAAAAGAAGGGCTGTATATTCCTAGATTTGGAGAGACGGATTTTAATTTTTACCGAAACTTAGTATTCCCTCAAGAAATTGCAGAAGTACCTATTGTTTCGCCAATTAGTACTACGGCTATTCTTTCTTATCAATACAAACTGATTAAGTCCGTTCCAGAGGATGGTATATTGGTACATAAAATCGAGATCATTCCAAGAAAATCAGGCAATGCTACCTGCTCTGGCTACATTTACATTAATGAGGGCATTTGGAATATTAATCGCTTAGACATCGACCTGCCAAAAGGTGGCTTAAAATTATACGACCAATTTGCCCTAAAGCAGAACTATCAACGCATCACAGATAGCCTTTGGATTCCCTTTCGGCAAGAACTAAGCTACCAAACCAAACAAGGAAAAAGAAAAATATTCAAAGGTACGACACTTATTCGCTTCAAGGATTTTGAGCAGGACTATGTATTTCCTGATAAATTCTTTGGCAATGAAGTAGCGGTAACGACTCAGCAGGCTTATGAAAGAGATTCTAGCTATTGGCAGCAGGCTCGAGTAGAGCCTTTAACGCAAGAATTACAGGATATGGTGGCTTATCGAGATAGCGTAGAGGCTGTTTATAATAGCGTAGAATACAAAGACTCCGTAGAAGCAGATTTTAATAAAATCACTTTTTTAGAGGTTCTCTGGGATGGTGTAGGCTTGCGCAATCATCGCAAAGAGCACCAATGGTTTTTGGGCTCGCTACCTTCTTTCATTGGCTTTGAAGTAGTTGGCGGGTTTAGAGTGAACCCCTACGTTTCTTACTTCAAACGCTGGGAAAACGGGCAGCGTCTTTCTACTAGTCTCTCTAGCAGTGTTGGCTTCAGAAACAAAGATTTGCTGGGAGATGCTTACATCTCGTGGTATTACGATCCACATCGCATTTCGAGTATCTCAGTTGATGTTGGTAGATCATTTCAAACCATTAATCCTTATGATGCTTTCTTAAATCAGTTTAGTGTATCTAATTATATTCTGCACGGTGCCCTCAGAGTGGATCATCGCATGGAAGTATTCAATGGTTTCTATTGGAATATTGGCGTATCTTACAGTGATCGGCAATCAGTAAAAGGATTGGATGGAACGAGTTTTCTGGAAGATTTAGTTGGTGAAACAGCGCCTTTGACTTTTGAACCTTATCAGGCACTTATCACAGAAATTGGCTTTTCTTACACGCCTGCACAGAAGTTCATGACAGAGCCGCATCGAAAAGTTATTCTAGGTAGCAAATATCCAACTTTCAGTTTTACACATCGGCGAGGTTGGGAAAATCAATTTTCCAGTGACATTAATTTTGATTACATAGAATTTGCAATAGACCAAGATGTGCAGTTGGGAACGCTGGGCAGTTCAAAATACAACATCAAAACAGGCAGATTCATAAATACAAAACGTCTCCAATTTATTGATTATAAAAGATTTAGACAATCTGATCCTCTATTATACTCTAATCCTCTGCGCTCTTACCAGTTGTTAGATACTGCCCTGACTACTGCACAATCATTCATTGAAACGCACTTTATTCATCACTTCAATGGGGCAGTTGTTAACTTCATTCCACTTGTTAAGCAATTGCGTATTAGAACCATCGTTGGAGGTGGCTTTTTGTGGGTGCAAGAAAATAATTATCGCTATGAAGAAGTCTTTGGAGGCATTGAGCGCGTATTCAAGGTGGGTGCTAGACGTAGATTGCGCTTAGGATTGTATGGCGTTTTAGCTAACTCTAACCAACTATCAGCGAATACAGGTTTTAAAATTTCATTAGACGTAATTGATACTTGGAAGCGAAATTGGGATTTTTAACAGATTTGTGCCAGGATGCGAAACAATAATATAGATTTGTCGTGTAACAAATAGGCTAATGTAGATTTATTGCTTTTTCAATTAGTGTAAATCATTCATTATCAATAAAATAAGTCTGTTTACACTCATTGAATCTTCAGTATGAGGATGTGCAAGTACGAAAAAATCCATTATATCTTTCTTTTCTATCGTATAAATTCACTTACTTTGTATGATATAAAACGCAAATCTTGCCTTACTACTGGATTCCTACACTTTACACAAAAACTATTGACACATCATGACTACAAATGAAAAACTTGTAGCTTTAAGGGCATGTATGCGTGAGCACAATCTTGACGCATTTATTATACCTAGTAGTGATCCCCATCAGAGTGAATACGTAGCTGCACATTGGAAAGTCAGAGAATGGATTTCTGGTTTCACAGGATCGTCGGGTACTGTCATTGTCTCTCAACACCATGCAGGACTTTGGACAGACAATCGCTATTTTATTCAAGCAGAAAAGGAGTTGGAAGAAAGTGAATTCCAATTGCACAAAATGACTCCCGGAAAGGGATTGGAATATGATCGCTGGCTGTCAGAAAATATTCCTAAAAATGGCAAAATAGGTTGTAATGGTTTACTCTATTCCATGAATCAAATAAAATATATTGAAAAGAATATTTCAGGAAAGGGCATCACACTAGAAGTCAATCATCCACTAATTGATCTAATTTGGCAGGATCGTCCAAGTTTACCTAAAAATACAATTTTTGATTACGACATAAAATATGCAGGTATATCAAGAGCGGAAAAGCTACAACAGCTACGCAGAAAGATGAAGGAAGCTCAAGCGGATTGGCACTTGGTTGCTGGCTTGGATGAAATCGCTTGGCTATTGAATCTTAGAGGAAGTGACATCAACTGCACGCCTGTATTCTATGCCTATCTGTTGCTCTCGCAAAGCGAGCTACTCTTTTTTGTTGATGAACAAAAATTATCCAATGAAGTAAAAGCACTTTTACAATCTATTTCTATTCAAATATTACCGTATTCAGAAATACTGAAATCCGTTAGTGAGATCGCTTCAGAAGCAACCTTGATGGTTGATCCCCTGACAACAAACGTTCGGCTAGAAAAAGCGATGACTTGTCAAGTGATGGAGCGACCAAGCATTATAAAAGACAAGAAGTCCATAAAAAATGAGACTGAAATTGCTCACATAAGAAAAACAATGGAAAAAGATGGCGTGGCACTTGTTCGTTTTTATAAGTGGCTAGAAGAAACGCTAGAAGAGCGGTCTGTATCTGAATATGAAGCAGCGACAAAACTCGATGAGTGCAGAAGTAAGCTTCCTCATTACAGAGGCGAAAGTTTTGAAACTATTGTTGGATACAATGCCAACGCAGCTATTGTCCATTATTGCCCCAATCAGCAGCAGGCTGCGATGATAAAAAAAGAAGGAATTTTGTTGATTGACTCAGGTGGACAGTATTTGGACGGCACTACCGATATTACACGAACTACAACACTAGGCGAGCCAACTGCTGAACAAAAGAGAGATTTTACATTAGTGCTGAAAGGCAATATTGCATTAGATCAAACCTATTTTCCTTTTGGTACGACAGGTAATCAACTAGACGCTTTAGCCAGAAAACCACTTTGGGATGACTGCCTAAATTATGGTCACGGAACTGGTCACGGTGTTGGGTTTTTCTTGAACGTACATGAGTTTCCACCGAGAATGGTGCCTGTTACCAGTGGTCGTGATGCTACTAAACTAAAATCGGGTATGGTACTCTCTAATGAACCTGGAATTTACAGAAAAGGTAAGCATGGTATTAGAATCGAGAATTTGGTGCTTTGTGAAAAACATAGAAATACCACCTTTGGTAATTTTCTAAAATTTGAGACGCTTTCCTTATTCCCCATTGATCTCCAACTGATTGAACTGAGCTTACTAGAGTTAAAAGAGGTCGAATGGATCAATAAATACCATACAGAAGTTTACAAGCGACTTTCACCACACTTGGGGGAAGCAGAAAAGCAGTGGCTTCGCAAAAAATGCCAAACGATTCAGGTTCCTCAGATGTTTATAAAAGGCAATGAGGTCATGAGCCTTGAATCGGAATATTTATCAGATGAATGAAGCCGCAGTTACATCTAAACTAGACATACGAAAATTAGATAAAAATACTTTGGAAGCCTTTCTTCTTTCAGTAGGAGAAAAGAAGTTTAGGGCAAAGCAGGTGTATCAGTGGTTGTGGCAAAAAGGAGTGCAGTCGTTCTCTGATATGACTAACCTCTCAAAAGCACTACGAGAAACGCTAGAAACACACTTTGTGATACGACCTATTGAAACGGACAAAATTCAAAGGAGTGTTGATGGAACAATCAAAACTAGATTTCGCCTGCATGACGGTCATTTGATTGAATCTGTATTGATACCCGTTGTTGAAGATGATCGCTATACAGTCTGTGTTTCTTCGCAAGTAGGGTGTAGCTTAACTTGCACTTTCTGCGCTACTGGTCGCATGAAACGTATCCGCAATTTGGAAGCTGCTGAAATTTTCGATCAGGTCGTTCAAATCAATCAGCAATGCTTAGAAACATATAATCATCCACTGACGAATATTGTATATATGGGTATGGGAGAGCCCCTTTTAGCTTATCGCAATGTGCTAGAAAGTATCGAATATATCACTTCTCCTGATGGTTTAGGTATGTCTGCCAAGCGTATCACAATCAGTACAGCAGGCATTGCTAAGATGATAAAAAAATTAGCAGACGATGCCGCCAAAGTTAATCTCGCTCTTTCCTTACACGCAGCCGACGATTTGAAGCGCAACGAAATTATGCCAATCAACGAGCAGAATAATTTGGACGCCTTGATGGAGGCAATGACCTATTATTTTCAGAAAACTAAAAATCGAATTAGCTATGAATATATTGCTTTTCAAGATTTCAATGATTCCATCGAAGATGCTAAACAATTAGTTCAGCTTTGTCAAAATTTTCCTGTGAGAGTCAATATTATTGAGTACAACCCCATAGATCAAGCTGACTTCGAAAAATCAAGTGCTGATCGAATTGATGCTTTTGCTCAGTATTTGCGAAAAAAAGGAGTAATGATAACAGTGAGGAGGAGTCGAGGAAAAGATATTGATGCTGCCTGTGGACAGCTAGCTAACAAAGACTAAAACTCCGTATTGTCACTAAAAGTTACTAACTTTACTTTTTGTGTCACTCAATGCAGTAACTCCGTTTAAGAACTACTCAAATAGAGAAGATAAAAGATGAATAAAATAAAAATAGGAATAACAATAGGAGATATAAATGGAATCGGACTAGAAGTAATACTGAAAACATTTGCAGATAAACGACTGACAGCACTCTGCACCCCTTTTATTTATGGCTCTTCAAAGGTGGTATCTTACCATAAAAATATTGTAGAAGTAGATTTCAAATTTAACTCGACAAAGTCGCTAGAGCGTTACAATAGCGATGCCATCAATGTGGTCAACTGCTGGAGCGAAAATATAAATATTACACTTGGCAAACCAACAGATTTAAGTGGTAAATACGCTTTTAAATCACTAGAATTGGCAACAGATGATCTAAAGGCTGGTTTGATTGAAGCTATTGTAACGGCTCCAATCAATAAGGAAGCTATGAAGATGGCAAACTTTCCCTTTCCCGGTCACACAGAATACCTCACAAGTAAATTTAGCACAAAGGATAGTTTGATGCTTATGGTGAACGATTCGCTTCGAGTAGCGGTCGCCACGGGGCATATTCCCATTGGGAAAGTGCCTAAAACACTAAACAAAGAATTTCTTATCAATAAAATCAACATACTAAATGACACCTTAAAAATGGATTTTGGTATTGAGCGACCAACTATTGCAGTGCTAGGTTTGAACCCTCATGCTAGCGATAATGGGGTCATTGGTCAGGAAGAAGAACAATTTATTCGGCCTGCTATCATCGAACTAAAAAAAGCGGGAATGATGGTAATGGGACCCTACCCTGCGGATGGCTTTTTTGGTTCAGGGCGCTACCAAAAGTTTGATGGTATTCTCGCTATGTATCACGATCAAGGTTTAGTACCCTTCAAAACGCTTTCTTTTAATTCAGGGGTAAACTATACCGCTGGACTTTCCATTGTGCGAACTTCACCAGATCATGGTACCGCTTATGATATTGTTGGACAAAATTTAGCCGACCCAGCTTCATTTAGAAAAGCCCTTTTTACAGCTATTGACATTGCCAAGAATAGAAAGCAATACTACGAGATGCACGAAAACTCAATTATCAAGCGCTCAGAGCAATTAAAGCAAGTGGAGGAAAATGTCGAGGATTTAGTGGAGGAATAGCACTGCATTATTTTTAATCCTGATCTGCTGCCTGATAAATTCGTTCAATAATATCTACTACTTTCATACCTTCCAATGCGTTAGTAGTTGGAGATTTATGACCTTTTATGACATCAATAACGTTTTGAATAATGTAATGATGGTTGGCCGCTGAGCCCCGATAGCCTCCGTATTCATTAGCAGGATTAGTCGGTGGAAGTGCTGGCATATCATAATTTTGAATATGGCAGTATTCAACCTTCTCCATATACTGTCCACCAATTTTGACAGTGCCTTTTGCTCCAATAATAGTCATACTACTCTCAAAATTAATATCCCAACAAGCTGTCGTAAACGAAAGCATACCCAATCCACCATTTATAAACTCAAACTGAGTTGTACCAGTATCCTCAAAATCAGTAATTCCTTGATGCTCAAAGTTATAAAGTTGTGTTTTTATTTCTTTTATATCACCAAATAGCCAGTACATAATATCTACAAAATGAGCAAACTGTGTGAAAAGTACACCACCATCTAGTGATTTAGTGCCTTTCCAAGTGTGTTTTTGCACGCCTTGTCCATAGTATCGCTCGTCTCTATTCCAATAGCAATTAATTTCTACTAGAAAAATCTTGCCAAGCCATCCTTCCGTTAGTATTTGTTTTAACCAGATAGACGGCGGAGAGTAACGATTTTGCATAACACAAAAGACTTGCTTTGAGACATTTAGGGCTTTAAAAATAACTTCCTCGCAGGAGGATCGACTGAGTGCCATTGGCTTTTCAATCACGATATGTTTTCTTGCCTCTAGTACTTGAATCGCCTGTATGGCGTGCATGCCATTTGGCGTGCATATATTGACAACATCAATATCTAAGTCCGCTTGCAGCAAGTCTTGTAAGGATTGAAAAAAGGGAATAGTTACATCGTGAGGCACTATATCGCAGATAGCGACAAGTTCGGCAGCTTTATTGGATTCGATCATAGCAGCATGGCGTTTGCCAATTCGACCATAACCCACTACCGCAAATTTTATTTTTCTATTACTCAATGAATGTCTAAAATTATAGCAATATAAAAGTACAAAAATTATTCAAAAGCACTTTGTATTCAAGCTGATACGCTTACTCATAGAAAATACAACTATTGATAATGCGTTACTGTTTGAAATCACAGTTGAAAGTTAGTACGAAATTATTTATATTTTGAATCATCCGCACTCACTCCATAAGTATTTAGCACAAGGGGCAATTGAATATTTCGGGAACTTTGCATTAACAAAACGTCAAAAAATAATATGAATACAACAGGTAGGGAATTAGAAAATAGTGAACAGGTGATTTTGACTAAGCTAGTCACTTTTTATGGTCGAAAGATAAACATAATTAGTTTATTAACTATCCTTTTGATACTTGCAAGTGCCTGTGAAGAACCCATTTACACTCCTAAGCCCCGCACCTACCCAAAGGTAGAATTTCCGACGAGAGGTTTTCAAACATTCAACAACATCAACTGCCCCTTTTCTTTTGATTATCCTGTTTATGCTCAAATTGAAAAAAATCCAGAAGCTAGTACATCAGATTGCTGGTTTGATGTTTACATTCCCGCTTTTGATAGCCGCCTGTATTGTACTTATTACTCCATTGAATCTCAAAGTAGCTTTGAGAAATTGTGGACAGATGCCTTTGAGTTAGCGAACAAACACAACGTGAGAGCTGACTATATTGACCCCCAACCAATACAGAAAAATGGACGAACGATTGGGTTCACTTTCGATATTGAAGGAGCTTCAGCCTCTCCTTATCAGTTTTTTATAACGGATAGCACGCAGCATTTTCTAAGAGCTTCTTTATACTTTAATACTCAGACTAACCGAGACTCGCTTGCTCCTATTTTTGCTTTCTTGAAAGAAGACTTCCAAACAATAATAAAAACTTTTGCTTGGAAAGAGGAAGGAAGCCATGAGCCTACGACAATAAATTAGTATTACTTTGCATAAAAAACGAATGGAATTTCTTTTGGACTACTCGCTCAAAGATCTAAACACTTTTGGCATCGACCAAAAAGCGGCCTATTTCACAAAAATAAATTCAGTTTCTGACCTTCGCCACGCCATCAACAAAAATGATGGAAAGTATCCTATTTTTATCTTAGGTGGCGGCAGTAATATGCTATTGACAAAAGACTTGCCTCATCTTGTAGTGCAGAATGATATACGAGGTATTGAAATCATTGAAGAATCAGAAGAAGAAGTTATTTTGAGTGCTGGAGGAGGCGAAAATTGGCATGAGTTCGTGCTATGGTGCGTAAATAGAGGCTATGGAGGCGTAGAAAATTTATCGCTAATTCCGGGAACAGTTGGAGCAAGCCCTATTCAAAATATTGGTGCATACGGCGTAGAATTGAAAGATGTATTTGTGAAATTATACGCTGTGGAACTCTCAACTGGCGATGTACAGATGTTTTCGCATGAAGACTGCCAATTTGCCTATCGAGATAGTATTTTCAAAAATAAATTAAAGGAGAAATACTGCATCACAAAGGTATTTTTTAGACTTTCCAAAAAGCCTATATTAAACCTCAGTTACGGCGCCATTCAAAATATCTTAGAAGCACAGCAAATAAAGCAGCCTACCATAAAAGATATAAGCAATACAGTTATTGCTATTCGACAAAGTAAGCTACCTGATCCAGCAGTGCTCGGCAACTCGGGAAGTTTTTTCAAAAATCCGATTATTCCGCAGGCAAAATTTGAAGCACTTCGGCTCACTTTTCCTAACATTGTATCTTATGAACTACCAGATGGTCAATACAAAATTCCAGCAGGTTGGCTGATTGAGCAATGCGGATGGAAAGGCAAACGCATCGGGAATGCAGGAGCTTACGCCAAGCAGGCTCTAGTGCTCGTAAACTATGGAGGCGCAACAGGTGCGGAGGTGTGGACACTGGCAAAAAAAATTGCTGCATCTGTAAAGAATAAATTTGGTATTGAACTGATAACTGAAGTGAATGTTTTATAAAACGAATAGAACAAAATATCTTCTCGGCTGTCCTAAATATTCAAATCAAGTTATTATGAGATTACTACTTAGTTTTTTTCTATCGCTTATCGCATTGACAGCATTTGCACAAAGTGCTAGTGATGTCAATAACTACCTAACTTTTTTCAACAATCAGCACATTGCGGTGAACAATGCAGCTATGGCATATTTACAGTTTTCCGTGCACAGTGAAGATTTGAATCTTATACAAGAAAAACGACAAAATGTTGTTAGTCAACTTAATAATAGCATTGAACTCATTCAAAAAGCACCTGCTTTTGAGCAGGAAGATAACAGCTTAAAAGCAGAAGCCCTAAACGTTTTTAATTCATTGCTCAGCTCATTCAGTGAAAATCCAACGGAACTTCTACAGCTAAAAATGCAAAGTCAAAACTCCTATGAGGCAATGGAAAAATACTTTGAGGCACAAAAAGCATCAGAAAAAAAGATGGAAATAGCTTCAGAACGTTATTTAGGTGCTCAAAAAGCGTTTGCAGAAAAGTATAACGTGCAGTTAGTAGAAGCAGCTGATAATAATGATATCAAGGATTTAAACCAATTGAATAATTACCACCAAGCTATCTTTTTGAGGTATTTTAAGGTAACTGTACGTAATAATGACTTTATGGAAGCACTAAATGGTCAGAACTTTGAACAGGCACAGCAAGCACTAAATCAATTGGCAGAAGATAGCGGAGCAGAGCGAAAATCATTGAATGCTATGCCTGACTTCAAGCAAGATAGTACCTATCGAATGGCAGCAGTTGAATTGGTGGAAGCCATTGATGACTTAGCTAATGAGGGTTACAAAACAATGCTTGATCTGATGCAGAAAGCGCCCACCGAGCGCACACAAACAGATGTGGATACTTTTAATGAAGTGGCGACCCAATTCCAGACAATCATTCCTCAGCTCAACCAAAAAGCTATGGAAGCAGGCAATGAGCTATTGAAAAAGTATGTACCTAAGCCAAGAGCAACCAAACGCTTGTGATCAATACGTAATGCAGTCTAAAACTTAAAGAACATAATGGTGGATAGAAAATGGTTACTTGAGATGATTTGGTGGTTTTTTTCTTTGATCCTAGCAGTGGGTATTTTACTCCCAATTATTTCAACAACTAGAAACTATCCATTTCTTTGGATTAACATTATTTTCGTTGTAGTATTTATTACTTTGACGCGCTACATTTTTCTGTTGCACCTCACCTTTCTCAGCCGTATGGAATGGCTTAAGGTCATACTAATTTTTGTCTCTCCAGTCTTCATCTTTCTGCTAGTACAAGAAATAAACCGCTTTCAAACCTTTATTGACAAATATGGATGGGAAGCTGTACTAGGTGTGCGTCCAATACCTCAGTTGGATCGCCTATCTGATTATACCCATACTGAGTTTTTATTCTTTGGTGTTGGCAGTGTCATTGCTGCTGCGCTGCTTCCTGTGCGAATGATGATTTCTATATGGCGTGTAAGAAATAGGGGTCGAGAGTAAAGCTACCAAATAAGATAATCGTTTCACTAGACGAAAAAAAATATGAGAATTGACATCATCACCGTACTGCCGGAGCTATTAGAAAGTCCTTTTCAGCATTCTATGATGAAGCGAGCGCAGCAAAAAGGTTTGCTAGAAGTAAAAGTGCATAATCTACGAGCGTATGGACTAGGGAAACATAAGCAAATAGATGATTATCAATACGGAGGAGGTGCAGGTTTGGTGATGATGATAGAACCCTTTGCGAGGTGCATTCAGGATTTACAACAAGAAAGAACTTATGACGAAATTATCTATTTGACACCTGATGGAAGGCGTTTGAATCAATCTATTGCTAATCAGCTTTCGTTAAAAGAAAACTTGTTATTGCTTTGCGGGCATTACAAAGGAATTGATGAGCGTATTCGAGAGCATTTTGTAACAATGGAAATTTCCATTGGTGATTATGTACTCTCGGGAGGAGAATTAGCAGCAGCCGTGCTAGTAGATTCGATTGGGCGCTTGATACCAGGCGTTTTGAATAATGAAACCTCTGCTCTATTTGACTCTTTTCAAGATGATTTACTCGCCCCACCCGTCTATACTCGTCCTGAGGTATATGAAGATTGGAGCGTACCAGACATCTTGCTTTCTGGAAATTTTCCAGCGATTGAAGAATGGAGATACGAGCAGGCTTTGGAGCGCACTCAAAAAAGACGACCGGATTTATTGGAGGAATAATTAAGAAATAAGGTTTTTGGAGTCCCTAAGCACTCCAAAAACTTTATTTTATTTTGCAAAAGCAACCGCACGTTTTTCTCGAATTACGATTACCTTAATTTGCCCTGGATATTGCATCTCATCTTGAATTTTCTGAGAAATCATAAATGATAAGTCATCTGCAAATTGATCCGTTACTTTATCGCTACTTACAATCACCCGCAACTCACGACCAGCTTGCATAGCGAAGGCTTTTTGAACGCCATCGTAGCCCATCGCTAGTTCTTCCAGTTCACCGATGCGCTTTAAATAACTTTCTAAAATCTCACGTCTCGCACCTGGTCTTGCGCCAGAGATGGCATCGCAGGCTTGTACAATTGGCGAAATAATGTTGTTCATTTCAACCTCATCGTGGTGAGCGCCCACTGCATTTAGGATAATTGGATCTTCTTTGTACTTTTCACAAATATTCATACCAAGAATAGCGTGCGACAATTCAGAATCCTCCTCCGCCACTTTTCCAATATCATGCAATAGGCCTGCCCGTTTTGCTATTTTTGTCTGCTTTGGACTCAAGCCCAATTCAGCCGACATAATCGCACAAAGATTAGCTGTTTCGATGGAGTGTTTTAATAAATTTTGACCATAAGAAGAACGGAATCGCATACGTCCCACCATTTTGACTAAATAAGGGTTTAGACCATGAATGTCCAATTCAATGATCGTGCGCTCCCCGATTTCGACAATCTGTTCGTCGAGTTGCTTGCGTGTTTTGGCGACCACTTCTTCAATTCTTGCAGGATGTATTCTACCATCTGCGACCAATCGCTTTAGTGCTAAGCGACAGACTTCTCTACGAATGGGATCAAAGCTAGAAATGACAATGGCTTCTGGTGTATCATCTACTACAATCTCTGCCCCAGTTGCCGCTTCCAATGCTCGAATATTTCGACCTTCTCGACCAATGATCTGCCCTTTCAGATCATCAGATTCCAAGTTAAAAACGGATACCGTATTTTCGATGGTATATTCTGCACACATCCGCTGAATCGTCTCAATAACAATCTTTTTTGCTTCCTTGTTGGCATCTAGCTTCGCTTGCGTTATGGTATCTTTGATGATTGCCATTGAATCGGTCTCTGCCTTGGCTTTCACTGCCTCTAGTAGTTGCTCTTTAGCTTCGTTTTGGCTCAATGCAGCTACTTTTTCAAGCTCTTCAATACGCTTTTCGTTAGCTTTATCCAACTCTTCTCTTTTCTTCGCAACAATCTGTAACTGCTTGTCTAAGTTGCTTCGGATGGATTTCACCTCCTCCTCTTTTGTTTCTAATTCGGAACGCTCTAAATCTAGTTCTTCAAGCTCTTCTTCTAATTGTTCTTGCCGCAGCTGAATTTCTTTTTCCAAGTTTTTAACCTCCAGCTCTCTTTCTTTCAAGTCAATTACTTGTTTTGACTTATGACTCTCAAAATCTGATTTCAGTCGAGCAAACTTATCCTTCGCCTCTTGAATTTTCTTTTGCTTAATATTTTCATTTTTGCGTTCAGCTTTCTCTGTTACTTTTTCTGCATTGCGCTTGGCATCGTCTTCAATGCGTTCTGCGTTTTCTCGTGCTTTCTTCAGCAATTCATCGCATTCACGATCTACTTCATTGCGCTTGCCTTGATTGGTCTTGGTGAGCAAGGTTCTTACTATAAAAAAACCTACTATTCCTCCTATCACGAGTCCTCCTACTATTCCTATTAATCCATCCATTGATTTTAAAATTGAAAACTAATTATTAGGTGCATTGATACTAATTATTTCAGACCCAATAGCACAACAGTAATAATTAGAAAGTGAGTTATTGCAACAACTGATCGAGGAGCGTATTTAACTCAGCGAGTTTATCAGAAAGGTTTGGATCGTGTGTAGAATCGAAAGATTGACGCAACTTGTGCATTTCTATTGCATTAGCTAGTGATGTCAATGCCAAGCAGTCCTGCTTATCTTTATTGGTATGATTGATCTGAAATTGATTAATCTGCTCATTTAACTCCTTGACAATCTTCCGAATAACAGGTTCATCTACCGCATTTATTTTTAAAGGATAAGTTCGTCCCGCTATGATAATAACGATCTGTTTTGTCACTTATATAGTCATTGGTTAGCGGATTATTAGCTTATTTAATCTTTAATAAATAGTAAAAAATAAGGTCTAATAACTCCGTCATCTCGTTAACCATTCTAAACATTGATTGATCTCTAATAGGATACGCTCCCATTTCTCAGAAAAATCAACTTGTTCCGTTTCCTCTCTTATTTCTAATACCTCGATTAATTGTTGTATTTGTATTAATTTATCTTTTAGTACGTCTATTTTTAAATTTGCATTTTCTTGTACTTCTTTTAGCACAAGATTATCATTTTGAAGTTCAATATTACGCTTTTTTAAACGCTCAATTTTCTTTCCTAATTGTCGAACTTTTAATTCTAAATTTCCAATACTATTGAATAATTCCATGTTTTCCCAGGCTGCTTTATGGTCAGCATCCAAAGGAGCATTCTACTTTACTTATTATCATTAAACAAAGATTTAACGCCTAACTACTGCTCCTAGTTGCTTTTCGCAATTTTGAATCATTTTATCCATGATTTTATCTACTTCTTCCACTTTCAAAGTTTTTTCCTTGTCCTCGAATAACAAACTCACAGCATAAGACTTTTTGCTTGCTCCTAGCTGCTCCTCGTTTTCATAGACATCAAAGAGATTGATTGACGTTAGTAATTTCTTGCCTACTTTTTGTGCAATTGTTGCAATATCTTCAAATTTCACAGCTTGTCCAACTACTAAAGCTAAATCTCGACGCGAGGAAGGATATTTACCTGGTTCTTCAATGGTAACTTTACTTTTTTTCAAAGCGGCAAAAACGTTGTCCATGTTGAAATCAGCATAAAACACATTATTTCTGACTTCCATCGCTTTCGCAATTCCAGCTTGTACTTTCCCAAAAGTTACCAAGTCTTGCTTACCTCTATGAAACTGCATAGCAAATGCAAAAACGTCGTCCTGCACAGGTGTCGCCTGAAAATTGCGGAGACCTAAACGCTCCAGTAAATTAGTAACAAACGTTTTCAAAGTGAAGTAGCTTACTTCTGCATTGCTATCAAATAGCCAAGTTTCATTCCACCGTTGTCCTGTCATAAAGATTGTGAAATGCTCCGTTTCTTGATAACTTTCTCCACTTCGTTTATAAGTTTTGCCGACTTCAAATAACTTCAGATCAGTCTGTTGCCGATTTTGATTATGTACAATCGTTTCCAAGGCAGAAAATAGCATTGTGGGGCGCATAATGTCCAGATGTACATTGGAGGTGTTATGGATAAATGCTATTGCTTCTGTCGGGATTGGCAGTATTTCCTCGTGATAGCGGGATTGAGAAAGAGACAAATTCATTGTTTCCACAAACCCATTGGCGACTAAGTAATCACTCAGTAAATTGCGAATATTTTGCTTAGTGGGGTGCGTTCCATAGGTTAAAGACATTTTGATCTGCTTGCCCATCGGCACCATATTCAAGCCATAGATGCGTAAAATTTCTTCAATCACATCCACGGGACGCAGCACATCGGATTTGTTGGTTGGAACTTTTACGGTGAACGAAGCTCTCGTTTGCTCCACCAATTCCATTTCCAGTGCTGCTAAAATTTCCAGTACTTTCTCCTTTGGAATATCCACTCCAATCAAAGTGTTAACATCCTTGAAGTTGACTTTAACCTCTACGGGCATTATCTTTTTAGGATAAAGGTCAATGACCTCAGAAGCAATTTCGCCACCCGCTAATTCTTTTATTAATAAAGCTGCTCGCTTCAGCGCGTACAAACAGATGCTAGGATCGCTACCTTTTTCATATACTTTTGCTGCATCTGTCCTCAAATTATGCTGCATACTCGAACGGCGAATGAATTTAGGGTTGAAGTGTGCTGACTCGAGAAAGATACTCGTTGTTTGTTCTTTCACACCAGAATTGACACCACCATACACGCCGCCCATACACATTCCATTCATCTTACCATCACAAATCATCAAATCAGTATCGAGTAGTTCTAGCCTCCCTTTAGCATTATTTTCACCGCTTTCCTTCCAGTCTAATGTCTTGAACATTGTACCTTTTGGAAGCGTGTCCACAATGATTTTTCTATTTGTAATAGCTTCATAATCAAAAGCATGAAGTGGTTGCCCTAATTCGTGCAAGATGAAGTTGGTAATATCTACAATATTATTAATTGTCTTTACACCTATTGACTTTAAACGATTTTTTAGCCATTCTGGTGATTCTTTAATAGTTATATTGCTGATTGTAAGACCTGCATATCGTGGGCAGGCCTCTGCATTCCGAACTTCCACTTCAATTGGTAAATTATGGTGATCTACTCTAAAATCAGCTACTTCAGGTATTCTGACTTCGCCTGAATGTTCATAATTCATTTTCAGCGCAGCTCCCAAATCTTTTGCTACTCCAATATGGTTAGTTGCATCCGAGCGGTTTGGTGTCAAGCCAATTTCATAAACATAATCTACTTCAACATCAAACACCTCACTAGCTGGTGTTCCAACAGGTACTTCTTCTGGAAGCACTATGATGCCAGCATGACTTGCGCCTAAGCCCAATTCATCCTCCGCACAAATCATACCCATAGAAACCTCGCCCCTTATCTTCCCTTTTTTGATCGTCAACGCATCGCCCTCTGTTGGGTAGAGCGTGGTGCCAACTGTTGCTACAGGAACTTTTTGTCCTTTTGCTACATTAGGCGCACCACAAACAATTTGTAAAGGCTCATCTGCTCCAATATCTACTTTGGTTAGTTTAAGGCGATCAGCATTAGGGTGTTGCTCACATTCCAAAACATAGCCTACTACTACTCCCTCTAGTCCGCCTTTTATACTTTCTATTTTCTCTAAGCCTTCTACCTCTAGTCCAATCTCTGTCAAGACTTCACCCACTTTTTCAGGGGATAAGTCTATGGTCAAATAATCTTTCAACCAATTCAATGAAGTATTCATGTGCTCATTTCTTTTTCAGCAAGTAAAGGTAAGACTTTTGTGTTGGAAAATTGGTTTTGTAGCATTAACATCATTTTTTTGAAAACATAGCTGAGGGAAGGAACTATTGAGAGCATATAACGAGGCAATGACTTTTTAAATTCATACCTTCACTACATTGAAAATAAGAAAGTTAACACAGAATACTCTAGTTATTATGTATCAAATACTTAAGCCACTACTTTTTTTACTACCTCCTGAAAGGGCACATGATTTCACGGTAAGATTGTTAAAATTTGTCTTATCTATTCCATTAGTAAATGCAGTTTTTCGGTCAATGTATCACTATGAAAATGAGCAGTTGCAACGAAATGTATTTGGACTGTCGTTTAAAAATCCGGTGGGACTAGCAGCAGGATTTGACAAGGATGGCAAATATTTTAAAGAAATGGCTTCGCTGGGCTTTGGGTTTATAGAGCTGGGAACGGTTACACCAAAGCCACAAGCTGGAAATCCAAAACCTCGTTTGTTTCGCCTGCCAAAAGATAAGGCACTCATTAATCGTATGGGATTCAACAACGATGGAGTAGCTACACTGGTTGCTCAGCTTCAAGAAGGCAAGCCCGAGGGAGTCATTATTGGTGGAAATATAGGCAAAAACAAAACAACCCCCAACGAAGAAGCCGTAAATGATTATGTGATTTGTTTTGAAGCCCTTTTTCCTTACGTGGATTATTTTGTGGTCAACGTAAGTTCTCCAAATACGCCAAATCTTAGGGCTTTGCAGGAAAAAGAACCTCTGACGCAGTTGCTCTCTACTTTGCAAAATCTGAATCACGCCAAAGATCAACCCAAACCGCTACTACTCAAGATAGCACCAGATCTGGCTTTTGAGCAGATAGATGACATTCTCGAAATTGTACAAACCGTAAAATTAGATGGCATCATTGCAACGAACACTACTATTGCTCGCGCGCCTCTGACTACTGATGCGAAAACAATTGAAAACATTGGAAATGGAGGATTGAGTGGCGCGCCTTTGAGTGATCGCTCAACAGAAATAATTAGATATATCTATGAGAAAACGAATGGTAAACTTACAATTATAGGCGTAGGAGGCATTGATAAACCAACTGAGGCTTCAGAAAAACTGAAAGCGGGAGCGTCATTAGTTCAAGTTTATTCGGGTATGGTTTATGCAGGACCTGCACTTGTGAAGAACATCAAGCGTCATTTAGTTACGAATTGAGGTATCATTTTTTCTCTAGTACAAATTTTAATCCTTGCATTTTAAAGTTAATTAGCTCAAATGACTCATTGAATTTGCGATAGCCACTAGCCGTAACTTCCACCTTAATTTGATCGTTGACCTGAAAAGGTAATTTATCTGCACGAAAACGCTCGGCCGCATAAAAAATACCACTCTCATTAGTGTTCGCAACGTCAATACGATCGAACAGAACCTGTGCGTTGGGTATAGGTTCGTTGGTGTCTAAGTCCACTACCTCACCCGTAAATTCATATTTGGTAGGCACAACTTTGGTGAAATAAACTACTGAGGGTACAATAATAATGGACATAATAATACCCATAATGACATTCAATAGCACTACGTGCCAGTTTTTTCGAGAACTGCTGTTCAGCCAATTCAAAAGTCCCATGGTTCAACAAAATTTAATCTACATAACTAGTGTAAAGTTAAGATTTGATTACTAAATCATGGCAATTAAAGGAAAAGATGTTTGTAATTAATGCAACTATCCTGGCAAGTTGCCAGCGGCGGTACTTCTATTAACGGTGAGTGGTCAGTATTAGAAATGAATACCGCCTCACTATCTTCGTTTTCTACGCATTAAGTGCTATTCGCAGAAGTAAGATTAATATTATTTTAAAAGTCCTGAATTCGGTATGTTAGAAGTAATAGAAAGCTTTAACTCCGTTGAAATGACTGTTTCAAAAACTGAAAAGAGGGGTCTGTTATAGAAGTTAGAAAGTTTATGACCATTTTATTACTATCTTATAACAAGCTACTAATTGGAGTTGTGGTTTAGTTTTATTCTTGGCTAATTCATTTGTTGGAATTTATGGTAGCTTTGGTGCATGTGTGAACTTTAACTGATAATTTAAAAACAAAAATAGTTTATGAGACAAAGTAGCTTAAGATCATTGATGTTTATGGCTTTTATTGGCCTCTACACATTCAGTGTTACAAGTTGTAATGATGAGGAGGATGATGGGTTAGTCCCCGATACTTTAGAGAGTGAGGTATTAGATTGCAAGTATTTCGATAGCGGAACGAACAGAATTCTGGTCGATAATCCGGATCTAACTGTAGATTACATTATTACTTGTCGTGCTTCGGTAAGTGTAGATGTAATAATTGAGCCAGGGGTCGTGATTGAATTTCAAGAAGATACTGGTTTAGAAATTGGCGATAATGGCTCTTTGAAAGCAATTGGAACAGCAGACCAACCAATTATCTTAACAGGGGCAAATAAAACTGCTGGTTCTTGGTTAGGGGTACTGATTAGAGCCGATGATATTAAAAATGAATTAAATTACGTGACGATTGAATACGCAGGTGGCGGCGCTTTTAATTCCAATGATAATGAAGCAGCATTAATCATGTGGGCGGCTTCTCGTGCGAAAATTGACAATTGCACTTTTTCTAATTCGGGAAATTATGGTTTAGAGCTGGATTACAGTGAGGTAGATATTCCATCTTTTACTAACAATACCTTTATTAACAACAATATTCCAGTGTATGCAAAATCGGATTACTTAGGGATTTTTGACGCCAGTTCAACTTATACAGGCAACACAAACGATTATTTTGTAATAGGTTGCGCTTCAATGCCAGAAGGCGATTATATATGGCATAATATAGACGTACCGTATAGGGTAGAATCGAGAGATTCTGGAAATACAAAAAAAATAAGCATTAGTGATAATACAGATGTGACAATAGAACCAGGGACAACGATAACTTTTGATGCTAGTACACAAATAGAAGTGTCAGGAAACGGGTCAATGAAAGCAATTGGGACAGTAGGTGAAATGATTACCTTTAAAGGTGTTGATGAAGTCGCAGGGGCTTGGGAGGGACTGGAGTTCCGATTTACTGAGAATGTGAACAATGAATTAGATTACATTAAGCTACAACATGCTGGAAGCGGAGATAATGATGCTGCGATCTACATGTGGGCAGAACCAAAACTAAGCGTTACCAATTCTATTTTTGAAGATATTGACGGCTGTGCTTTCAAAGATGGCACAGGTTCGTCTTCTGGCTTCGATAATGCAAATTTTTCAGAATCAAATAATACGTTTACGAGTACAGGCAGCACATTTTGTCCGTAAAAAATAGATGGATAATGGATGATTATTCGTTATCCATCTATTTTCCCTTTTAGGGTCGGTGTGAAAAGTAGTTAAGATTTGATTACTAAATCATGGCAATTAAAGGAAAAGATGTTTGTAATTAATGTAACTATCCTAGCAAGTTGCCAGCGGTAACCTTGTTCGCACTCCATAAAAGAACGACGGTACAGCTATTCACTGTACCGTCGTAAAAAAAAGTGGAAAAATCTATTTATTTCATTTTTACGATCCGCTGCGGTGTCGTTTGATTAATCTGAATGAAATAGACGCCTTCTGCTAAATCAGAAAGGTCTAAAGTCTTGCTATTCGTACCAGTTACTGTATTCCATGTGTTTGATCGAATGATTTTACCATTGATGTCAATAATGCTGTAAGTAACTTTTTCTAGCTGAGTTTGGAACGTTACTGTAGTGAACCCTGATACTGGGTTAGGGAAAACAGAGGCTAGCTGTAGTGTTTCCTCTATCTGTGCTAACGTATTTTTGCTGTTCAAGCCCATCATTGCTGACGCAGACGGCGTAAATGCTGCTTCATCATCTTCATTTGCAATACAACAGATACCATTAGCAGGTCTTGAGTCTTTGTCTAGTTCATTGAGAGCAGTCACTTGAGCGTACAATATAAAATCTAGTGTAATAGGGAATAGATCGATATCTAAAGTTGCTGTTGCTCCTGCTTCCAAAGTAGGAATTGTCCACACTCTGCTAAAACTATTGTAGTCGCCTGTTGAAGCTACTGCTTGTGAGCCACCCACTAGTGGTGTAGCTTTAGGCAGGTCAATTGCTAATGTAACGCTTGTTGCTGCTCTTTCGCCGCTATTAGTCAATTTAAAAGTGAATGTATTGGCTTCATAAATTGCCACTTCATCACTATTGATAGATAATTCTAAGTCTGCAAAAGTAATATCATCCAAATAAGGACTTAAGGCATTAGTTGCACTGATTAATCCTGCGCCAGTCAGGAAGTCAAAGCCTTCTGCCCAGCCATTAAGTAATGACAAATAAAATGAAAAATTAATTCCTTGTACGAATGGAAAAGGGGACAGACTTGCTGAATTTGTTTGTGCTTCATCATCTGGAAACATATCAACAGCAGAGGATTGCAAAATAGCAGTTAACTCACTTGGAGATGTCGTCAATCCGTCTTCTGATCTTGCCTGTAATACCAATGCTCCCAATGCCGCAGCATGTGGAGCAGCAGCAGAAGTACCAAAGAAATTAAAAAAACCATTGCCCTCTAGATCACCACCAAAAAAGGTTGTATTTGTTCCGTCAGGGGCAGTAAACTCGGGCTTATTTCTAACAAGAGGCGTTTCATAGCGATTTCCATCTTCATCAAACAAAATAGGCAAACCTCCAAGAGAAGTAAATGACTCTGGCACTGGTTGTTCAAAACCGAATGCAGGCGTCAGAAAGTAAGGTGCTGCACCTACCGCATTAGCACCTCCTGCATTCGGATGACCTATAATAGTAGGCTTATCGAAATCGCTTGCAAGATCACCAAATGCGAATGGACTTCCCCTTAATAATGCCAACTTAAAGTTGTTGGTAGGCTCTGTTAAAGCGGGAGTGTAGTGACCAATTAATAAGTTGTACGTTACCTCAACAGTGTCAGGATTCGATAGAACCATTGCCTCAATCGGGTCTCTGAAGATATTATCTTCTGCTGCAAGAGCAACGAAATCTGTTAGATCTTCGTTCAGAACGATTAAATCATAATCAGTTGTAGAACCAGGGAATCCACTTAGTGATGCAGCAGGCTCATCCCATTGAAAGGCAATCTGTAAACTTTGATTAGGCTGAAGGGTAATAGGTTGGAAAATATCACCATTCGGAAAGATATGCGCTTGCAAAGGATAGTTGCCAAAGTTAACGACTGGTCCAGCATTAAAAGAGCCATCATAGGCATTGTCTGCGCTGTTTCCAGCAGAAGAAAAATAGCTCACACCATTGTTCGCAACAAAATCAACAGCTTTTGCAATCACGCCATCTTGGAACATTGGTTCACGAAAATAATAAATATCATCCACGATAATATCGCAGTTGGCAAATTGACTAAGTGCTACAATACCTTGTGCAAATGCGCCTTCTCCATAGAAGGCAGAGTAAAAACTGATTGGAGAAGCAGGAGCGATATCGTGAATTAGTTCTATCATGGCTCTGCCTTCATCAATACCACCAAAGTCTAAATCTAGCAATACTTCGACTGGTGTAATGTAGCCGTTAGGATTGGCTTCGCCAGGTAAATCCCCACTTAATATTCCATCTTCTGCTCCCCCTAAGGTGTTATAGCTATCGGAAAGTACTCCAATTTTTACCCCCGTCCCATCAAAGCCTAAGCCTTTTCTGATAATATCCGTATTCATCGCCGCATCTGCTTCACTTGTTACACTTCCAACTTTTGTAACAGGTCTAGCACTGTAAGTTAAATTCATTAAATGCTCAAACTTAGTGGCTTTTTCAATCTGATCAAATGATAAAAATCCATTGATGATTCTATCGTAATGTCCAGTATATTTTAGCCCAATGTTTTCAAACTGTGCAATTACTTTTGTTGCTGTCTCAGGTGTCTCTGCAACTGCGCGTATTAAGATTTCATTTCCTCTTACATGTAAAAGAGCATTTTTTTCAAGATTCTCACCAGCTAAATAGCGATCTCTTGCATGTAGCAGCATAGGATCAATTTTCTTAGCAATAGGTGTACCCTTATACTGCAATGGGGTTCCTTCAATGTTTAATGGCAGATCAATTGTTTTTTGAGCAGTCACATTCATTGAAGCCCATAAAAAGATAGCGAACAGGGTAATACTTTTTCCCTGTTGGAAAATAGAAGTTCTCATAAAAAATTAATTTAAAGTTATAAAAAAATAAAAAGATCGCTCTTTAGCGTAGAAGAAACACAACGCTGTGATAGGAAGTGCTTCTTGGTAATTATATTTACATTAGCAAAATTAATATATTTATTGAAATATGCCAATTTTAAAACAAGTTTTTTTTGGATATCCCCAAAAAATTAGTAGTAGCTATCCACTTTAAAGCGATTTAAATTTGGTGTATGCTCCC
>CAYWKD010000046.1:0-31410 GCA_964458705.1 uncultured Saprospiraceae bacterium | reverse complement strand
TACTTACTCCGTTCAATGGCTGATCGTCAGAAGATGGTGTTACAGAGTAATCGTAGTCTTTTTCCAAACCGATAAACTGATAAGTACCCTCTGCCCCCGTGATGCTCATACCATCTGCATTACCAGATAAACTCACTTCTACATTTTCTACGGACTCTGCCATTTCTGTTTCAATGGCACCGGCTACTGATGCACCTGATACGAAACAAGCGTCGCTACCTGAACTTTGTGGATTTGCTTGGATGTTCACGAATGTTTCACAGAATGCTGTGTTACCTGCGTCATCTCTTGCCCATAATTCTACGATTACTATTCCGATTTCACCTCTATTACAGTTGAACACACGGTGTGTAGAGTCTGGATACTCGTTCGGGTCTGCAAAGAATAAGTCTAACTCATCATCACAGAAGTCAAACGAACCTTTATCAAACCACTCTGCTGGTAACTCAATTGTTCCGTTTGGCATCAAATCAACACTCAAACCATAGATACACTTAGGTGTTGGTGCTTTGCAGTCAATCACTTGGAATTCAATCTCTTGCTCTGCGAAGTTGCCACAACGATCTGTTGCTTTTACTACGAAGAAGTGCGTTGTTAGTCCACCACCTTCTTTGATTGGGTAGTCTCCTGAAATTTTATATTGCCCATTGCCCAGTGCTTCCACTGTTCCAAATACATCCGCAATTACATCATTACCACCAAATGGACGCAATTCTACACTTATGTCAATGTTGTCAGAACATAGATCGCTTACTGTGAATTGCACATGAACTGGAGCTCTGCATGCTTTGCCTTCTCCTGGATCATCCTCACCACCACAGAATGGCTCTGTAACTTCCTGACCAATGATGATTGGTGCAGTGATGTCGTTCACTTTAATGATTTGACGGTACAAGATATTACCATAGTGCTGTGCAGAAACATACGTTTCAAGCTCGTTAGAGAACTGAGATATAAAATCTCCCTTGTATATAGAATTACCAGTTTCGTCATCGAAATTATCATAAGGGAGATCAAAGAAATCAATTACTACATAATCCGCATCATCTGCTTGGTCGGTCACATCGTAAGGATCATAATCCGTAGCTTCATCTTGATCGTTGATTCTTCCGAGTTGGCTAGAAGAAAAAGGAATCGCAATCGGTTGGAAAGAGTCTACTCTATCTGCCGTTGATTTGTAAATATAAATTGGTGCACCAAACGAACCTTCATATTCGTTAAAATCTCTATCTTGATCTTCATTGCCATCGTCTATATCGTTCACTCCATCTTCATCCGCATCTAAGTGACGCAGTGCTACTGTGTAGAAAGGATCAAGGATCAATTGTCTTGGACGCTCTACTACTGCTATTTCTGTGTTGGAAGGATTCCATGTACACCAGTTAATCAAGTGGTATTCTCTTACCATTTTGTAACAAGCATCTGCTTCTCCTTCAAATACTTCCGCATTTACTTCTAATCCCCAGTGATCACAACCTCTGTTGGTCAAGATGTCATGAATAGATGCTGGTGCTGGGATACC
Source organism: uncultured Saprospiraceae bacterium (assembly GCA_964458705.1). Taxonomy (GTDB): domain Bacteria; phylum Bacteroidota; class Bacteroidia; order Chitinophagales; family Saprospiraceae; genus JAAUTG01. Next base: position 29,888 of record CAYWKD010000046.1, on the reverse strand, counting down.
TACTTGCTCATCTTCGCAGTAGATTAAAGCATCCATAGGGAATTGCATCTCCCAGTCGCTGTATTCCCAGATAGAAATTGTTGCTTCTCCAGGCAATGATACGTTACCACAAGCATCTATTGCTTGGTAGAAGATTACTATATCTCCTTGGCGGCAAGTTAAGTCAAAGCCACCTGTTTGAACTACATCTACTATGAATGTTGCATTTTCACAGTTATCTGAATTTGCGGTAATGTAAGCGGCTCCGTTGCTATCTACAAATGAACCATCATTAATTAATGCCGCTACTGCTGCATTACCTTCTGCTATTGCTTGAACTAATAGCTGTGCAGCATCTTCGTAACATTTCAATTTGATGTCTCTATCTTTCACCACTGGTGGGATCTTATCTTGCAATTCTACCTCTACCATACAGTAGTTGTAGTTGCCATGTCCATCTTCTACTCGGAACACTACTGTTTGTGTACCTGTGCAACCATCAATATCTTCCTTTGTGAAGGTAACGCCTGACTTAAATAAGGCTTCATCACCATCGAAGGAAATGAAGTTTTCATCGCTTGTTTGTCCAAATAAAAACGGCTCTACTTCGTCCATTCTTGCTACGGTAAAAGTTACTTGTCCGCAATTGTCATAAGAACCATCATCAAATGCAGTCGCTGGTACAAATACTTCACATTCTAAGCCCATAGATACTGTTCTGAATTGCTCACAGATCGCTACCGGTGGAATAACATCGTTGATGTGATAATCATAATAATGGTAAGTTTCTGCATTGCCACAATCATCTACTAGGCGAAGTGAGAAGTCGAATTTTTCGCCAATTGGAATATTCTTCACGCGGTAATGTCCACCTATTACTTCTAGTTCAAGAGAAGCTGATTCTCCCAGTTCAATGAATGCTCGTACGTTGCCTGAACAATCATCTTTTACAGCAAATTTGATGATTCCATCTGCTGAACAATCGTAATAAGGGCTACCTGTTAGTTCAAATGATACGCCACCATCAATTTCTGGTGCTTTGGTATCTCCTACTTTAATAACCTGTGGGATCACATCTAATATCTCTAAGTGTCCATCACACCAGTTATATACAGTCCATTCTCTAAACAATTTGTAGCTATCTGTACAGATATCAATTCTATTTCCATCCGTCCAATCAATGGCATATCCACAATCTGCATGTTCTGGGTACAATGGAATTTCATCACCGCTACCATTGCTTAGTTGATCTACAAGCAAGTGAGTAGGTGTTTCGTTATTCCATATATCCAATTCAGGAATTGCAGTATTGATGTCCAACGGAGTTGGGTCAACATTTGGAATAAAGGCTGCATATTCTGGAAACCACTCAGGATCAGATGCCCAAAGCTCATACAAAGCAATTGGATCAATGTCTGTACCACATGGTACCTCATATTCGATTAATGGTGCTTTTACATCGGGCTGCGTTACAGTAATCATTTGTAACTGTGCATTGGATGCATTTCCACATTTATCTTCAGCCATAATTACTCGGAAGTACATCTTAAAAATTGACTTAGGCTTTAAGATTTCAATCTCCGTCAATGCCCAAATTACGTCATCAGCCGTAAGTTTTGTCATACCTGTTTGGGTAGTATAAGTACCGTACAAGTCAAACTGTCCGCCTTCTGTACAGTCTTTTTCTACCTCTACCCAGTCGCCATATACATAGTTCGCATGGCAGTTTTCTAAAATTTCAAAACCTTCGCCAAATGCAGGAATTACAATTTCTTTTATATAAGCAGCACGCTCTAGCGATGCATCTGCATTTACGCGCTTTGGACGTAAAGTAAGCACTGCTCCATCTTCATCTACATTATTCAAATCCTCCAATAGACCTTCTGTATCGAAAATACAATCTATATCCATAATCACTGGGCTTGGCACTTTCTGTACTAGCTCTGGTGCTACCTTATCTTCTATGATAATTTGTCCCCAGCAAGCATCCACGAAATCATCGCCACAGTCTGAAAAAATTGTTCTTTCTACTTTCACATCTAAGCGAGTACCACACTCAACGCCAGAAAAATCAGCGATAGGATAACCTTCTACAGTCTCACCTACAATCACTACATGTGGATTCGTGAAAAACACTTTATGCTCTACATTATCGCCAAAACAAGGATCTTCCAAAATCAAGTCTGGTGTTAAAATAACCGTACAATTATTTAACAATGAGACGTTTAAGTCATCATTACAGGCTAAAGACTTAGGAAGTACATTAATAGTGTACGTTGCGTCTTCTCCAGTAGTTGGATCAGTAAAAGTTACTACTGTCTTGCCAAGACCTACCGTACCTACTAAGAAGCCTCCACTAACAGTTAAGGAAGAACCGCTACAATCATCGACAGTCATCAACATTGCGCTTGAATCACAGTCATTTTTGTATTCAGGAATTGCTAAGTTTACACTAGCCGATTGATCACAATCTGTTGATACGTAGGTGAACTCCTTGTCTTCGTCATCAAAAAAGTAAGCATCATAAGGGAAACACTCAACAGAAGTACTCCATCCAGCACCCTTAATTTGGTCATCGTTAGGAGTAAACTTGATGGTTAGACATGGGCTAACACAGAAATCAGCATCAATCCAACCGCCGTTGACATTAGATACAGAACTTTGTGTCGGTTGACCAGCGCTTGTAAATACTGGAGTTCCAGTTGCTGCATTGTTGTTGTAAATTTCAAATAAGTCTCCCGCAGCAATGTCATAACTGTTGAAAACTAAGCGTACATACTGAGCATTTGGATCATCAGGACATACTACCTGAGTTACCGTTTGGGAGTCATCATAAGGTAATGATGAGCCTCCATTGTCATAAAAATAGTCCCCACAAAAGTAGGACTGCGCTTGTACGGCAAAGCCGCTACAAACAACCATACACACGAGCAATAACTTGCTAACTATTGTGTGTGGTACTAAAGTAGAATTCGCCTTTCTCATAAGATAAAACCAGATTTAAATGAATTAGAAAAAATTTAATTATTAATTGATTGCGAAAGAGATAGGTATAAATCTCCCAGCACGATCATTCAAATTATCATGCACTAATTCAGCAAAGACTTTAATCTGGTTCTTGATACCAATTTGTCATAACTACAGGCGTATCTATGGCATCAAGAAAATATAGACTTGATTGTTACTACAACACAAAAAAATAATGAAAGACCGTTATGCTAAACTTACTTAGGTATTTTTACCCTAGATTGACTTAACATATAGTCAAACAGTAATATTTTTGTCACAGCAAACTTAATGAAATGTAAGATTGAAAGTAATTCTATTCTCTACAGCGAGACTTGTAGTTTAGTAGACTTTTTATTGACTTGAACAGAATTGCACTAAATTCATTACAAATATAGAAGAATTATTATTCAAATATAAATATTTGCTCAAATGATTTTGTTAAAATTGAATTTTAATTAGTTATTGAGCTAAGAGTAATACTCATTCATTTTTTATAATTATTTGTTGTCTAGTATTTTAGACGAAATTTCTCTAAGAAAGTTCGTACTTCTGTGAAGCTAATTTTTTTGTCTTGAAAGTGAGCTTCAGTGGCTTCTACTTCTCCATTTTTTGCGCCGAGGTGGTGCAGAATGTTTTTAAGGTGCATCTTCATGTGCCCTTGTTGTATGCCCGTCGTGATAAGTGACTTTACGGCGGCGAAGTTTTGAGCTAGTCCCACGGAAGCAATAATTTCCATTAACTCAATCGCTGAAGGTTGTCCTAGTATCTCTAATGACTTTTTAGCTAGTGGATGCAACTTGGTAAGTCCTCCCACTGTGCCAATTGCCATGGGTATCTCCAGCCAAAACCTAAATATGCCATGCTCAATGGAACAATGACTTAAGCTGCGATACTGCCCATCACGAGCAGCGTGTGTGTGTCCGCAAGCCTCAATTGCCCTGAAGTCGTTCCCCGTAGCTAATACCACTGCATCTACACCGTTATAGATACCTTTATTATGAGTACAAGCACGATGTGGGTCTATTTCTGCAATGCGTATCGCTTTTTGAAATTTATCGGCAAATAACACTGGATCGTAATCACCACAGATGCCTTTTAGTACTTCGATAGGACATTCTACCCAAGCTTTTACGATGCAATCGGGGGTATAGTTGGATAAGATAGACATGATAATTGTCAAGTCGTATGACTTGAGTTCGCGCTCTTGTTCTACATATTGAGTAAGCGTTTCTGCAAATTGCTCCAAAACAGAATTGATGAAATTTGCGCCCATCGAATCGCAAGTCTCAAATGCTACCTTCAACTGATAATAGTTCGGCTCAACTTCTGTAAAGTCAATTAACTCAATACCTTTAATACCTCCTCCACGCTGCTCCATTCGCTGTGTCAGATATGCTGCTTCCTCAGCTAAGTGATCCTTAATAGCATTGAAATGAGCAGTGAGTAGTTCGATACCTCCTGTCCAATAAAAGTGAACTTGCCCCAGTTTAGTAGTAGCGAGTACTTCAGCATGAAAGCCTCCTCGTTCCATCCAGAACTTGGCGGCACTAGCTGCTGCTGCCACTACTGAACTTTCTTCTATGACCATTGGTACAGCATGGGCTTTTCCGTTGATAACAAAATTGGGAGCAACGCTGAAAGGCATGGGGAAATTACTAATGGTATTCTCGCTAAATCCATCCAGTATCTTCTGCTTTTCTTCTTCTTTGTGCCAAAACGATTGCCACTCTGCGATAGCTTCTGAATCGCCACTGAGATAATTATCAACGACCCATTGCATTTTTCCCACTTTGGAGAGCTTCGAAAAGCCCGACACTACACTCATAAATAGTTATTTTCGCAAGTCCGATAATTACTTACTTTACGCTCAAGAAAGCATCTGCTAATTTGAGTCCACTCACCTGTGCTTCTACATAATCATAAAGCATCTTGTAGTCGCCTCTAGCATGTTTTAAAAATCCAGATGCTTGACCATAGATAGCAGCCATATTTGATTTCTTCATCAAGTAGTAGCCATCTAAAAAATTTCGTACCCCGCCTGATATAATGATTTGATGGCAATTCATCTTGTTTCCTAGTTCTTCTTTTATTGCGTTGGTCATTTCTACCATTTGGGTTGCACTGTGTCCAATATTTGCTAATGGTTCAAAAATAGATTGCTTATTTTTCTCGCTTCGCAGTAGCTCTAACTTCGCAAAGTTTGTGCCGCCATTAGCTGCGAAATCCACTGCCTCAATCGGCAATTGAAGTAAGTGCTTCAAGCTGTTGTAACCCATGCCTTGCCCTACTTCTTTTACAATTACTTTGATGTCAGTAGATGTTATAAATTGTTGAATTGTGGAAATAGGGGATTGTTTTAGCATATCTCCCTCTGGTTGCAGCCATTCCTGAAAGGGATTCACATGGATGATTAGACCGTCTGCGCTCAGTTTATCCATCATAGCGTCTATTCGCCAAAGTTCTTTAGCTTCGAGCAGTTGCTCTACTTGTGCAATACCTAAGTTGGCATAGAGGGGCAAATCATCTCCCATTAGTGTTCTGACGTTGAAGTCCTTCATGCGCTCGTCGCTGTAAAGTAGTGAACGACAAGACCCCAGTCCCATTCCCATCCCAAAATCCGCACAAGCTCTCGCCAAATTTTGATTGATCGTGTAAGCCATTTCTGTACCACCTGTCATACTTGATACCCAAATGGGAACTTTTAGGGTGCTGCCTAGAAATGTCTGCTTTAATCTATCCTCATCTTTCTTTGGATGTGCTGCTAGCATAGGCTCGTAATAAAATCGCTCATCCAAGAAGGACTGACCAACTTGAGATTGAAAAGCTAGCTCTATATGATCTTGCTTTCTTGAAGCTGCAGTGGGGTCGGTATGATTTGTTTCTTTTTCCAATTGACATGAATTGTGGGTGGCAAAAGTAATTATTTGTTAATAGCTCCGCAAGTCTTTGAAACTTTGAGAATCGGTGCTTGGCAATTTTAGAAATCGCTCTTTCTACACCAAGACGATGCGTAATTTGTTATCTAGCTCAACGCAGATGTTTGCAAATGGTTCGCATAAAATAAGAAGACGAGCTCTTGGAAGTCTATGCCATTCTAGTTTTCTCCCAATAGCGTGATAAAGCCTCTGATTTCCTCTCCATCTTCATTGTTCAATTCAAAATTTAATAGATAGTAATAAGTGCCATGCGGTAAAGGCTCATTGTTATTGCTTTTGCCGTCCCAAGGTTGGTAGGGCTTTGAGCGATACACCTGCTCTCCCCAGCGATTCGTAATGATGAGTTCTGCATTGCGAGGTTGCTCGAAACATTCATTAGAAATATTCGCCAATGGGTCAAACCACCTATCGAGTTCATTTTGTCCATCTGGAATGAAGCCTGTTGGGATATTAGTGACTAAGGAGTCTAAACAGGTCAGCGTAATTTCCACTACGACCGTTGCTGTATCACAATTACTGACGCAGTCCAATGCACAAATCTGATACTGGAAGGAATCCACTCCTGTTCCCGAACTAGAAGTTAAACGATACATCAAATCTTCATTGGGCAGCGTATCTACTACGCCAATAGTTGGAGCTTGAACAATGGTCATCTGATAACGCTCAGGCAGTGTATCATTTGCCATTACATCAAGCGTTACAGAACTTTGGTTGGATAACATTGTAGTGGTGTCATTAACAGCAGCTACGTATTCGCCTGCTACTTCCTCTAGGATAATCGTTACCGTACTATCACATCCTCCTTGAGATTGAAATTGCTGCGTATAAACGCCTGTGGCGCTGATCGTCAATGCACCAAATTCATACAATTCACCTTCACAAAATTGATCTTCAATGGTTGTTTCAACTGGGGTATCCACGTTCAAAGTCAAGCGAACGATCGTATCACAAGCCGCTGTAATCGTATTTTCATAAACGCCTGCACTACCTAAATTGAAGCCATAAAAATCGTAGGTCGATCCCTCACAAATTGTAACTACTCTCGCTACATTTATTGGTTCATAGCGTTTTTGAAGGAGGACTAGACTATCGCAGCCGTTGCTGCCTTGCAGGGTCAAGGAATCTGTGCCTTGCTCTTCCGCTACACAAACAATCTCGGTAATGGTGGTTGTTTCGATCGGTTCAAAAGTTGTTCTTATCACTACTAAACTATCGCAACCGCTCCCATTTTTCAAAAATAGCGTGTCGGAGCCTGCTTCCGCTTCAATACAAGTCGTGGCAGCCAATAATGTTACGGGCGACGGACGGCGCAAGGCTGGATTATAGCGCACTACAATGCTATCGCAGCCATTGCTGTTTTGCAAACGCAGGGTATCGCTTCCCGCTCCGAAGTTCGTACAACTTGTAATGGTGTCCAAAGTAATTGGACTAGAAAGGTTCAAATAGGAGGTAACCACAATGCTATCGCAGCTATTCAAACGACTGAACCGCATAGTGTCGCGACCGCGAAGAGTCGGATCGCAGGTGGTGACGGTTTGCTCTGTGATCGGCACATCGCCCAGCACATATTGTGTAATTAACAAACTATCGCAGCCATACTGGTTTGCTAAGAACACAGTGTCCTGTTGTCCTGCCTCCATCGGGTTGCAGGTCAGTTCCTCGAAAAAGGTATTAGCAGAATTTGGCAGTGCAATATTCAGGGTAATAACTAAGCTATCGCAGCCATTGCTGTTGGTCAGTCGAGTGGTGTCTCTTGTTCCCGCTAGTGAAATATCACAAGTTTCGGCGGTCAAAAAGGTATTGTTGCTACCTGCATACACCGTTGTTGTAATCACCACACTATCGCAGCCCACAGCATTAGTAAAAGTGGAGGTTACTGATCCAGCATCGGCTGGGTTGCAGCTACTCAGATTAATGTTCGTGATTGGCGAATCTTCGGCGGGCAGGGTTTTCTGAACCACTAAGCTATCGCAGCCAAACTGAGTTCTGAGGCGCAGGGTATCAATTTGTTCGGCACTAACATCGCAGTTGTAAACTTCTTGTACGGTTGTTGGCGGCTGCTGATAAACTTTTTCTCGAATAATCAAGCTGTCGCAGCCATTGCTATTGGTCAAAAATAAGGTGTCTCGTCCAACTTCTGCTCGGCTACAAACAGTTTCTGAAAGTACCGTTGGTGGTGTATTGTTGTAAGGCAAAATGGTAACAATAATAATGCCTTCGCACTGTCCATTGTTAGCAACTGATATAGTGTCTAGTCCTACTTCTTCTGGCAAACAAGTGTACTCAATAATATTATCGAGGATTGGAGCACCTCCCGATTGATAAACACGGTTGACATACACAACTGAATCACAACCAAACTGACTGCTCAAGGTCAGTGTATCTCGCCCTTGCTCGCTTTCGGAGCAGACAAAAATTTCGCTTTCCGTTGGTGGCGGATTATCTAAGATGGTTTCTACTACTAGTAAACTATCGCAACCTGATTGTGCTATCAAAAAGGTGGTATCTATGCTTACTTCATCAGGGAAACAGGTGAAATTTATAAAATTAGTAACCTGCACTTCTCCCAAAGTCGTGGTGATGTTGACAAGGCTGTCGCAGCCGTATTGATTGGTCAGCCTGATGCGCCGTGTGCCAACTTCAGCCGCCGAACAAGTTGTGGTGCTTACAAAAGTCTCTTCCGAACCCCGATAATTGTAGGCAATAATCACCAAGCTATCGCAACCACTCGCCCCCAGTAGGCGCAGTGTATCATTGGGCTGATTTTGAACACAGGTGCTTTGCTGCAAGCGCACTTCCACGGGAGGCTCATAAATAGTGGTGATGGTAACAATACTATCGCAGCCCGCTTGGCTCGTCAGCCGCAGCGTTCGCACTTCATCTTGCTGTGGTGCGCAGACGTATTCGGTGATTTGAAGGTTGTAGGTCTCGAAGACTGTAAGGGTCAAGTTGACGGTGCTATCGCAGCCTAAGTTTGTTTCAAAAGTTTCTGTATAAGTACCTGCTTCAAGATAAACAATACCTCCTAAAGTGTAACTTTCCCCTTCGCAAATGGTAGTGCTGAAGTTGTTGGTAACATTTGCACATTGCACAATTTCTGCGCCCACACACCCACAATCTGCTGTGATGACATCATTTTCGGTATCAGGATTGCCGTCGTTGCAGCTTGCGCCGATTTGAGCTTCGCCATTACAAATACGCTGATAATCACCGCCCCAAGGGAGTGCAGGATTATTGATAAAACTGTAGCCCATTTGGTTGTAAGTACCATTTGTGTTAGAAGTCAAAAGACAAATGGGGCTGGACAAGAACGGGAAACAGCCACTGAATTGATTGTCGTTTAGGTAAATGGCTTGGATGTTAGGTAGGTTCAAAACAGCCTCTGGTATTGCTCCCTCAAGGTTATTTTCAGCTAGTACCAACTCTACCAAATTAGTCAGGTTATTCCAATTAGAAGCTGGGATATTGCCTGTAAGATTATTATTATAAAGACTAATGGCTACTAGATTCCTACAATTGGTTATACTGTTAGGAATACTACCTGAAAAATTATTTTCATGTAAATAAAATCTTCTTAAGTCAGCCATGTTGCCTACATTGCTAGGAATAGTTCCTGTGAAGTTATTATCCTGCAAGAATAAATCCTCCAACTGCGTTAGTTGCGTAATAGAAGTAGGAATAATACCAGATAGCTGATTGCTGTGAGTATATAAGCCTTTTAGTTGAGTTAAATTACTAATTGAGTTGGGGATACTACCTGTAAAATTACATTCATTAATACTAATTGTAACCAGGTTGCTTAAATTGACGAGCCAAGAAAAAATATTTCCAGTAAGCTGAGCATTACAACACAGCCCTAAATACGCTAAGTTGGATAACCTATTTAGACTGGGCATATTTCCAGAGAGGTTGTTACTGTATAACCATAGTGTTTGAAGGTTCACCAAATTGTTGAAGTTTACAGGAATATTCCCCGATAGATTATTATCTGCTAATGAAAGTTCAGTTAATGCGGTAAGCGTACCTATACTGAAAGGAATTGCTCCTGTAAATTGATTTTCATAGAGCCACAGTCCTTGTAAATTCGATAAATTTCCGATTTCAGTTGGAATCTGACCAGTTAATTTATTCTTCGGCAAGTCTAAATAAGTAAGTGCCGATAGGCTACCAATAGCACTAGGCAATTGTCCAACCAAGTTATTGTTGGGGAGCTCTACGTCAAGCACGCAGCCCTCCGCATTCAGCGTTACCCCGTACCAGATATCCATGGGCTGATTGAGGTTCCATTTATTGATCCAGTTGAGGCCATTGGTGGCGTTGTAGAGCTCTACCAGAGCGAGGGAGTCCTTATACCGACAAGTTTGTGTAATATCCTCCGTTACGGTTACAGTAAAACTACACTCACTGCTATTGCCTGTGGGATCGGTAGCGGTGTAAGTAACGGTTGTTGTACCAACTGCAAAACTACTTCCGGGCTGATGTGTGCTATTTAAGGTGAAGCTACCGCAATTATCCGTAGTGGTTGGGGCTGTCCAATTTACAATGGCGTTGCTACTGGTAGCTTGGATATTAATATTTTGAGGACAGGTAATTTGAGGAGCTTTTGTATCGAGTAGCACAGTTGTCGTCCAAGTATCCTGACAGCCCCCTGCATTGGTAACGGTAACGGTGTAAGTGCCTGCGCCTACGCTGATGGTCTTTCCGATCATGCCATTGCTCCATTCGTAAGTGCTGCCGCCTAGCCCTGTGAGCGTGGTGGTGGTTCCGTTACAGAGCAGGGTGTCGCCCTCGATGTCTGCATGAGGTCGAAAGCCCTCCACGAGCGTAAGCGTGAGTAAGCTATCACAACCTTTGGCGTTGGTCAGGTTTTGGGTGTAAGTGCCTAATTGCGTATAAGTAATGCCATTGAGTTCATACGTTAATGCGGGTGGGCAAAGTGGTGCTTCGATACTCCCAAAAGTGGTTTGGCAGGTAGTACCTGCACACCCACAATCCGCTGTGATGACATCGTTCTGGGTATTGGGGTTGCCGTCGTTGCAGCTTGCGCCGATTTGGGCTTCGCCATTGCAAAAGCGCTTGAAGTCGCCGCCCCAAGGGAGACGGGGATTGTTGGTAAGGTTGTAGCCATCTTGATTGTAAAAAACAACTGTATTACCAATTGCATCCGTGAAAGTACCGTCGTAGTCGGGGTTGTAGGGAAGCGGGCAAAAGCGCGCTTGAAAACCATTTGGGTAGCAACCCGAGAGGTTGTTATTGTTTAAATAGAGTTGCTCAAGGTTGTTTAAGTTCGTGAAGGAAGCTGGAATGGCACCGCTGAGTTCGTTGAGGTAAAGAAAGAGTTGCCTGAGTTGAGTTAGGTTGCCTAGAGTGTTTGGGATGTTACCCGTGAGCTGATTATCAGAGAGGTACAACTCTTGCAGTTTGGAAAGGTTACCCATTTCGCTAGGGATGCTGCCTGTAAGGTTGTTTGCTCCGAGGTAGAGTTTTTCAATATTGCTCAAGTTGCCTAAGGAAGCAGGGATGGAGCCACTTAGTTGATTGAGTCCTAGTTCTAGGAATTTCAAGGCAGAGAGATTCCCCATTTCGCTGGGGATCGTTCCATTGATTTGATTAATCGCTAAGCCAAGCCATTCAAGCTTCTTTAAATCGCCAATCGCTTTTGGCAAAGTACCGATTAAGTTGTTATTGTTCAAACGCACTTGCTGCACGCAGCCATCCGCATTCAGCGTTACGCCATACCAAGTGTTGATGGGCTGGTTGAGGTTCCAGGTGTTGTACCAGTTGGGGCCGTTGGTGGCGTTGTAGAGTTCGACGAGAGCGAGGGAGTCTTGCTGGCGGCAGGGGTTGCCTACTGTACATATACCGTTCAAATAAATTCTATTCCCTGATAGCTTGTTATTGTCATCAAAATCTTCATTCTCCTCATCAACTGAATCATTGCAATCAATAAATGCACCAATATAATAATTGTTAGGGGCAAAGGACAGACTAGAGAGGTCAATTGTGGCTGTGTAAGTTTGTTTTAATTGATACCATTGTAATGAGCTGATACTTACTTCCTCTAGTAAATACTGAATGGACGGATCACTTTGCGAAGAAGTAAGATAAATACAAATTCCAAAGTCTCTGGCTTCGTCAAAGCCTAGATTTTGGTATTCAAGTTTAACCACAAGATCACAGTTATTGAAAGATACGGTCTCTAGCGATATCATCTGTAAATCTGGTCTTGTGGGAAAATCGCCTCCATCACCATCGTCGTCTTCATCACCATCGTCGCCTCCATCACCATCGTCGTCTTCATCACCTTCGCATTTGGGGATACAACCAGGAGGACACTCTCCTGGAGAGTAGTCTGTAATACCAGCCATCTCTGCCGGACACTCATTATAATAGGTAACACAATCACAGCCACAAACAGGATCATAAATTTGCAGACAAATACCCTGCCCAATCAAGGAGTTCGTATAAAATAAGGCTAGTACTGTAGGGAGGGTAAAGATTAAGTATTTCATCATATTTTTGTTGTGGTTATTAAAGATTTAAATCATCACTCTCACGTTGTTCAACACTCTAGCGCTGAGTATCGTTCCGATTGTTGCTTTAGCGGTATCGAACTTTCGGCAGTCTCCTTTTATGGTGTGCGGTATGCCTTTCAGGTAGATGCGTTGTCCATCCACTGCTTGTGTGCTTTGTGCGACGAGAACGAGTTTAGCACAGCGGGTGGAGCATCTTCGGCAGCCGCTGTACGCTTCTTTTATCCAGCCTTCGGCGAGGCTACCGGCTTTGATAAGCACTTTTCCATTAATGATGACATCATTTCGCACCATCAACTGAATGATGCTGCCTTGCTGCGCCTCATCGGAGTTGATGGATTCGTTGAGCTGTAAGGAAACAGGAGTTCCTGCTTTTAGCAAGACCTTTTCGGCTGGCTTAAAGCTCCAGCAAGTGGAGATCAACAGTACAAGAGAAACTAGTCGAATCAACATAGTGATATTGGGTTTTTGCTATGAGTGTTATGTGTTTGGATGATGTACCCCAAAGTTAGGGTAATAAAAGATAGGATGTTATCTTTTTACTGTTAATTTATTTGGCAAGTGATGTTACGTGCCATTTGATAATTTACTTTTCTAGGCGTTGAGCCCTGTTGGGTCTTGTTCTTTTTTCATGATAAAAAAGAACCAAAAAATCAAGACTGTATTTCTTTTTTAGCGCTCCAAAAGCATTAAAAATGCTAGACAAAACAAGGTCGAATAGCTAACTATTGTTGTTTTGCGTAGTGTCAGAGTTTGATGACTTTATCGGCTAGTTTTTCTGTGAGGTAAATATCCATTTTGCCATCTGCCGTTCCAAAAATAAAATAGGCTTCCACTTCCTCAAAGCGGTCAATCAGTTGCTTGGCTTTCTCTAGTCCTAGCACCATACAAGAAGTCGCCAAGGCATCTGCTAACATACAATCTTTGGCAATAACAGAAGCACTTAGTAGTGTATTGCGTTCTGGAAATCCCGTTTTAGGATTAATGGTATGGCTGTATTTGACACCTGCCACTTCGTAGAAATTGCGGTAGTTCCCAGACGTAGCAATAGATTGATTATCAAGGCGAATGGCGGCGAATAGTTCATTGGTGGCAGCACCTTCTTTTGGGGTGTTCACACCCATATTCCAATATTCATTTTTACTGTTTTTACCTCTTGCTCTGACTTCGCCACCGATTTCGACCATGTAGTTGTTTATTCCTTTTGCTTCTAACAAACGCCCTACTTCATCCACTCCATAGCCTTTGGCTAAGGCACTAAAATCTAGCTGCACGCCTTGAAGTGATTTCGATAGTCGAGTGTCGTTGTAGCTGATCTTGTCCAATCCTATAAATTGGCGTAAAGAATCTACTTTGTTACTATCGACTGCGGTGATTGGTTGTTTAGGGGTGTAGCCAAATCCCCAGTAATTTACTAGTGGCATCACTGTTGGATCGAAGCCACCTGAGGTTTTCTCGTAAATTTCCCGAGCCTGCTCATAATTGATGATGAAGTGTTTTCTAAGTTTATACAATTCAGCTTCTACCGCTTCCTTTTCAATTCCTAAGTCAATTCCCTCTGTTGATTGGTTGAACTGAGATATGGTCGAAGTAGGATCGTAGGTATTGACTTGGCTATTCACCACTTGCAGAATGGAGTCAATGGCAGTTTGATGGTTCTCTTCCCCCGCATAGGTGATGTTGTAGGTTGTCCCCATTGTCTTGCCTTGTAGTTGAGTGTAAGTGAGCGGAGGTGTTTGCTGAACCTCAGTTTTACAATTCCAAAGTAAGAAGACTAAAAAAAATGGTATGAGTGATTTCATAGTTGTACCTTAGTTTTAGCAAGTGATCAATCAGGCTTCTGTAAAAATAAATTATCACAAAGCGCATGCTTTATTTTCTCTACTAGTTGTTAAACCATGACTGCTTTCTAGCAAGTCTTACCGGATTTGCTTTCTAGTGTATTGCATCTACCGCTTTTTGCATAGCTTTTTCTTGATAGCCGTGTAGTTTAACAGGCGAAATATTTTTACGCAAACGCATATTTAGAAATTCTACCAACAATGAAAATGCAATAGCAAAGTAGAGATAACCTTTCGGCACCGCTCCTACTTCTGAATCGAACAACTTTAAATGCGCCAAATGTGCTCCTTCAATAATTAGCATAAAGCCTATCAAAATTAGAAATGCTAAACCCAGCATTTGAATCGTTGGGTGTTCATTAACAAAGCGACCTACTGGCACCGCAAATAGCATCATGATAACAACGGAAAAGACAACTGCAACAATCATGATAAGCAACGCCCCACTCACTCCATTGGTCATACCTACTGCTGTCAGAATGGAATCAAATGAAAAGACGATGTTGATGAGTGTGATTTGAAAAATGACGTTTTGGAGCGTAGAATATTTTTTTTCACTTCCTTCTGCTACGTCATTTGCATGTCCTTCTAATTTATGGCTAATTTCTGTCGTACTTTTGTAGAGTAAGAAGACACCGCCAGCTACTAGGATCAAACTTTGACCAGAAAACCCACCTTCTAGCCAAGAATAATGGAAAGAAAAAAGTGGTTTGCTCATAGCGACAAGGGCGGAGATACCGAATAACAGTAAAACTCTAAAGGCCATTGCCAATACCAAACCAATATTGGTTGCTCTTTTTCTTTGATCTTCTGGTAGTTTATTGGATGCAATGGAAATGAAAATAATGTTGTCAATTCCTAGAACGATTTCCAAGAAGGTTAAGGTAAGGAGGCTCAACCAAACCTCTGGACTAGAAAAATCAGGCATTTCAAAGCTCATAATGACTTGAGTGTATTTATTTGCTGCAAGTTTACGAAAAAATTAAGATTGTGATGTGCTTACTTTGTTGCTCATGTAATCTTTTTACGACCTAATTGATCTAGCGAGCAGTCCGTTCCATGCCTGACTGCTCGTGATTTTATAATTTATTGAACTTTTATTTTTTTCTTTTCACCGCTTCTGAGCTCCAGCGTATTTTTTTCCTTCATTGATTCTCCTAATTGTTGAGAAGCAGCAAAAGAGGCAACCATTTGCGAAAGCATTTCAGAACCTGCAGTTGGATTATTAGGCAATAGGATTAAATTGCTATTAGAGTTTTCGCCCATTGCTTGCATGGTGTCGTAGTGCTGCGTTACGACAATCAAAGCGGATGCTTCCTGTGAATTAATACCCACTTTGTTTAATACATCTACGGATTCCTCCAATCCTCTTGCAATCTCACGACGTTGATCGGCAATACCTTGTCCTTGCAAGCGCTTACTTTCTGCCTCTGCTCTTGCTTTAGCAACTATTCTGATGCGTTCGGCTTCGGCTTCGTGCTCTGCGGCAATTTTTTTGCGCTCGGCTGCATTAATTTTATTCATCGCTATTTTCACTTCCACGTCTGGATCAATATCCGTTACTAAGGCTTTCACAATTCCGTAGCCATATTCATTCATGGCTTCTTCTAGCTCTCTACGGACGGCAACAGCAATATCATCTTTGCGCTCAAAAACATCATCAAGTTTTAATTTTGGCACTTCTGCGCGCACAACATCGAATACGTAAGAAGTGATTTGTTCCGTAGAACTTTCCAATTTGTAAAAAGCATCGTACATGGAATCTTGCAATACATTGTATTGTACAGAGACATTGAGCTTTACGAAAACATTATCTTTCGTTTTGGTCTCCACTCGAACGTCTAGCTGTTGTATTTTTAGATTTAGACGACCTACAATGCGATCGATCATAGGAATCTTAAAATGCAAACCTGATCTACGAATACTATGAAATCTGCCGAACCTTTCGACCATAGCAGAGGTTTGTTGCTTGACAGTAAAAATGCCTGAGAAAATAATAATTAGTGCGAAAAAGCCAATGAATATTAGAAATGGCGATTCAAGTAGCATCATAACTTTATGATTTTTATTTGTAGTATAAATTTTTGTTTAACCTTATAAATTTAAGCAAAAAAACATCAAATAAGAAGCCTTTAGCTTAGAAATTATAAAATGAAAACAGCGGCTCTGGTTAATGGTTGTTAGAACTGCGTAATGATTCAATAATCAAAAAATCAATCTCCATGCTCCTGCTGTTCTGACATCATAAAAATTTAGTCCTTCTTGAAGACACTGTTCCTTCCAACTTTGCACTTGCTTCCAGTCATTAGAGGTATCGAAAATGAGCAGTTGAAAGTCAAAAATTCGAGTTAGTTGTACAATAGAAATCTTAGGCGTTTCGCTTATGACCAAGTAGTCAACTGCAATAGGTTGCTCCGCAATTTGCCAATTGGAATGATTGACAAAAGCAAAGCGTTTATCGTAGAATTGTACAAAAGGAAAGTCAACGTACCAATTAGCCCTTTTTTGTGAAGTAGCCTGTGTGAACTCAAAATGCTGAGTATTTTGAATACCACTCGCCAAGCGATGAGGCATGACGGAAAAACCAAAGTTTTTTGATAGGGTATCGCTTGACATTAAACTGAAGCATTGATAGCCATCCATAAAGTCTATTACCGTTTCCTTGTTTAAGTCGTAGATGACTATTTCTTGACGGAAGTATTGCTGCGTCTTTTTCACGGCTCGACTCACCAGAAAGCTAGCCACAAAGGTCAACAACAGTAGCGTGTATTTGAATCGCTCCTTTAAAATGATTAAAACGGCAGAGACAATAGCTCCATAAAGTAGCAGCACTTCATGAGGGGCGATATAAATGCCATCAATAATGCCCATTGGTAGTCCTTGAACTGCAAAAACAATCGTATTTACCACTTCAATAGCAAAGTTGAGCATTGCACCAAAAACATCATTGATAAGCGGAACGAGTGTGGTCATAAAAATTAAAATACCTCCTGATAGAATAACCACTGCCGCAGGTATAACGACTAGGCTAGACAGCCAAAAATAGGTCGGAAATTGATGAAAATAGTACATCGAAATCGGAAAAACTCCAATTTGAGCAGCGATGGAAACCGTCGTAATTTTCCATAAGTAATCAGGTACCTTGTAGTTGAAATAGATTAAGGAGTAGAGTTTGGGCTGAAAAAATACAATGCTTAGTACCGCCAAATAAGATAACTGAAAACCGACTTGCATTAACATATATGGATTCCAAAGCAGTGTAAAAAATGCAGCCGCAGCAAGACTGTTATAGATGTTATTTTGCCGCTCAATATGTTTGCCTATCGCAATGAAACTGAACATGGTTGCAGCCCGAAGTACAGAGGGGGAGGCTCCTGTTAGCAATGCAAATAACCATATTCCTGCTAGGGATAAAGTAACATTCACCCAGCGGTTTGAAAAGGGCAAGCCTCGAAGTAAAAAATTGATAATCAAGTAAATAATACCAACATGCAAGCCCGAAACAGCCAATATGTGAATAGCACCAGCATTGGCGTATGCTGTTTCTACTTCTTCGGAAAGCGCTGCGCGATAGCCCAATGTGAGTGCCGCGCCTATGGCAAAAGCGTCTTCCGATAGGAGATGTTTGTCCAGTACTTTAAGGAGTTGCATCCGGAAAGCGTAAATGTTGCTCCAAACCCAGTTGCCATGGTTGCCACTCAAGTACTGCCATTGATGACTTCTTACAAAGCATTGATAGTGAATGTTTTGATAGTGCAGATAAGCCTTGTAGTCGAAGGTATTTGGATTTTTAGCACTCGGCACTTCCAGAATACGAGTATCGAGCAGCAACATATCTCCATAATTCAAATCTTGGCTGAGCGAATCCTTCTCTAGGTAAAGCAGCAAATTCCCTGTGTAGTTATTCCACTGATTGGTCTCATCAGCTATTTGTTCCACTGCCAAGCGGACTTTAACCCAATTGTTTTGCTCAGGCAAGCTACTTACCCATCCAATCACTTGATTAGAGGCTTTTACTGCTGTTCTAAAATGATCGTTTTTTGATAATTCATTATGCTGATTTGATCGAACAAATCCAATGCAAAACAGAAAGAGGGTGAGGGCTACACCAAAGCCCCAGTTGATTTTTGGCATAGTGGCAAAAGCAGTAACAATCGCTATCACACTACTTGCCGCACCCAATATCAAAACAGCAAATAATGGAATAGAAAAGCTACTGCTCGCTACTACAATTCCTAAAATAAGTGGAACAACAAGCCTTGCAAAAGGGTAAGCCCTCCAGTTTATCATACCTATTCTCTTTTCTGGGAATGCTGCGTTGACATTTTATTAGTGTGAAAGCATTGAAAGTATGCACAAAATCATCTCGAAAATTGAGTCTGTTCACAGCAATTTGCCTTCTATGCCTCCACTTTCTTGTTTCTTTTCTTTTTAGTCTTGAAAAACTCTTTTATCTCTTTTTCTTTAAAAAAGCCAAAATCTACAAAAGTTGCAACAACAAATTTCTTAATATCTTGATAATCTTTTCCTCGCTTGTCAGTATATTTTCTCATCAATTTCTTGATGTAAGTCATGGAAATATCTTTGAGATCTTGATTAAACTGCTGATTGGCAAATATCTGCATATAAATAGCAAAAGCTTTCGTGATTTCCATGTACTCTAAATAATCTGTTTCCTCTAAATCTGTTATGAAGCGTTTGAAATAATTGAATATGGTACGTCTAACTGCTTCGATTTCTAGGGAAGTTCCAGGATGTTGACTATCAAAAATGCGTACTTCCTCTTGCACCTGATCGTTTAAGTACCCTTTGGAATGGATACTCTCCATCAGCTTGTAGTATTCAGAAAGAATATCCTCCTCGCTTTTGTCGAGTGTGGCAGCCATATTCAAATCAGCCTGAGCATCTACCGTAATTTCCTTGTTGTTTTGTAATTCCAATAAAAACTTAAAGTACTTTTCATGGAAACTCGGCTTTTCTGTTCTAATTTGATGTAAGATAGATTTTAGCTGTGTAAATTGAGTTTCTTCGAGTGCAAAGAAATTGGCAACTAATGTTATGATTTGTAAATGCTCATCAGAACCTATAAAATCCTCATGCTCAATAAAATTCATCAAAGGCTCGATGAGGCTGCTGTTATCATACGATTTTTTGATGCGATAGATTAAAAATTCTTTTAGAGAAGAAAACAGAATTTTGAGTTCAGATAAAGTCTCTGGAAATTCAGCCGTCTGATAGTTGTCATTTCTAAATTGACGCTGATACCTCACTAAGCCTATTCTCCTTTCTTTTTCTATTCTGTATTCCAGTATCTTATGTCCATTTAGGTAATTGCGAATCCGCTTATTTTCAACTTCATTGATTAGGTTAGTGATCCAAATATCGCTACTGAGGGCAAAACCGATCTGAATGGACTGACCAATGCGTTGCTTCAAAATATCGAAATTCGACGATTGACAGATCGTGCGAAGTGCATCCGCAAAATGCTCCTGTGGCAGGATGTATTTATACCGATCACTCACTTCGCCTCTAAGCACTGAATAACCTAAAATTTTTGGCAAAAATAGACCTTCAAATGCCTCGTGCATTACTAATCTTTCCAAATGGATAATTTGTAGAGGAAACTTATTGGCTACTTCTTCATGAACCACCGCAATCTTGGGTTCGTACATCTCCTTGAGTCGGTTGTAGTCTTCCTCTTCTTCGGTATCTAAATAAACTGCTAATTCATCTGATGCTTGAACTTCTTGAGCAATCTGTTCTAAACGCTCCAAATACTCCTCTTTTAATTCTTGTAACATCTGCTTCAATTTTTATTAGGGCATTTCTTGGATAGGACTTGTGTATTACAAAACCACCGCTGCCACTAAATGAAAACCTGATAATGCAATTTGAGACATTATCAGGTTCTTATATTTTATTTGAAAAACAATTAAATGCAATAATAAACCAATTTAATGTATTTAACAATCTTATAAAGCAAGACTTTTTGTTTTTATCTGTTAATGTACGTTAAGTTGTTAACGAACTATCTGTTTCTCATAAGCGTTGGTGCTAATTGAAAGGAATTTGAATTGATAGGTTTTATACTTAGCTATACCGATAAGCAGACAAAATAGATGGCAAAAGCAAGCAAAAAGAAAAATATAGAGATCGTAAATAGGAAAGCTGCGCACCTTTACTTTTTTGAGGAAAGCTACGAAGCTGGTATCATATTAAAAGGAACAGAGATAAAATCAATTAGAGCAGGCAGTGTTAATATGAATGATGCTTATTGCTCCTTCAGCAAAGGTGAGTTATTTCTTCAAAGTATGTACATTAAAGAGTACGACTTTGGCAATATTAATAACCATGAACCACGTCGCACTCGAAAGCTCCTTTTACGTAGGCGAGAGCTCAAAAAAATGGAAAAAAAAGTAAAAGAAAAAGGCGTTACTATTGTTCCCTATCGGTTGTACTTGAACGAGCGAGGATTTATTAAATTAGAGATTGTTGTAGCTACGGGTAAGAAATCAGCGGACAAACGTCAGTCTATTAAAGAAAAGGACATCAAGCGAGATATGAACCGTACTTTGAAAAACATCAAACTCTAGTCATCTGTATTGCATTATGAAACTTTGGCAAAAGGACTATTCCATTTTTGATAATATTGAACAGTTTACAATTGGAAATGATCGAGAGCTAGATATGCAACTCGCTCAGTATGATGTGATTGGTTCGATGGCTCATGCCAAAATGTTAGCATCCATTGGCTTGCTCGAAAAAGAAGAACTAAAACTGCTGCTAAGTGAGTTGAGGAAAATTTATCAAATAATTTTAGCAGGTGATTTTGAAATAGAAGCAAGAGTAGAAGATGTGCATTCGCAAGTCGAACTACTTTTGACTAGAGCAATAGGAGACATTGGGAAAAAAATACACAGCGGTCGCTCCAGAAACGATCAAGTGCTTGTTGATCTGCGATTATTCTTTCGAGCAGAAATTAAAGAGATTGCCAATGAGATAGTCGAACTAACCGAAGGATTGCTCCGTAAATCAGAACAGCATAAAAACGCACTCATGCCGGGCTACACGCACACGCAAGTAGCAATGGTGTCTTCTTTCGGTCTGTGGTTCGCTGCATATGCTGAATCTTTAGCAGACGATTTAAAGCTACTAAGCAGTGTCTTTCAAATTATTAATCAGAATCCTTTAGGTTCGGCAGCGGGTTATGGTTCTTCCTTTCCTTTGGATAGAAAAATGACTACCGAATTATTGGGCTTTGAAAATCTAAACTACAACGTCATTCATGCACAAATGGGCAGAGGTAAAACGGAGCTTTTTTTAAGTTATGCCTTAGCCGCTGTTGCTCACACTCTGGGTAAACTCGCCATGGATGTTATCACTTACTGTAGCCAAAATTATGCGTTTATTTCACTGCCAAAAGAGCTAACAACAGGATCGAGTATTATGCCGCACAAAAAAAATCCTGATGTCTTCGAGCTGATTCGGGCGCACTGTAATCGCTTACTTTCACTGCCACAAGAAATCAGTATGATTACTTCTAATCTTTCTTCTGGCTATCATAGAGACTTCCAATTACTAAAAGAATCCACCTTTCCCGCCATTCAAACCATCAAAAGTTGCTTGTCGATTACTACATTTTCGCTGGAACACATTAAAGTAAACTATGATGTTCTAAACGACGAAAAATACAAATACCTCTACACTGTTGAGACGGTTAATCAAGAAGTGCTCAAAGGTGTTCCTTTCCGAGAAGCCTATCAAAGTGTTGGAAAATCCATTGAAACCGGAGCTTACAATTTTGATGGAGCAAGCATTCAACACACTCATCTGGGTAGTCTCGGAAATCTTCAGAATAGTGCTATCCGTAAAAAAATTACCGCCAACCTATCTAGTTTGGACTATCAAAATGTAGAAAATGCAATTAATCAACTAATTCACGATTAGTTAAATGTCTCCAATATCACTAGTTATAAGGTTTTTTTAGTTACTTTAAATATTTGATTATCATAGATTTATTCTAGTGAGACCCATCTATTTTTATTCAAAAGTTACTATCAGCGTATCCTGAAAACTGTCTATGCTATAGGTCTTTCATGTGTTTACATTTGCATTGTTGTTTATAAAAAGAAATTGAAAGAGACAAAAGAAAAGTAGTACAGCAAGTATTGTTTATTGTGTCTGGGGAAACTCTTAATTGAGTTTCCCTTTTTTATGCAGCATATTTTTTGCGTTTTTTTATTGCTTTTTGCGTTTTTTGAATTATATTTGTAGCTCAAGTATCATACTAACAAGTAAAGTAAATGAGATTAATTGTTGATAGTGGTTCTACCAAAGCTATATGGGTTTTACTGAGCGATACGGAAGTCGTTGAAAGATTCATTACGATTGGCATTAATCCTTATCAGCAAACAGAAATAGAAATAACGACTCAGCTAAAAGAAGTACTTGAAGTTTATGCCAATGCCATCCAAACGGTTCACTTCTACGGATCAGGTGTTACTAAAGCAAGTAGTGATAAAATCAAGAGAGGATTCGAGCAGACGACAAGGAAAGTAGAAAGCATTGATATTCAATCAGATATTCTAGCTGCTGCTCATGCACTCTGCCAAAATAAAGCTGGTATTGCCTGCATTCTAGGAACGGGCTCAAATAGTTGTTTATACGATGGCAATAAAATTATAGACCATATTGGAGGGCATGGTTTTATTCTTGGGGACGATGGAAGCGGTGCAATATTAGGTAGGCAGTTGATGTCCGACTACTTGCACAAGCAAATGCCGAATGATATCTACAAGAAGCTAGAAACTTGCTTTAGCCTTTCTACCGATTCAATACTAGAAAGCGTGTATAGAAAGCCTTTCCCTAATCGCTTTCTTGCAAGTTTTGCACCTTTCTTACTTGAATATGCAAGTAACGATTACATTCAATCTTTGATTTTAGCACAATTCCGCATTTTCTTTAAAAAGAAAGTACTCTGCTATGACAACTTTAGAAAGTATCCTATACACTTTGTTGGTTCAGTAGCTTATTACTTTGAAGCTTTTTTAAGGTCAGTAGGTGAGGAATTTGGTGTAGATATTATATGTATTTTAAAAGACCCGATGGACGGACTAGTAGAATATTACTTGACTTACAGCGAATTAGGACAGGAAAAGCCAAAAATATGTTAAAACCAGAAAGACAATCACTAATATTGCAAGAAATTAATCGCCACAACAAGGTACTTTCCTCTGATCTAAGTATCAAGCTAGAAGTATCGGATGATACAATCAGAAGAGACCTAAATGAATTGGCAAAAACAGGCAAAATCGTGAAAGTACATGGAGGTGCTTTGTCGAAATCCTTTCACTCTTCTTCTTATCACCAAATTGAAGTATATGCTGCTGAAGGCAAGACTCAAATAGCTAAAAAAGCTGTTCAACTGTTGAAGGACGGTATGTTTATACTTATCAGTGGAGGCACAACTTGTCAAACATTTGCTAAAAATATTCCGCATCATTTAAACCTAACCGTTTTTACAGTGAGCCTTTCAACGGCAATGCAACTTATGGATCATCCAAACATAGAAGTTATTTTTTTGGGCGGTAGATTTTCAAAAAACACGCAAATGGTAGTTGGGGGAAATGTATTCGAGCAGTTGAATTTGATAAAAATGGACTACTTATTTACTGGCTTAAATGGCTTGCATCCATTAGAAGGTATGACGGACAATGACTGGGAAGTGGTGCAACTTTCAAAAGCAATGATAGCAGCATCAAAAAAAGTCGTAGCATTAACAATTGCAGAAAAACTCATGACTATGCACCGGATCAAGGTATGCGATATTAATAGGATTGATATGCTTATTACGGATTTAACGCCAGAAGATCAATGCTTGTTACCGTTTCAAAACGAGTCATTAAATATTTTATAAGAATATTATCAACATAAAACAGTATGAATACCACAGTATCCAATTATGCTAAAGCAATTGTAGGCGATAACATGCCCTACAATCCATTCACTAACTTGGAGCAGGTGCCAACCAAGATTTTTGAGAAGTCAAGCGATGCCTCTAGGGCGGTAGCGGAAGAAATTGCCGCACTTATCAGAGAAAAAGCGGCTAAAGGGGAGATTTGTGTATTGGGTTTAGCAACAGGTTCTACGCCAAAAACACTATATGGAGAACTTGTAAAAATGCACAAAGAAGAGGGGCTGAGCTTTAAGAATGTAGTTACCTTCAATTTGGATGAGTATTATCCAATGGAACCCCATGCAGTTCAAAGTTATGTCCGATATATGAATGAATATCTATTCGATCACATTGATATTTCTCGTGAAAATGCCAATGTTCCCGATGGAGAACTAGATAAGGATGCTATTTTAGAATACTGCATTAATTACGAAAGAAAAATTGAACAGTATGGCGGCTTAGACTTACAGGTATTAGGGATTGGTCGAACAGGTCATATTGGATTCAATGAACCTGGTTCTGGGCAAGAATCTAGAACTCGACTGGTTACTTTGGATCATTTAACTATACAGGATGCTGCCAATGATTTTTTTGGTGAAGAATTTGTACCTCGAAAAGCAATCACAATGGGCGTAGGCACCATCATGACCGCTAAGCGAGTAATATTGATGGCATGGGGTGATAAGAAGTCAGACATTGTCAAAAGAGCAGTAGAGGGAGAAGTGAGTGATTCTGTTCCAGCAACCTATCTTCAAGAGCACAAAAACGCTATTTTCGTACTGGATGAACCCGCCAGTACGCAATTGACGAGAAGAAAAACGCCTTGGGTGCTCAGTGATATTCAATGGGACGATTATATGGTGAGAAAAGCGGTAATTTGGCTCAGTAGTGAGGTCAAAAAGCCAATACTCAAATTGACTAATAGAGACTATATGGACAATGGCATGAGTGATGTACTTACTGCTTACGACTCTGCTTACAATGTCAATATTCAAGTGTTTAATCAATTGCAACATACCATTACGGGTTGGCCAGGAGGAAAACCCAACGCTGATGATACCAATCGACCAGAACGTGCCGAGCCTTCGAAGAAACGAGTGGTCTTGTTCAGTCCACATCCTGATGATGATGTGATTTCAATGGGGGGGACATTCATTCGCTTGGCAGATCATGGACACGAGGTGCATGTAGCTTACCAGACCTCTGGCAATATTGCGGTACATGACGAAGATGTGATTCGATTTGCAGATTTCGTAAACGAATACCATGATGCTTTCGGCATGAAGCAAGACATAACTCAAATCATGTTCAATGCGATTAAAAATAAGTTAAAAAATAAGCAGCCATGGGAGAATGACTCCGAAGAAGTGTTAACCATAAAAGGATTAATCCGAAGAGGCGAAGCTAAGGCAGGATGTCGTTCTGTAGGTGTTTCAGATGAGAATGCTCATTTTTTAGATCTGCCGTTCTATCAGACAGGAACAATTAAGAAAAAGCCACTTTCGCAAGCGGACGTTGATATTACGATTGAATTATTGCAAAAAATTCAGCCTCATCAGGTTTATGCCGCAGGCGATTTAGCAGATCCACATGGGACACATAGAATTTGTTTGGAAGTAATATTTCTAGCCCTAGCAGAGCTGAAGCGAAGAGCAATAGAAGGAGACGAAAGTGCACAATGGATCAAAAATTGCTGGCTATGGCTTTACCGTGGAGCTTGGCACGAGTGGGAAATTGAAGATATTGACATGGCAGTACCACTAAGTCCAGATGAATTACTGCGAAAGCGTCGTGCCATTTTCAAACACCAATCTCAAAAAGATGGTGTGATGTTTCCAGGAGATGATAGCCGAGAATTCTGGCAAAGAGCAGAAGACCGAAATCGTGCTACTGCAAAGATTTATGACGCTTTGGGTCTTGCCAACTACGAAGCGATGGAAGCCTTCAAGCGTTGGCACTATTAGTATTGATTAATTTCACTACTTTTTCTAACTTTATTCAATTTATCCAGTAACCTATTCAAGATTGCTGGATAAATTCATTTTGGCTTCATATAACGACCCTACTACGACATTTTAACAACACTTAACAATCCATAACCCAAATTTAACCAATTCTTTATGTGAACTTCTCTCCTAAAATTTGTTCAAAAGATAGAATCATTTTAACAGTTAAGCCATTAGTTATCAGCTAATAGTATCAATTGCTATCACAAATTTATTATCCTATGAGTTTACAAAAATATTACAGCCTTTTTGCAGCACTGGCATTAATGCTGGTGAGTGAAATGGTCATTGGTCAAGGTTTTGGAAGGAATAAGCCAGTTTATGAAAATTTTGATTTTAAAGTATTGAATACCCCTAATTTTCAGCTTTACCATTATTTAGAAGATGAATCCACAATAAAAAACATCGTGGATTGGAGTGAACAATGGCATCGTTTGCATCAAGCAGTACTGAGAGATACCATTCAAGGACGAAATCCAATGGTACTTTACAATAATCATGCTGATTTTCAGCAAACAAATACCATCTCGGGTTCGGTTGGGGTTGGTACAGGAGGTGTAACAGAAGCCTTCAAAAATCGAGTGATTTATCCCTATGCCATGTCCAACCAACAAACCCATCACGTATTGGGGCATGAGTTAGTTCATGCTTTTCAGTATAACATGATTTTAAGAGGTGATTCAACCAATATTCAAAACTTGAGCAACTTACCACTTTGGATGGTGGAAGGCTTAGCTGAGTATCTTTCGATCGGTAGAATAGATGCACACACCGCTATGTGGATGCGCGATGCAGTGTTGCAGGATGATGTACCTAGCATCAAACAATTAAACAATCCCAAATACTTTCCTTATCGCTATGGACAAATGTTTTGGGCATTTACAACAGGAATGCTGGGGGATGGCGCAATTAAACCTTACTTCACCAATACTGCTAAATATGGTTTTGAAAGTGCCACGCTTCGAGCATTTGGGATGAAATCAAAAGACTTATCAGATATTTGGGTAAAAACGTTGAAGGATTTTTACACACCCTATTTAAGAGACAAAAAAGAGCAAACCATTGGTGAACGATTGATTTCAAAAGATAATGCTGGAAGAATGAATATAGCGCCTGTCATTAGTCCAAATGGGCGATATGTGGCATTTCTTTCGGAGAAAAATTTAGTTTCTATTGATCTGTTCTTGGCAGATGCTCGAACGGGCGAGATCATCAGAACACTCTCTAGCTCTACTAAAGATACACACATTGACGATTATAACTACATTGAGTCGGCAGGAGCATGGTCACCCGACAGCAAGAAAATTGCTATCGTCGGTTTTAGTAAAGGCGATAATCTTTTAGTAATTAAAGATATTGAGACTGGCAAAACAGTGGATGAATTCAAAATTGATGGTGTTCCTGCATTTAGTAATCCCACTTGGTCACCTGACAAAAAATCTGTTGTAGTAGCGGGATTGGTAGATGGACAAGTGGATTTGTACCAAGTGAACTTGAAATCGAAAAAAGTGGCACAGCTCACGGACGATAAATATTCAGAACTATTGCCAAATTGGTCGCCTGATGGTTCAAAAATCGTTTTTGCTACTGACGAATGGTCGTTTGAAAATGGGCGTTCAAATGGAAAATGGACATTCAATATAGCAGAACTCGACGTTGCTTCGGGGCTTAAAAATAACATTGAAGTATTTTTAGGTGCAGATAATTTGAACCCCATTTACGATAATCAAGGGGATATTATATTTCTTTCAGACCGAGATGGATTTAGAAATATGTATCGCTACGAGTACACAAGTGGTAAGGTATTTCAAATGACAGATTTGCTGACGGGCATTAGTGGTATCACAAAATATGCACCTGCCATTACTTCAACACGCTCAGATAGACGTGACCGAATTGTTTACACGCACTATTGGAAAAATGGCTACAACATCTATAGGGCAGATGAAGAAGCGTTTTTGAATCGAGCAATTAATCCTAATGATACTGATTTTACACCTGCTATCCTTCCCAAAGTAACCGAGGGGGTACAACTAGTAGTTGATGCTAATTTGAGTAAACTAGACAAGTTGCCAGGTGCAAATGAATCCCAACTAGAAGCAGTACCTTATAAGCCTAAGTTTCAGCTTGACTTTATTAGTGGATCAACTGGAGTGGGAGTGGGTTCATCCAATTTATTTGGTACTCAAACTGGCGCAGCAGGGGGTATTAATGCTATTTTTAGTGATATTCTAGGCAATAATCAACTATTTGCAAGTGCAGCACTTAACGGAGAAATTGCTGATTTCGGTGGTGTGGTTTCCTATTTGAACAGGGAAAACCGCATTGCTTGGGGGGCAGGATTTTCGCATTTGCCTTTTCGCTCAGGACGATTCTTGCCCAGCCAATTAGACAACTTAGAGGTCAATGATGGGCAGTCCCTCACGGTCATTAGAGATGATCTTGAAATTAGGCGAGTATTTGAGGATCGGATTAGTGCTTTTGCACAACTAGCATTTTCAAAAACTTTGCGTGTAGAAGCAGGAGCCGCTTACTCTTTTTATTACGATCGCATAGATCGCTTGACTAATTATTACAGTGCTGTGCCAGTAGGGAACACTTATTACAGAGGAGCATTCATCGGACAGGAGAGCAATAAGTTAGAACAGGAAAATAATCTAAACCTAAATTTCTTCACACTAAATGCTGCCTTAGTGGGTGATAATTCTTTCTTTGGAATTGCCTCTCCAATACAAGGTTCGAGGTATAGACTAGGCGTGAGTCAGTATTTTGGAGGTTTTGATCTCACAAGCCTCACAGCAGATTATCGAAAGTATCTACGACTGGAGCCTGTCACATTTGCTTTTCAAGTGATGCATGAAGGTCGCTATGGGCAGGATGCCGAGCAGATATTTCCATTTTACATTGGTTACCCTTGGAATGTAAGAGGTTACAGCACATCTGATGCTGAGCGACTTTTGGTGGATAATAATATTGATCCTAATATTTTGCTAGGAAGCAAGGGAGCAGTGGCTAAATTTGAAGTGAGAGTACCGTTCACCGGACCCGAACAACTAGCTTTGTTTAAGTCCAAGTTTTTACTGTCGGAATTATCTCTTTTTGCAGATGCTGGCATCGCTTGGACAAATTCTGATAGTTTTGATAGAGACAAAGTTTTTAATAATGGCTTCGATGACGTTACGGGTCAGCCTATTGAGGTACAGGCTTATGCACAGCCTTTGACAAGTATTGGTGCATCCCTAAGAGTAAATGTGTTTGGTGCATTGATTATTGAACCATTTTATGCAATACCGTTACTCAAAGGTGGTCGAGGTAGCTTTGGGATTAATTTCTTGCCAGGGTGGTAACCCTTTTCATTGAGAAAACAGTGAACTGCGTTGTTATTTGGCGCAACTCACTGTTTTTTAATATTGTGTGGCACTTGACAAGTTCATTTATTAGCTGTATATTTGTTAAATAAAGTCTTGAAGAAAAGTAAAAAATTCTTCATCTGAAAAAGTTTTGAAACCTAAAGTCTGCTGAAAATGTTTTTCACGTTATCGAAAATTCTATTTCCGATCACTCAACCTGTGGTTGGTAGTGGTAAAAGATGTATGATGAATTTGGTTAATAAAACAATGAGGACGAAC
>CAYWKD010000045.1:0-31807 GCA_964458705.1 uncultured Saprospiraceae bacterium | reverse complement strand
ATATTGAAGCAGAAAATGGTGTCGTTCATGTTATTGATGCTGTCTTGTTACCACCAGCACCAAGTGAGTGTGAAGATGTAGTTAATGGTGGCAGCATTGCTATTGACAATGGCAGAACTGGGGCACTCGTTATTTTTGATGATGGAATGCAGGATGTATTGACATTCAACTCGACAGAAGCATTTGGAGATAACTTCACCTATGTTCTTACAGACGATCAAAACAACATCATAGATCTATCGGAAAGTAATGAAATAGACTTTGAAGATAGAAACCAAACGATTATCAGAGTTTGGGGTTTGTCCTACACTGGTGATTTGATCGCTATGATAGGAGAAAATGCAGCAGAAGTAGCATTGTCAGATGATTGCTTTGATTTATCCGACAACTTCGTTACCATTACAAGAATACCTGATGCAACGAATGACTTTTTCGAAATCCGACCAACTACTAGCGTTAGTGTAGGAGCGGATGCAGGCTCAACGATCTTTGTGATCTATAGTAACACAAGTTGGGAAATCGAAGTAGATGCCGATTGGGTGACTATCTTTAATCTGAATGGTAGTAATACAGGATTTATCAAAGTATTATACGATGAAAATGAATCAGATACGCCAAGATCAGCTACTTTGAATATTACTTCTTCATCTGGTGAGGCTGGTACTTTTACCATCACACAAGAGGCGAGTGCAAATACTGCGAACAGAGGAATAGAAGCTAAAATAGCACAAACTTCTTTCGATATTACAATATTTCCTAATCCAGCAAATGAATTATTGAATGTAAGTTTATCGACAGATATTGATGATTTAGTTCAAGTTCAAATATTGAATTCTACAGGGACAATCGTACAAGAAGTCCGCAATTTTCCATTAGAAAAGGGCTTTAATGTTATTCCAGTCGAAGTGAATAGCTATCAAAGCGGAATCTACTATTTGAGAGTTGTAGGTAGTCAATCAACCATGACTAAAAACTTTTTGATTCAGCGATAATCATTGATTTAGACTTAGAGCAGTTCATCCGTGAGTTGCTCTAAGTTCTTATTCAGTAACAATAATTCGCTCTGTTTGTAAAACTTCTTCCGCTCTAAATAAAGTCCAGCAAACAAGTTCTCCAGGCTTATAGTATTCACGTCTTTTACCTCAATCAGTTTTCTCCGAAAAATACACAGTTTATAAAACTTAAGATTGATCGTTTAAATTTTTTGTAAGTACTCAAGATTTTATAAATGTAAACTCTAGGACTTTCAGAATCTTCACTTATTGATTCGTGGTAAATCATTAAAAAGTGTCTATTTTGCACATAGTCAAATTTATACCAGAATAGCTATGCCTGTAAAAGAAGACCTATTGCACTACCTTTGGCGCACAAAGCGTTTCGACTTGAATGATCTGCAAACAACAAAAGGTGAGGTTGTAGAAATTATGGACTTTGGTAAACACAACACTAACGCAGGTCCCGATTTTTTGAATGCAAAAGTCAAGATTGGAACAACACTCTGGGCAGGAAACGTGGAAATGCACGTCAGAGCTTCGGAATGGCTGCTACATGCACACAATAAGGATGAAGCTTACAACAATGTCATTCTTCACGTCGTGCTAGAAGAAGATGTGAAAATAAAGCGATCAACTGGAGAAGATATACCATGCTTGGAGATGCGGACACGAATCCCTTTGAGAATTGCAAACACTTATCAAAAACTACAAAATAACGAGCACTGGATTCCTTGTCAGGCGCATTTTTCAGAAGTGTCACAGATGGTAAAACAATTTTGGCTCGATCGTTTATTGGTAGAGCGTTTAGCGCAAAAAACGAAGTTGATTGAAGTTGTGCTACACAGTAATCAAGATGACTGGGAAGAAACATTTTATCAGTTTTTAGCTCGAAATTTTGGCATGAAAGTTAATGCTGAACCATTCGAGTGGTTAGCAAAATCGCTGCCACAACGAATATTGAGTAAACACAAGGACAGTCTTTTTCAAATTGAAGCCTTACTATTTGGACAAGCGGGTATGCTAAATCGAGATTTTGAAGATGATTATCCCAATCAATTAAAAAAAGAATTTCAATTTTTGCGTCAAAAGTATCAACTCTCCCCTATTGAGAATGTAGCTTGGAAATTCCTACGGTTGCGCCCAGCAAACTTTCCAACTATCCGCATTGCTCAATTTGCTACCTTAACTTATCAATCTGTTCATCTATTTAGTAAAATCTTAGAAGCAAAGTCATTGGAAGAACTCAAAATCTTGTTTAAGGTACAACTGTCAGACTACTGGCAAGATCACTATGTGTTTGATAAAGCATCCGAATCAAGAAAGAAATCGCTAGGGAAAAACACTATTCATCTGCTTATTGTGAACACAATTGCACCATTCTTATTTTTGTACGGCACAAAACGCAGTATCCAAGAGCATCGGGATCAAGCACTAGCCTTATTAGAGTCGCTCCCAGCCGAAAGTAACAATATAATCAACAGTTGGAAGCAACTGGGAATGTCTCCTCAATCGGCTTACGAAACGCAAGCCCTGCTGCAACTCAAAAATGAATACTGCAACGAGCAAAAATGCTTAGACTGTGCAGTTGGTCATGCCATTATGAAGTAAGTTTTTATTTTACTTTTTCAAAGGACACTGTTTTTCCTAGAGCAGAAAAGCCTATATAACCTCTCACCTTCAGTGCGCTGCCATCTAGCCACATGATGCAATCATAAGTTTTACCATTTTCATAATAATATAATTTCCCATTTCGGTAAGTATTATTTCCATCCCACTCAAAATCAGCAATAAATTCCAACCCAATGATATTTCGGTTTCTAAGTTTAGGATTAGGATTATTACTATCTTTTTTATTGTAGTTACAACAGGTTGCTTTGCCGTAGTATTTCCCGTTTCTCTTATAAACTTCTATCTTCCCAACGCCTTCAGGAGCGTGATACTTGCCAATTACCTCATCTGCTTGATGCTGCGAAAACACTGCTTGACCAAACACCAGACCTGTAATTATAATTAACCATCTCATAAACATTATTCTTTTGTAGTTTATACTATAACGACGTTATAACTCAAAATGTGCATAGCGTTTAGTTTATAACTACTACATTTGCTTTATAAAATGAAATTCATGACGCGTATTTCATCAAACTTGACACTTTTCTACAAGTTTTTTATTCCTACTTTTTGGATTGTTCTTGTCGGAGCTTGCACCATAGCTTTCTGGCAACTACAGCTACCTGTTGTGGCTGGAATGTCTATACAGACCTTTAGAATAGTTATTACAGGAATCTATGTGGTTGGATTAATCTTTTTATATTGGGCGACCATGCGATTAAAAAGAGTGGAACTAGATCATGAATATTTGTACGTAACTAATTACTTCAAACATCTACGCTATCCTTTACAGGATATAGAAAAAATTAAAGAAGCAAAGCGCATGATCTTCCCGATTGCTAGCGTTCACCTAAAGTCAAAGGGTTCATTTGGTAAGGTACTGACTTATGTGCCTGTAAGAAATAGATTACAAGAATTTTTAGAAGAGCAGCCCAATAGGAATATTCGAATAGAATAATCAAGCCCATGTTATTTATAAGTTAACCAATAGCTAAATTATCTTTAATTCCCACCTTTGTATAGCTATGACTGATTGTTTTTTCGCTTTTTTGTAAGACTAAAACGCAGACTATGATTTGGACAAACTATCATTCACACACTCATTTTAGCGACGGAAAAGGAACGCCTGAACAATTTATAGAAGCCGCTATACAACAAGGATTGAAGGCTTATGGCATCTCTGATCACGGTCCGCATCCATTCAGCGGCGATGCTAATTTAAAGATAGAGGAAGTACAAGAGTATGTTGCAGCTATTGCTGCTTTAAAAAAGCGCTACGAAGGACAAATTGAGCTTTACTGCGGCTTGGAGGTGGATTACATTGCAGATCATTTTGATGTAACACATGATGCTATTCAACAAGCAGGATTAGACTACACAATCTGCTCTGTACATCATGCTGGCTTCTTTAAAGCAGATGAAAATGGCAAAATAAAAATTTTTAATATTGACAACTCTGCAAAAGGTCTGCAAAAAGGGATTGACAATATCTTCGATGGCAACACAAGAGCCATGGTAGAACGGTATTACGAGCTAACTAGAGCCATGCTAACCACTGCAAAACCCGACGTGCTTGGACATTTAGATCGTATCAAAAAAAACAATATGCACCAGCCTTTCTTTGATGAAAAGGAAGTATGGTATCAAGCAGCCATTGAAGAAACCGTAGATGTCATTGCTCAATCGGGCGTTATCGTTGAGGTAAACACAAAAAGTTACTATAAGGAATATACCACCGAGCCAGACCCTAGCTACTGGATACTAGAAATGCTATTTGAGCGCAACGTGCCTATCCATCTTTCTGGTGATACGCATGAACCCCAATACGTAAAAGGAGCATTTGAGGAAATAACTGAGCGATTAACTAAAATTGGATACAAAAAGCAAAGAGTGCTACTCGACGGCGTTTGGCAGGATATTGAACTGAGGCGATCTTCATTTCATGTAATAGACTAACAACTTAAGTTATCACTATTAATTGAAGATAAAGACAGCAAAGAGGCTTAACAGTTATAGACGTATTTTGTAAACTATCCAAACAATCGCTGATGATCTGTCTGTTGTTTACTATTTTTGTTGCGGATTACCTAATCAAAAATAAAACTAATGGATAAATCATTCCTTCAAAAATTAGGATTGGAAGCCGAAAATGCAGGTTCAAGCATTGGCGTACAAATAAGTAATAGTGGTCAATATATTGAGTCCTACTCCCCAGTGGATGGAAGTTTGATTGGAAAAGTAAGTCAAACCATTCCTCAAGAATACGAGCATATCATTAAAACAGCTCAAGCAGCTTTTAAAGAATGGAGACTAGTGCCAGCTCCCAAAAGAGGTGAAATTGTTCGACAATATGGCGAAGCACTCAGAAAATATAAAGCGCCCCTTGGCAAATTGGTGAGCTACGAAATGGGGAAAAGCCTTCAAGAAGGTATGGGAGAAGTGCAAGAAATGATTGATATATGCGACTTTGCGGTTGGCTTATCAAGGCAACTTTACGGCTTGACAATTGCCTCTGAGCGTCCTTCACATCGAATGTTCGAGCAGTGGCACCCGCTAGGGGTAGTTGGCATTATTAGTGCATTCAACTTTCCAGTGGCGGTTTGGTCTTGGAATACCATGATTGCTTTAGTTTGTGGTGATGTTGTCGTTTGGAAACCTTCTGAAAAAACACCGTTATGTGGTGTAGCGTGTCAAAATATTTTCAGGTCTATTCTCCAAGAAAATAAGGTGCCAGAAGGAGTAGTCAACTTAATAAACGGCGATTATAAGATAGGGGAGTTAATGACCAATGATGCTAGAGTTCCGTTGATCTCAGCAACTGGAAGCACTCGAATGGGAAAAATCGTCGGGCAGGCAGTAGCAGCAAGACTGGGTAACACAATTCTTGAACTAGGAGGCAATAATGCCATCATTGTTACACCAAGCGCAAACATGGATATTGTTTTGACAGGTGCTTTATTCGGTGCAGTTGGCACGGCAGGACAGCGCTGTACAAGCACTCGCCGTTTGATTATTCACGATTCCATCTACGAAGAAGTGAAAACGAAAATGGCTAATGCCTATCCTCAACTAAGCATTGGAAATCCATTAGATGAAAATAATCACGTAGGTCCACTCATCGACAAAGACGCTGTGCAAAACTATCTAACTGCTATTGAGCAAGCTAAAAGTCAAGGAGCTATATTTTTAGTAGAAGGAGGCGTATTAGCAGGAGAAGGATTGGAGAGCGGATGCTACGTGAAACCATGTATCGCTGAGGCAACACCAGATATGCCTATTGTCAAACAGGAAACTTTTGCGCCTATTTTGTACATTATGAAATATAGTGAACTCGAAGAAGCAATTGCCATCCAAAATGGTGTGCCACAAGGACTTTCTTCCGCCATTATGACCAACTCTTTGAGGGAATCGGAGCTATTTCTTTCGGCGGCAGGTTCTGATTGTGGGATTGCCAACGTAAACATTGGAACGAGCGGAGCGGAAATAGGCGGTGCATTTGGAGGAGAAAAAGAAACTGGTGGCGGACGAGAAAGCGGCTCAGACGCATGGAAAGCCTATATGCGCCGACAAACGAACACGATCAATTATAGTTCTTCTGTACCTTTAGCTCAAGGTATTAAGTTTGAATTTTAAGATCATTATACGCTTGTCGGAGCTAGACTACTTATCTTAGCTCTAACCAACTTTAGTTTCAATCAAATCTCACATTTTTCTATTAAGATATATGAGAAATAGAGTTCAAAATATCATTAGAGAAAGCGTATCCATCAAGAATGCAATTCTTAAAGACGAAGCCCTATTGAATCGAATAGAATTAGCAACGAATTGGTGTATTCATGCTTTCCAAAATGAGCAAAAGGTGCTTTTTTGTGGCAATGGTGGCAGCGCTGCAGACGCTCAACATTTAGCTGCTGAATTTTCAGGTAGGTTCTACAAAGATCGTGCTCCACTTTTTGCAGAGGCCTTGCATGTCAATAGTTCTTTTGTTACAGCTGTTGCAAATGATTACTCATTTGATAGGGTCTATGCACGAATGGTGAAGGCAATGGGTCGTAAAGACGATATACTCTTTGGCATTTCGACTTCCGGCAATTCTTCCAATATCCTTCTTGCACTGGAAGAAGCCAAACAACTAGGCATGAAGACAATTGCCATGACAGGCGCATCGGGTGGGAAGATTAGAGATGTAGGAGACTTACTACTTAATGCACCAAGCACTGACACGCCCCGCATTCAAGAAGCACACATTATGATTGGGCATATTATCTGTGAATTAGTAGAAGCAAACTTATTCGATTGACTCAAAAATATGCACAATAAAGTACCGCTTTTTTCCACAATCGCTTTTTGCTACTTTATTTCATTCTTCAAATACAAAATTTATGAGTACTTTTATTATCCCTACTAAACCCCGAAACCCTAACATCTAGTACTTAATACCTATATCTATGAAACAAAACTTTATTTTATGGGCAATAACATTATTGAACCTTCTTTTGTCAAGTTGCGGGAGTAATAAAGCAGCTTTCAGACCAAAAGATGTTGAGAAAGCACAAAAACTAATGAGCCTCTCTTTTGAAAAAGAAAAGATTGATACCCTTTATGACTATTTAGAGAGTAATCGAGCAGGCTTCGACTCCTTGCGCGCCTATCCCATAGGCAATGAGGTATTTCCCGCTTTACTATTTGATCCGCATCCATCAGGATTCGTATTGCCGAACAAGGGGGAGCTACCCAATTGGGAAATTCCTGACTATGTAAAACTACCTGATAATCGTTCTGATCTGGCCTTTTATACCATTCCTGAATTAGCTTCTCTAATCAAAAACCAAAAAATCACTTCTTTAGAACTGACACAGTTTTTTATAAGTCGCTTGAAAAAATATGATCCTATTTTAAAATGCACGATTACCCTGACAGAAAAGTTAGCACTAGAGCAAGCCGAACGAGCCGATGCAGCAATTGAAGCAGGAAACTATAAAGGTATCTTGCATGGTATCCCTTACGGTGTCAAAGACTTGATGGCAGTGAAAGGATACCGAACTACTTGGGGTGCAAAGCCTTACGCACGTCAAGAAATTGATTATACCGCTACAGTAGTAAAGAAACTAGAAGCAGCAGGAGCAGTTTTAGTCGCTAAACTCGTCTCTGGTGCATTGGCGAGAGGAGATGTTTGGTTTGGCGGAAAAACTAAAAACCCCTGGGATACTAAGCAGGGAGCTAGTGGCTCTTCGGCTGGTGCGGGTGCGGCAGTTTCTGCGGGATTGATACCTTTTGCCTTGGGAACAGAAACGCTGGGCTCGATCACTTCACCAAGTAATCGCAATGGTGTTACAGGTCTGCGCCCTACTTACGGACGCG
This sequence comes from uncultured Saprospiraceae bacterium, assembly GCA_964458705.1. Classification (GTDB taxonomy): domain Bacteria; phylum Bacteroidota; class Bacteroidia; order Chitinophagales; family Saprospiraceae; genus JAAUTG01. The sequence continues at coordinate 23,840 of CAYWKD010000045.1, read as the reverse complement.
TGAGCCGATATGGTGTGATGAGCCTTGCTTGGTCAATGGATAAAGTAGGCCCGATAGCAAGAAATGCAGAAGATTGTGCTATTGTTTTCGACGTGATACAAGGTAAAGATGAAAAAGATCAAACGACACAAGACCTTCCTTTTTACTACAATCAAAATCTAGATATTACAACATTAAAGGTAGCTTATTTAGCCGACGATATTCAAAAAGACACGACTGCCAGCGGTGACAATTTGAGAGAAGCACTAGCTGTATTAGAAGAAATAGGCATTGAATTAATACCTATCAAACTGCCTGAGTCCCTTCCTTTTAGTAGCTTTGACATTATCCTGAGAGCAGAATCAGGAGCATTTTTTGATGAACTTATCAGAAATGGAGGCGTAGATGAACTAGTACAACAGGATTACCGATCTAGAGCAAATTCCCTACGGCAGTCGCGCTTCATTCCAGCCGTAGAATACCTGCAGGCAAACCGTCATCGTCGAGTATTGATAGATCAAATGCACCAAGTAATGAAAGATATTGATGTATTGATTTCCCCAACTTTCGGCAACCGCCAATTATTGATTACAAACCTGACAGGACATCCCGTTATTGCTATTCCAACAGGATTAGACAATAATAATCATCCTACCAGTTTGACTTTGGTCGGCAACCTTTACGAGGAAGGAAAAATTATTGCGTTGGCAAAAGCCTTCCAAAAACAAACTAGATACGACGAAATGCACCCCAAAGGATATGAATGATTTTAACTAACTGTTACACCTTCGTTCAAGATCATTAGCTATGCCAAAAAAAACATACCTCATTTTAAAAGGTCAGCCCGACTGGTGGACAAACTGGAAACTACAAAGTATTGTTCTATGCTTGTTTGCTATACTCTTATATGCCAATACTTTAACACATCATTATACCCAAGATGATGCCATTGTGCTATACGACAATATGTTCACAACAAGTGGCTTAGAGGGCATTTCAGGTATCTTGAAATACGATACGTTTTATGGCTTTTTCAAAGAAGAGGGTAAGGCTCAACTAGTGGCAGGCGGACGCTACCGACCGCTTTCTTTGGTGTTGTTCGCCGTTGGTTGGGAGCTTTTTGGGGACAATCCTCTATTATTTCATTTGATGAATGTACTTTGGTATGCTTTGACAGGGTTGATGCTTTATTGGCTACTGCTGCGCTTACTGAATCGGCAGCGCAATCGAACGAACACTTACTTCCTAGCATTGGGTGCAGCACTACTTTTTGTGGTGCATCCCATTCACACAGAAGCAGTTGCCAACATCAAGGGAAGAGATGAGATACTAACCTTGCTCGGAAGTTTAGCAGCACTTTATTGCAGCATTCGAGCTTATGATGACAAGAAGATAAAATGGTTCATCCTAGCGGGCTTACTGTTTTTTCTTGGCTTGATGGCAAAAGAGAATGCAATCACTTTCCTAGCTATTATTCCTCTGAGTTTATGGGTATTCCGAAAAGCCTCAATTGGAGAAATAGCTTTATTCACTGTTCCAACAATCATTGGAACTACACTATTTTTAATTATTCGATTTTCTATATTGGGATGGAACATTAGTGAGTCTTCTATGGAGCTGATGAATAATCCCTTCTTAAAAATCGAGAAAAACCAATGGGTTGCTTTTTCCTTTGCGGAATGGTCTGCCACCATTGTATTCACGCTAGGCAACTACATACAATTGCTTTTCTTTCCTCATCCATTGACGCACGACTACTACCCTCGCCATGTGGCTATCATGCAATGGAGTGATTGGCAAGTATTGCTGAGTTCGGTTGTTCATTTAGCTTTACTAGTTTATGCACTTTGGAAACTGCCCAAGCGAGACTTGGTGAGCTATGGCATATTATTTTATTTCATCACACTTTCAATAGTTTCTAATGTTGTTTTTCCGATTGGAACAAATATGGGAGAACGATTTTTGTTTATGCCCTCAGTAGGTTTTTGCCTTGTAATAGCAGTTCTACTATGGCGATTGTCGAGTCGTAGAAAAAAACTTATTCAATTTAAGCAATTGTACTCTGCATTAGCTATTCTAGGTATTGTTATTGTACTTTTTTCTGTTAAAACAATTAGTAGAAATACTGCTTGGAAGGATAATTTCACCTTATTCACTACAGATATTTACACTTCTCCCAACAGTGCCAAATTGAGAAACGGCGTAGCAGGCGTACTGCTTGATCGTGCTTTGAAAGAAACAAACACGCTCAAACAGCAATCCATGTTTCAAGAAGCAAAAGGACACGCCACAAAAGCCATTGAAATACACCCGACTTACAAGAATGCCTACTTGCTATTAGGCAATGCCAACAACTACTTGAAGCAGTATGAAGCTGCTGTACAAGCCTACGAGCAGGCACTAAGAATTGATGCCAACTACGAAGATGCTCAACAAAATCTTGCGCTTACGTACAGAGATGCCGGCAAATATTACGGACAAGAAAAAGGAGAAGTGCAAAAAGCCATTCAATATTTAAAAAAGGCTAATACGCTTTTGCCCAACGATGCAGAAATATTGCGCTTATTAGGTATTGCTTACGGCATCAGCCAACAACCACAACAGGCAGTAGAAACACTAGAAAAAGCCGCTGCCATTGCTCCCAACAATGCGAGTATTTTGTATAACTTAGGAGCAGCCTATAGTAGCCTGGGAGCACTAGAAAAAGCCGCTTCTTATATTGCAAGAGCTAAAGAAATTGACCCAACAATTGGGCAGAATTAGAAAAATTTAAACATGAAAATTGGACTTTTTATACCTTGTTACGTAGATCAGTTTTATCCAAAAGCAGCCATTGCTACACTAAAATTACTTCAGCAGTTAGGCTGTGAAGTGGAGTACCCCACTCAACAAACTTGCTGCGGTCAACCACTCGCCAATGCTGGATTAGAGCAGGAAGCCATCCCGATTTATAAGCATTTCATTAAAACATTTGAACCGTACGATTATGTCGTAACACCATCTGGAAGTTGCGCTTATCATGTGCGCCATCACTTTGACCTACTAGCGTCAAAACATGAAGTTATTAACAACACACTTGAATTATCAGAATTTCTAATCAGCATTCTAAAGATCAATCAACTAGATGTCTCTTTTCCTCACAAAGTAGGATTGCATCAAAGTTGTCATAGCTTGCGCGGGCTGCGGTTGGGGGCATCTTCTGAATTGGTTGCTTCGAGTTTTTCTAACTATCACTATCTACTTAGCCTGGTGAGAGACCTTGAACTAGTCCCCCTTTCAAGAACGGATGAGTGTTGTGGCTTCGGAGGCACTTTTGCAGTAAATGAACCAGCTGTATCTGTAAAAATGGGTAAAGATCGGCTGGACGATCACCTCACTCACGGAGCGAATATTATCACTGCTGGCGATATGTCCTGCCTTATGCACTTAGAGGGAATTGCTAAACGACAACAACACGATCTTCGTTTTATGCACATCGCTGAAATTTTGGTTGGCGAAGCATAGTGCCTATTATAATTCTTAAATCGTTACTAATTATTCAAACCTTGCCCACTACTTTTTGCGTTAATGAAGAAATAGAATGACTTACCTTATGGAAAAACTGGGTCGTATCATTATTGGATTAGCCGTGTTTGTGCATCTTTTTGCAGCCGCTTGTACCTACACACAGAAGGTGCGAGACGGAAAGTTTGCCTTTGAGCGAAAGCAATATAGCGTAGCTATACCGATGCTGAAGAAAGAGTACAATAAGGCAAAATCTCGATTGGAACGTGGGCGAATTGCATATTTACTGGGCGCATCTTACAAAGAAACAGGCGAACCAACAGATGCAATTGATTGGTTTAAAGTTGCTTACGATAATCAATATGGCGTAGATGCCCTAAAGTCTTATGCGTTTACCTTAAAGCAAGCCGAACGCTATGAAGAAGCCACAGCCGCTTTTCGAAGTCTAGGTATTGAGATTGGCAGTCCTTATGAATACCGAAAAGAAATCGAAGCCTGCGAGCGTGCCATCGCTTGGAAAGCAGAAAAATACAAACGCTATCAAATTGAACAGCTAGGCTTTAATACGAAGTATGCTGACTATAGCCCTAGTCTGTATAAAAATAACCAACTTGTTTTTACTTCAGACAGAGGAACAGCAACAGGAGAAGATACTTACAACTGGACAGGCAACGCTTTTTCAGATTTATTTATTATTGATATAGAAGGCGGTAGCGCAAATTCTTTTGATAATCAATTGAATACGCCATTTAATGAAGGAGCAGCGACTTTCAATGCGAATTATTCAGAAATATATTTCAGTCGTTGTCAAGGAGGTAAAAATGGAGATATTTACTGTAAGCTCATGGTAAGCAATTGGAATGGTAATAGTTGGTCAGTGCCTCAAGTGTTGCCCTTTGTAAAGGACGAGATAAATTACGGACAATCCACTATTTCCAAAGATGGACGCATTCTATACTTTGAGTGCAACGATCCACAAGGTTGGGGCGGGGTAGATATTTGGCGAGTAGAAAGAAAGGCTAACAACTGGGGCGCACCTGTTTTGATGGGTAGAAGCATTAATACAGATGGAGATGAGCGGTTTCCTTATTTAGACTCTGACACGCTTTACTTTGCATCAGATACACATATTGGCATGGGAGGCTTAGACTTATTTAAATCCTACAAAATTAATAATCGTTGGACACCCGCCGAAAATTTGAAAGCACCTATCAATTCAGGTGCAGATGACTTTGCTTACATTATAGATTACCAAACGGCAAGAAATTCTGAGGAGATCGAATATATCGGCTATTTCACTTCTTCAAGAGTAGGCGGTGAAGGTAAGGATGACATTTACAGATATGTGAAACGCGTGCCACCTCCAAAACCTGAGCTTGATTCTACAGAACTGCAAAAGCCTGTGGTATATAAAATGATCTTGGACGGTTACATCTTAGAAAAAATATATGAGTTTCCTAACGACCCAAGCAGTCGAGTGCTAGGTAGAAAGCCATTAGAAGGTGCAGTGGTAGAAATTACTTTGAGCAATGGCAAACCCAAACAATTCGAGGTGGGAGAAGATGGCTATTTTAGCTTTGAACTCACAGATAATACAGATTACCGATTCATTGCTTCCAAGTCCGATTATTTGAGCAATTCAGAAGTTTTTTCTACCAAATCCATTGCTCGAAACCCCGATGTAAAAGAACAGCGCTTTGAGGTCGAAATTGTATTGGACAAAATATTTAGAGATCAAGAAATTGTACTCGAAAATATTTACTACGACTTTGATGAAGCCTATATCCGAGAAGATGCTAAACCAACACTGAACGGACTCGCAGAAAACTTACAACTCAATCCCGATATTAGGATAGAGTTATCATCGCATACGGATTGCAGAGGAAATGATAACTACAATCAGCAACTCTCGCAAAGAAGAGCGCAGAGTGCAGTGGAATACCTAATTTCTATGGGCATAGAACCCTATCGTATGATTGCAGTAGGCTATGGTGAGGAACAACTGAGAGCAACGTGTATTTGTGCAAGATGTACAGAAGAAGAGCATCAGCAGAATCGTCGGACAGCATTCAGAATTTTAGAATAGCCATAATTAGTGGAATGCAAGAGGAGGGATTGCCATATTCAAATTCATTATGAAAAAACAAGTCATCATTGCCTCGAATAATCCTACTAAAATTGACTCTACCCAAAGAGGCTTTAGAGAACTATTTCCTAGTGAAGCATTTGAGTTTACAGGCGTTTCCGTATCATCAGGCGTTAGTGCTCAACCTATGGGAGATGAAGAAACTTTTCAAGGAGCATGGAATCGAGTAAAAGCTGCTCAAGCTATTATGCCAGATGCAGATTTTTGGATTGGTATCGAAGGCGGAAATATTCGTTCTATTAATGAAGGAATGGAAGTAATGGCTTGGGTAGTGGTACTATCTGATAAGCAGATGGGTAAAGCAAGAACGGCTGGTTTTTTCTTACCGCCTAAAGTCATCCGATTAGTAGATGAAGGTTTAGAACTAGGACATGCAATGGATAAGGTATTTGCTGTGCATAACTCTAAGCACGAAGGCGGCGCATCGGGCTTATTGACAGATGGCGTATTACCTCGTGTTCGCTTTTATACCCAAGCAGTAATCTTGGCTTTGATTCCGTTCTTTAAAAGAGCGTTGTATGAATAAGGTTTACTTCGATGTTGTATTCCATGCTGAAAAGCCAACATACATTCAAGCACACCTGCCCTATTTTGCTGGCAGGCAGATACATCTAACATAATACTTGACCGCTAGGTATAATTATTCTTTAATTTCCCAGCCATACTCTACCCAATCTTCCCAGTAGTCAATATCTGAGAGCGTTGGCAGGAGTGCATACGTCTTACTCAATGCGTCTATGCGAGCAATAGTCTCCATGAAAACAGTGCTAGTGCTCCATTCTATTGCTTCGAAGAGAGTAGGATCGGGCTGTTTCATACCTAGCAAATAATAGCCTCCATCTTCGGCAGGTCCGATGACAAAGTCGTTTACATCTAATGCGTCAAAGGCAGCTTTGACGATGTGATGTGTTAAAGAAGCACAGTCGCTCCCGATGATGATAGCTTTTTCGCTCTCGTTTAATGCTTCTGCAAATGCTTGCGCCATACGTGTTCCTAAATCGCCCTTGTGTTGTAGTTTTTTATCGAAGAGATCAGCGTTCCACTCATCTTTTTGGTCTATAAATTCGCTGTAATAAAGCAGCCTTTTGGCCTTTACGGAACAGGCTACTTTTCGAGTGTGCTTTAGCAGTTCCTTATAAATGAGTAGCGCTTTTTCGTATCCTGCCGTTTGTGCAATTCTAGTTTTTGCTTTTCCTAGTTTGGGGTTTTTGATAAAAATAATTAGTGCTTGCTGCTGCATAGGAAGAATCTATAAAATTTGGAAGAACGCTAAGGATAGTAATATCAAAATTGCTGTTTTACCGATCAAAATTATAGTTATTCAGTTTGTCAGTGATCTCCTCTAAGCTCAACTGCTCTTGTTCACCCGTTTTCATATTTTTTAGCGTCAGCAACTCTTGTTGCATTTCTTCGCTACCAATTAAGATAGTAAAAGGCACATTACGGGTGTTAGCATATTTCATTTGCTTTTTCATTTTGGCTGGTTCGGGATAAATGTCCGCATTAATACCCGCCCTTCTTACTTTTCCTAAGGCTCGAAAAGCGTACTTAAAGGTCGATTCATCGAGAGAGATAAACAGTACTTTCAGCGTTTGCTCCATAGCGTCAGGAAATAAATTGAGTTCATCCATGACATCATAAATGCGCTCTGCACCAAAGGAAACACCTACGCCTGAGACGTTTTTTAAGCCAAACACACTTGTCAGATCTGCATATCTTCCACCACCACCAATGCTACCCATTTTGAATTTGGGGTAACTTTCAGTATCCGCTTTTACTTCAAAGATACAGCCAGTGTAATAGTTTAAGCCTCTTGCGAGCGTAACATCAAAGACTAGCTTTTGCTTAATTGTCCTTAAATCTAGTAAATCAAAGACAGTTTCTAGTTCTTCAATACCTTTCAATCCTGTTTCACTTCCTTCAAAGAGTGGCTTCAGCACTTTTAAATCCTTAACTTGAAGCATGGCTTCAATTTTATCTTGCGCTACTTCAGGAATACCTTTTTCGCTCATCTCCTTTCTTACTCCTTCTATACCGACTTTGTCTAGTTTATCAATCGCAATCGTCATATCCATAAACTGATCTGGAATGCCCGCTGCTTCCGCTAAACCATTTAATATCTTTCTATTGTTGATTTTAATTTCTACATCAATACCCAATTGGTCAAATGCTTCATCATAAATCTGTGTCAACTCGGCTTCATAAACCAAAGATGCTGAACCCACTACATCTACATCACATTGGTAAAACTCTTGGTATCTTCCTTTTTGCGGACGATCAGCTCGCCAAACAGGTTGAATTTGATAGCGTTTGAATGGAAAAGCAATTTCGTTTTGGTTCATCACAACAAAGCGAGCAAATGGCACGGTCAAGTCATAGCGCAAACCACGCTTAGAAATGGAGGGAATTAGCTTCACAGAATCTTTAGCTGTCAGAGCTGCTTCATCTGCTTTAGATAAAAAATCACCATTGTTCAATACTTTAAAAAGCAGTTTATCCCCTTCTTCGCCGTATTTTCCAGTTAAAGTGGCAAGATTCTCCATTACTGGCGTTTCAATGGGTTGGTAGCCATATTTTATAAAGACTTGCCTGATGGTGTCAAATATAAAATTCCTTCTAATCACTTGGTCTGGGGTAAAATCTCTTGTTCCTTTAGGTATGGAAGGTTTCATTTGTTGTTGCTCTTAAATGATTGATTTACGGATATTAAGTACATTTCTACGATTATTGAATGTGTAGGTTTAGGAAGCCAAAAATCATTGTCTTTAAATCTTAAACGATTAACTATGAAATTGGGCTTCCTATTCCTTATCTATGCAGCACTTCCTTTGATTTCATGACGATTCCTGTACGTCTTGCTCGTGAACGCTTTAAAGCGATAAGCCAACCAGTACATTACAGGTACGATGACCAGTGTCAAAAAAGTTGCAAACACCAAACCGTAAATTACCGTCCAAGCCATAGGTCCCCAGAAAGCAGCATTATCTCCTCCGATAAAGACTTGTGCATCAGATCGGGAAATCCAAGTAAAGAAGTTGATATTAAACCCAATGGCTAGTGGCACTAGCCCTAAAATAGTCGTAATGGCAGTCAGTAACACTGGCCGCAGACGAGTAGCACCGCCTCGAATGATAGACTCCTTTATATCTTCTTTTTCCAATAGCATCATATCAGCAAGTCCTTTGGATTCTCGTTTTCGTTTGACTAGTAGATTGATATAGTCAATCAATACGATCGCATTGTTAACGACAATACCCGCCAAAGAGACAATACCAACGCCTGTGAATACGACTGATATTTTTCCTCCAAATATAGCATAACCAAAAAATACACCAATTGTACTAAACAGTACGGTCAAGATAATTATGATAGGCGAGTAAATGGAATTAAACTGCGTTACAAGAATAATCAAAATGGCAAATACTGCCACGCCAAATGCTCCGACTAAGAAAGACATAGATTCCGCCTGTTCTTCCTGCTCGCCTGTGAATTGATAGGTAAAGCCCTGTGGTAAGTCGTAATCTTCCATGGCAAGTTTTAGTTCATTCACAATTTCCGTAGCATTGTAGCCATCTACCACATTGGAATAAATGGTTACGACTCTATCCAGGTCCTTGCGTTTGATTGAGCTGTAAGTAGAAGTGTATTCAGCGGTTGCAACAGAGGAAATAGGAATTTGTAGCATTTTTCCAACATTATTTCGGAAAATCAATCGCTGATTCAGCAGATCACTAATATTGTTTCTATACTTTTCGTCTAGTCGAACAAAAATTGGGTATTCGTCTTCTCCTTCTTTATACTGTGAGACCTCTCGTCCATAAACAGATGTACGGATGGCACTTGCGATTTGATAGGTAGAAAGTCCGTATCTCCTAGCTTCTTCTCGATCAACATTGACCATTAACTCTGGCTTACCTACCTGAATATCCGCTTGTAATTCTTCAACTCCGGGAATGCCCAAACTATTGAAATAAGAAATAACTTCACTACCTAACACCACCAACTTGTCAATATCTTCTCCCTGCACTTCCAAGTTGATAGGTTTACCCGTAGCAGGCCCGTTGGCATTTTGATCCACTGAAATTTTTACTCCCGGATAGCCCTGCATAGCATCTCTAATTTCATTCATGATCTTTACAGTAGAAATATCTCCTCGCTCCTGAGCTGTTACAAACGAAACTGTAACACGGGCTTTTTGTGGAGAAGCACCCGGCTCAGGACTAGCCATTGGATCAGCCGTATTTTCTCCTATTTGGACTAGAACAGATTCTACGATGCTACTATATGGCTCTACCACTTCTGTGATTCGCTGCTCTAAACTAGCAACTACGTTATTGGTCTCCTCAATGTCTGTTCCTAGTGGAAGTTCGATAAAGGCATTCACATAAAGTGGATCAGCAGATGGAAATAGTTCTATTTGAGGTTGGCGAATACTAATTGCCACGAAGGCTCCAATCAATAGCAAAATTGTAAATCCAAACATCACGCCAGGTATGCGTAAAGCAAATTTGACGAATTTATCGTAAACATTTTCCAGCCAAGGCAGAAAGGAATTTTGGAAACTAAAGGAAGCTGGACGCAGGATAAAGAAATTGATTAGTGTAACCACACCAACTAAAGCGGACAAATTTCTTGCCCACATCCATGAAGTATCAGAACTTTGATCCACAAAATGGAAAACTACTGCTGCAATGATACAGCCTACTCCTATAATTAAGGAATTTCTTACTCGCTTCTTACGCATCTCAGGATTGTCCGCTTTCTCATCAATTTTCATAAAGCTAGCTGTAAAAACTGGATTGATAGACAATGCCACAAAAAGAGAAGATGCTAGAATAATAATCAAGGTAAAAGGCATGTAGAACATGAACTCTCCAATTAAGCCCGGCCAAAAAGCCAAAGGCGCAAAAGCTGCTAAAGTAGTGGCAGTGGAGGCGATGATTGGCAATGCCACTTCACCAGCACCATATTTTGCTGCCTCGCTTGGCGAATAACCTTCCTGCATGTAGCGATAAACATTTTCAACAACCACAATACCATTATCTACCAATAGACCTAGTGCTAGAATTAGTGCAAAAAGTACAACTACATTCATCGTTACGCCAGTCTGTGCTAAAATCAAAATTCCCATCAACATAGAAAGTGGAATAGCTAAACCTACAAATGAGGCATTCCTAAGTCCTAGAAAGAACAATAAGACTAGCACTACAAGAATTACCCCCGAGATGATACTGTTCTCCAAGTTGTTGACCTGATCTCTAGTTTGGTTGGACTGATCGTTGAAAAGTGTGATAGATAAGTCGTCTGGCAGATTCTTCTTTGCTTCTTCTATCGTCGCTTTGATATTATCGGCAGCATAAAGTAGATTTTCTCCACTTCGCTTAATGACATCTAGTGAAATAACAGGTAGTCCATCCGATCGAGCAATACTCGTGCGTTCTTTATATCCAAAAGTAACGGCTGCAATTTCCCTTAGATAAACTGGATTGAGGTCTTCACTTTTAACAATTAAGTCTTCGATTTCATTTACGGATTCAAACTCACCAACTACGCGGATAGCGCGTCGGTTGCCGTTATTCAAAATTTCACCACCTGAAAGCGTTATATTTTCACTAGAAATTGCATTTTCTACATCTTGATAGCTCACTTGGCGACTTTCCATTTTGTACAAGTCCAAATCTACCTTGACTTCACGTTCCAATGTACCTTTCAGTTCCACTTCAGATATTTGGTCGATTTGCTCAATTTTGTCCTCTAGGTATTCTGCATACTCTCGGAGTCCATCATTACTATAATCACCTGATATATTGATAGACATGATTGGCAACTTCGATAAATTAACATCCGTTACAAATGGATCTGCATCAAGATCATTCGGCAGTTCACTCTTTGCTATGTCCACTGCATCCTTCACTCTATCTAATGCAGCATCAATATCTTCTTCTGCTTCAAATTCTACAATTACCACAGAGTAATCTTGGAGAGAAGTTGATTTGATGTTTTTTACACCTTCCACGCCTTGTAACTCTTTTTCTATCTCTCGCGTTACTAAATTTTCAATATCTGCTGCCGAGTTACCAAAGTACGGTGTGTTAATGTAGATTGTTGGCAGTTCTACTTCTGGAAATTGCTCTTTAGGCATATTGCGATAGCCAAAATAGCCAAAAAGCAGAATCATAATTGTCAAGATGAAAATGCTCGTTCGATTATCAACTGACCAAGTTGAGAGAAAAAAATCTCTCTGCTTCTCGCTGTTATTTTTGTTTTGAAAATCCATGTTTTTTAGTTAAAAAGTTTGATGCTTAATGTTGAACCATTAAACATTGAGTTTACCCTTGTATCTTTATCAGGTCATTGGCTGCCAAAGAGCGTGATCCTTTCACAATAAGTTCTTCACCACCTTGCAGCCCTTCTGTTATAATAACTTCACTTTCGTAGCTTTTGCCTGTTTTAATGTAAATTTTTTTAGCAATAGTGCCGTCTTTGCTACTATCTTTTATGTAAACAAAATCTCTACCGCCCACTTCTTGCTGCACTAATTCTCTCGGAATGATGACGACATTTTTCTCTTCATAATCTTTGATGAGCATAATAGAAAGTAGATTTGGACGAATCATGCCATTATTAACTACGACTGCTTCTACTTTCAAGGTGCGATTGACAGGATTAATTGTTCTGCCTAAATCGGTAATACGGACTTCCTTTTCCCAATCAATGGAGGGAATACTAGCTTCTACAAATGCTCCTTTGCTCACAGAGCGAATTAAAGTCTCTGGTATATCAGCCACAATTTTTACTCGGTCAGTATTCAATATCATAGCGATAGGTGCGCCTGGTGCTGCAATTTCACCTGCTTTTAAATTAAGCGTTTCAATCACACCCGAAGCGGGTGCATATACTTCCGCTTTTTCTAATTGTAATTGGATGGTTTCCAGTGCTTTTTCTAAGCGTTCCTTATTGTTCTTAGCTTGTAAATACTGAACTTCTGAACCAATTTCTTGATCCCAAAGTCGCTTTTGACGCTCGTATAAGTCCTTCGCTAAATCTAATTGTATGTCTAACTCTGCAATTTGCTTTTCAACGGACTCCAAGTCCAATTTTGCAACTAGCTGTCCTTTACGAATACTTTGCCCTTCTTTGATACGCAGATCAATGATTCGACCACCAGTTTCGCTAGAAATAGCAACTAAATCTTCCGCTTCAACAGCGCCTTGCACCTCAGTGAAATGAGCAAAGTCCTTACGCTGCACCTGAACAGTTGTAACAACAGGTACTTTTTCATTAGATGCAGGGTCTAGTATTCCAATCTCCTCTTCTAACTGAGCAACCATTTTTGATAACGCTCTCATTTCTAGCTTTTTCTCCTTCAACAAAGCTCTCTTCCCTTCCAAATCCTCGGGGTAGCTTCCTTCTTCGGCTGATGGTGCGCCACAACTTACCAATAGTACAGCAGCAACGATAAAACAATAAAGCGATTTCATATTTTTAATAAGTTAAGTGTTGTTTAATAATGCTTAGTCTTTGTGAGATGCTGGATGTGGTAATCAAGTACTCGACACCCAATAACTAAAATCACATCTCCCCCAGTGCTTTTTCCAGATCAGCTTTAGCTACTAACAAATCGTAAAGAGAATTAATATGATTCGATTGCGCTTGATATAGATCGGCTTCCGCTTGAATCAACTCAAGGCTCGAACCAACGCCCTCTCTGTACTTAATCTGAGTAGTATCAAAAATCTTCTCTGCCAGTTTTACACTGCGCTCATTAGATTGTACCGTACGCTTAGCATTATTGTAAGCAATTTTTGAATTTTGATACTCTAATTGGGCGGCTCTTGCAAAATCATTGAGTTGAATTTGCGTTTTCCTCAATTCTACCTCTGCCTGCTGCACTTGGTGCTTTGTGGTCATTCCATTGAAAATAGGAACATTAATGGTTGCTCCTATCACTGTTGATTTAATCCAGTCTGGCTGGTTACTATCAAATAAATCATTACGTTGCAAAGTACGATTGTGGTTAGCGAAAGCATAAGCACTTGGATAACGCACTGATTCTTTGGCTTTAATGTCCATCCGATTCAACTGCTCCCCCGCTTTAATGACGTCATACTCTGGACGACTTTCAACACTAAAATTTGCTTCCACTAATTCTTTGTCATTCACCAACGTTGAATTTATCAGCAGGTCAATATTGTCGGTCAAAGTAATAGGTTCATCAATTGGATAGCCCATCTGGAATTTGAGTATATTTTGGCTCAATTCAACTAATTGGCTAAGGCTCTGTGCCTGAGTACGAAGATTTTCTAAAGAAAAAACTAAGCGCTCCACATCTAACTTTTCAACAAATCCTTCTTCAAAGAAAGCACTCGTCTCTCGGAGTGTTTTCTCAAGGTTAGCGATATTCCTATCAAGCACTTCTTTGTTCTTGACAGGAATCAATGCACCCAAATAGGCTTGAGTAACATTATATTTTAGCTCATATTTTGTCTGGTCTAACTGCTTAGTTAGTAGCTCTCGATACATCTCTGCCGACTTGATCCCAACGAAAACAGTGGGGTCAAATAATACAGCATTAGCATTTAAATCCGTACTTAGGCTATTTTTCAAGCCAAAAGCTACAGGTATAAACTCTCCTTCGTTTCCTCCAAAGAATTGAGCTGGCAGAAGGCTCTGTGGAAGCTGTGGAAAATGCTGATACTGCAGTGCACCACTCACTTTCGGAATAGCCGTGGAGCGCAATTCTTGAATTTGTCCCTCTGCCCCAATAGTCTCCAATTGAGCTAATCGTATGCTGTTGCTATTCTGAACAGCATACTGCAGGGCTTCGTCTAGTGAAAAGGACTGCTGCTGCGCTGCCCCTGTCCAACCGATAAAGCAAAGTGTAATAACAATCAGGTTAGTTAATTTCATATTGAATGAAGTTTTAAGTTCAATTTGTTTGTTTATCAAGTAGCGATTCTAACAGAATAAGTCCCTTATTAGAGGCTATTCCACGAATATGGTAGATAATACATTCCCCAAGTACTTTATCTTTAGAGAAATCTGCAATCGGAAATAAATTATCGTGCACGATTTGCACAATTGAGCCTACATGAAGGCGAGCAACGATATCTGCATCGGCATCCAATCGATAGAATCCTTGTTCTTTACCTTGCTCTATATTGCTCTTAATCAATTTATAGGAGTGCTGCTTACGCATTTCTTCCATCTCACACCAACTTTCTTTGTAGTATTTTTGAAGATCGTACATGATGGCAGGAGACACTTTCCGCAATGTTTCACTCATGTAAGTTGCCATATCTAATACTTCCTCAATGGCATTACTCGAATTTGTTCTTATTGCTTCAAAAGCTTGTATATCTTTCTCTTTTTTGGATAGGATGACCTGTCGAATAAGATCGGACTTGTTCTCTACGTATTGGTAAAGTGTTTTTTTTGATATGCCAAGATCGTTCGCCACATCATCCATTGTAACACTACGAATACCATAGCGGAGAAATAATTCTCCTGCTCGTTCTATTATTGTTTGTTGTGAAGACATCGGGTGATTTCCATTAAACAGCTAAACAATTCAACTATTCATTTTTACAAATGCAAATATAATGCTTTTTAACACAGGAAACTAAAACAGGTTTCAAAGTTTCCTAAAAATATTTTACAAAATTTGTCTTATGATATTTATACCCTATCAGAACGTTCTATCATAAACTTTGCTGTTGCTAGCCAAAGGGCAATTGGTAGGATTATCTACGAAATCCAAATACTCGCTACGCCTTTATAAATAGTGAACTTCGAGCACTATTTTCTGTTTGCCTCTTGATTAATAGACAACTTTCAATATGGATAATAAGCAACTAACCACGGGGATTGATGATATGTCCTTGTACATACCCAGATTATATTTTTCAATAGAAGCACTGGCAGAGGCTAGGAATATAGAATATGCTAAACTAAACAAAGGTCTAGGATTAGCTAGCATGTCTATTCCAGACGTACATGAAGATGCAGCTACAATGGCTGCTAATGCGATTGCGGAGTTGATCGACAAGAACAACCTAAATCCTAAAGCGATAGGAAGAATTTACTTGGGCACAGAGAGCGCCTTAGATGGAGCTAAGCCAACGGCTACTTATGCAATCAACATGCTTCAGCAGAAATATGCCGCTACCTATGGAGCAGACTGCTTTTTGAATTGCGATGTAGTGGATTTAACATTCGCTTGTGTTGGAGGGGTAGATGCACTACATAATACTTTAGATTGGGTGAAGGCTGGTCAAGATAGAATTGGCATTGTTGTTACCTCTGATTTTGCCAAATATGAACTTGCCTCAACGGGAGAATATACGCAAGGAGCAGGAGCGATTGCGATGTTGGTGAAGCGGCAGCCTCGTCTGATTGCTATCAATGAAGCTATGGGTGTAGCAATGAATAGTGAACATGATTTCTACAAACCACTACGACAGTTTTCTAAGGCTCAAGTTGTAGCAGAAGCATTGCGATTGGCTGGCATCGAAAATATAAATGCAGAAAGCGTTCTAAAAAAGCTAAATGGCTCGCTGGAAGTGAAAGGACTGATAGATGACAACGATGAAATCCTTACGCTGCATAAAGATACGCCTATTTTTGATGGACCTTTTTCAAATTTAACTTATCAAAATCGCATTCGGGAAGCTCTAGCACATTTTAGAGCACAAGCGATTGATAAGGCTGCTATGTCAGAAAAAGAAAGTATTTTAGATCGTTGGGAGCGATTGATTTTTCATCTACCTTATGCTTTTCATGGTAAGCGTATTTTTTCAGAAATATTCTTCAAAGAATTACAGCTAAAAGGACAGTGGGCTGCTTTTGCTGAGAAGTATGAACTCACAGTGCCTCATGCCAATGACTTTGAGAATGAAAAAACCTATCAAAAAGCGTATGCAGGATTCTTGAAGGCAATTAGTAAATCCGAAGAATACGGCATTTTAGTAAGAGAAAAAATTGCTAAAGCACAGCCCTATTCTGGTGAAGTTGGTAATATGTATGCAGGTTCTATATTCTTGGCTTTAATGGGAACATTAGAGTTGGATTTATTAGAAAACAATGAGCTTGCAGGAAAAAAACTTGGTTTCTTTAGCTATGGCAGTGGCTCTAAATCCAAAGTTTTTGAAGCTATTGTTCAACCTGAATGGCAAAAAGTTGTGCAATCATTCCATATTGGAAATAAGTTAGCCAAAAGAACGTCTATTGACTATGCAACTTACGAGCAACTTCACCGCAAGCGTCAAAAAGAAAGTATTATTGCACCTAAAAATGAATTTGCCTTAACTTCTATTGGCAAAGAGGGCGTAACTTTGGGTGCTAGATATTATCGGTATGTTGACCTATTAGTTAAGCAAGACTTATAGATTTTAAATTGCTCAACTCCATTAGCAATAAACCACTGTCTTAGCCCTACTAAGTTCCTTCAACTCAGTAGGGCTAATTTTTTACATATTTCCCACATCAAATTAGCGAAAATTCGCTAAAAACTTTCATTATTACTAAAAAGACACTAACTTTAGCGAAAATTCGCTAATATTTCATTTACTAATATAAAAATTGATTGAGCCATGACTGCTATGCCAGAAACAATAGCTAGAAAGGAAGTTCTATCAGGGGGTGCGTTCATCATTAAGGATGCACATTTCACAGATACCTTCATACCAGAGGAAAAAAACGAAGATCAGCAAATGATCGCTGACATGGTAAGAGACCTCGTTGAGCAACAAGTATTACCCAACATCCAGCGTTTAGATAAGCAGGAAGAAGGACTTGCACTCAGTATTCTGAGGCAAGCGGCTGAGCTAGGATTATTGGGAAGCCACATGCCAGAAGAATATGGAGGAATGGCATTAGATACCAATACAAACACAATTATCACCGATGTGCTGGGTCCCTCGGGAGGTTGGACGGTAACTTATGCGGTGCAAACAGGTATCGGCATGTTGCCAATTCTGTATTTCGGAAATGAAGAGCAGAAGTCAAAATACTTACCTAGGCTAATTAGTGGAGAAATCATTGGAGCTTACTGCTTGACGGAACCAAGTTCTGGGTCTGATGCACTAGCTGCCAAATCGCGCGCTGATCTTGCTGAGGATGGAAAACACTACATCTTGAACGGTCAGAAAATGTGGATATCAAATGGTGGATGGGCAGATGTATATATTGTTTTTGCAAAAATTGATGGCGATAAATTTACTGGCTTCATTGTAGATCGAAATTCAGAAGGTTTAACGCTTGGAGCAGAGGAGGATAAGCTAGGTATTAAGGGCTCTTCAACTCGTCAGGTGTTTTTTGAAAATGTAAAAGTGCCTATTGAGAACGTATTAGGTGAAATTGGAAAAGGACATTTAATCGCCTTTCATACTTTAAATGTTGGTCGTTTCAAATTAGGAGCAATGTGCCTGGGAGGTGCAAAAAAATCTTTAACCACAGCGATCAAATATGCTAATGAACGCAAGCAATTCGGGCAGTCATTGTCCAATTTTGGTGCAATAAAACACAAATTAGCAGAGCAAGCAATCCAAATTTTTGCAGGCGACAGTGCTCAATATCGCGCCTCTCAATTGATTCAGGACAAAAATCAAGCATTCAAATCAGAAGGATTTAGCTTCGCAGAAGCTAAGCAAAAGGCAGCAGAAGAATACGCTATTGAATGTGCTATTACAAAGATTGTAGGTTCGGAAGTACTGGATTTTGTAGTGGATGAGACACTACAAGTACACGGCGGAATGGGCTATTCTGAAGAAGGAACAGCAGCAAGAGCTTACCGAGATTCACGGATTAATAGAATCTATGAGGGCACTAATGAAATCAATCGTCTTTTAATGGTAGATCAGTTGTTGAAGCGCGCTATGAAAGGCAAATTAGACATTGTGAGTCCAGCATGGGAAGTGCAGAAAGAATTAGCTTCCATGCCTAGCTTCGATCAACCAGAGGGAACTTATGGAGCAGAAGAAAAGGCGATCAAAGACTTCAAGAAGATCGTTTTGATGGTGGCTGGTGCTGCTGCTAAAATGCAGATGGATGGCGAGTTGAATTTGAAAGAAGAACAAGAAATCTTGATAAATGTAGCCAACATGATGATAGATACATTCGTAGCAGAATCATTACTGCTAAGGGTTCAGAAGTTATCTTCTATGCGAGATAAGCCAAGTACTCAAAAAGTATATGATGCTATTTTAAGAACGTACCTTACAGATGCAACTGCTAGAATGCAAAAGCAAGCAACAGATGCTCTAGTTTCATTCGCCGAAGGTGATTTGTTAAGAACGTTGCTAATGGGGCTAAAACGATTCACAAAATATACGCCAGTGAATGTTAAAAAGACGCGCCGCCTAATCGCAGATACTTTGATAGAGGAAAATAGATACTACTTTTCATAGGTAATAGGAACGTGTTGCCATTTTCGCAGTTGGTTAAGTTCAGATGAAGACTTCAGGTCTTACTGAATCCCACCAACTGTGAAAGCAACAATATCTAGTTTAGCAATTCAGCACACTATGTTGAGGGCACAAACAATGTAGAGATGGATTCATTGTTATGTGTTCGATATATTGCATTTGCAAAAAGTTTGGCAGCACTTAGCACATGAATCTTATTAGATGCCCTTCTCAAGGGTATGGTGTCACTCACTAATAATTCTTCCAGTTTGGAGTTTTCTATATTCTCATAGGCCTTGCCCGAAAGCACAGGATGGGTACATAAAGCCCTTACGCTTCTAGCTCCTTTGTCAATTAGTACATCAGCTGCTCTACACATCGTGCCAGCCGTATCCACCAAATCATCTACTAAAATGACATCTGCTCCTTCCACATCTCCAATCACTGTCATACCAGCCACTTCGTTCGCACGCTCTCTGTATTTATCGCAGATTACAAGTTTTGCTTTAAAACGTTTAGCATACATTCTAGCTCTTTTCACACCGCCCACATCAGGTGATGCAAAAGTAATATTAGTTAAATCCAACTTACTCAAGTAGGGAATAAACACCGCTTCTCCTTGTAAATGATCCACAGGAATATCAAAGAAACCTTGTAACTGGTCAGCATGAAGATCCAATGTCATTAAACGATTAGCACCAGCTACTTGTATCAGTTCCGCCACCAACTTTGCTGAAATAGGTACACGAGGTCTATCCTTACGATCTTGTCTAGCATACCCAAAGTATGGCATCACTGCGGTAATGTAGGCTGCCGATGCTCGCTTGGCGGCATCAATTGTTAGTAGGAGCTCCATTAAATTATCAGCAGGTGCAGGCGTAGATTGAATAATAAAAACCGATGACCCTCGAATGGATTCCTCGAAAATAGGACGCATTTCGCCATCACTAAATCTGTTAACCGTTAATTTTCCTAGAGAAATATCACAATAATTAGAAATGTTCTTCGATAGCTCCGTAGAGTATTGCCCTGAAAAAAGTTTAATCTCGGAGGACTGATAGAGGACTGGATGTTGAATATTCACAGCTGATGAAACTTTAATGAAAAGTATGTCATTCAATAAATGAGTGACTAATTTTTTAACTGTGACAAATTTAAGAAGAAAGGATCGCTAAGTAATATTAATGTTAATTAATTTTAAACACTAAAAGAAATATACCCATTCACTACTACTTAAAATTGAAGATTTCAAAAGTCTGATAGTGTTGAAGGTCTTATATGATGAAGCTCTCATTAGGGAAATACCTTCAGAATCTCACATCTTAAGTTAATTTAGCATTATATTAAAATCTTGCAGAAACACCTGCTAGCACATTAATTCCAAAAGTAGGGTAGCGATTCCAGCGTTGTCGCTTATTGTCTGCTAAATTGAATATATTTACAAAGCCACCAAATTTTTCAGTAAAGTAATATTCTGCGCCCACGCTCACATCAAAAAGACCGTCTAAGCTGTCTGCTTCTCCGTTCTCATTTACAAAAGGTACTGCATTTTCAATGTATATTTCTCCTTTTATTTGAAGTTTGTCTTCTAGCGTGGTGTACTGTGCGCCGATATTAACTTCTAAGGCGGGCAAATGCCATGCTTTTTCTTCTTTAGTGAGTTCATAGAAATTCTGTATCAGCACCCCTGTAACTTTGAAGCCTTGAATATCTGTTTCAACTGTTCCTTTAACATAGGTGATATTGACATCATCATAAAGTACTCTAAAACGATTGGGGTCTTCAGCAGCACTTAAACTACGGAAAAGCGCAAGGTCTTCTGCTGCCTTGTATCCCACCTCACCTCGGTAATTAATGCCTTGAATATTTCCTTTTGCTCCAACATAGTAATTGAAAAAGCGTGTGTTACGAATGTTTGTACTCGACTGAATATAGGGATTGTAGGCAGCTAAACTACGGAAGTTGTTCTTATTCAAATCTCCATTAGCCCCAGCAAAAATAGTCAAGACGCTACCAATCACATTTGCATCTACTTGTAAATCGGGAAATAAAGAAAAAACATCATCACTTGAAGCAACGTTGACACCTGCCTTCACTCGAAAATTCTCTCCAGTAAAGGTGAAGTTAGGCTGCAAAAAGAAGTTATTCAATCGTTGAATACTATCCGAGGTAGCAGAATATCTCGTGAAGTCGGTTTCTAAAGTCAATCGTAGCGCATGCTTTTCTGCAAACCATTTCTCTCCTGCGATCTTCAAATCGAAGCCCGTTTCGGAAGCTGGCGTTGCATCTCCCATTGTGTAAAGATTAAATCCGACATTGTAATTTAAGTCGCCAGCGGTTCGTGTACCATTAAAAAGTTGCGCTCCTACATCAAAAATCGTAAAAGTCTGTTTGGCTTCCTCTGCGGGGATGCTCAATGTATCCCCACCAAATAAATTATCTCGCTCGGCATTGTAGCCGTAATAAAAAACATTGTCCAATGTGAAGCCCAGATTTCCCTTTACTGCAAATCCTTGATCTGCGAAATAAGTTCCTTCGGCATCGGCTTTGGTGTAGGAAAAACGCTGATTCTCTAAATTGGAAGAATTGTTGGCTGAATGATGATTAATGCCTAAACCTATATCTAGTCGATCTTGCACGAATGCGTGATAAGAGCCTTCGCCATAGAATGAATTAGGTGTCCCTCCACCAGCTTTGAGGTATCCCTTGTAGGCGCTAGGCAAGCGATCCGACTGAAATGCTAACGGACGGATGCGCGGCGGTGGATAATCGATAGCCAATGTTTTTATTGGTACATTATAGGTTTGTCTTTTGGCAGTCGTATCTACATCTGGCAGTTCAGGCTGCACATCAATTTTTTCACTATCAAGCAAGGTTGCTTCAAAGCTCCGAATCACTTCTACGGACTCCGTGTCCAAATCTTTTTGAGCAAAGTTTGTAGTGAATATCAGCAACAAAGGTGCTATCAAGCCTATTCGGTTCATAGTTTGTTTCTAGTTTTAAAGCGCTTCTTCATTTTACAAGGATAAAAGTAACGAATTTTCATTGGATAATATTAGCATCCATCCAAATGCTTGCTTTTTCAAAAAAGGTTTGCTTGTAAAATCTTACTTTTTTCAATAACTTCATCAATTGTTCAGTCTTATCTTCTGAACTAAAGTCTTCAAAATTTTGTCATTCAGTCGCTAAAGATCAGGATAAATAAAGTTGTGCTAATGAGTTAAAGAAAAAATTGATATGGCTAAGTCAAATGATGATTCATTCGGCAACGAATTGGATAAAGAAGATAAGTGGAGACTCATCCTTGGAAAAGAAGCAGGGGGAGAAGAAAACACCTTGTCAGAGGCTGAAGCAATTGGAATGGACAATGCTTTGGAAGCACTTTATAATACAGACCGAACAGGTGGCTTGGGCAGTTCTGCTCCAAGTATCAACCGCTGGCTCGGCGATATTCGCAAATATTTTTCTACCGCCACTGTACAAATCATGCAGCGTGATGCTATTGATCGCTTAGGTGTGAATGAGTTGCTGCTAGAGCCAGAATTATTAGAAAAAATTGAGCCAGATGTTCATTTAATTGGTACGTTACTGACGTTGAACAAGTTGCTTCCTGAAAAAACAAAATCCACCGCTAAAGAGGTCATCCGAAAAATAGTAAAACAATTAGAAGCACAATTGCGAAACCCCATGCGAGAAGCAATTGAAGGTAAATTGCACCGAGCTACTAGAAATCGCCATCCGAAATGGCATGAAATTGATTGGCATAGAACCATCCGAAACAATCTAAAGCATTATCAACCTGATTTGGAAACTATTATTCCTGAACAACTCATTGGCTTTGGTAAAAAAGGGAAAGCGATGAGGCATATCATTTTACTTATTGATCAAAGTGCCTCTATGGCGGCTTCTGTTGTTTATGCAAGTGTGTTTGGAGCTATTTTGGCGTCTATGCGCTCTGTAAAAACGCATTTTGTAGTCTTCGATACAAGCGTAGTGGACTTAACTGCTCACCTAGATGATCCTGTTGATTTACTTTTTGGAACGCAACTAGGCGGTGGCACAGATATTGCCAAAGCCATGAGTTATGCCGAGCAATTGATCGCTTTCCCCAATGATACCATCTTGGTACTTATCACAGATTTATTTGAAGGTGGAAATTCCACTCAACTCCTTCAGAAAACCAAACAAATTAAAGAAAGTGGTGTCAAAATAGTTTGTTTGTTAGCACTCAATGATGAAGGTGCACCTTCCTATGATCGATCTCTAGCTAATGCTTTTGCTGCTTTGGACATTCCTGCTTTTGCTTGCACACCCGATCAATTTCCCAACGAACTCGCTAAACGGCTTTAGCTTCAAAAAATCTCAATTCCTGCTCTCCCAATAAGAAGTGAAACAAGATGCCAATCAAAAAAATACGATTTCAAAAAGGGTTTTCTTATAAAAAATTAATGCGCTTCAAAAAGAAAATACACTGATCAAAATGGTCAGCAAAGTATTCCATGAGTTCACATCTGTTTTTGGTTTGAGTATGCACCTTTCCTCGCTCATCACGCAAATCTAAGTCCTTCGCTGCTTGTAACAATTCAAAAAATGTTGTAGCTTTAGTCTCTTTCATAAGGCAAGTCTTGAGTTAGTGTTTTTTATTGACAACTCTAATTTACTAATTCTTGCTTGCCTTTTTTTGTTTCAAACATTTTTATAAGAAACCCTTTAAACTTTTTGTAAGCTTGAAGTTTTCTCTATTTTACAGGAGAATATTCAAAAGACCAATAGCTATGCAGCAAACTGTTACTTCCACCTCCGTTTTA
>CAYWKD010000044.1:25268-32103 GCA_964458705.1 uncultured Saprospiraceae bacterium | reverse complement strand
TTTTTTCACAACTCAGCTCAAAAGCTGAGTTTGATTTAAATCATCCCGAAGTTCAAAAGGCCATTGCCCTCGGAGCTTCGAATTATTCATAAGGACAGATTTTTGACCTTCCTATGTAGAGATAGTCAACTTTTTGTGCTCAATCGGAGAGAAGGTGTTTTTAACCTACCTATAATGAGAATCTATACACAAACTCCAAATTTAACATCATACAGTCACTCGGCTTTTGCTGAGTGACTGTGGTACTATAACCCTTTAAATGTCGTACCAGCAAAGAGTAAAATAAAACCAACTAGCAACATTTCATAGTTGTACTTTGACAATGTATCTATGTAAACATAATGTCCTAGAATGCCTAAAAAGCCGACAAGGAGGGCAATTGCCCAAATTGTTTGTTTAGGTGCACTGAGATTAAATCCTTTGCTTCTTGCCATAATTATTTGATTTAGTTACGATTAAATAATTCTTTTCTGAATTGTTTGCTGAGCCAATGGTAGCTCACGGTAAAAGTAGGTTTATTTGAATGCTCAACCAAAGAAAGTTTACTCCAATTTCGATCTACTTCCAACTATTTCTTAGTTATTTCACTACTTATCAAATAATTACGCCTACTCTAACTTTCAAGAAAAGCGGATGCCACTTCTGTAGCCATAGAGCTAGCGCTTGAGTAAATCAGTAGCACAGTGGTACTGATTTTTTGTGTAGGCTCAATAGGGAACCAAGCTGCTTGCCTATCGCTTGCTACTCCTTTTTCTAATATCCTAAAATATTTTCTATTATCTCCTGACTCCACGAGGAACAACAGTCGAATATTTGGCATATAGTTCTAACGCTTCCTTGGTATAGCCGATTGACTTTTTTTGAATAGCTTGAGCGGGCAATCAGGCTGAAGCAATGTTACTACTGATAGTTTTTGAATTGGAGGAGCACTTATAAAAAAAAAGCCTTACTGAAACAGTAAGACTTTTGCGCCTCTTCTTGGGCTCGAACCAAGGACCTACGGATTAACAGTCCGCCGCTCTAACCAACTGAGCTAAAGAGGCTTTTTAAAGAGTTGGCAAAGATAGTACATAGGGTTTGTATTTACAACAACTTTGACAAAAAAAGCACATCTTTTTCATTTGCTTACTTTCACGCTTCCAGTTCGCTTTTCTACTTTGCCATCGAGATACATGATGTCTGCTACCCAAATGTAAGCCCCTGCTGCCACGGGTTTATTTTTGAAAGTTCCATCCCACCCCAATTCGGGTGTATTGATAGGGACATCACTTATGGAGAAAACCAGGTTTCCCCAACGATCAATAACCTTGAACTGCTGAACAGTAGCCGTATTTGAAAGGCTTTGAAGGAAGAAGAAATCGTTGACGCCATCTCCGTTAGGGCTAAAAATAGTGGGCATGTATAGCTGTCGAGTAGGTTCTACTAAAACTTGAATGCTATCTCGAAACGTACAACCTGAGGTGTCCGTCAATTGGAGGTAATAAGTATTGTCGTAAATAGCGGTGAGATTGGGTTGGGCACAATCCATACAATCAAGATCAAAATTATTTGAACTGCTCCATTGAATAATAGGATTTGTGATATTTGACTGAAAATGTAGCGTAGCCAGTTTGCCTTGCATTAGCTTTTTGTTCTCGCCTAGCTCTAAAAATGGTGGCGCAGGAAAGTTGATTTGCAGGGTGTCTTCTAGCGTAAGACACTCATTTTGAGCCTTCACCCAATAGGTGTCTGCCTCAGTAATTTGAACTTTGGGATTGCGACTGCCATTGCTCCACTCAAATGTTCCATTTTGCATAGGGAGGCTGAGTGTAGCTGTATCTTTGGTGCAATTGTAGCTTAGGTAATCTTCAAGTTGAATGGTCTTTGATTGAAGTATTTTAGTAGTGTTTGCATCTTGGTATTGGCTTGTGCTGGGGTTATCAGATAGTAGATTACTACCTAATCCCATTGGTAGATTGTAGAGCAGTGCTTGTGATTGGTATTTTTCCTCAAAGACAGCTTCGAGTTTAACTTTTATCGTAATAAAATTTTCGTTGATTAAAATATCGAGGTTGGGAATAAGGAATGAGTTAGTTTGTTCTGCGCTCTCAATAGTGGCTAGTGTAAAAGTATGATCCACAACCGACTCAATGATGAAACCACTTGGTAGAATATCCTCAAAATTGGCACTACGTCCAGTACCACTATAATTGACGATCTTGTAGTTAACTGTGAGTTCGTCGCAACTTGTTGTTTGTTCAGGTGTAATGGTGCGTTCAAAAGTGATTGTGTAAGGGCAGGAGCAGCCATCTCCAAAACTACCTTTAGTTGCCGTGCTTACTGGAATGGCATTTCCACCTATTTTATTGATGGCATAGAGGGTGTTATGTTCCCATTCGCTGCTTGAGCCATAGCCAAAGAGCTGTCCATTTCGATCGAAAAAGAGGCTTTCAATAAATGGATTAATTTTTTGATGTAAATAATGTGAAACACTACTGCCTCCAAATACAGCTATCTGTCGGTTCTGCTTGTCAAAGCAATAGGTTACTCCCCTGACTGGGTCTGTTGCTATGTCTGTAATTATTGTCGGAACATTGGAAATGAGAGAAGTAATACCAGCATAGTAATTGGGCGAAAAGAGATTTATTCTAAAAACATAAGTATCTTTTTGTTGCTGTCTATCGTGAGCAATAACCACTAAGTGACTTCCTTCTGCTGATACATCGCCTGCCCAGTAAGTTAAATCAGTATTTAGATTTTCAGGCACTCCAAGTGCTTCCACTACTCCATTTGCATCAATTCTCAACAATTCTTTGGTGTCAAAATCCAAACCGTATAAATGCATATCTTTAACACTTATGCCAATCGCTGTAATTTGACGGTTGGGTTCGCTTAGTGGGATCATCCGTTTTTCAGAAGAAGATAAACTCAATTCTTGTAACACACTTTGATTATCTACCGCAAGGACAGTGTAAAATTTTCCACTGCACTGAAAAGGAGATGATGCTTGGCTTACAAAAGTAGTAGCCATCAATAGTAGCGTGAAAAAGATGGATTTCATACTATTTTCTTTATCGAAATATCTATTCTGAAATGAATTTACGCAATAATAGCTTTGTGGCAACCATAATTTTGTCAAAATCACGATTTTATTGCATTTTAAGAAAAAATAAAAGATTTACTTGTATTTAACATACAGGATTTATATTCGTGGAATTATTCATTGACTTTTTTACAATATGACAAAACAATACAAAATAAATGTAAAGTACTTACTAACGGTAGCCTTATTTCTACCGCTTCTTTTATCGGCACAGACACTTATTTATCAGGCCGACTTTAGTGGTACAGGACGAACAAGTGGAAATAACTGGACGTCAAGCTTTACAGACGGCTGCAATGACGGCGGCTTCTTTGGTACGCGAAATGGTGTTTTTGAACTAAGGGATATAGAAGGGCAAGGCTGTCTAGGAAACAATCAAAATTTCTGGATTGCAACCATAGACATCTCTCAATTCACCAATGTTGAATTCATTATAAGTGCTAGTGGTATTGGAAATCCATTTGAAGCACCTGGTCAAGGTGGTGCAGACCTTTTTGAAGTTGAGGTTTCTGTGGACGGCGACAGGGTTTATTCTGATGATATGAATTTAGGAGGGAGACTTAGTGTAGATGATAGTTTTGAGGACTTTGGTTTTTGTGGAGAAGAAATGGAAATAACTATCACTTTTGGTACACAAAGTCCAGATGAGTCCTTGTTTATTGAGTTAGTAGAGGTGTTAGGTGATCGAAGTCCCGCACCCACGCAAGGCGATGATGAAGTTGAGGCGTGTGTTGGAAGCGATGCTTTGTTGGAAGTCTTGAATGCCAATGGTGCGACCATAATCTGGGAAGATGAAAACGCTAATCAAGTTGGAACAGGCGCTGTCTTTAGTACACCTTTATTTACAAATGCTCAAGTAGGAAGTTTTGTGTATTACTATGCCATAGTGGACGACCCTCGCTGTGCAGGCAATCCAGATCCTTTTGAGTTTGAATTTGAAGTGGAAGTCTTAGCCTCACTGGGTGAGATAACTATCCTGCAAGATAACGATGAATTTTGTATAGGTGAGCCAATTGATTTAGAGATAGATGTTCCTTTCGGAAACCCTAATGATTATGAATATCAATGGTTTCTGCCCGATGGGAGTACCGTAACGACAAATAGACCATTTTATACAATTCCAAGTGCGACTGTAAATAATGATGGTCTATATGAAGTGATTGTCTTCTACAATGGGAACGAACTAGTATGTGAAGCAGACCTAGATGGCTTGGAGGCGGATGCTGATATTTTTGTATTGCCGAGTTTGGGAGACATTGATATTACTCAAGATGGCGATGACTTTTGTGCAGGTGATGTTATTGATTTAGAGGTAAATATTTCATTTGGAAACCCTAATGATTACGAATATCAATGGTTTTTGCCCAATGGCAGTACCGTAACGACGAACGGACCATTTTATACGATTCCAAATGCGAGTGCAAATGATGATGGTCTATATGAAGTGATTGCTTTCTATAATGGTAATGAACTAGTATGCGAATCGGACTTAGATGGCGTGGAAGCGGATGCTGATATTTTTGTGTTGCCGAGTTTGGGAGATATTGATATTATTCAGGATGGGGATTTATTCTGCGAGGGCGATCCAATAAATTTGACAGTAGATGTTTCATTCGGCAATCCAAATGATTATCAATACGAATGGTTCTTGGCAGATGGTAGTGTAGTTACAACCAATACACCGACTTACAGCGTCGGTAATGCAACTTTAGCTGCGGATGGTTTGTATGAAGTGCTTGCCTTTTATAATGGAAATGAAGAAGTATGTGAAGATGACCTAGATGATGGAGTCGAGGCAGATGCTGATATTTTTGTAGCTACTCGACCTTCGATGCCTACTATTAATTCAACAGATATTTGTGATGGCTTACCTACCTTGACGGTTAATATTGCACAAGACGAAGAGATTTATTGGTACAATACGCCAAATGTAGGTGGAACTGATTTCCTATCTGCTAGTAATATCTTCACACCCAGTCAAGCAGGGATTTATTATGTAGTAACAGTAAACGAAGACGGTTGTGAGAGTGAGACACTAATCTACGAAGTAGAAGAAGTGAAAGCGGTAGTTGCTGAGATTATGGCTACTGAAACAACAATCTGTCAGGGTGCAACTACTATTTTGACGGCTTCAGGCGGAGCAAGTTATTTGTGGAGCACAGGCGAAACAACCAATCAAATTCAAGTGTCAAGCGGAAATTACAGCGTTACAGTAATAGATGGTGAATGTGATGATACACAGAATATCACAATTGAAAACTTCCCAGCATTCGAGGCAGAGATTGTAGGTGATTTGGGAGTATGTACAGGTGAGGCGACGACTCTCACAGCGAGTGCAGGTCAGACTTACGAGTGGAGTAACGGTTCAACTAGTCAAAGCATTAGTGTTGGAGCGGGTAGCTACTCGGTGATTGTTACCAATGCGGATGGCTGTACGGACGAAGTGCAAGTGGCGGTATCAAACTTCCCAGCATTCGAGGCAGAGATTGTAGGTAGCTTGGAAGTATGTACAGGTGAGGCGACGACTCTCACAGCGAGCGCAGGTCAGACTTATGAGTGGAGTAACGGTTCAACCAGTCAAAGCATTAGTGTTGGAGCGGGTAGCTACTCGGTGATTGTTACCAATGCAGATGGCTGTACGGATGAAGTGCAAGTGGCGGTATCAAACTTCCCAGCATTCGAGGTAGAAATTTCTGGTATTACAGAAATCTGTGAAGGTACAATGACGACCCTGACAGCCACAGATGGTGTTGATTATTTGTGGAATACAGGCGAAACTACTCAGTTCATCACAGCAGGAGCTGGAACTTACTCCGTAATAGTTACCAATGCAGATGGCTGTACGGGTGAGCAAAATATTACAGTAAATAGTGTTGCGCTTCCTACCTTGGCGATTACTCAAGAGGCAAGTTGCAATGATGACTTTAGCGCCTATGAATTAATAGTTGCCACAGAAACTGGTAACATTATTAGCACCAATGCAGGCGTGGTGACGGAGCTAAGTGCTGGCAATTTTAGCATTACGGATGTACCAACAAATATTAATTTGTCAATAACAGCCACAAATGGAAATAACTGTCAAACTCAGCAAACAATTACTGCTCCTGATTGCAGTTGCCCAACGATTGCCGCACCAACGACCAACTTTCCTGTAGTGAGTATTTGTGAAGGAGAGATGATTCCACCTCTTTCGGTGGGAGTGAACGATAGTGATTTAATCGTGAATTGGTATGACGCATCTGTTGGAGGTAATTTGATAGCAGAAAATACGCTGAATTATCTGCCAACACAGGCAGGTATCTACTACGCACAAGCAAGTAGCAACAGCACAGGTTGCCTTAGCACAACAAGAACGGCGATTGAACTACGTATTAATCCGTTACCTAACGTAGAAATTCTTAGTGTAACGGATATTACTTGTAAAAACGATTTTGGAGCAATTACCGTAAATGCAACGAGCGGTACAGCACCGTTTGAGTATAGCATAGAAACTGACATTTTTCAGTCTAGTGCCACCTTTAATAATTTGCCTAAAGGAATCTATATTGTTACCATTCGAGATGCAAATGGTTGTGAAAATCAGGTAACTGCCACTGTTGCGACCAATACTAGAGTCGATATAGTGGAGTTGCAACTTGCTAGCTGTGATCTCTCTCAAATTGGTCGAGATACAACATTTTTAGTCAACGAATTAGGTTGTGATAGTTTAGTAATCAACATTTTTACAGATGGCACTTCACGACCGACGTTCCT
>CAYWKD010000044.1:0-25168 GCA_964458705.1 uncultured Saprospiraceae bacterium | reverse complement strand
GTGATTACAGCGTATGAATTTGTGGATGCCGTAGTGACTACTCTAAGCGCCACCACTTGCGATGCTGAGCAGGCAAGCGATACTTTAGTCTTGCAAAGTGCCATAGGCTGTGATAGCTTGGTCGTTACGAATTATACTTTTGTGGATTCAGATACGACGTTCCTTTCAGCTACAACTTGTGATCTGACGCAAGCCAACGATACTGTATTCTTGCAAAATATCAATGGCTGCGATAGTTTAGTGATTACAGCGTATGAATTTGTGGATGCCGTAGTGACTACTCTAAGCGCCACCACTTGCGATGCTACGCAAGCAAGCGATACTTTAGTCTTGCAAAGTGCCATAGGCTGTGATAGCTTGGTTGTTACGAATTATACTTTTGTGGATTCAGATACGACTTACATTAGTGCAACGAGTTGCGATCCCGCAGCAGTGGGGGAAGAACGTCAGGTGTTGCAAAATCAAGCAGGTTGCGATAGTTTGGTAATTATAACAACGACGCTTTCAGATCAAGATGTCATCACATTTGTGGAAACGACTTGCGATCCAACACTAGTTGGAAGAGACACTGCCTTCTTTACTAATCGCTTAGGTTGTGATAGTTTAATTATTACAGAAACGAGTTTGCTTGGCTTATCTGATACTACTCGACTAGAACGAATCACTTGTGATGCACTGCAAGTAGGCTTGGATACAATGATCTTTCAGAATACAACGGGTTGCGATAGTGTAGTTATTACCAATTCTACTTTTGATTTTCCCGATGCTCCTCGCGTGAATATTTCTTCTAATGCACCAATTTGTGAAGGGGATACCGTTCGATTGAATGTTATAAATTATGTAGAAGGATTACAGTGGTTGAGAAATGGTGAAGTTGTTGAAGGCTCAACAGCAGCAGCATTCAATGCCACAGAAGATGGGATTTATGCGGTAACTTATACCAATAGCGATGGTTGCTCTGTAGTTTCTATTTCTTTTGAAGTACAAGTAATTCCAGCACCTACAGAGCCTTTCTTTAGTAATGTTGATAACTTACTTTCTTTAGAAAAACCAGAGGCTTTTGAAGGCTTATCCATTCAGTGGTATTTGGACGGAGCGGCAATCGAAAATGCAACCGAACCAACTTATTGTGCGAAAGCATCCGGTACTTATTTGCTTGAAGTTACTGATTTAGTAACTGGTTGTTCAACCACTCATACTATGGAAGTAGTATATGATGCAAGTATTGAAAATTGTAATCTTGTCTCTACGCAGACTATCATATTTGATAAAGCACCAAGTATCTATCCAAATCCACTTTCAGATGCGTTGTTTTTGGACATAGAACTCACAGATGCCAGAGTGCTTACTGTTCAAGTGATAAATTTGCTAGGCAAAAATCAGATCACACAGACTTTCAAGACGACAAATGGCAAAATCAATGAACGCCTGTCAATGAGCCATTTACCGAATGGTATTTATTGGTTACGATTAGAAGCAGATGCTAAAGTTTGGTTAACAAAACTCATCAAACAATAGTATCTTTTAAAAAATAGTTTTAAGTGGGTTAGTGCAAGTGATACTAATCCACTTTTTATTTTTTGTGTCGTTTTAAGTTTAAGATAAATAGCTCTACTAATGATGAAAGTATGGTTTTACCTATGGCTCGTTGTTCATCTTACTCCATCTAACGGCCAATTTGGAGAACTTAAATTGGCATTCCAGAATATTGGTGAGAAGAAAGGAAAAATTTGGATTGCTGTTTATGATACTCCCAATCATTTTATGAATAAAGAGAAAGCTGTTTTAACAGAAGTGATTGATGTCGCTCAAGCAGAAAAATATGTCTTCACTTTACAGCGACTTCCTTTCGGAACTTATGCTATTGCAGCTTTTCACGATTTGAATAACAATGACCAGTTAGACCAAACTTTCGTTGGAATTCCTAAAGAACCCTACGCTTTTTCCAAGAAGCTAAAAAGCAAATGGAAACCACCTGTATTTGAAGATGTGATGTTCAATTTTTCACAACCCGACCAAACAGTGTTGATGCAGTTGGAAGAATGGTAAAAGCCTCACTCCATTATTTTGCGTTCCATTAATATCGAACTGTTAGGGTCAATAGTCAACTGATCTTTTGGATTAGTTTTAATACTGATCCGTCCATTAGCATCTGGCGAAAATAATTTCAAAGTGCCATTTATTTCAACAGGGACGAGCATTGGAAAATCAACATTATTAATAGGAAGTTCCCAACTTAATTGCAACACATCTGCTCCGCGATGATCGATTACGAGTGTAGGAAGACTAGGCTGTCGCAGGTAGAGTTCAAAGAACCAATCCAGCTCCTTATCTGATACCTTTTCACAAATTTGTAGAAATTCATCTGTACTCGAAAAGTGGGTTTGCGTACCATCTGTAATAAGTTCCATTGCAGGATCAGGGTAGGCCATCAAGCGCAGCGCCTTGAAGAATGAATCGTCTTCCATTACATAACGTAAGGTGTGGAGTATCCAAGCGCCTTTAGGATAAATTGGTGCCAGCCAACCTTCCACAGATGTTTTGGACGTTCTTGGTGCAATAGCTCTTGTGTTTGAAAAGCGACGCATAGAGCGCATATATTCTCGATATTTTTCCTTTCCAAATTGGTCTTCCAAGTAAAGTGCTTGCGTGTAAGTGCCGAAACCTTCATGAATCCAAGCATCTCGCCAGTCGCTACAAGTAACCAAATTACCCCACCATTCATGGGAGAGTTCGTGATGATGCAGCGCATCAAATCCCCAATCTACGCCTCGCGTCATTGAGCTATTATTGAAATTTGCACCATAAGCAATAATACTTTGATGCTCCATACCTAAGTGTGGAGTCTGCACAACGCCATATTTTTCAGACCTAAAAGGGTATGGACCGAAATATTTTTCAAAGAATGCCATGTGTTTTTTAAACTCAGGGAGAATTTTCAAGCCTTTCTCATAATCTTCTGGTAGCACATAGAAAATAAAGGGATATTGCTCCCCCGTAATACAATCAAACTGTGTTTCGATTTTCTTGTAAGGAGCAATATTCAATGCTACATTGTATAAATTAATTGGATTAGCTATTTTCCAGTGGTAAGTCTTGGTATTATTTTTGTTACTCGTTTCTTTTTCTAGCGTTCCATTGCTTGCCACAAACAGATCAGCGGGAACTGTAATATGTAAACGCATAGAGTCAGGTTCATCTGATACGTGGTCTTTGCAAGGCCACCAAAGGTCAGCACCTTGTTTTTGACAAGTTGTAGCAATCCAATGTGCATCATTCGATGTTTTTGCCCAAGAAAAGCCACCATCCCAAGGAGCGCGAGGGGCAACTCTTGGTTTTCCACCATAGCTAACCGTAACGGAGAATGACTCTTTAGGCTGGTAAGTCTTGCCTAAATCAATCCATATTTTCCCTACTTTTCTCTCAAAAGGTAGATTGTTGTCCATCATTTTCACGGATGCCACCTGCAACAAGGTATCCAAATCGAGTACCAACCAATACATGGGATGAACAACTTCCGCCTCCACTGTCAAATGCCCGTCAATGCTTTGTTGATCGGGATTAATGACTAAACTTAAATCATAATAGGCTACGTTGTAGGCTGCTTGCTCTGGCGTTAGTTGTCCCCCTGAGTCTAAGATGTTAGTTTGGGCGATTAATCCAACATAGGCAAGCATCAAAAATAGTACTATTACATTTTTCATAATTTTATATTTGTCTAGCTAAATCAAAAAAATACATTTTTGCGTTTATAATACTAAAATATCATTACTAAAGACAATATGTTTGCTTAAATTTAGAACCTTTAGACCTTTTTGATAAATATAGTAAAATTAAAATAATGTGGATAGATAGTATCATCTATTTACTAATCATTCAACAACAAACCCTATTATGAATATTTCTTTTCAACTTAACCTTAATGAACTGCCGAGCGCAATTTTAGTACCACTCACAACCAAAGCAGTAGCGCAAGAATTATTTTCTGAAATTGCTAGATTAGTAAATGTTCCAATTGAAGCGTTAAGAGCAGACTTCAAGGGAGAGAAAAATGAAGTGCATACTGTTTATTCTCCCTTGACAAAAGTTTTCTTACTAGGATTGGGAGATGCACCTAGCAGCCAGCATCGAATTAGATCGTTCCGTTATTTCTCTCATCGTTATGCAAAAAAAATCCCCTCAGCACTGGCTGTTTATTTCCCTGCGCTGAACAGCAATACTGAAATTGAAGAAGCTATAATCGGTCTATTTTTAGGCACTTACAAAATTGGACGGTTTAAGACGGAAGATAATTCAACTTCACATCCATTTGATGATGAGTCCGCAAATATTACTGTTGTAGCAGATTTAAGTGAAGCCACTGCAATAAAAGTAGCTAATCGAGGATTAGCCGTAGCGGAAACACAAATGCGAATCATGGATTTGGTGAATGCGCCAAGTAATAAGAAGACGCCACAAATATTGGCACGCTGGGCGATAACTTCTGCAAAAAAATATGGCTATAAAGCAACTATTTGGGATAAAGCACAAATCGAAGAAGCACAGATGGGTGCATTGCTGGCAGTGAATAAAGGTAGTGAAGACCCTCCTAGCTTGATTATCATGGAGTACAAGTCCGATGAAGCCACACAAAAGGTAGGCATTGTTGGCAAAGGTGTTACTTTTGATACTGGTGGTCTTTCTATTAAGCCATCTACCAATATGCACTATATGAAGAGCGATATGGGAGGAGCCGCTGCGGTACTCGGTACTATGGAATTGGTGGCAAAGTTAAAGTTGCCGGTTCATTTAATTGGAATTATCCCAGCTACCGATAATAGTGTGGATGCACTCTCCTTTAAGCCAAGCGACGTGATTCAATCTTACAGTGGCAAAACCATTGAAATTATTGATACAGACGCCGAAGGTCGCTTGATCTTGGCAGATGCTATTTCCTACATGGTCAGGAATTATCAGCCTGATGTATTGATTGATTTAGCCACTTTAACAGGTTCGGCGGTTAGAACTTTCGGATATGAGGCTGCTGCATTATGCTCCAATAACGATGCACTGCACGATTCGCTCAAGAAAGCGAGTGAAGCGACAGGGGAGCGATTTTGGCGCTTACCTATTTGGAAAGAATACGGAGAGGATTTGAAATCAGATGTAGCCGATGTAAGAAATTACAGTGGCAAACCGCTCGCAGGAGCAATATTTGCTGCTAAATTCTTGGAAGTTTTTACCGACGAGCATCCTAAGTGGGCGCACTTAGATATTGCGGGTGTGGCATTTTCAGAGGTAGAGTTTTCATCTCAAAAAAGTGCTACGGGCTACGGTATTCGACTACTAGTAAAGTATTTGGAAGAGTTGAATAGATAAAATATGTAATCCATTAGTTCATTTGTTATTGGATACAAAATCAATTTGCATTGCAACTCAAAAAGTATATTGGTTTATTGCTATTGTTGATTTGGGCGAGTCGAACTTCAGCACAAGAACAGATGCTGCCGACGATGGTAATAGATCAATCAGCACAATTTTTTGAAGTAGATCGGCTCAATCAAATTTATTTAGTTACCGCTCAGAATCAACTAATTAAATATGACGCTTCGGGCAAACGCTTGTTTGACTTTTCCGACCAAACACTCGGTGAATTAACACATATTGACGTAACCGATCCGTTTAATGTTTTGCTCTACTATGCAGATTATCAAACTATTGTACTACTTGATCGAACGCTATCCATACCGAAGCAATTATCCTTGCTTGATCTTGATTTATTCAATGTAAATGTCGTAGCTTTATCACGCGATAACCACATATGGCTATATGATAACAATGATTTTAGGCTTAAAAAGTACAATGAGCAAGGACGCTTATTGGCGCAAAGTGTTGATTTATCTTTACTACTGAATGTCAATTTGAATCCTATTGACCTAAAAGAGGTGGACGGAACAGTCTATCTGAATGATGCTGCCTTAGGTATTCTCACATTTGACTTGTTTGGTCAATTTAGTTCGACTATCGCCATTAAAGGTTTACAGAATATTCAAATCATTGATAATAAGTTGATCTATGAAGAAGACGGTGTGGTAAAACTATTTCACCTGATTTCTAATGTAGAGCAAATACTGTTTGAATTGAATAAAGATATTGACCTCAAAGCATTTAGGATGAATGAGGATTTTTACTTCGTTTTGTCCTCTAAATCACTCAAAGTATGGAAATGGTAGTACTTTCTGATTTTTCCTTTACTTTTGAAACAGCCTATTTAGAAATTATACTTTGCATTGCCCTCCTGACAATTGGATTCCTTTGCTTTTGGAGTATTTACGAAGAAGGAAAATTTAGTGCCTTACTCATTGATTGCTACGGTGAAAAGCGTGGACATCTTTATCACATTATTGCTAGAAGATGGATTGGTGCACTATTGTATGGTGTCATTCCTGCTATTGTACTATTTGCGTTTACGCCCTACTCTTGGTCTGATTATGGTGTAGCTTTCCAAGGAAAGTGGAGTGATTTGTCCTGGTTACTAGTGTTGACGATTCTTATTCCAATATTGACTTTTAGGACTGCTCGCCGAGCCGATAGCCTTGCCATTTACCCCGAAATCCGTTTTCCGCAGTGGAGTAATCAAACCTTCGCCTTGAGTGTATCTGCTTGGCTGGTCTATTTATTAGCCTATGAATTGATGTATCGTGGATTTTTATTGTTTTCTTCTGTAAGAGCTTTTGATGTCTGGACAGCTATCTGTATTAATACCGCTTTTTATGCCATAACACACGTCCCGAAAAGCTTAAAGGAGGCAGTTGGTTCCATTCCGATGGGCATTTTTCTTTGCTGGTTGACGCTTTTTACTGGTACAATTTGGTTGGCTCTTTTTGCACATGTAATGCTTTCTTTTTCTAATTTGCTATTCTCGCTGCACTTTCATCCCGATATTGAGTGGATAGGCTCAAATAGGAGCATTGGCAATTGATTAATTTAGCTGAAAGCCATTCAAATATTGACCTTGAGTCTGTTGGTTCATTACCAAATCAAGATTTAAAGTACACTTTTCAAATCGAATAGCATAAGTTCTTTTTACAATACTTGCCGAAACACCTGAATCTTTCAAAACAGCAGTATCAATAAATCCACCTACTTCATCTCTGAAATTTGCCATTGCTTCTTGCACCACTTGCAGTGCATTGGATTGATTGCTAAGGTTCATGAGCTTAACTGTCAAGTCTAATTTAATTTGTCTCAAGTTCATAGTGTATATGATTTTTCCGATGTTTGCAGATAAAACTGAATAAAATTTGGTTTTCGTATGGCACTAGAATTAATGTGTTGTTAAGGAAATTATTGATTTTAAGGCTTTTTTAAGTACTTTTTGCCATTTTCTATTTGTAGGTGTCATTCCCTCATTGGATGTCCCCATCTGTCAGTCGAGCCATTTCTTCCATTGGTTATTGTTGAGATGTATTTTAACATTTTTTTAACAAATTTAAGGAGGAGTAATTATTCAGCATGGATAAGAACTCCCGCGCTCAAACCCAATAGAGGATGTAGCTGTCGTTTAGATAGCGAGCGTGCTAAGTGGTCAACTTGAATAATTTTCTTAATTTCAGTATGCTCTATGATAATTATATCTTTGATTCAGTCAAAAACAGAAATATATGCAGACAATACTTGGAGCAAATGGAGTTATTGGAAAGGAATTAGCAAAAGTACTTCATCAAAATTATGAAGCGGAAATCAGATTGGTGAGCAGAAAACCAATCAAAGTTAATGCTACGGATGAACTTTTAGCTGCTGATTTGTTGGACAAACCCTCAACCCTTCGTGCCTTAGAAGGCTCATATATAGCTTATCTTACTGTGGGGTTTCCTTACCAATATAATATTTGGAAAACTGCTTGGCCAAAATGTGTAGCAAATGTCATAGAAGCCTGTAAGATGAATCGCACGAAATTAATTTTCTTAGATAATGTTTACATGTATGATCCCAGCTATATTTCGCACATGACCGAATCAACGCCATTCAATCCTATAAGTAAAAAAGGAAAAGTGAGAGCTGAAGTTGCTACAATGGTATTAAACGAGATGGAAAAAGGGGAAATGGACGCCATGATTGCTCGATCAGCAGATTTCTATGGGAAAGGAGCAACCAATAGTATTTTAAATATAACAACGGTTGAGGCATTGAAAAACGGTAAGCAAGTTAACTGGTTGGGGAGTCCAGAATATCTGCATTCATTTACCTACACGCCTGATATTGGAAAAGCTCTAGCACTTTTAGCACATACTGATTCTGCTTTTAATCAGACTTGGCACTTGCCTACTGCTAAACCAATAAAAGGGAAAGAGTGGATTGAACTTATTGCCAATCAGCTTAAAACAACTCCTAGATATAGAAGTGTTGGAAAAGGAATGATAAACTTTCTAGGATTATTTTCGGCTTCAATGAAAGAAGTAGGCGAGATGTTTTATCAAAATAATCAAGACTATGTTTTTGATAGCTCAAAGTTTAGCCACCATTTTCCTCATTTCGAGATCACATCACCTGAACAAGCCATACCAGAGATGCTAGGTTGAATCAGAATTGTTCCATGCCGGGATAAACTTTTCGGGTCATGCCTGCCAAATAGGGCTTATGTCGAGTGCCGTAGAGCAGAAAAGCTTCCATAATTGTGTGGAGTTTACTGTATTCGATCAAGAAACCATCGTGACCGTAGAGGCTGTCAATGATTTCAAATTGAG
This sequence comes from uncultured Saprospiraceae bacterium, assembly GCA_964458705.1. GTDB lineage: Bacteria > Bacteroidota > Bacteroidia > Chitinophagales > Saprospiraceae > JAAUTG01. The sequence continues at coordinate 16,442 of CAYWKD010000044.1, read as the reverse complement.
CATTGAAAATATTCTGAGCCATGAATCGCTGCTCACTAACAGGAAACAACACATCTGATTGGATACCAATGGATAGGGTAGGGGCTTTTATCTTAGATAGTGCTACAGCTAGTCCACCTCGATTCCTACCGACATTATGACTGTCCATTGCTTGGCTCAATCGAATGTAAGAAAAGGGATCAAATCGTTTCCAGAGCTTATGACCTTGATAGCGTTGATAAGAAGCGGCTTTAAAATTACTCAGTTTTTCCTCCTCGTCCATTTGGGTCATAGCATAAGTATCGTAGTGGCGGTAGGAAACCATTGCTATTGCACGAGCAGCTTCCAAGCCTTTTCTACCAGCTTCTTTCGTACCATCATAAAGAGTATTATCGGCTTCTATTGCCATTCTTTGAGATTCGTTAAATGCAATTCCCCAGGGTGAATGTTTAGCATTTGAAGCAATGAGGCTTATTTTCTCAAATAAGTCAGGCTGACTAATTGCCCATTCTATCGTTTGTTGCCCTCCCATTGAACCTCCTAATGCTAGATGAATACGATTGATATTCAAGTGTTTGCACAAAATCTGATGTGCCTTGACCATATCTCTGACGGTAATAACTGGAAAGTGCTGAGCATAAGGTTTGTTCGTTTCAGGATTGATAGATGTCGGTCCAGTCGTACCATAACAAGAACCCAGCATATTCGCACAAACAATAAAATATTTTGTAGGATCAAGTAACTTGTCGGTGCCAACTAGTCCTGCCCACCAATCCGTTACATTGGAATCAGCTGTTAAAGCGTGACAAATCCATATCACATTATCTCTGTTGGCATTCAACTTGCCACAAGTGTGGTAAGCAATTTCGATTTCAGGAAGGGATACTCCCGATTCTAGCTGAAAAGGTTGACGATAATAGAGTGTATTCACGAATGACAAGTATTCTAGTGATTTGTAAATAATTCAGAACAGGATTGCTGTGTTTTAAGTTTTTTCTTCCTGTAAAAGTAATGAAGACCTTACTAAGTGATTACTAAATCTAGTTTAAAGCATAAAAGCTTTTCTATTTTACCGTTCCGTCATTGATATAAGCCGTTTTCTAATCGAGACGAGCTATCAGAGCATTTCTGTTGTTTTACTATATAAGTAATACTAATTGGTTTCGTTTAAATAACTAAAATATTACTACAACTAAGTAATAGTTTTATTTAACTTAGTTTTTTTGGGACGCATCACTCCAATATGACAAAAGACTTTCCATTTTATCATCAGCACGACGCCATGGATTGCGGGGCAGCGTGCATTAGGATGATTGCACGATATTATGGTCGCTATTATTCGCTAGAATACTTACGTGAACTTACATACGTAGATCGAGAAGGTGTTTCGATGGCTTCTATCAGTGATGCTGCCGAACATATTGGATTGCACACACTTGCGGTTACTACGAATTATGAGCAATTAAAAGAAGAAGTTCCGTTGCCCTGTGTTGCTCATTGGAATCAGCATCATTTTGTGGTGGTGTATCGCGTAACAAAAAATTATATTTGGATAGCCGATCCAGAACACGGGAAGGTCTCTTTAACCAAAGATGAATTTATTGAAGGCTGGGCTAGTGATATTGAAGACGGAGAAAATGTTGGAGTCCTACTTCTTTTTGAACCAACACCAGAACTCAGCAAGCACAGCGATGAAAAGGTGGATAAAAGTGGCTTTGGCTATTTGTGGGCGTATTTCCGTCGTTATAAAAAACTGATTCGCCAGTTAATTTTAGGTCTATTTTTGACCAGCCTAATCCAACTTTCTCTACCATTTTTGATGGAGACCATTATTGATGATGGCGTGATTGACCAAGACCTCAGCTTGGTATATATGGTCTTATTGGCACAGATCGTTTTATTTTTAAGTTATATCTCAGTAGATGGTATTCGATCGTGGATACTACTACACATTGGCGTCAGAACAAATATTAGCCTTATTTCCGATTTTTTGATGAAGTTGATGCGACTGCCTATTCGCTTTTTCGATAGCAAATACACAGCCGATATTTTGCAGCGTATTCAAGATAATGAACGCATTGAACGCCTGCTTTCTGCCACAACGCTGACAACGCTCTTCTCTGCTTTCAATTTCTTCATTTTTGGTTTTGTGCTTTGGTATTATGATGTTACTATTTTTACCATTTTTGGAGCAGCCACTTTTCTTTACATTGCTTGGGTAGTGTTTTTCTTGCGTTGGCGTAAGAATTTGGATTATCGAAGGTTTCAAAGACTCTCAGAGCATCAAAATTCAATGACAGAATTGGTGCGGGGTATGAAAGAAATTAAACTCCACAATGCTGAGAAACAAAAGCGTTGGGCGTGGGAGCGTGCGCAGGCAAGGCTATTCAGGGTGAGTATGGATTACTTACGCATTGACCAAATTCAACGCACCGGTGCAGCTTTCTTCAATGAAGGTAAAAATATACTTATCACAGTTGTAGCAGCAAAAGCAGTCATTGATGGCTTGATGACTATTGGGCAACTGGTAGCCGTTCAGTATATTGTAGGTCAGCTCAATGCTCCGCTCAATCAAATTATACAGTTCATCCGAACGGCTCAGGATGCTAGAATCAGCCTAGAGCGCATGAATGAAATACACTTGCAAGAAGACGAAGAAAAGGCAGAAGAAAAAGTAACCATTATTCCCACTTATGGTAGTCTTTTTTTAGAAAACGTTTCTTTCCAATATGGTGGTGCTAACTCTCCTTTGATTCTCAAAAATATTGATTTAAAGATACCAAAGGGCAAAACAACGGCTATTGTCGGGACGAGTGGTAGCGGTAAAACAACTATTTTAAAGCTACTACTTAATTTTTACAAGCCAACTGAGGGAAATGTGAGATTAGGCGAAGTGAGTCTTTTTAATATTCATAATAAACTGTGGCGCAGTAAAGTAGGAGCAGTAATGCAGGATGAATTTATTTTCTCTGATACTATTGCTAGAAATATTGCTCTGGGTGATGAAATTATTAATAAGCGTAAATTGCTTAAAGCGGTGCGTGTTTCTAATATTCAATCCTTTGTAGAGGCGCTGCCTTTAGGTTACAATACAAAAATTGGTGAAGATGGCGTTGGATTGAGTCAAGGACAAAAACAGCGTATTTTGATTGCTCGCGCAGTATATAAAGACCCTGAGTATATTTTATTCGACGAAGCCACTAATGCACTTGATGCGTATCAAGAAATGCTCATCATGGAAAATTTAGAAGCATTTTTCTATGGTAAAACGGTAGTAATCGTTGCTCACCGCTTGAGTACTGTGATGAATGCCGATAATATTATTGTCTTAGAAAAAGGAGAAATTGTAGAGCAAGGTAAGCATGAGGAACTTGTCCATAATAAAGGTGCTTATTACTATCTCATCCGCAATCAGTTAGAGTTAGGGTAGGGACTTGATCTCGAAATTCATTCCACCACTCATTGTTGGGCATTGGTGCAGTAGCGACTTGCGTTCTGCCGCTCAATGGATCAATAAATGCCAGAGTGTGCGCCTGTAATGCAATAGCTCTATCATAGTAAGTTGTATTAGCGCCATATTTTTTATCTCCAACAATAGGATTCCCCACAAATGCCAATTGCGCTCGAATTTGGTGAAACCTCCCTGTACTCGGTTGAATAGAAAGTAAAGTGCCTTTTGAGGAAGTTGCTAGTACTTGATATTCGAGCTGACACAGAGTGGTGTTTTTTTTCTCTTTGCCATGAATCACAGCACGTTTATTTTTCTGATCTTTTTCTAGCCAGTGAAGGAGCGTCGCTCGATTTAGCTTGGGCGGATTTTCTACAATAGCAAGGTACTGCTTCTTTACTTTTCGTGCGGCAAACTGTTGATTTAAGTATTTTAAGGTACTTTTTTTCTTTGCCATAATCAATACGCCAGACGTTACGCGATCTAAACGATGAACTATTCCTAGAAATATTTTCTTCTGGGATTGCTCTAAATATCGCAGCACCCAATCCTCTACTGTCGGGGACTCAAAAGGACTTTTTTCTACAATCATCCCTGCGGGTTTATTGAGAAGTAGATAGTGTGAAGTCTCTTTTATAATTTCTAAATTCATGCTGGCTCTATCAACAAGTTTGATGCAAAGAGTGAATGCTTAATAGGATGAATCGACTTGATTGCGCTCATTCCACAATAGCACTATTGCAGCTAAGATCAAGAAGACACCTAAGATAGCAAAATCGTAAGTAACATTTCCTTCCTGTTGGAAAAATGGAATAGCAAAAACAGCAAGAAAGAAAATCCGAAAACTAGTGTTGGCAATAAAAAAAATGCTGCCCGTTCTACCGAAAACCTTGTTCGGGATAGTCTCAAAAAGAAAAGTAATTCTTTGAATACGAGCACCTGCATTCGTCAATCCAAGTATGATAAACATGCCGTAAAATATAGCAATATTTCTAGTGAGGGCAAGTATAAAAAACATAGCCGCTGTCATCAAGGTCATGATGACAATAGTGCTAGGAATATTTAGTCCTTTCAATAAACGTCGGATCAATATGCCGGCTGCGATCGCTCCAATAGCATAGCAAACTTCCGAAAAAGCATAAACATCCCCTGTTGTTAGCAAATGCTGTTTAACATACAATGCAGCCAAGTAAAAATTGGTTAAAAGTACGGTAACAAAAACAGCATAAGAAGCCACACCAAACCATAAGACATAGCGATGGTCAATCAGATATTCCCAGCCTATTTTAAGCTGCTGCATTACAGTACCCTTGTCTGGTTGACGTACTTTCAGTGATTCAAAACGGATTAGACTAATAATTAAAAAACTAGCGAAGTAGGTGGAAGCATCCATCAAAAAAATTTCATAGATTGTCCATGCTTTAACTTGAAAAGGCATACTAATCGCAAGTCCAAAAATTTCTGTTGCACCTTCTTCGATTCCTTCTAGTAATAAGGCGCCTACTGCTCCAGACAAGAGCGTAGTAATTTGGTTTTGAATTTCGAGTATAGACGTCAGCCGCCCGTAGTATTGTTGTTCTGTAATTTCTTGAACAAAAGCATAGACCGTAGGATAGTGAAGATTGTAATTCAGGAAAGTCAATACAAAAACAGCCGATACCATATACCAAGGGAGTAGTTGCCAGTAAAAACCCAGCCCTGCAATGATCACAATTAAAGTACCAATGGTGGCAGTAAGTACAAGAAATATATTTTTCCGATTGAAGCGATCAATTAAAGTGCCTGCATAAGGAGCCCAAAATAATGCTAGCACAGTTACTAAGGTGTAAGTCCAACCAAATTTACCAACTTCTCCAATTTGTGTGAAATACCAAGGAATAGCGATAATACTGATGCCCTGTGCAACTCCAGAAATGGTGTTAGCAAGTAGTAATAGCAGAATAGCACTGAGGTTCTTCAATGATAGTAGTTGATGATTTCCAAGCAGAAAATTCGCAAACGTTATTTAGCTTCGTAGCAAATAATTACAGAAGCAGTAATACGATGGAAGCAAGAATAGTTGAATAATGACTGCTAAAGTTTCACAGAATATCGAACATCCTGTAATTAAGTATTTCCCATTTTAACCTGCCAGTAATCTTACAATAAATACTATTACTATACTGACTATCAATCCTAAAAATACTTTCACTAAATCAGAAATTACATCGCGCACTTCTTCTTTTTGTAATTTACCATCGATCATAAAACGTATTGCTAGTTCCCGCCCTGCCAATAAGCCAATGAATATCCAAGTTGTACTCATTGGGAGTTTGGCTTCAAAAAGGCCAAGTGAGTTTTGCTTAAATACGAATAAAATAATACCGTATATAAGGTCAATAATACTAGCAGAGCGAATATCTATTGTGTTAGTTTTTCTTCTTACAACCTCCTGTACAGCACCACCTTTAATCCAGAAAATATAGGCAAGTAAGCTTAGTAATATTATTAAAGAAATTACAAAACCTCCAGCGGACAAGTCTTTTCCTGCTTTAAGATAAATGTAAATATTGGCTAGGTCTTGCGTCAACCACTGCGACCAGAGAAAACCAGTTGACAGCCATTGAAATGGAACCCAGAAAGAGCGACTACTATCTGAGAGTGGATTTTCTAAGAACCGTTTTTCTACTATTTTGGTAATTGATACATAAATAGCTGCCGCTACTCCAAAAGCAATTAAATATCCAAAGATGGACTTGCGAATCATGCCACCGAGTTTAGTGTCTGCATCAAAAATACTTGAAGCCAGAGCATTAATGTCGGCAGGAATTTCACTCAAAGAAAAGAGCGTCAAAATCATAAAGGTCGTACTCACAGGAATACCAAAGCGAGTAATAGAGAGCAGTGCTATTGGAGGAATTAAAAAGTACCACTCATATTTTTCAGGCATCACAAACCTATCCAATCGGTCATAGGCAACATCGTCACCTCCTAGCCACTCTCCGTTTCCAGTATAACCCATGATCAAAATAGCACTTAGAATGCTTGCTGCAAATAACCAAAGTACATACCAGGGTACTCGTTTTTCATTGGAGGTCAAAAATGTACCTAAAGCCTGAATAACGTCGTTTCCGACTACCGAATAGGAAGCAAGTGCAAATCCAACCCACATGATAATAAATGAAATATCCATTTGCTGATTTTGTATGTTTATAGCAAAACAAAGGTAGAAACAAATGCAGGAAACGGAACTAGTGAGAGGACGCACCATATTAAATTTAAGTTAATTTTCATTTTTCTTCATCAGATTTGATCTAAAATATTTTCCAAGCCCCCACTACTTAACGCTAAAAAGTGTACAGTTTTCACTCGGATGCTAAAAATGATATAGCTATACCTGACCAACTGATTGGATTAATAATTAGGTTATTCTAAGTTACTTTAAGTCAATTATTTATAACTGAACAGATATAGCTATCGAACAAAAATAGTTTGAAATGCTAACAAAACTTGTGAAAAGTTATATTTTTACCTTTGTTGTAGCGTATTGAAATTGATGCACGAATAAACGAAATAACATAATAGTATGCTTTCATTCTCTTCTATCATTATTCTTTGTTTCGTACTGGGATATTTAGCGATTGTTTTTGAACATCCGCTCAAATTAGACAAAACAGTGCCTGCTCTTATTATGGGCGCATTGTGCTGGGCATTATTAGCTATTGGTTTTAACAATGGCATGCTTTCTGTGATTGATACTCATGAACACGCTTATAGCCTGATCGGCGATCATGGTGGCGACTTCCATGAAGCGGAAGAGGGATTCAAAAATACACTTTTGCATCATTTAGGAAAAACGGCAGAAATTCTTATATTCTTAATTGGTGCGATGACTATTGTCGAAATTGTGGATTTGCACAGAGGATTTGAAGTATTGAAAAGCTATGTAAAAACTAAAAGTAAAAAGAAACTACTTTGGATACTAGGTATTCTGGCGTTTATTCTCTCTGCTATTATTGATAACTTAACTGCAACAATCGTACTGATTACACTGCTTCGCAAATTGATTCCAAATCGCAATGACCGTCTTTGGTTTGCTGGTCTAATTGTAATTGCAGCAAATGCAGGAGGAGCCTGGTCACCGATTGGTGATGTAACAACCACAATGCTTTGGATTGGTGAGAAGGTATCCGCACTAGGATTAATTAAATATTTAGTCATTCCTTCCATCTTTTGTTTTGTTGTTCCAGTGTTCATAGCAACTCTACTGCCAGCATTTAAAGGTGATATTCAAATAGATGAGCAGGCAGAAAGTGGCTCAGAAACTAGCAAGCTCTTGAGTAGTAGTTTCATGCTTTATCTTGGCTTAGGAATGATTGTATTTGTGCCTATCTTTAAGACGTTGACTCATCTCCCTCCTTACTTGGGAATGATGCTTAGTTTGGGGGTTGTTTGGTTAGTTTCTGAATACATACACCCAGAAGAAGATTTCAATGAAGAACGGCGACATTTATACTCGGCTCACAAAGCCTTGTCAAGAATTGAATTGTCCAGTATTCTTTTCTTTTTAGGTATTTTGATGGCTGTTGCGGCACTAGAAAGTCTGGTGTTCGGTGCTGTACAAATAGCAGGAAAAGAGGTAGAAGTAGGAACGCTGCGCTATGTAGCAGAAGGATTAGACAGGGCTATACCTAACCAGGATATTGTGGTGATGCTACTAGGTGTAGCCTCCGCCATTATTGATAATGTTCCATTAGTAGCTGCCTCAATGGGGATGTACGATCAGCCAATAGATTCATCACTTTGGCATTTTATTGCTTATGCAGCAGGAACAGGTGGTAGTATGTTGATTATTGGCTCAGCAGCAGGAGTAGCAGCAATGGGGATGGAAAAAATTGACTTTATCTGGTATTTAAGAAAAATAGGCTGGCTAGCAGTTGTTGGATTTTTGGCGGGAGCAGTGGTCTTCATAGCCATGAAGTCAATGTTAGGAGTAGGTTGATGCGTAACTACACACTAATTAAGGGTGAGAAATCTGACTTTAATCAGAGCCTTACACGTTACGACTAGACTAAGCATTATTTTCCGTAAATATTAGATTTATGACATACTCAAGATTGAGTAATTACAAGTAATTAAGAAAAACTAATAATTTAAATACAAACACATCTAAAACGCTACACGAGCGAGGTGATCTTGATTACCTCGCTTTTTTTAGCATCTGTTCGTAACTATCTATATATTTGTAAGCTATGTGAGTTTGAGTATTTTACTTCACGTAGGTGTAATTAGCTTCTGAATTGAGTTTCTTAATGAATATTGGAATAATGACAAAAAAAATATTGATCGCTGCAATTATACCTTTCCTTTTTATCACTTGTGTGCAAAATACAAGTGATAGTATCATTACAGGCAAATGGCAAGCCATTCAACTAATGGAAGAAGATAGTTTAATAGAAATCAATACAGATGAAATACGACTTTCTTTTGATAGTGATGGGCGATACTTATTTGAGAGTACACTGAATTATAAAGAAGCAGGAAGGTACAGACATCAAAATAAGCTCATTTATCTAAAAGACACAACTACAGAAAATAAGAAAGAAATTGCTATTCGTCTGTTGGAAATAACGAATGATTCACTAGCTATTGAGATGAAAGAAGGGGAAAAAAAGCGCGTGCTAAGTATGCGGAAATTGTAATTAAACACTTCCAAAATTAGGGGTTTTGTAGCAACTTACTTAATACGCTTCGATGAACTCGTAAGGTCATGTTTAAAAATTCAAATTATTCTTTGTTAAAAAGTCCTTCAGTTTTCGTTTGGATGTTGAAAATAGCAAGTAGTTATAATTTTCAATGAAAAGAAAGGTAGTAGGCATAGTATTGTTGTTCTGTTTAGTAACACCAGTTGCTGCTACGCTTACTTTTTTGCAACTCCAGAAAAAACAAATAAAGCGTGAGGTAAAATGGAAAATGATTGCTGGGCTTGACAAAGAAGAATTGTTTTTGCTAAAGTTTACCGAAGAAGAGTCTCAAACAGAACTGCGCTGGGAACATTCCAAAGAATTTGAGTACAAAGGTGAGATGTATGATATCGTAGAAAAGTCTATTGAAGGCGACACGATCTATTATTGGTGCTGGTGGGATCATGAAGAAACAAATCTCAATAAGCAATTGGACGGGTTACTCGCTAACGTTCTTGGAAATAACCCACTGCGGCAAGAGAAGAAACGCCAGCTTGCTGATTTTTTCAAAAAGTTGTTTTACGAAAGTCAAGAGAATCAATCGGTAATAAGTACTACGCAGAAATTAAAGCACATCTTCTACCCCGAAGATTTCGCCTCCATTTATCACACACCTCCTGTACCACCTCCTCGCTTTAGTTAAATAAATACAAGATCATTTTTTAGTCTGTCGTAGCGAATTACGGTGGACTAAACTTATTTGTTTAGCTTAAAATAATTCACAATGAAATATTTTATTTTCTTGTGGTTATTGTTGGCGTGGACGGGTGCGTCCCATGCCCAAACGGTAACCATTATAGATCAGCAAACCGAAAAACCGCTTGAAGGAGTGGTGCTGATTAGCAAAAGTCCTCAGGCATCCACCATAACTAATGCTGAAGGGCAAGCTGATATTTCGGCTTTCAAAGAAGCGGAGAATATCCAAATTCGCTCTCTTGGCTACGAAACGCAAGTTTTCAGCTATAGCCAAATTCAATCCGTTGATTTTAGGATTGGTATGGAGCCTTCAAATTTGAACCTTGACGAAGTAGTGGTTTCTGCTACTCGCTGGCAGCAAGTAACTAGCAATATTCCATCTAAAATCATCTCCATTTCACCCAAAGAAGTTGCCTTGCAAAATCCGCAAACGGCAGCCGACCTTTTGGGTGCTTCTGGAAAGGTTTTTATTCAGAAAAGCCAACAAGGTGGTGGCAGCCCTATGATCAGAGGTTTTGCGACCAACAGACTCATTTATACCATTGATGGTGTACGGATGAATACCGCTATTTTCAGGGGTGGAAACTTGCAAAACGTAATTAACCTCGACCCCTTTGCCACTGAAAATACGGAAGTGTTGTTCGGTCCAGGTTCGGTTATTTACGGTAGCGATGCCATTGGCGGTGTGATGAGCTTTCAAACGCTAACTCCTCAATTATCGCTAACCAATAAACCATTGGTAACTGGCAAAGCGGTAACCCGCTACTCCTCAGCCAATAATGAGAAAACCGGACATTTTGATGTGAACATAGGTTGGAAAAAATGGGCTTTGGTAACAAGTTTTAGTTCTTGGGATTACGACCACTTGCTCCAAGGCAGCAACGGGCCGAATGATTACATTAAGGGAATTCATCCTCAACGCCAAGACAGCATGGATGTGGTGATTACGCAGGATGATGAATTGTTGCAAGTTCCATCGGCCTACTCGCAACTCAACTTCATGCAGAAAGTGCGGTTTAAGCCAAACGAAAATTGGGATTTTCAATATGGATTCCATTATTCGGAAACATCTCCTTACGGCAGATACGACAGGCACAATCGCTTCAGAAACGGTACCATTCGTTATGCGGAATGGAATTATGGCCCACAAAAATGGATGATGAATAATTTGAACATCAGTCACAGTGGGAATAATGCCGTTTACGATCAAATGTCCTTGCGTTTGGCACAACAGTCTTTTGAAGAAAGTCGCATTGACCGAAGTTTGAATAATAATAGAAGGAGAACAAAGACTGAAAATGTAGAGGTCTTTTCGGTAAACCTTGATTTTACTAAAAGTACAAGTGCTAAAAACACCTTGTACTACGGGTTAGAATACGTGCTTAACGATGTAAATTCTAATGGCTTCCAAACGGATATCAGCACAGGAATAGACAAGCCTAGCGATGCTCGGTATCCCAATTCAACCTGGAGTTCTGTGGCTGCTTATGTGAATGACGAGTTCAGAGTTTCAGATCAACTTACGCTTCAAGCAGGCGTGCGGTACAATCAGTTTATGCTGGACGCAAATTTCAGTAATAACGTAGATTTCTACCCATTTCCTTTTACCACTGTAGAAATCAACAATGGTGCGCTTACAGGAAGTGTTGGAGGCGTATATCGTCCAACTGAAAAGTGGGTCATTCGGACAAACTTTGGGACTGCTTTCCGTTCCCCTAACGTTGATGATATAGGAAAGGTATTTGATTCTGAACCAGGTTCTGTGGTCGTTCCAAATCCTGATTTGGAGGCAGAGTATGCCTACAATTTCGATTTGGGTATAGTTAGGGTTCTCGGAGATGGGGTTAAAGTAGATGTAACAGGTTACTACACAATACTTCAGAATGCTTTGGTTCGCAGAGACTTCCAGCTCAATGGACAAAACTTCATCGAATATGATGGAGAATTAAGCCAAGTACAGGCAATACAGAACGCCGCTATTGCAAATGTGTATGGTTTACAAGTTGGAGTAGAAGCAAAACTTCCAGCAGATTTTGTGTTTTTAACAGATTTGAATATTCAAAAAGGGGAAGAAGAATTGGATGATGGCAGCACAAGTGCTTCACGTCATGCCGCTCCTTTCTTTGGTGTAAGCAGGTTGCGTTACAATTACAATGACCTCACGCTTGAGTTAAATACCATATTTCAAGGTGAACAAAGCTTTGACGATTTAGCGGTAAGCGAGCAGGCAAAAGATGAAATCTATGCCAAAGACGCCAACGGGAATAACTATTCGCCATCATGGTACACGCTTAACCTGAAAGCTATGTATCAGCTTACTGAGACTTTCAGTGTAAGCGGTGGTATAGAAAACCTTACCGATCAACGGTATCGACCCTACAGTTCAGGTCTTTCTGGAGCAGGTAGGAATTTTATTCTATCACTAAGAGCCAATTTTTAATTTGAACCTGAATCAAGCCCACCCTTTGTGTTCAATACATTGGGTGGGTTTTTAAATTCTTTTTATGGAAATGAAGAAATAGTTAAATAAAAAGGTGAGCACCTCGACATTTCTCACTGTGAATATCAGAAAACTATTGCTTGTTCTCGCTTATTTTGGGAGTTGCTCTCCTGCTAACCAAGCTCGCTTAGTCTCCATTAAGCGATCTTCTCGTATTGCTTGCCGTATGGTTTCCAACAGTCGCATCATAAATCGCATATTGTGAACAACAAGTAGGTGAACGCCTTGCATTTCCTTGGCTTTTAGCAAATAATGAATATATGCTCTTGAGTAGTTCTGGCAAGTGGAGCAATCACATTCTTCTTCTATCGGATTGGGGTCTTCTTTGAATTGGCTGTTTTGCATATTAATCCTAAAATTACTGTTATGACGAGCCAACGCCCAAGCATGACGAGCAATTCGAGTGGGCGATACACAATCAAATGTATCTATACCCTTGAGTATGTTTTCCCAAATATCATCTACTCCTCCGATTCCTAAAAGATGTACGGGACGACTTCGATCAACGCCTGCCATTGCAAAATTTACTACATCGTACATCTGCGATTTATCCGCTCCTAAAGAGCCACCAACTGCCGTTCCGAAGAACGGTCGGGAAGCGGTATATTCTGCAGAACGCAAGCGCAAATCTTCATAAACACCTCCCTGCACAATACCATAAAGCGCCTGCTTTCCTGTGTGTGTTCGCTTAAACTCCTCCAAACTTCTATCTCCCCAGCGATGACTCATTTCCATTGATCGCTCTGTATATTTTTTATCCACATGAAAAGGGGTACATTCATCCAAGACAAGTATTAAATCTGCACCTAACTTACGCTGCACTTCAATGGATGATTCTGGCGTTAAGGTCTGTTTGCTGCCATCCACATAGGACTTGAAAGTAGCACCGTCTTCTGTGATTTTTTTTAAGGACGTGTTATCCCGAAATTTATTTTTGCCCTTTATCTCATCTGCTACGGAGCCATGCCCTAAACTGAATATTTGAAACCCACCACTATCCGTTAACATAGGACCATCCCAACCCATAAATTTATGTAAACCACCTATTTTTTCTACTAAATCTGGTCCCGGACGAAGGAGTAGATGGTAAGTGTTAGACAAAATAATTCCTGTGTTTATGGCTTTTAAATCGTCAGGTCCGGCTCCTTTGATAGCAGCTTTTGTGGCACAAAAAATAAAGTTAGGCGTTTCAAAATCACCATGTGGCGTTTTCACCACTCCAAGTCGAGCATGAGAATCTGGATCTTTTTTAATTACATCAAATCCAAATCCAGGATATTCTAGCATATTTTATGTTTATTTTACATTTTAACTTAAAGCATTATTACTCATCTACTCAAAAGCCTGTGTTACTTCTCTATCTAATCACGCTTTTGTGAGACATTACCAAATTGCCAACTTCGGACAATATACATCACGGGGGTATCTAACAGCGCAATAAGTAATCGCAACCAATACGTTCCAAGAATGTAGGTAACTAATACAGTTTTAAAAGGCAAAGGGTTTGAGTTTAGAACAATCCAAGCTAATATAGAAAAAATGGTATTATCGATTAACCCAGAAATGGCAGTCGAAATATTATTTCTGAGCCAGAGGTAGCGTCCTTGTGTTTTTGACTTTAGCCAATCGTACAACCAAACATCATAAAGTTGGCTACTTAAATAAGCTACTGCGCCTGCCGTAAATAAAGAAAACTGCAATGTGAATAAAGCAGCAATATGATCGTGATAAGGCAATGCCCAAGCCATCTCTTCACCAGCTTGCGCTGTGGTTAAGGGGGGGAATCCAAGTGTTATTAACATAATGATAGAAAAGAAAAGATGAGCAAAAAACCCAATGAATACGCCTTGTCGTGCCATTTTTCGACCGTACTTTTCACCTAAAATATCTGTAACTAAGTAAGTGGAAGAAAAAAGCACTGTACCAAGTGCGACAGGTTCAGGATAGACGTTAAATTGTACCGCTTTCAGCACTTGTATATTTGCTGCAATAATGGCTACAGCAATGTAAGCATACAAGCCATTTGCACCAAAATAGCGACCTAGGCCAAGAATGGTGGCAAAGCAAAATAGTAGCATGATAACCCAGATGAATTCAGGAGGCCACTGATGCATCTGCTTGAACAACACTTCCGACCATTGATTCATTCCTAATTATTAATTTTAGAAGGCAAAAGTAAAAAGGAAAAGCGAAAGTTAGACAATCATAAAAACTATCCTTCCTTTAAAACTTCTAAGCATTCTTTCAGGCTTTCTCTCCAATGTGGTATTTCCAAACCAAATCTCTCTTTGAACTTAGCTTTATTCAGCAAGCTAAAATGTGGACGTTTAGCAGGCGTTGGATAATCTTTGGTTAAGATAGGTAGCACTTTTACGGCAATATTTTCTAGTTCAAAAACTGCTAAAGCAAAATCGTACCAACTCGTTACTCCTTCGTTGCTATAATGATATGTTCCTGTGATATCCTTGCTATCCATTTCGCTACCTTCTATCTTTTTTATCATATCCAGAATAGCTCTAGCGAGTGAACGAGCATAAGTCGGAGTACCAATTTGATCGTATATAATAGTCAATTTATCTCGTTCTTTCCCCAGACGTATCATCGTTTTGACAAAGTTTTGTCCAAAAGAGGAATAGACCCAAGAAGTACGAATAATAATCGTCAAAGCATGGATTTTCTGAATAATTTTCTCTCCTTCTAGCTTGGTTTGTCCATATATACTCTGGGGATTGGTTTCATCCATTTCTACAAATGGCGTGTTTTGATCGCTGTGATAAACATAATCAGTGGAAAGGTGGATCAGCATTGTGCCACTTTCTTTGCAAGCCAACGCTAGGTTTTCTGATCCTGTAACATTAATAGCAGTAGCTTTTTCAGCTTCACTTTCCGCCTTGTCAACGGCGGTGTAGGCGGCACAGTTAATGCAGTATTGAAATTTTTGCTGCTTAAAAAAAGTTAGTACAGCCACTTTATCCGTAATATCCAATTCTTGATAATCTGTAAATACAAATTGAAAATCAGCATATTGTGATGATAAGGTTTGCAGTTCGCTACCCACTTGTCCATTTGAGCCTGTGACTATAATATTTATCATTATTAGAATTTTCGGTGTTCACCCAATATAGGTAGTTGCTTATCTTTTTCAGAGAGTATTATATCTGCTTCATCTAGCTGCCAATCAATATTTAGGCTTGGATCATTATAAATTAAGCCTCCTTCGCTTTCTTTTGAGTAGTAATTATCTACTTTGTAAAAAAAAACGGCGGTTTCACTTAATACCAAGTAACCATGTGCAAAACCTCTAGGCACGAAAAGTTGCCTTTGGTTCTCCTCACTCAAATGGACACTATGAGATTGTCCGTAAGTCGGTGAATTTTCTCGTAAATCAACGACTACATCTAGCACTTCACCTTGTAGCACACGCACCAACTTAGCTTGTGCAAACGGAGGTACTTGATAATGTAGCCCTCGGAGCACACCGCAAGTAGATTTTGCTTGATTGTCTTGAACAAATGTAGTGGTGATGCCCCCATCAGCAAAAGATTTCAGGTTGTAACTTTCGTAGAAGTAGCCTCGATCGTCTTTCCATATTTGGGGTTCAAAAACGATTAGATCAGGAATAGGTGTGGTTATGAATGTCATTTTGTTCTTGGATTTTAAAATAATGGCGAAAGTAAGGTTTTGTACTAAAAAGTTCGAGGACAAAATATCAATTTCAGAGCATCGCCTCCACCATATATTTCCATTCTTCTGCTAGGCTTTGGTCAGGGCGAGTTTTACCTGCTCTGCTGTACCAATAGTCGGCGTTCCAGTTATCTCCTTCTTTGCGATGTAAATAGGCATGAATCCAAGCACCTTCTGGGCTGTCCAAATTTTGAGCTATCTCGTGGGCAGCGTGCCAGTCCTCCTTAGCATCGTACCAAAGGGCTCTTAATGCTTCAGATAGCTGTTCAGGTGGTGATGCTTGTGTTAAGTTCTGTAAGAAATTTTCAACATTCATGGGTTAGAATTGTTTTTGTATTATTCTAAATTTTGTAGTGATAAAAGATGTATGATGAATTTGGTTAATAAAACAATGAGGACGAACTTTGATGTA
>CAYWKD010000043.1:16999-32626 GCA_964458705.1 uncultured Saprospiraceae bacterium | reverse complement strand
AAAAATATGAATTTACAAAATAATTATGAATCTTAAAAGTAATTTAATAGGTAGTTTTTGCACAGTCTGACGGTTAGTATATGAAAAGTAGGCGGTTTCGAAGCACTAAACTTTCAGATAAGCACAAACTTTGACACGAGCCAAAAGCCTTGATTATATTACTGTTTCGCCTATTTTTTATATACCGTGTTAGCAACTGTTTATTTTTCTTCAATTTTTATTTTTCCTTTCTGCCATCCTTTGGGTAGATATAGATTAATTCCTGTTTCATTTTCTACATCTATTAAGTTGTTTCTTAGATCAATGCTCCTAAGTCCTATCTTAGCTCTATTGTTATTTACAGATTCAAGAATAATTTTATCTGGAATAGTTCCAAGAAATCCATAAGATGTTAATTCATGATTATTTAAAGCTGCTATTCGCCAGTCTTCTATTTGAGCTAATTCATATGGTGATATTTCACCTTTTTTCAATGCATTTAATAATTTCGGCTTTAATTGGGCATATATTGTGTCTTTCGAATTGTAATTCACTGATATTGAATTATGATGACTTAATATCACTGAGCCCCATAAGCTATTTCCAATTAGTCGTTCACCTGGATAACCATATTCATTTAAAATTTGCTCCAATTCCCTTAACTGATGTTCGCTATGAGGAGCAAATTTTTTTTCAGAATACCTTCTTTTAGCCTTTTGTCCAATTCTAAGTAATGCTCCAAATGCTTTTTTCTGATCTTTTTTAAACATCTCATGGACTTGTTCTTTTACCTGAAAGTTTAGTCTTGATAAGTAGATCTGGTGAAGGGAATCATACGCTGACATGATTTTATACCATTCCCGTTGTTCCTTTAAAGATCGCAAGTTGTCATTTTTGTTGATACTCTCTAGTGTCCAACCAGCCTTAATCCCCAGCCTCGTGAACTTCAATCCTGATTTATAATCTTTTTCAAATGCACTGAGTTCAGTAGCAACTTTGATATCTCTTAAAAACAAGAAATCAAACTGTTTAAAGAGAGAATCAAATAGATTAATTGCAGTAGAGTATTTTCTTTCAATAATTAGCTGTTCGCATTCAATTACTTTCGAGTGGTAGTTCAGGTAGTTTTCTTGGGCTTTGCTCTTGGTAGAAAACAAAAGGTGGACTATAAAAATAAAGGTTAAGGTAATTTTTTTCATAATTCAGAAGGATGTATTTGCCATTGTTAGCAACTTTTTTACTTATTCTCCACCATATTTTGTTGGTATTCCAACACTTTTAGATTCTATAGTCCATAAGAGACTAACTATCCACCATCGACCGCTATAATACGTTAATTGATAGCTGTTTATTCCTTTTTCTTCAACTCCATCAGAGTCCTTGCCATAAAAAGTCTGGAATACTTGAGCAATGCCATTGTATTCATCAACAACTTTATGAATTTCTTTTTCAAGATATCCTTGTTCATAGTAAGGGTCTTTCAAGAGAGTGAGGAAATCATCAAGTGATGCAGTTTCAGCATTTGTAGAATCAGCAACAGTAAATATTGCAGACGGGTGAAATAAATTCCTAATGGCTGTAGTATCCATCTTCTCGCCCTTTTCTATAGTTATTTGATCAAGTAGTTCATCGATTATTCCATCAATAGATTTAAAAGAAACGTCAGAATTTTCCTGAGCTAAAGAACTAATTGAAGCGATCAAGAAAATTATTATACAAAGAAAATATTTCATATGGTATTGTGTTATTTATTGTTGCTAACTATTACTTACGCAAACTAAAGTTCGCATTTTTCAAGTTTATTAATTTGCGATCACTCAATAAAACTACACCTATTGTGCTGAATATCCAAATCACCTAAAGGGATTCTTCCTCAGCTTCTAGGGGAAGTTGCATCTACTACTTGAATTTAGGAAAACTTACCACACAAAAACTAAGATAATATACGCCTCCGCCAAAGGTGAAAATTACCAAATATTTTCGTTTTCCCTTATATTTCTTTAACAGAAACCGTTTGCATAGATTATAAATGACAAATAGGAGAATATTCTTATTTCATTTTTTCTAACTTTACCATTGGTGATATAATGTGTTAGTGATACAGTTTTCAATTACATTTATCATCTTTTGAAAATAAAAAAATCAAATTATGATTGAGCAGTTGCAAGACCAACAATTTAAGCTAAAAAGAATTTATGTACGGTCAAACTTACCAGTAGCATTGAGTCCGTTGCGTGATTTATCTAACAACCTCTGGTGGTCTTGGCAAAAAGATGGTATTGATTTATTCAAGAATATTGCAGGAGAAGACAAGTGGACTTCCGACGAAATCAGATATAATCCCATTGCACTACTTGATGATATCGGTCTTAAACAGGCACAGGATTTAGTTGGCAATTCCGAATTCATACAAAACCTGCAGGACTTAAATGCACAGTTCAAAGCCTACATGGCAGAAAAACCAGCTAGCCACACTCCTAGCATTGCCTATTTCTGTATGGAATATGGGCTACATATCTCTCTGCGATTGTATTCGGGTGGATTGGGTGTACTTGCAGGCGACTTTTTGAAAGAAGCCAGCGATATGAATGTAAATTTAACAGCAGTTGGATTGTTGTACCGATATGGTTATTTCCAACAGGGGCTTTCTATTCATGGCGATCAAATTAATAACTATCCGCCGCAGACCTTCACAAAACTGCCTATTCAACCCGTCAAAAATGAACAAGGTGAATGGCTCAAAGTAAGTATTGACTACCCGGGTAGAACTGTGTTTGCCAGAGTCTGGAAATTGATGGTCGGCAGAATCTCGCTTTACTTATTAGATACTGACTTTGAAGATAACAACTGGGAAGACCGTGCTTTAACGCACCAACTCTACGGTGGAGACAATGAGCATCGCTTAAAGCAAGAAATCCTGCTAGGTATTGGAGGTTCAAGAGCTTTAGAGGCTATGGGCATGAAATTTGACGTATATCACCAAAACGAAGGACATGCTGCATTTCAAGGTTTGGAACGCACCAAAAACCTTATTCAAACAAAACAATTAAAATTCAAAGAAGCTACTGAAGTTGTTCGCTCTTCCTCACTTTTCACCACACATACACCTGTACCCGCTGGGCATGATTACTTCCATGAAGATTTGCTACGCAGATACTTGTGGGAATATGTACATGAAATGGGCATAGATTGGCAGCAGTTCGTAGCACTAGGAAGAATAAATCCAGAAGACAAACAAGAGCTATTTTCCATGAGCCACTTAGCTACTCGACTTTCGCAAGAAGTCAACGGCGTAAGTAAGTTACACGGAACGGTTTCTAAAAAAATGTTTAAGTCATTATTTCCGGGCTATCATTGGTCAGAAAATCATATTGGCTATGTAACTAACAGTGTTCATTATCCAACATGGATCGCCAACGAATGGCATCAAGTATTCAAACAAGCACATGGTAATCAATTCCTCAAAGACCAATCTAACTTTGACCTTTGGAAAATTGTGAATCGCTTACCAAACGAACAAATCTTAGCAATCCGAAATCATCTAAAGCATCGTCTGCTTGATTATCTTAAAGCAACTATTCAGCACGACTTAACAGCACGAGGCGAAAGTCCGAGAATCATATTTGAAATCCTCAATAATATTAATGAGGATGCGCTGATTCTAGGATTTGCAAGGCGATTTGCAACTTACAAGCGTGCTCACTTGCTTTTTATTAATCAAGAGCGTTTGGCGGAAATCGTAAATGATCCTGAACATCCTGTAATGTTTATCTTTTCTGGAAAAGCACATCCAGCAGATAAAGGTGGACAAGCATTGATAAGAGAGATTATTAATATTTCTAAGCAGCCTCGCTTCATGGGTAAAGTCATTTTCCTAGAAAACTATAATATGGAAATGGCGAAGTTGCTAGTACAAGGAGTAGATATTTGGTTGAATACCCCAACTAGACCAAAAGAAGCATCAGGAACAAGTGGCATGAAAGCAGCCATGAATGGAGTTGTAAACCTGAGTGTACTAGATGGTTGGTGGGCAGAGGGGTATCGTCCAGATTCAGGCTGGGCATTGCCAATAGAGCGTACTTATGAAGACCAAAACCTACAAAATGATCTAGATGCAGAGACGCTGTATAATATTATAGAAACAGAAATTGTGCCAACTTACTTTGACAGAGACGAAAATGGTATTTCTAAAAGATGGTTGGGCTATGTAAGAAATATCATGGGCGAAGTAGCACCATACTTCACCATGAAACGCATGATGGATGACTATTTGAATCGCTTTTACAACAAGTTGCAACAGACTGGTAAACACATGCAAGAACACAGCTATGCTGCTGCCAAAGATATTGCTATCTGGAAGGAACAGATTAGGTCACATTGGAATAAAATCAATGTAATTGAAATGGAGGTCTTGGACACGAGCAACAAATCTATGCAAATTGGAGAAACATTCGATGCAACGATCAAATTGGACTTGAATGGCGTTCCTGCTAGTAATATCGGATTAGAAGTAATATTCTTTAAGCGATTAAATGAACACGATTTAGACCTAAAGCTAGTAGAGCCTTTACCAATGGTCAATCTACAAGGTAGTCAAGCAACCTTCGCTGTTCAACTTCCTGTGAATATAGCTGGTGTTTATGAATATGGCTTTAGACTATTCCCTCAACATAGAGATTTAGTTAATCGACAAGATTTTGAATTAGCAAGATGGCTGTAATGAAAAAATCCACAAGCACTCTAGAGTGCTTGTGGATTTAGCAAAATCTCTAACTAGCACGCTTCTCTTCTTTCTTCAGCATAATTGCATCAATCGCTTTTTCTTTTACCATTTCATTAAACTCAGGTAAATCTTCGTTTTTCACTTCATCAAAGGCATCTAACTGAGCATCAATCGACTTAGTCAATTCATCCCTCACCACATACATCTGCTCGGTTGGTGGAAACTCACCGTCTGCTAATGAATTAAGGTGCGCTAACTTGTTGGTCAAGCGAATAGGGAAGTTCAAAGGATCTT
This sequence comes from uncultured Saprospiraceae bacterium, assembly GCA_964458705.1. Taxonomy (GTDB): domain Bacteria; phylum Bacteroidota; class Bacteroidia; order Chitinophagales; family Saprospiraceae; genus JAAUTG01. Next base: position 27,630 of record CAYWKD010000043.1, on the reverse strand, counting down.
GGCGAGAACGATTTTTTGTTTGGTACAACTCATTCTCAACTTTGCCCATTTTTTCCTCAATTTCTTTAGCTTTATCTACTAAATCCTTCATAGACGCATCGTTTTTCACTCGATCAATATAGGTATTCATTTGCTCACGGATGCTACGGATATCCTTAATTGCAATGTGCGCTTCCGACACTTTTTCTTGAATACCCCTCAAGAAATCAAACTGCTCTTCATAGCCTTCCATAGTCGTTGGTGACAATGGATTTTTCAAGATTTCAAATGCTACTTCTTGCATCTCATCACCTTGTTTTAGGCGAGCTTTGTATTTACCTGGCTTTGCCAAGGGTCCGTTCAAAGATGCCCACCAAAGCACCATGCCGTCAAAATCTTCCGCTTCTGAATAGCGCATATTCCAAACAAAACGATTGCTGCCTGCTTCCAATTCTAATTTTTTGTTGCGCTCTTTAGCTTTCGTCGAAAATTCACGAATCAATTCGCCATCCATTTCGTGAAAAGAAAGAATCGTCTCAACTGAATCAGCGGGCTTTTCTTTTAAATAAAAATGTACCATTACGCCGCCAGGATGATTTTGACCAGCCGTTTTAGAAGGCTTTGCTTGTCCACCTGCCATCCTGTAAGAAGGCATCGGCTCAAAAAGGTGCATATCAGCCTTAGCGATTTTATCATTCAATTGGTGTAGCACAGTTAAATCATCAATCATCCAAACCGAGCGACCTTGAGTTGCAGCAATTAGGTTGTTATCCTTAATCGTCAAATCAGTAATTGGCACAATGGGCAGATTCATTTGGAAAGGCTGCCAATTTGCGCCATCATCAAATGAAATATACATCCCTGCTTCTGTACCTGCATACAGCAGACCTTTACGCTTAGGATCAACTCGCACCACTCTTGTAAAATGATTTTCATCTATACCATTTACGATCTTCGTCCAAGTCTTGCCGTAGTCTTTTGTTTTATACAAATACGGTTGAAAGTCCCCACTTTTGTACATCGTTGCAGCAATATAGCAGCTTGCAGGATCACTCGGATCAGCATCAATACTATTGATCATAATCCAATCTGGAATGCCTTTAGGTGTAACATTCTGCCAATTTTTACCACCATCTTTTGTAAGGTGTACTAATCCATCATCCGAACCTGCCCAAATCAGACCTTCTTGTACTGGTGATTCTTGCGCTGCAAAAATCGTACAGTAATACTCTACAGCTGTATTATCTTTTGTAATCGGACCGCCCGAAGAGCCCATTCGAGTTGTATCGTTTCTTGTCAAGTCAGGACTGATAATTTCCCAACTATTTCCTTCGTCGTAACTTACATGCAGTACGTGCGAACCCGTGTATAACTTGTTTTTGTGATGAGGCGAGAAGAAAATTGGAAAGTTCCATTGAAAGCGATAGCGCATACCTTCTACACCATGCCCCATAGGATTATCTGGATAAACATTTACATTTCTTGTAAGCCCTGTCTTGTGATCCTGCATCTGCAATAATCCATCGTAACATCCACCAAACACAATATCTTGATCCTGTGGATGAATAGCTATATGCCCACATTCACAACCTGCCGAAGTTTCCCAAGCATCTTCTGAAATGTAACGACCATCAGTGCGGTGGAAAAGCCTTTGTGTACTATTGTCCTGTTGTGCTACATAAATTCTGTAAGGAAAATGATTGTCCGTTGTTACACGATAATACTGCGCCGTTGGTTGATTCATGTAAGTACTCCAGTTTTCACCGCCATCGAAAGAAACTTGAGCACCGCCGTCATCAGCAATGACCATGCGTTCAGGGTCTTCTGGTGCAATCCAAAGATCGTGGTGATCTCCATGTGGCGCATTGGAAGCCTCGAAAGTTTTTCCGCCATCTTTTGATTTGTGATAGCTCACATTCATCACATATAGTACATCCTCATCTTGTGGATCAGCATAAATGCGAGAGTAGTACCAAGCTCTCTGCCGCAACGCGCGGCTTTCGTTTACTTTCGTCCAAGTTTCGCCAGCATCTTCTGAGCGGAATACACCGCCTGTTTGTGACTCAATAATTGCCCAAACTCGGTTGGAATTAGCGGGTGAAACTGTAACGCCAATAATACCAATCGTATCTTGCGGTAAGCCCTTATTCCTGCTGATCTCCACCCAGTTATCTCCTCCATCGGTACTCTTCCATAAGCCAGAGCCCTCGCCACCTGAGGATAAACTATAAGGTGTACGACGAATCTTCCAAGTGGAAGCATAAATAACACGAGGATTATTCGGATCTAAAATCAGATCACATGCCCCTGCTGACGGGCTAACGTACAACACTTTTTCCCATGTTTCACCACCGTCCATGCTTCTATAAACGCCTCGCTCTTCGTTGTCTTCATACAAGTTTCCTAAGACAGCAGCATATACAATATCAGGGTTTTTAGGATGAATACGTACTCTTGGAATATGATAGGATTTTTCTAATCCAATATGCTTCCAAGTTTTTCCAGCATCCACTGACTTCCACATACCATAGCCAGAAGAGACATTTCCACGGACGGTTACTTCGCCACCGCCTACGTAGATCACATTTGGATCGTATTCACTCACTGCCACCGCACCAATAGAGCCACCAAAGTACCCATCAGAAATGTTTTCCCAAGTGCCGCCGCCGTCCTTCGTGCGCCAAACACCACCACCAGCTGCCCCCATATAGTAGAGCATAGGATTTCCAGGTACGCCTGTTACGGCTGCCGATCGACCGCCACGATGCGGACCTAAGTTTCGCCATTCAATGGCATCGTAAATCTTTTCGTCAAAACTGACCTTCTTTTGTGCAGATAAAGACGTTGCCAATCCAATGAAAAGTAATGCTGCAAATGCAGCTAAAAATTGTTTGTTCATACTAATTTTATTTAAAATTTAATTTTATAAATTCTTTAGCCAGCGAAAGATAAGGAAGAATAAGAATTTGAAAAATAGTTTGGAGAAATTTTGCTTTAAAATGGCAAAGATTGGATAATTTCTAATGACCATTAGATGCTGTTCTAGCTAATAGATTAAGAGTGGGAACAGATGAACGAGGACATACTATATACTGTAAGTAGATTTTACGCTCTCATCTTTGATCGCTTGACTAAGTATGATTGTAAGATCGGCTTAAAGCCTTTATGAATGTCCGCTTCCACAAAATCAATTCGGTATTGTAAGCATTTTAGTTTTAGCTCATCTTTAAAAGATTGAACTTGCTTAACATAATAATCTTTTACCTGATTGGGTTGTAATCGAACTTGCTCGCCTGTCTCCATATCAATAAATTGATAAGGGCGATTTTCAAATTCAAAATTTAACTCTTTTGATTGGTCAACAACATGAAAAAGGACAACTTCGTGCTTATTGTGTTTGAGATGCTGCAAGGCAGAAAAGAGTTGATCGGTAGCCTCTGATTGCTCAAACATATCACTGAAAATGACTACCATGGAGCGTTTATGAATACTATCTGCTATTTGATGTAGTGCTTGTGCAGCGGAAGTTGTTTTATTGTAGGTCGGATTGTCAATTAAGTTTTGAAGATAAGTCAGTAATAGCCGATAATGAGCCGTAGTGAGTTTAGCTTTCGTGTGCATATTGACTTTGCTATCAAAAATACTCAATCCAAAAGCATCTCGCTGTTTCTTCAATAAATTCATTAAAGAAGCTGCTGCCAAAACAGAAAAACGCAGTTTATTTATGTTATTTTTCTTATTGATCTCGGGAAAATACATGGAAGAAGAAGCATCAATAACAATTTGGCAGCGCAGGTTTGTTTCTTCTTCAAATCGCTTCGTGAATAGTTTATTGGTTCTGGCATACACTTTCCAGTCGATACTTTTTGTGGTATCACCCTGGTTATACAAGCGATGTTCTGCAAATTCTACTGAAAATCCATGAAAGGGACTTTTATGTAAACCTATAATAAAACCTTCCACTACTTGTTTAGCTAGTAACTCTAAATTGCCTAAATCTCTTACCTCTTGATTACTTAGTAAATCCATAATTGTTTTTTCAACCTCTAATTTAATCTAAGAATTCGGTGCGGCATCTGAAGCATTATTAGAGTCACTTATCATTTTTGCCTGCTCTTCCACTTTAACTTTCATACCATCAAAAGCACCCGCAATTTTGTTCCTCAACAAAGGTGTACCATTTTTAAGACCTCTCACCACTGCTGCGGTTGGGGTAATCTTTATCACTTCAACTTCTTCCAAACTTAAACTACTATCTCTCACCACATACACCGCTTTTTGATTTATAAGAAGTTCGCGTGGTATTCTCATTGCATGCTCAAAACCTCTAGCTTTCACATCTCCTTTCAAGTACATTCCTTCTCGTAAATTGCCACCCGACACAGAAACGAAAATTTTTACTGCTTGTGTGCTAGGATCAATCTGATCGCTAATTCGTTTTATTTTTCCATTCCACTGACCTTCGATGTCATCGGAATACAACTCAACGGAGTTTCCTACCTTCAAATACTTTAAGTCGGAAAGAGGAACAGTTGCTTCCAATTCAAAATTGCTCTTATTCATCAACTGACCGAGGGACTGACCAACTCGAACGACTGCACCTGAATTTATATTGACTTCTGTAATGACACCATTGAACGGAGCAAATATTTCGTATTTCTCCAGCCTAGCCTCAGCACTCTTTATATTGAAATATTGATTGTTTACATTTTTGGAAGCGATAAAATATTTTTCTTGATCGTTGATAGGCTCAGGAAAGGGTTGAAGTGGTGCATCCACATCAAATTCATTTAAGTACTGCTGCCATTGCTTAAAACTCTCCTTGTAATCAATTTTTAGATCAGGCATAAATTGAGTAATCGCATTTTGTAAGGCACTCTTCTGAGCAAGCAAGCTTAACTCAACTTCTTCTTTATTGATCCTAGCAAGCATATCCCCTTTTTTGAAATAGCTTCCTACTTTGAACGGACGACTAGTCTCTTCGAGAACTCCAGTAACTTCCGAAAATATTTGAATTTTATCAAATGCAGTCAGTGTGCCTTGTATTAACATCGTATCAGAAACGGTCTTATTTTGGACGTACAGTATTTTCGCAGGAACTACCCTTGGACTTTCACTCGTTCTTTTACTTGGAGGAACTTTTTTTGAACTAATACTTTTAGAGATTTGGATACCACCAAAAATAATGGCAATGCCAAGTAATCCAAATATAATACGAACAACCAAATTTTTGTTCATTCTACTGTGAGTTTCAAATGTAATTCTATGGAAAAAAATTTATTAATCTTGTATGAAACCAACTATGTTTGTCAAAGTTTTGATATTGACAACTATTTTCCAGTTTAACAGTAGTCATTAAACAGTCTTATTAGATCAAAGAAGACGCCAAATAGATTCAAGTTATGCGTGTTTATTTCGACAATGCTGCCACTACTCCCATTAGCCCCGAGGTGCTTAATGCTATGCTGCCGGTGATGAAAGAGCAATTTGGCAACCCTTCGTCTATCCATGCTGAAGGAAGGAAAGTGAGAGCTATCATAGAAAATGCTCGAAAAATAGTAGCCAACTATATTGGTGCTTCGATTGGAGAAATATTTTTCACCTCAGGCGGCACGGAATCTACCAATATGGCTTTAAAGTGTGCTGTGCGTGATCTAAATGTGCAGCGCATTATTACTTCAAAAATTGAACATCACTGTGTGCTTCATGCAGTAGAATCATTAGAAAAAAATAGCAACATAATTGTTGAGTTTGTGGCAGTTAATAATGAAGGAAGTATAAACTATGAACAACTTGAAGCCTTGCTGAAAGACACATCGGTGAAGACAATTGTTTCTCTGATGCATGCCAATAACGAAATCGGAACAATTTTAGATATTGACCGAGTAGCTAGTTTATGCCAAGAGCATGAGGCTTATTTCCATTCAGATACAGTGCAAACGGTTGGTCATTTTCCAATCAATGTTTCTGAAACACCTATTAGTTTCTTATCAGGAGCGGCACATAAATTTCACGGACCTAAAGGTGTAGGATTTATCTACATCAATAATGACAATATCGTCCAGCCTTACATTGATGGTGGAGCGCAGGAGCGCAATATGCGAGCAGGCACAGAAAACGTCTATGGCGTCGTAGGTTTAGCAAAAGCATTAGAGCTAGCAGTGGAAAATATGGAAGCTCGCAAAAAGCAGATGCTAGAACTTCGCCAGTATTTTGCAGAACAATTAAAAGCAAATTTTGCAGGTTTGCGCTTCAACACAGCACTTTCCGATCAATCGCTTTATACGGTTCTGAGTGTCTCGTTTCCTCCATCACCAAAAGCAGCATTATTATTATTAAGTCTCGATATTGAAGGAGTGAGTGTTTCGGGTGGTAGTGCTTGTAGCTCTGGAGCAGATGCGGGTTCGCACGTTATTCAGGCAATTTATGGTGCTGATGATACCTACACCACCATTCGTTTTTCTTTTTCTCATTACAATACAAAAGAAGAGGTCGATTTTGTTGTAGAGAAACTAAAAGGAATATTGAAGGAGTGATTGTTTGCTGGATAACCACGATTTACCTTACAAAAGTCTCTATTACTGTAAATCAGTCATAAAACATTCATTTTCAGTTAATAACTCTTCTAAATACTTATTCTTCCCTTTTCATTTACCCCTTACAGAATTGAATCTTTAAAAAAGTATAGCCAAGCTAAAACATAGAGGAACGTAACAATAACAACGCCCCTCATAGATTGATCTGCTCTATTTTTTTGGAATTTATTCAGCGCAATAGCATTTATTGCAATAGCGACAATTCCAATTGTTCTAAGTCTAAAGTCCTCAGAGAGTCCAATATCGCTCACGGCATCTGCTCTATCTAAAAAGGCAAACACGCCATAAAGTATTCCGTAGCCTAGTATTGGTAATATTAAACCAATGATTAGACCTATCCATATTTCATTCCTCCAAAACATAGTTGAGATTTAAGATCAGATAAGTGAGATTTTCTTACCACTACCCTAGTTGAGCAAGAATCAATCTTCAAGTTCTTTCAATCCTTGAATGGCAGGATGAACGGTCAGGTCATGCCCAGAAGGCACCACAGTTATATAGCCATTTCTTAGTGATTTAATATCAACATCTTCACCTTCATCTTTGAGGACAAATTCTCCTGTCATCCAATAATAAGGTATGCCTCTAGGATCAGTAGCTTCCATAAATTCCTCTGCCCAGTACCCTTCAGCTTGTCGGCAGACTTTAATGCCCTTTAGCTCTTCCCTCGATAGTTTAGGAATATTGACGTTGATAAGTTTACAACCTTTTGGCAATCCGTTTTCCAAGACGTTTTGCATAATCTTTTTAAGAAAAGGCTTACTCGCTTCAAAGTCTGCGTCCCAAGAGAAATCTAATAAAGAGAAAGCAATAGAGTTAATACCTTCAATAGAGGCTTCCATTGCTGCGGATACTGTTCCAGAATAAAGGATATTAATAGAGGCATTTGAGCCATGATTAATACCTGAAACGCACAGATCAGGTCGGCGATTTTTCAGTACAACATATTTACCTAACTTTACACTATCAACTGGCGTTCCAGAACACTCATAGGCCTCGACTCCCTCAAAAACATCCACTTTGTGTAAGCGAATGGGGCCAGAGATAGTAATGGCATGTCCCATTGCTGACTGCGGCGAGTCAGGAGCAATCACAACAACATTTCCTAGTTCTTGTGCAACTTCTATTAATGCCTTTATTCCGGGTGCTGCAATTCCATCATCGTTAGTAACTAATATTAAAGGATTTTTCATTGATGTATTTTAATGACTTTTGTCAATATATAAGACCCCAAAATTAGAATTTTCTAGGAGGAATTGAAACTCTATTTGCCTAGGAACTGAGATAATCGTATAAAATCTATGCCTCATTAGCTTAGGTAGCTATTAATCTGGATGGTTATCTGTTGCATCTACGCAATAAGAAAATTGACTTTACAATTACCCAAATCTACAAATGATCCATAAAAAGTATTTTATGCGATCAACTCCCCACGTTCAATCCAGTTTATGTGAGAAGTCAAAACCTAATTTATTACATTTGCATCTAATAAACGAGTATGTTGTCGTTTGAGAACATACAATTAGCATAAACTATAAACATTTAATTAACAATCTAAAGGAAGATAAAATGAGTGGAGCAAAAGTAACCATCGAAAATGGTGTTTTGAATGTGCCAGATAATCCAATTATTCCCTTTATTGAAGGAGATGGAATTGGTCCAGATATTTGGGCAGCAGCCGTGAGCGTATTTGAAGCAGCCGTTGAAAAGGCCTATAATGGTAAGCGAAAAGTTGAATGGAAAGAAGTGCTGACGGGACAAAAGGCATTCGATAAGACAGGGGAATGGTTGCCAAAAGAAACATTAGAAGCTATTGAAGAACACTTAATCGCTATAAAAGGGCCTTTAACAACACCAGTAGGTGGTGGTATCCGCTCTCTGAATGTTGCATTGCGCCAAAAACTTGACTTGTTTGCTTGTGTGCGTCCAGTGCGGTGGTTCGAAGGAGTGCCCTCGCCAGTGAAAGAGCCAGGCAAGGTTGACATGGTTATTTTTCGTGAAAATACAGAAGATATTTATGCAGGTATCGAGTATCTAAATGGTACAGATAGTGTTGAAAAGCTAAAAAGATTCTTAATAGACGAATTAGGCGTAACTCAAATTCGCTTTCCCAATACAACTTCTTTGGGTATCAAACCAGTATCTGTTGAAGGTACAGAGCGTTTGGTACGTTCTGCAATCAAATATACTATTGATAATAACTTACCTTCTTTGACTTTGGTGCATAAGGGTAACATCATGAAATATACCGAAGGTAAATTTAAGGAGTGGGGTTATGAATTAGCAGAAAAAGAGTTTGGAGATAAAGTATTTACCTGGGCACAGTATGATAGAATCGTTGCCGAAGATGGTACAACTGCTGCCAACGAAGCACAACAAAAGGCGTTGGACAACGGCGCGATTTTGGTAAAAGATGTTATCGCAGATGCCTTCTTGCAGCAAATTATTCTTCGCCCCGCAGAATATTCAGTAATTGCTACTTTGAATTTAAATGGAGATTATATTTCTGATGCACTTGCAGCGCAGGTGGGCGGCATTGGTATTGCACCGGGTGCCAACATTAACTATCAAACAGGTATAGCAATCTTTGAAGCGACACACGGTACGGCACCTAAGTATGCTGGCTTGGACAAAGTAAATCCAAGTTCTGTTATTCTTTCAGGTGAAATGATGTTTCGCTATATGGGCTGGAATGAAGCAGCAGATTTGATTGTAAAAGGAATTGAAGGCTCTATTGCTAATAAGCGCGTTACTTACGATTTTGAGCGTTTGATGGATGGAGCGACGCTTTTAAAGTGCTCTGAATTTGGTGCAGAAATTATTAAAAATATGTAGTCAAATTTTAATTTAAAGTTTAGTGTTTGTCATGAGTAATGAACTAAAAACACTAAACTTTAAACTTATCAACCTCTACCCTTTTTTCTATGCCGAAAACGAAGTGCCGCAACCACAAGTATCTGTTGCATTAGGATTATTAAAAGAAAAACCTCTATTGTTTAGTCCTTCTACCCAGTCAATTTCTATACCTAATAAATAAATGGCATGCGATTTTTGCATTAAGACTTTCATACCGTTTATCTCAAAAGTATCATCATTCTCTTTCGGCATATCAAATCCCAACATATAGGAAAAACCAGAACAACCACCGCCTTTAACTCCCACTCTGAGTCCATGTTCTTGTGAAATATTCTGATTTGCCATAATGCGCTTTAACTGATTGATTGCCCCGTCTGTTAAAGTAATGGGCTGAGTTGTTGTGCTAACTGTATTCATAATTTGTCCTTACTTAGATTAAGTATAGTTTGCAATTAGAGAAACAACCTTATTTTTGCAATTGTTGTTTTCGCTCGTGCAATTATTTTATTAATCAAATACGATACAATGCCAGTTTGGTTAGAAGCCATATTAGATATTATCAAACTCACTATTCCAGCTTTCATCGTTTTTATTACAGTGCGAGCTTTACTAAGGGAGTATTTAAACAAGCAAATCACCATAGAGCGGCTTGAGATTAATAGAACAAGAAGTCAAAATTTACTTCCTACAAAAATTCAGGCGTATGAGCGACTGTCCTTGCTCTGCGAACGCATTGCTGTTCCGAATTTATTGCTACGCATCAGAACGAGCGAAATGACGAATGCAGAATTGAAAACAGCACTGCTGATCGCCATTCAACAGGAATACGAACACAATGTGGCACAACAAATCTATGTTTCTGATACACTTTGGAGTATTATTCAATTCACACGAGATGAATCAGTTAGAACAATCACAGGCATTGCCGAGACATTGCAACCTGCTGACAATGGCAAGATTCTAACGAAAGCATTATTTCAATATATTGATGAAAGTGAAGTCAATATCACCAATAAGGCACAAAATGCAATTCGTAAAGAACTGCAGACTTTATTCTAGTCCATTGCTGACCTAATAAACATAATTAGAGTTCCTGAATTTTCAGTATTCCTGAGAATAAGTATTTTTCCTTCTGTTGGCTTCCGCTTAATTATTCATAACGGAACAGTTGTGGAACTATCTTGAAAGCATCAATAGTAA
>CAYWKD010000043.1:0-16899 GCA_964458705.1 uncultured Saprospiraceae bacterium | reverse complement strand
TTTTATACGAAATAAGGATTGTAAATTATGTGCTTACACAAATTAGACGACTAAAAAATATTTATTTTTTTAAGTGATTTTACTTTGTAAATTAAAAAAAAACCTCAACTTTGTATTCCGCATCTGATAAAGACGGCAGTGTTCCTGCTAAGTGTATTAGATAGTATAAAATAGGAAAAGCAGTTCCAATTAGTATAGCCTAGGCAAGCAATACTCATCAGAGTCTGAAAAAAAATTATTGTTAACTACGAGTCAGTTTTGACTTCAGTAACTTCCTGAAGCATGGTAAAAGATTATATTCAGGTCTGGGATAATTGTCTCCAGACCATAAAAAGAAACGTCGCTCCACATAGCTACAAGACTTGGTTTGAACCAATCAAACCAGTTAGGCTAGAGTGCAATTCACTTACGATTCAAGTGCCTAATAAGTTCTTTTATGAATGGTTGGAAGAGCATTATGTAGATATGCTAAAGACGACAATACGCAAAGAACTTGGTGAAAAGGCGAAACTTGAATATCAAATATTGATGGCACAAGCGGCTGAGGCGAGGAAGAATCTAGCAGAACGATCAAATCAAGCTAATACTAAAAGTAGGAATGGTCAGTGGCAGGTACCGGGAAGTGTAGATGTTGATGTTATCAAAAACCCATTCGTGATCCCGGGCATTAAAAAGTTAAAAGTAGATCCACAACTTAATCAAGAATATACTTTTGAAGAATTCATCGAGGGAGATTGCAATCGTTTGGCCAGAAATGCAGGTCTAGCTATCGCCAAGAAGCCAGGAGGTACAGCTTTCAATCCTCTAGTCATTTTCGGAGATGTCGGACTAGGTAAAACGCACTTAGCGCATGCTATCGGTAACGCAGTGTTGGAAAGTTTCAAAGACAAGTCAGTGTTATACGTTTCTTGTGCAGAGTTCGGCAATCAGATCATTCACTCCATTAAAAACAATGCAGTCAACGATTTCGTAAATTTCTACCAGCAAATTGACGTATTGATAGTGGACGATATTCAATTTTTGGAAAATAAACAGAAAACACAAGAAATCTTCTTTAACATTTTTAATCGTTTACATCAGTCAGGTAAGCAGATTATCTTGACCAGTGACCGCCCACCTAAAGACCTACAAGGCATTGAAGATCGTCTTATTTCGAGATTCAAATGGGGCTTATCTGCTGATCTACAAGCACCTGATTTAGAGACAAGAATGGCAATTCTAGAGCATAAAATGCTTAAAGAGGGAATAGAACTACCTAAGGATGTCATCGAATTTGTATGTTTCAATATTAAACACAATATCAGAGAGTTAGAAGGTGTTTTAGTCTCTTTAGTCGCTCAATCAACCCTAAATAGCCAACAAGTCAACATGGATTTAGCAAAAGAGGTTATTAAGAGTTTCGTCAAGCAACTTAATAAGGAAATTACAATAGAATTTATCCAAGAGCTCGTAGCTAATCATTTCAATGTAGATGTAGAAAGACTAGCAGGCAAAACGAGAAAGAGGCAAGTAGTAATTGCTAGACAGCTTTCTATGTATTTAGCTAAACAACTGACAGACAAATCATTAAAAGCAATTGGTGAACTTTTTGGTGGACGTGATCATAGTACTGTTATCTATTCTTGCAATACGGTACAAGACTTAATGGAAACTGATATTGTTTTTAAAGATACGGTTTCAGAACTAGAAAAAAAGGTCAAGCTCAGCCTGAACGATAAGTAATAAATCGCTTCCATAAACGGTGGGAACTTTTTTTACTGAAAAACTATTGAAAGATTTGTATATCTCATCTTGTAGATATACTTTTGCATTCCGTTTATAGGAACGGTACTGAAAGTATTTTTTTGGTGACGTGGGTGAGTGGCTGAAACCACCAGTTTGCTAAACTGACGTACGCGCAAGTGTACCGCGGGTTCGAATCCCGCCGTCACCGCAAGGTGGTTAGTAAGGAAAATTAGTCACAATTACATTATACGTATGTTCGGGGTGTAGCGCAGTCCGGTTAGCGCACCTGGTTTGGGACCAGGGGGCCGCAGGTTCGAATCCTGCCACCCCGACAAAGAAAAACTTTTACTCAAACTTTCTATTCTCACCAATTCATTATTAGCTTCATCTTTCCCTTTGAAATAAAAACAATAAAAGTACCAGTTCTACTATTCTTAAATAATTGCTGTTACGACCTCCAAAGGTGAAGGAAGACGAATCTACAAAAAATGGAAATTACCAATAAAATTAGAATACATATTCAACTACCAATTCATTTGTAAAGATTGGGAAAGATAAAATAGGAAATACGCCTCTGAGAACTAGACTATTAGTATCAAAAACTGCAAGATCATCATGCCATCCAGTAATCCTGTAAAGTAATAATCATGCGTCATCTGATCTGAGAAATAAATAAAAATACCCGAGCAGAACAATGAAAACGCCAACCGAATAAAAACCGAAAAATCATAGAATCCGCCAAATGTGTTAAACCATACAGATAATAGAGAAAGACCTAAGGCAATTATGGCAATTAACTTGCTCTTTTCGATGCCAATGCTACTAGGAATAGTTTTTACTTGAGTGTGCTGATCTACTTGTAAGTCTCGGATATCGAAAGGTATTGTAATAGCAAAAATGAACAGAAATCGTTCAACAAAAAGACAACTTATAGAACTAGAGAAAGGCAGCTCACTATTTAGAAACGGTAAACCTACTGTTACCAATGTCCACACAGTTGCAATCATAAATATTTTCACAAAGTGTATGTCTCTCATTCGACGTCGTCCAGTCAGAAAAGGAAGCACATAGCCTAGTGCCAACAATGCTGGAATAATGACGGCTAGCTGGATATGCCACTTTAAAAAAGAGAAAAACAGGATTGCTCCCAGTGCTGCAAGAATAGCATAAACGACAATATGTGAACGGAAAGTAGCAATTACTTGAAACCGCCCTTTATCTTTAAATTCAGCAACTTTATCTAATCCCACTACTCTATGTACTGCATAAACAAATAAAGTAGCACAAAAAATAAAGCCTATCAAGCCACTCCACGCTAAGTCATCGTTCGGATTTAGAAGCCATATTGTCTGTGTAGTCATAGCAACTGAAGCTAAGGCGATCCACAAATTACTGTAAAGAACTAGATTGATAAACTTCGATAAGGATATAATATTTGAAACATTCAAAGGAACTGTAATTTTTACATTACCCGCTAATCACTGATTTTCTGTTCACTAATTTCTTCAAAAATGGTTCAACAAAGATAAACTGTTACACTAAATCGATTACTTTCTTACGTGCTCTAAACAAGAATACAAAAATGAAAAATACAATAGCTGCAAGCATCGCTGGAAAAAGCCAGATATTTGTCCATTGAGGTATTTCATTTATTGTAAAATAATCTACTACTCTACCTGAAATAATAGAGCCAATATACATTCCAATCCCGTAAGTTACCAAGGTAATCAAACCTTGTGCGCTCGAACGAACGGATTCGGGGGCTGCATTATCCACATAAATTTGACCTGTTACAAAAAAGAAATCATAACACAAACCATGTAGTATGATCCCTAAATAGAACATAAAAACCAATTCTTCATTATTGCCATAGGCGAACAAGGCATACCTAGCTACCCAGCAGACCATGCTGATGAGTATCATCCATTTTACACCCAATTGCTTGAAGAAAAGTGGCATCAAAAGTAGAAATAAAATTTCTGTACCCTGCCCACCAATCGCCATTTTAGTTGCTGCATGCTCCATACCACTTTCATTGAGGAAAGGATTGGTGAAATTGTAGTAAAAAGAAAGCGGGATTGATATTAATAAAGAACTAATGACTAGCACTGCAAAAGAGCGATCTTTCATCAATCCGATAGCATCCAAGCCCAGTATTTTTCTAATATTTATTTTTTCTTCTTGCCCCTGCGGTGGTGTATTGGGCAGCGTAAAAGCATAAAAACTCATCAATATTGACGCACCAGCAGCGATTCTTAGCGGAATGGCAGTAGGTTCTATTTTCATTAATCCAACAACTACCCCAGCTACGATCCAGCCAACTGTGCCTAGCACTCGAATAAGCGGGAACTCTTTTTCGGGATCATTCATCTGAGAAAAAGCTACTGCATTGGCAATAGCAAGCGTTGGCATGTAACAAATAGCATAAAGTAGCAGCATCCAGTAAACACCCGAAGGCGTTTGCATAGTAGAAGTCAAATACAAAAATCCTCCTCCAATCAAGTGCATTGCTCCAAGCACTTTTTGAGCAGAGAAAAACCGATCAGCAATGATACCCACAAAAAGTGGAGCAATAATTGCCCCGAGTGATATTGTACTATAAATGTCCCCTATATCTGTACCGCTAAAGCCAACTTCTCCAAGGTAAGTTCCCAAAGTTACATACCATGCTCCCCAGATAAAAAATTGTAAAAACATCATTACCATTAGTTGGATTCTAGTATTTAAACTCATTACTCGCTAAGGTTGTAGTTGTAAATTTTATCCAAGTTAAACAATTCATTGAAGATTTCTATCCTAATAATGAATACTTTAGCTGACTAACCATATAGCTCTATAGTGTGTTACTCTGGTCTAGACTTTAGTGAATTAAAAAAAGAGATGAAACTACAAGAAATATTAAACGACTTAGCCCATACAAAAACGCAGTTGATTGCTGTTTCTAAAACTAAATCAGAACAGGCGATTCTAGCATTATATGAACAAGGGCACTTAGACTTTGGAGAGAACAAGGTGCAAGAACTAAGCTCAAAATACGAGGCTCTACCAAAAGATATTCGATGGCATCATATCGGACATCTTCAGACTAATAAAATAAAATATATTACTCCTTTCGTACACCTCATTCACTCAGTGGATAGCTTTAAAGTACTAAAAGAAATCAATAAAAGAGCAAAGCAAAACGAACGTAGCATTGATTGCCTTTTACAGTTCAAAATTGCAGAAGAAGAAAGTAAGTTTGGGCTTAATATAACAGAAGCACTTGAAATATTGAGCAGCTCCGCTTACACAAATATGCAGCATATTAGAATTGTTGGTGTGATGGGCATGGCGACTTACACGGACAATGAGCAGCAAGTAAGAGATGAGTTTAAAAAATTAAAATCCATGTTCGATCAATTAAAAGAAAGGTTTTTTGCTGATGACGCTCACTTCAAAGAAATCTCAATGGGTATGTCAGGAGACTATCAAATTGCTATTGAAGAAGGAAGTACAATGATACGCATTGGGAGTTTACTTTTTGGGGAGCGCGATTAAGAAACTCTTCTTTACTCATAGAGTATTCTTTTCCTAATATTTAAGCACTTTTGTACGATTATTCAGAATATACTATTACTTAACATCTAGTACTTCCTTCAAAGAAGAACCGTAGATGATTAATTTCAGAAGATTAAACCTAAGGAAAATGTTTTACAGTCAAGAAAATCTTACAGCAAGTAATAGTCATTTTTTGAACGATAGCTTTTTGCTAGACAGCGACTATGCTGAACAACTCTACCATGATTACGCTAAGGATATGCCTATTATTGACTATCATTGCCATTTATCCCCAAAGGATATAGCGGATAATCGTCAATTCAGTAATATAACGGCAGCTTGGCTAGAAGGCGATCATTACAAATGGCGAGCCATGCGAACTAATGGAGTGGAAGAACGCCTGATCACTGGAAAAGCCTCTAGTTGGGAGAAGTTTAGTGCTTGGTCAGCTACCGTACCCTATACCCTACGCAACCCTCTATATCATTGGACACACCTCGAACTCAAGCGGTACTTCGGCATTGATCGATTGCTCTCTGCCAATAATGCAAAGAGTATATATGAAGCCTGTAATACTAAACTCTTAGAGGATGAATTTAGAGTGCTTGGGTTGCTAAAAAAGATGAAAGTGGAAGTTATTTGTACCACTGATGACCCAGTAGATGACTTGGCTGCTCACCAGATGATAGCAAATGCTCAATCAGAATTAGAAGTGCTGCCGACTTTCCGCCCTGATAAAGCCATATTGATGCAACAGTCAGATTGGAAGGCATATCTCAATAAATTAGAAGATTGTACTGGGATCAACATTACTAATTTGACCAATCTTCTCACAGCGCTACAAAGCCGAATTGATTTCTTTCACGCCCAAGGTGCTCGTTTGGCTGATCACGGTCTGAGCCAACTACACTTTGTACCTAATGCAACAGGAAAAGCTGAAGCTGCATTTCAGAAAGCACTCTCCAATCAGCCGATTAGTCAAGAGGAACTTTGGGCTTACCAATCTGCGGTATTGATTGAGCTTGGCAAAATGTACCATGCTAAGGACTGGATACAGCAGTTTCATCTTGGTGCGCTGCGTAACAATAATTCGCGCATGCTTTCACAGTTAGGCTCTGATACTGGCTTCGACAGCATAGGTGATTTTAGCCAAGCTACGGCACTTTCAAATCATTTGAATGCACTAGATACAACCGATCAGTTGCCTAAAACGATTTTATACAATCTTAATCCAGCAGATAATGCTGTCTTCGCCACTATGATTGGCAATTTCAATGATGGAAGTCAAGCTGGTAAATTGCAGTACGGCTCTGCTTGGTGGTTTCTGGATCAACTTGATGGAATGGAGCAGCAAATCAACACATTATCCAATATGGGGTTACTAAGTCGCTTTGTGGGTATGCTAACAGATAGTCGCTCTTTTTTATCTTATCCACGACACGAGTACTTTCGGCGCTTGCTATGCAATATCTTTGGTAATGACATCAAACAGGGTCGCCTCCCGGCAGACATTCCATGGATCGGCAAAATTATTCAGGATATTTGTTATCATAATTCTAAGAATTATTTCAAATTTTAGATAGAAAAACCATCATTAGCTATGAAAAAAGTTGTTACTTTCGGAGAGATTATGCTGCGGCTCACACCACCCGGGCATCGCCGATTTAGTCAGGCTCATACCTTTGAAGTCATCTACGGAGGTGGCGAGAGCAACGTGGCGGTATCTTTAGCCAATTATGGCTTACCCACTGAGTTTGTAACTCGAATACCCAACAATGATATTGGTGAATGTGCGCTGATGGAGATGCGTAAACGTCGGGTTGGTACTTCTCATGTCATATATGGAGGAGAACGACTGGGGATATATTTCTTGGAAACAGGTGCCGTTAGTCGTGGCAGCAAAGTTATTTACGATCGTGCTTACTCTGGCATGGCTAGCATAGAAAAAGGAATGATTGACTGGGAAACCGCATTTTCGGAGGCACAGTGGTTTCACTGGACGGGCATTACACCAGCCCTATCACAAGGAGCTGCCGATGCCTGCTTGGAAGCTATACAAACAGCTAATCGAATGGGCATAACCGTATCTACCGATCTAAACTACCGCAAAAACCTTTGGAAATATGGCAAGAAACCTAGTGAAATTATGCCTGCTTTAGTCGAAGGCTGCGACATTATTTTAGGCAATGAAGAAGATGCCGAAAAACATTTTAATCTTCACCCAAAAGGTGTAGATGTTACTCAGGGCGATTCAATAGACGGAGAAGCCTACTTATCTGTCTTAAAGCAGTTGATGGATATGTTCCCTCGCGCTAAAAAGGTCATTACTACTTTGCGTGGAAGTATTAGTGCCTCTCATAACAGTTGGTCAGGTGTGCTATATGATGGCGATACGCTCTATCAAGCACCTACCTATCAGATTACACATATTGTAGATCGAGTCGGTGGTGGAGACAGTTTTATGGCAGGACTAATTTACGGGATGCTCACCTATCCAAATGATGACCAAAAAGCACTAAATTTTGCAGTAGCTGCTTCTTGTTTGAAGCATACAATATATGGCGATGCCAACTTAGTAAGCGTCGCAGAAGTTGAAAAATTAATGGCTGGAGATGCTTCTGGTCGAGTCGCACGCTAAAAAAATAATTATGCAACAAGATTATAGCCGAATGGTAGTGCTTAATACCATCATAGATCAAAAGCTCCTACCCTTGTTCTACCACCCTGAACCAGAAACAGGGAAGGAAGTACTCAAGGCTTGCTACAAAGGAGGTGGACGCTTGCTAGAGTTCGTCAATCGTGGCGCTTTTGCACATGAGGTATTCGGCGAATTAAATAAGTTTGCTCGTCGAGAACTACCCGGTATGATGCTTGGAGTAGGTTCAGTGGCTGACACAGCTACCGCATCATTATACATCAACTTAGGGGCTACTTTTGTGGTATCTCCTAGCTTGCGAGAGGATATAGCAAAGGTGTGTAATCGCCGAAAAATACCCTATCTTCCGGGCTGTGGCTCTCTAACAGAGATAGGTCAAGCAGAAGAACTAGGATGTGAGATTATAAAGTTATTTCCAGGGGATATGTACGGTCCGAGTTTCATAAAGGCGATACTAGGCCCTCAGCCTTGGACAAGGATCATGCCTACGGGTGGTGTGTCCCCTTCGACTGAAGATCTGACTGCTTGGATAAAGGCGGGTGCTGCTTGTGTTGGTATAGGTTCTAAACTCATTAGTAATCAATTGATTGAGGCGAAGCAGTTCGATGAGCTAGAGGAGCGTATTGGAACTACGTTAGCCTTTTTACACAGCTACCAAAGCTAATCAATAGCTATCCGTAACTTTAGACTACAAACTAAGCTACTCTGCAGCTACTGCCTGCTCTTCAATATAAGCTCTTAAATCTTCTGATTGCTGAAGACTCATTTTTTCGAGGGTATATTGTGGCATGTAAGCACCTTTGCCGGGAAGTGGCGAAGTACCGTAGCGACTCACTTGATAAATAGAGTAACGTGTGTAGCGCGGAATGTGGCGATCTAAAAACTTAAAAGTATTTTTTGCATCATTCAATTCAAAGAAAGAGTAGCGCATCTGCTCATGGCAGTGCTTGCAACTAAGGTCATATATTCTTTTTCCATTTGCGGGGTTGCCGTCCACTTTGCTGTATCCAATACTCCGATCTTCTGGCGGTGCAACAAATGTAGCAGGCATTCCAACAAAATATTTCGAGCGCAATAAATCAATAGCAGCTTCATAGTTATTTCCTGTCTCTAAGGCACTATTTATTTGACTATATTCGATTTCCGTAAGGTTCAAATCTTCTAATTTAAGATCAATTGTCCATAAGTAAGCTAAAATAGATTCTACTTCCCAGGTCGCTAACCGTCGTCCTTGAGCGCATTCGGTAGCACATAATTGAATTGCCTCTCTCAAATTATTTCTCGCTGGCTTTACCAATTCGCCATATTTTTTCTCGTAATCTCCATTATAAAAACTACTCCGATTGACTACTCCATATAGGGCAGAACCCTGTAGATAGGGTAATCCTTTTTTTTCAACATAATCTAATCTAGCCTGAGGATCAACTTTACTCAAATCAGGTTCATCTCTTTTTACATTATGGCAAGAAGTACAAACAAAGTGAGCACTCTGCTTTGCTACTTTTTTCTTACTGTCATCTAGTGCAAACCCAGTTAACACCAGTTGTTTACCTTGCTCAGCAGAAACTCCTGTAATGCTCGTATCAGGATAGTGAGAAAGTGGCTTATCTTCTAATCTTTTGAGTACTTCTGCCAACTTATCTTCTGCGGTAACTCCCTTAAAATCAGGCTTTATTATAAATGCAGTTGTAAGTAAGGATAGAGCGAATATTACTAAAAGCAGCTTCTTCATAACTATTTTGATAAGAGGAAAAAATCTATAAGTTGAATAATCTTGAAATGGTGAAACCTAGTCGGAACTGCCCATCTAGCCAACTTCCTGTTGTATTCGGGATATAATCTGTTGCCATAATACCTTCTGTGTTGGTAAAATTGATTTGAAAAACATGCCCACCCGTGTCAAATTCTATACCAAAACCAAGTGGCATGACGTAATCAATTTCACTGGCTGCTGTGAATGGACTTCGATCATCATTCAACGGTACTGTGGCATCTACTAATAGCCCAATTACTTTACTTAGCTGCCATCTTGCAGCCACCCCCAAACTCCAGATACCATTGACATCATTTGCAGCAACAATATTTCTATGTATATAACCTGGCGCAATTTGCAAGGAAAACGAATTGGAAAACTTTTTAGAAATCAATAACTGAGTAGAGTATATCAAACGATGAGTGGATTTATCAAAGTAACTCAGCGTATTTTCAGTAGTATTTCTTTCCATTGTAGAAAAGGAAACCATACCAAGAGCAGTCATTGAAACGGAACTTGGATCATCATTTCTCTCTCGCAGCACTCGATATTTCGCTACTCCATTGACTAGCTGTCGCAATTCGCTAGTGCCTTTTGTGCGAAAGATGCCTATTGTTAGATCATTGGTCAAGCCATAATCTGCACCAATCATTACATCTTTTGCCGATTCTAACCCATAGAAAGTTGCCCATCCACCATTATCTCCAAATAAATCGCCAAATCTATGCCCTATTCTGATGTCTAATTTTCGCTGAGGCAAAGTTTCTACGGAGTGCGTATTTATGATTCGAGTATCCTTAAAAATTCGGTAGGCGTAGTCTTGCCCAGATAGACTTACAATCAAGCCCGCTGTACAAAAAATAAATATAACTAGTCGCTTCATATAAATTATTGACGAGAAAATATGGTTTATTAACAGCAATTATGTTTTCTAGTTTACAAATCATCTGATTCTTAGTAGCGATTTATCACAGATCAGAAGTGAAGATTTTTGAAATTAGACAATTGATAAAAGATACTTAATCAAATGGTCATTTGTCGCTCAAAAAACATATCAAAGCGACAAATAATTACCCAAAAAAGTAAACAAACTGGCCCGTAGCTCCTTTATGGAAGATGTTTACGATGTAGCATTAAATAACAATAAAATAATAAAATGAGTATTCATTCAAGTCTCCCTTTTGCTGGATTGTTTTTGTTCGTTTTTGTCTTTTTTTCAGCCTGTAACAATGACAGCCTCGAAGAAGTACCAACGCCCGAGGAGAGAATCATTTGGACGGGCAGTTCTGTTTCATTTTCAAAATCAGCCGGCAGTGATCCAAATTCAGCAGAAAATCAAGACCGAATAACGGATAATGTCTGGATCACTAGAGGCAACAATGGCGGACAAATTTATAATGCCGCAAGCGAAGGAAGTGCTGATAAACAAAATAGCCCTGATGGCATATTGTGGGCAATAGGCACAATTGATAACATTGACAATCTAGACTTCCAGCAATTTCGCAGTGCGGTTGGCAAACCTAAAAATGTCGTAGGAAAAGACCTAGTTGCTTTTTTAACAGACGACAATATTTTTATTTCCGTTAAATTCACCCAGTGGTCGCGCAACAAAGCAGGAGGATTCGCTTACGAGCGATCAAGTGAACAATAACGAAAAAAATTGTTCCTTGACGTCAACAACTCATAAATTATTGAGACCAATAGTACTGTCTTTCCGAATACTAAATTGTAATCAGGTTTAACTATTTAGTGGTATCCTCATCCCATTAACAGAAAGCTATGTGAACAAATAAACAATTTTGTCCACTTACCTACTCCCAGAAGCTCTCACCAAGCGAAGAACTCCTTAGATAATTTGTATATTTAGCACAATAGGTGTAGTTTTATTGCGTAATCACAAATTAAAATAATTCACAATTAGTGGATAACTTAAAACACAAAATATTTGTACATATACTGATATTCGCACTATTTAAAGGGTACAAAGTCTTTTAGATCATTTAATGAACTTGAAAAATGCGAACTTTAGTTTGTGTAAGTAATAGTTAGCAATAATTACATGAAAGAGCAATTTAACCAAATAATAAAATCCGATGATCTTAAGGAAATAACCATAGACTTGGTTGAAAAAGTACTTGATAATAATATTGGGGATGATATTGTTAAAGAAATACCAATCTTAAAATCACTTGTTGCTGCTAAGAAAATATACAACTCTTATACTGATAGTATATTTATCAAGAAAGCAATGTATATTTTATTGGAGCTTGGAGAAGTAACTTTGGAACAAAGAAATAATTTGACAAATGACTTAAACGATGAAGACTGTTCAGGAGCAGAAAAAATTTTAATTGCAATAGACAACCTAGAAACACTCGAAAAATGTAAAATATTTGGTCGATTATGTAAATTAAAAGCACTTGGTGAGATTGATGTAGATGGATTCAAAAGATTAACAAAATTGACTCAAGATGCTTACATTGATGATCTCGAATTACTGCCAATATTATCGCAACAACTTGAGAAGACCAAAGAGAAGAAGAATTCTATTTATGAGAGTACAAATGTTTACATGGAAGAATTTTATCCACTTCTTGGATTAGGTTTAATTTATCAGGAGCAAAGCAAACAAACCCCGATTGAAAAAGTTGAGCCGATGGATTATGATGACCCTGAGCCTTATTATAAAGGAGGAGAAATTGAAATGTTATTTTATATATCGAACCTTGGAAGAATTTTACTTAGTTTTTACGATAAATTATTCCTAATTGGAAAATAAACTATTGCTAACAAAGAACTGTGGTAAATTCAAGCTTTGTAACCCGCTCAAACTGCGTAGCGGTTTGACAGGAAGGTGCCACGCAATCTGCCACTACTCATACAATTTACCGTCGTACGGCATTTAAGAAACGGAACTAAAAATATATACGAACACTTAAAATGAAATATTATGAAAAATCAGGACTTCAAAATTGGAATTAAAACTGTTTGGTTTTTAGTGATTGGAAATTTCCTGCTGACTTTAATAGGCGCAATAGCCAAAATCCAACATTGGGAGTTTTCACAATTCTTCTTAACTATTGGACTTATGCTCCTCTTTTCGACTTGGGTAATAATTTTGAGCGATATGGTAAAAAATAAAATATATAATAAGACATTTTGGATTTTGACAATGTTCATTATGCCGACAATTGCAACAATCTTTTACCTAATTCAAAGAAATAGACTACTCAGACTCGGACAAAAATTCTCGTGAATGACTTTGAAAATAAAGAAAAACGACCGCACAATCGAGTAGGCGATTCGTTAATTTGACCTTTGTTGGGCAATTCCCCAGATTCGACCGACTAAAATTGATCCCAAAAAATATCAATTTTTCCACGGCAAATTAATTTCCCTTGCTAACGTTCACTAGGGAGATTGGATATACTGATGAAGAAAAGGTATATTTGAATTAGAAAAATGACAATTGATAATCAACAGTTTAGCGAATATTAGTCAGAATTAAAATGCTAACGGGCAACGTAGTAGTTAAGTTGGGGGAAAGGATGCACTTGTGTCCAAGCGCACCCTTTCATTAGCTAGTATTTGATGATTGGAATCGTTTGACTCCAGTTTTTACTTGTTGCTTTCAAAGAATAGTAACCTGTTGTATATTCTTGAGTATCAATCCTAAAATCGCTTACACTACTCGTATTGAGTGCGCTTACCAGTTTTCCATTTATATCAAATAGCTCAATCAATATTTGTTCTTCCTCTGAGGTATTGAGTAGAAACTTAATATTCAAGTGGTCAGAAAAAGGATTGGGTCTTATTTGTACTTTCATTTCATTATGGTCGCTTATCACTACAATATTATCCTCATTTGTCCCAGCTACACTTAATGTAGTAGGGTTTGTACAGCATGGAAAAGTGGAAGGATAAGCTAAAAAATAAGTTCCCTTCGGTATTTTAAACCCTCCATTTAGTTTGATTAACGGTGCTTGATAAGTTAAGTCCTCATTGGTGGCAACAACAGAAGTAGAAGTAATTTGTTGAGAAGCCCTGTAATCATTTAGGGGGCTTGTTGTGAGTACTAACAACTGGCTCGTCGGACAAATCTTATTGTAATTCCTAGAAACGTTCAACATATGATTGAACATCTTTTCCCATTGACATTGAGTAAGTGCATCATCCCACCATCCTTGAGACATCATATTTCTACTGTTTCCCCAAGTACATATATCAATAGTTGTACCATTACAATTAATTTTCCCAGGATTAAGATTATCACATGTTCTTTTTGAAGGACATTTGGGACCGCATTCTTGCTGAACATCAAGATCAATTCCTCCACAAGGATTTGAGCAATCAGTCGAATGTTTTAAATTGAGTATATGTCCTACTTCATGATTAAAAGCCCTACTTACAGCTCTCCTCCAATCTTCGTTCCCATTTCGTAAGTCAATAGAGGTAGCACCATTAAAATCAGCAATACGAATTACATTAGACCCTCCGCCTAATGAAGCACCTCCCAACAATGCAGCTCCAGTGGAATTTGATGAGATTGGATAGTTGTACCAAACAACATCAATAACATTATTTCCATATCTTTTTACATAAGGAAGATTAAATTGTACTACATGTTTACTTGGATCTTCCGTTCTTGCGGGATATATCCAAATCCCTCCATTTGTATCTTGAGAGTTAGAAGCATTACTATAAAGTTTATATCTAATTTTTGCACTGGTGATATGAGGTGCAACAACTCCGTTAGGTCCATTACGCCAATTAGGTTGCATATCCATTAATGATTCATTTGCAAATTTAACGAAATCCTTTGCGCGATTAACTAACGTCGTTGTACCTGATAAGGGTGAAGTTTCAAAGATATGAATATTAAGATAGATAGTCACCACTGGACTATTTTTATAATCAGAACTGTAATTTAATTCACAAGTGCTTGATGTACTAATGAAAGAAGAGCCAGCATCTTGTGCAATGCAATACAAATAGCCTGGACTTGGAAGAGGTTGTTGACTCAATAATGAGTTTACAAAAAGTATCGTGATGAATAGAAATACACAAAATTTTTTCATATTAAATTGATGTTTAACATTTTTGAATTAAAAATGACCGCTGGTTTATTCCATTTGCCTGAAATATAAATAATTATCATCTTTGAACTCAACTATTTTTGAAGCAAAAATAATTAAGCTACATTCTGCACAAAGAAGTATCTACCAACACAGCATAAGCTAATTTCCGCTAAAAAAATGGATAGTAGATGATTTATTAAATTTATCCATCATTTGAATAAAGTAAATTCCTTGACAATTAGCCCGCATATTAATTTGACAACTTCTTTCGTATTTATGAGCATACGCAGTATGAATTTTTCGCCCTACTTCATCGAATACTATGATGCGAAGCTCTTTTTCAAGTGGCGTTTTCCAAGTTAAAAACAATACATCATCACCTACATACCAGTCAGGTAAATTATCCTTACTATTAGAAAGATTACTGAACCTCAAACTACTGGTACATTGAACGTCCTCAAAGGCTACACGTCCAATTTCATCATCTTGATAGGCGACTAATGTTATACTAGGATATTGAAAATTAGCCTGATTATTCTGGTCTTGGTCTAAGGCATAATATCGAAAAAAATCATTTATTGGACCAAATCTTTCAGAAAACCGTAATGGTCGTTCTTCTTCTACTATGATGTCTCCTTTCTGCCCAACTCTGGAGTAGCCTTCCCAAATGTTGGTTGAAATCGTATTATTAATCAAGCATTGGATAATTTGCTGGATAACAAATCTATCTTTTCCTTCAATTAATATGGGATTAAACGGACCTCTATCAATGTAATAAGAATAGTCATACACCAGAATTGAATCAGTAGCATCGGGAGTGAAATATAATAGTTCACGACCACTTTCATTCAAGTTATATTTATATCTAAGAAAGATACTATCCTCCCTTTCTTCTAAGAAAAAGGTATCCAGTTGAGTTCGAGCTTGACTAGAGAACTTAGAACGATAATCTATTCTGCTTGTGAGCCTTTTAAACGTTTTACTGCCGAGCAATAGTGTATCTGCTACGCTAACAATTTCAGTTCCTTCGTAACTTTCACTTTCAAAACGATATTCCCAAACCGCCCCCACAGGCGCAAACACAGTTTGAGTAGAAGCAGTAAAATATAAGCAACTTATGCCGAGAATAATTAAATAAGCAGTTATTGATTTATGATTCATAATAAGGAATGATTAAGATGATATAAATGTATAATTCTACAAATTTAAGTTGCCCACAGTATGTTATACAAATTGAGAAAAATACTGCGGACAATTCAAATCTTAGTTTTGCTCTAATTGCTCAACTCTTTTCGTCAATTCTTCAATAGTAAGTTGCTGCTCTTTTATGGCTTCCACTAAGATGGGGATAATAGCTATGTAATTAAGTGATAAGTAATCTTCTTCTTCTCCTTGATTCACTATTGCAGGTAAAACACGAGCTACATCCTGTGCTATGAAACCTATCTGGTTTCTCATAGGTTGGCTGTGTTTTTCATATACCTTTCGTGCTTGTTCGATGGATGCTCGCTCTTTTTCATCAGTTGGTGTTGCTCGATTAAGTTCCTCAAGCAATTGAGTGTCCACAAGAGAAGGCTTTAAATCATAAGTAACTCCTTGTAGCTGTTTAATAATAGCCAAACTGCTAGTCAGTTTCTGCACATTATCCTTTAGCCGTGAATCTGAAAATACAGAGGAGTTGCCAGTTACTGTTGACCTTACATGAAGCGCACCGCTAGTAGTAAGGCGCATAGCTTCATAGTTCCCCGCTCCGAGTACGGTGAATTTAATTCCGCTTTTACCATGCAATTGAAGTTGGTTTGTATCAGTTGCCCCAAGTTCTCCAATAAATACATTTGCACCACTTAGAGAAGCCCTACCATAGTCTCCGAATGACATTTTGGAGCCAGTCCGATAAGTATCGCTACCCAAACCGTAGATATTGACAGTAGTTTCGTTGTTAGGATCATCATTAGCTCTAGGATTGCCTATTTTGACTTTGCCGTTAGTAACTACTTCTATCTGAGCAGTAGCTTCATTTACAAAGGCTAACAGCAACAGTAATAGAGCAACTACAGAGAATTGCGTTGAATTGCGTTGAATTGCGTTTTCATTTGTAACTACTTAGGAGGGGTTATTTCTGGTTAAGAAATTTTCACCTTCGAGAGTAG
>CAYWKD010000042.1:25584-32797 GCA_964458705.1 uncultured Saprospiraceae bacterium | reverse complement strand
CTACTCTCGAAGGTGAAAATTTCTTAACCAGAAATAACCCCTCCTAAGTAGTTACTATTTTTCTAATTATTGCTAGTGTCATTGCTATTATCTTAGAATCTTTTCAAAACCTACAAACTAAGTATAACATCATCTTCCACACTTTTGAACTTATCACAGTTTTTATTTTTACTATCGAATACGTACTGCGTATTTGGACAGCAGACTTAAAATATCCCGATCTTCCAAAGGCTACCGCTCGATTAAAGTTTGTGCTTTCTCCAATGGGATTAGTGGACTTAGTTGCCATTTTGCCATTCTATCTTCCACTAGCATTCGCTTTTGATATGCGCTTCGTTAGAATGCTTCGCATTTTACGCTTGCTCCGCATTTTCAAGTTGGGCAGGTACTCTAAATCCCTAGCTATTATTACTAATACAGTCTATGAGAAACGTGCTGAGCTACTGCTTTCTGTTTTTGTAACGTGCATCTTATTGCTACTTTCCGCCACAATTATGTATAATTTAGAAAATAAGGCACAACCAGAAAGTTTCCCAGATATTATTTCAACCCTTTGGTGGGCAGTAGCTACATTAACAACCGTAGGATATGGAGACGTCTATCCCATAACAGGTTTAGGGCGGTTTTTTGGAGGAATTATTGCGCTACTAGGAGTGGGATTGGTGGCTATTCCCACAGGTATTATTAGTGCATCATTCATTGAGGCATTAGAACGAGAGAGAGAAGAAAAACAAAGAAAAAAGAAAAAAGCAACCACGATCAATACGTATAACTACTGCCCCCATTGTGGGAAACCTTTACGAGAACAAACGACAACAGAGGGTTAGAGCAATGAAATAAGTCTGATTTAGCACTAATCAATAAAAGCGAATACATTTTTTTGAATTTTTTACATACCTCATACATCCTAAAAGTAAGTTAAAGGCATCTATAATGTGTGACTTTTTGTATTTTTATACTTATATTGAGTAGTCAAAACAATGGTCTTCACAATAAAGCAGTAACTTTGAACATAAATACGCAACCTATCATTGAAATTAGGCATCTAACAAAAACCTACGTCATGGGGGCAATGGAAGTAAACGCCCTTAAAGGTGTTTCTATTGACATAAATAATAATGAGTTTGTTGCGCTCATGGGGCCTTCTGGTTCAGGTAAATCTACCCTAATGAATCTGCTTGGTTGCTTGGATACTCCCACCTCAGGTACTTATTTTCTAAATGAGACCGACGTAAGTGCTATGTCTGACGAAGATTTAGCAGAAGTCCGCAATCGAGATATTGGTTTCGTGTTTCAAAGTTTTAACTTGCTGCCTCGCTCCTCCTCCCTTGATAATGTTGCGCTTCCACTTATCTATGCAGGCATGAAAAAGAAAGAGCGATTGGAAAGAGCACAGGAAGTATTAAGATTAGTAGGCTTAGGAGATAGGGTAAGCCACAGACCAAACGAGCTTTCAGGTGGACAAAGACAGCGTGTCGCAATTGCGAGAGCATTGGTAAACAGCCCCGCTATTATTCTTGCCGATGAACCCACTGGAAATTTAGATACTAAAACTTCCATGGAAATTATGGAAATATTTGAGCGCATCCACGATGCTGGTAATACGATCATTTTGGTTACGCACGAACCCGATATAGCTGAGCATGCTCATCGTACTATTCGGTTGCGAGACGGAGCAATTGAGAGAGATGAACGCAATGAACAAGTGATGAGAACTGAGCAACGCATTAATAAATAGACTAATACAAATTATTTCAATAATTATATCATGAAAATATTTCGCATTTTAATTCCAATACTGATACTCGGTCTCGTTGGTGGAGCAATTTACTATTTCACACAAGGAGGAGAAACTAAGCAAGCTAAGGATTTGCTTACTACGGTGAAGAAGGGTGAGTTCAAAATTTATGTGAATGCAACTGGTGAATTGCAAGCTAAGAGATCAATCAAGATTACAGGACCACAGGGGATGCGAACCGTGCAGGTTTATCAAACTACTATTTCTGACCTTGTGCCAGAAGGTACAATCGTGAAAGAAGGCGATTATGTTGGTTCTTTGGATAAAACAGAGCTTTCTACCAAAATCAAAGAAGCACAAACTGAAATTGATCGTATTATGACGCAGCTCGATCAAGTTCAAATTGATACAGCTATTGAAATGCGCGCTATTCGAGATGATTTGATTAACCTTAAATTTTCAATGGAAGAAAAGAAATTGCAGGTAGAACAAAGTCAGTTTGAGCCTCAAATGGTGATTCGTCAAGCCGAAATTGAATTAGAAAAAGCAGATCGAGATTTTTCACAATTGAAGGAAAAGCTAAAACTTACAAAGAACAAATCAGATGCTAGAATATCTGAAATCTTAACTAATCTATCCAAATATCAATTGAAGATGAGTCAGTTGATGGAAGTAGGACAAGATTTTGATGTGAAAGCGCCAGCCGACGGTATGGTTATTTATTCCAGAGGTTGGGATGGTACTAAAGTAGCAGAAGGCTCACAGATTCGAGCATGGGATCCTGTAGTAGCAGAGCTACCTGACTTAAGTGATATGATCTCTAAGACTTTTGTAAATGAGGTGGATATTTCCAAAGTGCAAAAAGGACAAGACGTAAAAATAAAAGTAGATGCTTTTCCCGATAAAGAATATATGGGGCAAGTGATACAGGTAGCAAACATTGGAGAAGAGCTACGAGGTTACGACGCTAAAGTCTTTGAAGTCATTATCCAAATGATTGAAAACGACTCGATCCTTCGACCTGCCATGACGACTAGCAATGAAATTCTAGCCTATATCTTTCCTGACGTACTGCATATCCCGCTAGAAGCACTACAAAGTGATAGCCTGATGTATGTCTATAAACAAGAGGGAAGCAGCATTGTCAAACAGGAAATTATCACTAGTGAGTCCAATGATAATGAAATTATTGTAGAATATGGGCTAAAGGAGAACGATCAAATTTACCTTTCCACACCAAGTGGGTCAGATAATATGAAAATGAATCGCATTCCCGAAGAAGTAAAGTCAACTTACAAGCGAGAGCTAACACAAGCAAAAGAAAAACGAATGGAAGAGGCTCGCCAAAAGGCGCAGTCTATAAAAGATGAAAATATACAGACGGGGTCAGATGGTGGAGGCAATATTGTCATCATGTTCTAGTGTTATTGCTCTTAAAAAGCGTAACTAGTTTAGTCATTGCTTTGAGTTGAATATTCTTGAATTTATAAGCCTAAATTAACTAATTACAAGCCTAGTAGGCTTTTTACTTGGATGCTAAGAATTGCTGAAGAATTACTGAAATTTTATGCTTTACAGCTCAATATCTCTCTAAAATGCGCCGAACACTTTTTAACTTTTTAATCGCCATGGAGGCCGTATTTGCCAATCGACTTCGAGCCATTTTGACAGCACTCGGTATCATCTTTGGTGTTGGAGCTGTCATTGCGATGCTGGCAATCGGGATGGGCGCAAAGCAGTCTATACTTGACCAAATGAAGTTGATTGGTACTAATAATGTAATGATCGACAGCGTCATTCCAGAAAGCGAAAATGAAGGAAGTGAAGAGCAAGGAAAAGACGAAAAAGAATGGTCGCCCGGTTTGACAATGGAAGACTTAGCGGCTATTAATCGGATATTGCCAAATATTGAACGCATTAGCCCAGAATTGGTACTGCCTACAAATGCTATACGAGCGGGGAAATTAGAAAGGTTAAAGTGTGTTGGAACAACTAACGCCTTTTTTGAACTCAACAACTTAGAACTATCTAAAGGCAATTTTTTTCACAATACGCACATCGAAAAAGGGCGTCCTGTTTGCATCATTGGTAAATCGGTGCAGCTCAAATTCTTTCCAGAAAATAATCCCATTGGAAAAATCATCAAATGTGGTAATACTTGGTTGACCATCATTGGTGTCCTAGAGAGAAGAACTGCTAGTAGTGAAAGTTTAGAAAGCCTTGGTATAAGAGATTATAACTCCGATATTTATATTCCGGTTACAACGGCTTTACTGCGTTTTAAAAATAGAGCAAGAGTAACTAAAGCTGACCTCAAGCAGGGCTCTAGAGGCGGTGATGGGCAGGCAAATTATCACCAATTGGATCGCATGGTAGTGCGAGTAGCAGATGCAAGCTATCTTCAAGCCTCTGCGGATGTTATTGCTAGAATCCTCAAGCGGCGTCACAAGGAAGTCGTTGATTATGAGATTCAAGTACCCGAATTACTCTTGCAACAGCAGCAGAAAACACAAGAAACCTTTAACTTCGTCTTGGCAGTTATTGCTGGTATCTCTTTATTAGTGGGAGGAATTGGTATTATGAACATCATGTTGGCTTCCGTCCTGGAGCGCATCAAGGAAATAGGTGTGCGTCGTTCGCTTGGCGCCAATCAAAAAGATATCATTCAGCAGTTTTTGTTTGAGGCCGTCTTTATATCTCTAATTGGTGGCTTGCTCGGCGTCATACTTGGTATCCTAGCTGCTAAAATAGTAGCTTCCTATGCTGATATTCCAACAATTGTTACGTTTTGGTCTATTTTATTGTCGTTTGGAGTTGCTGCGTCAGTCGGCTTAATATTTGGAATTTTTCCAGCAAGAAAAGCGGCACAACAAGACCCAATTAAGGCACTACGGACAGAATAGCTTACAAGTTGAAACATAGATATAAATCATAATTTTAAAATGCAAAAGTTAGAGCCTTAGTAGTGTTTATTCACTTTTGTATTCTCAGTGTCAAATTTCATATTTCAAAGTTCCGCTCATGAGAAAAATAATTTCTGTCACCTTACTAATGACAATGCTGCACGTAAGTTGGTCACAAACAGAGACCCTTCGATTGACACTACCAGAGATTGTAATGCTTGCACAAAGTGATGCACCAGACGTATTGATTGCAGAAACACGGCTGACGAATCGCTATTGGTTCTACCAAACTTTCTTAGCAGATTTGAAGCCGCAGATTAGCTTTGTATCCAATAACCTACCCTCTTTAAATCGCTCCATTGATCCCATCACACTGCCGAATGGTTCTTTGGCATTCGTTAATCGTTCGCTCATGCGTAATGGCATGGGAATACAACTTTCTCAAAACATCGCATCTACAGGTGGAACTGTTTTTACGAGTACAAACTTAGAGCGTATTGACATTTTTGACACTGATGGAGTAGCGGGATCAACTTCTTATCTTTCCACACCGATTAGTATAGGATTTATTCAACCTATCTTTGGCTTCAATAGATTCAAGTGGGATCAGAAAATTGAGCCGCTGCGCTATGAAGAGTCGAAACGAGGATATTCCGAAGACTTAGAAGATGTCGCCTACGATGCAGCAAGTTTGTTCTTTGAAATCCTAAATGCCCAGCTCAACGTCGAGGCTGCCGAGCGCGATAAGGCTGCCGCTGACACACTTTACAATATTTCTAAAGGTCGTTTTGATGTGGGTAAAATTGCGGAGACCGACTTACTTCAAATTGAATTAAATGCTAGAAATGCAGAGGCTTCTCTCGCTGCCGCTACCTTAAACTCCCAATCTGCTACTGAGCGGATGCGTGATTTTCTTGGTATTCAAAATGCAATAAAGTTTGAATTAACAGCACCTTTTGATATTCCCAATATTGATATTAATGCCGATCAAGCACTTCAATATGCACTCAGCAATCGAAGTGCTATTCTTGCTTTTCAAAGAAGATTAGTAGAAGCAGATCAAGAAATAGCCAGGGCAAAAGGTGATACAGGACTAGACATCAATGTTATTGGATCATTTGGACTTTCTCAAACTGGCAAAAACTTGGGAGATGCCTATCAAAGCCCCTTAGATCAAGAACGCCTGACTGTTACGCTAGAAGTTCCAATTGCAGATTGGGGTAAAACCAAAGCTCGTAGAGAAACGGCTGCATCCAATAAAAAATTGATCGAACAGCAAGTATCACAAGATCGCATTGCCTTTGAGAGAGAGATACTGCTGAAGGTGCAGCAATTTGAACTCGTTCGCCGTCAAGTGCTTTTAGCAGAGCGCACTTACGAAGTGGCTCAAAAACGAAATAATATTACTAGAAAACGCTATCTAATCGGTATGATTGGTATTACAGAACTCAATTTGGCACTAAATGAGCAAGAGAATGCTCGACAAAAATATGTAGGAGCTTTGCAAGCTTTTTGGTTAGCTTACTATGACCTACGCCGTTTGACGCTCTATGATTTTGTGAATGATGAACCATTGAACAAAGGATTAGAGGGATACTGATATTTTATATCAATTGGGTTACAAGTCAATTGTTATCCATACAATTTTGTCTGTCTGATAGTCTAATTTTGTTAAGTAGCTAAGTTAAAATAGTAAATTTCGTTTTGGGTTAAACTTTTCGTCTTTGTGTTTTTTGCTTATTTTTGATTGTAATTTACAACGTGATAAAAAAGTAAAAGAAAATCAAATGCAACAAACAGCTACCACCATGAGGAAAATAGTTTTGCTATCAATAGCTTTCGTTCTGTTTAGTAGTCATGATATGTTCCTAAAATTAGACACTCATTTCTTGCAGCCGAATACATTATCGAGCATTAAACTATTTAATGGAACCTTTGAAGAAAGTGATAACACGATTGATAGAAACCGAATGCTTGATGTAAGTCTAGTGGGTGGTGGTAAACGCACAAGCGTAGATACAACTCAATGGACGGAGCAAGATGGTGTAACGATCTTGAATTTTACAACTGGTGAAGCTGGTACATGGGTAGCAGGTGTTTCTACTCGTCCTCGAAATATTAACATGAGCGCTAAGGATTTTAATAACTACCTTGAGCATGATGGCGTGCTTGACATGCTTGAATGGCGAGAAGCCAATGATGCGCTCGATCAAGATGCCACAGAGAAATATTCTAAGCACGTCAAAACTATATTTCAAGTTGGTGAGCAATTAACCAAAGACTGGCAAACTACTCTGGGCTATCCAATTGAGTTTATTCCACTCAGCAACCCTTATGATTTACATCCGGGTCATGAATTAGAAGTACAACTACTTTGGAAAGGAAAACCTCTGGCAAATCAGTTGGTCTATATTGGCTCAAACGAATTACACGAACACAGCCATGACCATGCCGAGGCAGATCATTCGCATACCCATGACGATCATGAACATCATGCCACCACCATGCAAGCTCGTACAAACGACGAAGGTAAATTAAGTATAAATATTACACAAAAAGGAGTTTGGTATTT
>CAYWKD010000042.1:0-25484 GCA_964458705.1 uncultured Saprospiraceae bacterium | reverse complement strand
TATTTTTTTGGTTTAATCGAAGAGGTGCATGAAAAAACAAGTGAGTCGATTTATGCTTCTTTCGTTGTTGCTTTACCCAGTTTTACTTCTGGCACATGGTGTAAGTGATGCAGATCAAACTGTATTGAGCAATGGCGGATTACTAGCCTACATCTGGGTAGGAGCAAAGCATATGCTCACTGGTTATGACCACCTGCTTTTCCTGACAGGCGTAGTATTCTACTTGAGTGGTTTTAAAGATATTGTGCGCTTCATAACAGTTTTTACGATTGGGCATAGCATTACACTCATAAGTGCTACTTTTCTTGGTATAAAAGCCGATGAGCATCTGATTGATGCTGTGATTGCTTTGAGTGTCTTGTATAAAGGATTTGAAAATTTGAGAGGCTTCGAGCAGTTATTTAAAATTGCATCTCCAAATTTATTGTTAATGGTATTTATTTTTGGACTCATTCATGGATTTGGGTTATCCACTCGTCTGCAATCTTTTGATGTGGGGCGAGAGCAATTTTTAGCTAAAATTGTCAGCTTTAATATTGGTGTAGAGATAGGTCAAGTGGCGGCTCTGATTCCAATTGTTTTTATTATTACTCAATGGCGATCCCAAAAGAGCTATCAAGCCTTCTACAAAGCGGTCAATTATTATCTAATCGTAGCGGGCATTGGACTTTTTTTATATCAGATGTATAATTACTTTACAGTTGGTCAGCACTAATCGAAGTTGAATATTTTTAAAGTATTAAGCGATTGCCCCAAAAGTTTGAAGTAGGTTTTGATGATAAGAAGCTGCTCAAATAGTAAAGCGTTACATCAAGTTCTTGTTTGTTTTAGATATTCAAGCTATCGATGAACTTTGCTTCAACACTATTGATAACAATGGAAATATGACATTTTTCTAACTCAGATTTATTAAATTTGTAGGTAAACGAAAATCAGTATTATGAAACAACTACTTGTCATCTTCATTGTCGCTATTGCTGTAGTAATTAGCTGCAAAACAGTACAAGAACCTACTGCGACACCTGAGCTAGACATAACTACGCTTTCTCCCGAAAAAGCAAGTGAGCTAGCTCGGAAAATCGAAAGTGAAGTAAAACCTGACTTGGCAGATGGCTTAAATCTGAGTGTTTGGGCTTCTGATTCTTTAGTTATCAATGCCATTGCTTTATCCTTTGATAATCAAGGAAGAGCCTATGTAGCTAGTACGCATAGAAGTGGAGATTCAGAATTTGATATTCGAGGACATCGAGACTGGATGACTGATGCTATTTCTTTCCAAACCGTAGAAGATAGAAGAGCTTTTTTACATAAAGTTTTTGATCCTGCCAACAGTGATATAAGCAAACAATGGTTAGACGATCACAACCAAGATAGCATCGTGGATTGGCAAGATTTAAGAGTGCCTAGAGAAAATGTATTAAGAATTGAAGACAAGGATAAAGATGGTCTAGCCGATCACACTCAGGTATTTGCAACAGGTTTTAATGATGAAATAGCCGACGTAATGCTAGGAGTGTTGCCTTACGGTGACGATGTTTTTGCTTGTGTTGCACCCGATGTCTGGCGATTGAAAGATACCAACGGCGATGGGCAAGCGGATGAGCAAGAATCCATTTCTCATGGCTACGGAGTGCATATTGGTTTTGGAGGGCATGGTATGTCAGGCTTGACAGTAGGACCTGATGGAAAAGTTTACTGGGGCATTGGAGATATTGGAGCTAATGTAGTGGATAAAGAGGGCAACAGATGGAAGTATCCAAATCAAGGCGTCATATGCAGAGCAAATCCTGACGGCACTGACTTTGAGGTGTTTGCAGCAGGCGTAAGAAATACGCATGAGTTTGTTTTTGATGAATATGGCAACTTGATAGCCGCAGATAATGATGGCGATCATCCTGGCGAAATGGAACGACTACTTTATGTCATCAATGGTTCGGACAGTGGCTGGCGCATTAACTGGCAATTCGGTAAATACACCGATCCAAACAACAACACTTACAAAGTTTGGATGGAGGAAGAAATGTTTAACCCACGTCAGGAAGGTCAGGCTGCTTATTTTTTACCTCCATTGAGAAATTATCACAGCGGTCCTTCTGGTATGAAATACAATCCCGGGACAGCTTTAAGTGAAGATTGGAACAACAAATTTTTCTTAGTTGAATTTGTAGGTAGTCCCTCTAATTCAAAGTTGTGGGCATTTGAATTAGAGCCAAAAGGAGCGGGATTCAAATTTGTAGAAGAAGAAAAAATTGTTTCAGGCATCTTACCTGTCGGTATTGATTTTGCTCCCGATGGTGCATTGTATATGACGGATTGGATTGATGGATGGGGGACAACAGAGCAGGGACGTATCTGGAAGATGGATGTAGAAGCTAATCCTAATCCACTTCGTGCAGAAACTCAGCAACTCCTTGGAGTTTCCTTCAAAGAAAAGGCAAATGATGAGCTAGGCAATCTTCTACAACATGCTGATAAGCGTGTGCGACAAAAAGCGCAATTCGAGTTGGCGAAACGAGGACAAGAAGGTTACAATACCTTGATAGCCGCAGTTCAACAAACAGAACACCAACTAGCACGTATTCATGGCTTGTGGGGCATTGGTCAATTGTGCAGAAGCATAAGTATTGATTATGCTCAAAAATTACCAGTATTTTTAAAGGATAATGATCCTGAAATCGTAGCGCAAACAGCCAAATTAATAGGAGATATTCGTTATAGACCACCTGTAAATCAACTAATTTCACT
The DNA here is from genome assembly GCA_964458705.1 of uncultured Saprospiraceae bacterium. GTDB lineage: Bacteria > Bacteroidota > Bacteroidia > Chitinophagales > Saprospiraceae > JAAUTG01. The sequence continues at coordinate 22,739 of CAYWKD010000042.1, read as the reverse complement.
TCTAAAACATGAGTCGGATAGGGTGAAATTTTTTGCTATGGAGGCACTAGGTCGAGTGGCTTATAAAAATGCTGTGCAGCCTATCTTAGATATGCTCATTGAAAATGACGGGAAGGATACTTATCTGCGACATGGTGGCATGATTGCTCTAGGTAGAATTGGGATGGCAGCACCATTGATAGCATTAAAAAATCATTCTTCACAGACGGCTAGAACTATTGCCGTTGTTGCCCTAAGAAGAATGCAGCACGAGGGGGTTGCAGCGTTTTTGAATGACCAATCAGAATATGTAGTGGCAGAAGCAGCAAGAGCTATCAACGATGATTGGTCTATTAAAGCAGCACTGCCTGCCTTAGCAGCAGTGTTAAAAGAAAATCGCTTTACGAACGAGGCACTTCTAAGAAGAGCGATCAACGCTAACTCAAGAGTGGGGCAAGCAGAAAATATTGAGATCTTGAAAAATTTTGCTATGCTAAAAAATGCTCCTGCCGAAATGAGAGCAGAAGCATTGGCAGCCTTAAGTGTTTGGGCAAATCCATCCGTACTTGACCGAGTAGATGGGCGTTTTAGAGGAGCAACGCAGCGTGATGTGGCACCTGTGCTTACTGCTCTAGGACCAATTATGGATAACTTGCTGTCAGAAAATAGTCCTACTATTCAGGTGGCAGCAGCCAATGCAGTTGGAAGACTCCAAATCCAATCTACTACACCAATACTAGCCACACTTGCCAAGCAAAATCGAAATTCAGAAGTGAGAGTAGCAGCGCTAGAGGCGTTGAATGAATTGAATGCACCTGAGTTAGATGATGTATTAGAAATAGCATTGGCAGATAAGGAATCGAGTGTACGCTCAACAGCTTTAAGTATTATTCCTAGCTCCAACTTAGATCCAGATCGTGCAGTAGAATTATTTGCAAAAGTGCTTGAAAGTGGAACGATTCAAGAACAGCAAGCTACATTGACCGCACTTGGTACGTTCAAAGCAGCAGCAGCAGTTGACCTGTTAGCTATCAAAATGGATGAACTACTAAACCGTTCGCTCCAACCAAGTATCCAACTTGACTTGGTAGAAGCAGTAGAAGCTAATGGTAATGAACAGTTATTAGCTCAACTCAGCATGTATAATAAATCTAAACCTGCAGATGATCTAATTGCTCAGTTTCAAGAGTGTTTAGAAGGTGGTAATGTCAATGTGGGGCAGGGTATCATGCGTTGGAATCAAACAGCACAGTGTATGCGCTGTCATGCCATTTTTGAATGGGGAGGAGATGTAGGTCCGAACTTAGCAGGTATTGGTGCAAAATATGACAATCGTGGGTTATTAGAATCTATTATTGACCCAAGTGCTACGATTGCAATGGGCTACGGTGTGGTAACATTAACCTTGAATAATGGCGAAGTCATCGGAGGAATTGTAGAAGAAGAGAATGAAACTAGCGTCACGCTAAAACTTGGTAAGGCTGCATCAAGAACTATACAGAAAATTAATATAAAGGAGCGAATAGATGCCAATTCTAGTATGCCATCCATTAAGGATAAGTTGTCGAAGCGACAAATTCGAGATTTAGTAGCTTACTTGGCTACCCTAAGAGGACATGAAGGATAAAAGTAATTGTGTTTGTAGTACAAAAAATGATGCTTTGTACTACAACCACAACTACTCTTTAATCACTATTAAACATGTAATGCTCTATTGCCAGTTGCTGCTAATGCAGCTTCTTTAAAGGCTTCTGTATAAGTAGGATGTGCATGACTCATTCGAGCTGCATCTTCTGCTGATGCTCTAAATTCCATCAGCGCCACTGCTTCGGCAATAATATCTGCTGTTCTCGGGCCGACCATGTGTACCCCCAGTATTTCATCTGTCTCCTGATGCGATAGCACTTTTATCATACCTTCCGTATCAGTGCTAGCTCTTGCTCTTCCTAGTGCTTTGAATGGAAACTTTCCAGATTTATAAGGGATTTTCGCCTCTTTTAATTGTTCTTCTGTTCGACCTACACCAGCGACTTCTGGCCAAGTATAAACAACGTTCGGAATCAAATTATAATCCATGTGTGGTCGTTCTCCAGCCAAGTATTCTGCTATAAATATTCCTTCTTCTCCCGCTTTATGTGCTAACATGGCACCTCTAATAACATCACCAATAGCATAGATATTTGGAACGTTGGTACGCAAATGTTCATCTACTACTACTCTTCCTCTTTCGTCTAATTGAACCCCTACCTTATCTAGTCCTAGATTTTCTGTGTATGGCACTCTGCCAATTGATACTAGACAGTAATCTGCCTCTAAAATAAAAGTCTCTTCGCTATCTCTTTTTTGAACGGATACTTTGACTTTAGTCTTTGAGGCTTCTACCCCTGTTACGGCATGCTTTAAGTGAAACTTCACGCCTAGTGTCTTCATAGATCGCATTAGTTCCTTGCCACAATCTTTATCCATACCTGCGATAATTCGATCCATGTATTCTACCACTTCTACTTCTGTTCCCAATCTAGCAAAGACAGACCCTAGCTCTAGTCCAATGACGCCACCACCTATGATGACCATACGATCAGGAACTTTATCTATTTCGAGAGCTTCAGTTGAAGTAACTACCCTATTTCCGTCATAATTAAAAGCGTCAGGGGTATTGGGCTTTGAGCCTGTCGCAATGATTACTTTATCTGTCTCTATATTTTCGGTGCTGCCGTCTTCTTTTTTTACTTGTATGGTGTTGGCATCCACAAAACTGCCCCATCCTTCATAAACGTCTATCTTATTTTTCTTCATCAAGAACTCTACCCCTTTAACTGTCTGATCCACTACTTCCTGCTTGCGCTTCATCATTTGTGGCATATTGACTTTCAAGTCTTTTAGATCAATACCGTGCAGTTCGAACTTATTTTTTGCATTATGATAATGTTCAGAGGAATCCAATAAAGCCTTAGAAGGAATACATCCTACATTTAAGCAAGTTCCTCCTAGAGATTTTTTTTCAATAATGGCTGTTTTCATTCCCAATTGAGCTGCTCGTATAGCTCCAACATATCCTCCTGGGCCTGAGCCAATAATAGTTAGGTCGTATTTCATTTAATATTAGTTGTTTGTCCAAAACTAAATACAATTACAAAAATAAGTGAATTCAATGATATGAATTAATGACTTTTATTCAAAATGCAAATCATATCTTCGTTAATTTACAAACTAATGAGATGGGTTGAAAGTTTGTTCTTTTATTGATTTGTAGGTTAAGTGATACACAAATAACGCTTCGTACTGTAGCTATTTTCGTACTTTAAGATTTCCTACGCCAAGAACTGCTCTTCCATCAAGTGTAATTCCTTCTACTTTAATTTGATAAACTGACGCTTGGTCTGAAGTGTAGAAGGAGATACTGTCTATTTTGTTAGCCATCAGGATGCTGTGAATTCTTTTTACATTTTTTGTTGAAAATATAGATTATGTTGACTATTTGCTCTCAAAGTAAAAATACAAAATACTGTTTATACGCAAGAATAATTACCTAAACATCTATTAATCTATATATTTGAAGCAATAAATTAACTTAAAGATCTAACAAAAATCAAAACTTTGTTGCACTAAAACATATATTATAAGAAAGGAAAAGTAACAGATGAAAGCTAAAATGAAACGTAGAACACCATTATTGACCAATAAAAATCTACATTTGCTAAATTATTTAAAAATCAAACAATTAACGATATGCCTTTCGATATAGATATGATAAAGACTCACTACGAGACCTTTACTAATAAAGTAGATGAAGCGAAAAAAACACTAGGTCGGTCACTAACCCTAGCTGAAAAAATTTTATACGCTCACTTACACCCTGATTCTCCACTGCAAAACTATGGAAGAGGAAAAGATTATGTCTTCTTTGCTCCTGATCGAGTAGCGATGCAAGATGCTACTGCTCAAATGGCTTTACTACAATTTATGATGGCAGGACGCAACAAAGTAGCTGTACCTAGCACTGTACACTGCGATCATTTGATTCAAGCTAAAGATGAAGGGGGTAAAGACCTCGAAATAGCGAAAGACATAAACGCCGAAGTGTATGATTTTCTAGCCTCTGTTTCTGATAAATACGGCATCGGCTTTTGGAAACCAGGTGCGGGTATTATTCACCAAGTGGTACTAGAAAACTACGCCTTCCCAGGAGGCATGATGATTGGTACGGATTCGCACACACCAAATGCTGGTGGCTTGGGGATGGTAGCTATTGGAGTTGGAGGAGCAGATGCCGTAGATGTAATGGCAGGTATGGCTTGGGAGTTGAAAATGCCTAAGTTGATTGGTGTGAAGTTGACAGGTCAAATGAGTGGCTGGACTTCTCCTAAAGATGTAATCCTCAAAGTAGCAGACATCCTAACCGTAAAGGGTGGTACAGGAGCAATTGTGGAGTATTTCGGGGAGGGTGCAAAAAACATGTCTTGTACAGGTAAAGGTACTATCTGTAATATGGGAGCTGAGATTGGAGCAACTACCTCTACTTTTGGTTATGATGAATCTATGGGTCGATACTTAAGAGCGACTGATCGTGCTGAAATTGCAGATATGGCAGATAAGGTAGCCGAATATTTAACAGGTGATGCAGAGGTTTATGACAATCCTGAACAATACTTCGATCAAGTAATTGAAATTGACTTAGCGACGCTTGAACCTATGCTAAACGGTCCGTTTACACCAGACCTTTCAACACCAATTTCAAAGATGAAAGAGACGGCTAAGCAAAATGGCTGGCCAACTGCATTAGAATACTGCCTGATTGGTTCTTGCACTAATTCTTCTTACGAGGATATTACCCGTGCTGCTTCCATTGCTGTGCAGGCAATTGAAAAAGGCATTAAGCCTAAATCGCAATTGACCATTACACCAGGTTCTGAGCAGGTGCGATTCACCTTAGAGCGTGATGGCTACATAGCAAAACTGAAAAAAATGGGTGCATTGGTATTTGCTAATGCTTGCGGACCTTGTATTGGACAGTGGGCAAGATTTAAAGACCCCATGAAAGCTCCTAAGAACAGCATAGTCCACTCCTTTAATCGCAATTTCTCAAAACGTGCAGATGGCAGTCCGAATACACATGCTTTTGTGGGTTCCCCTGAAATCGTAACAGCCATTGCGCTCTCTGGTGAACTTGGATTTAATCCAATTACTGATACCTTGATTAACGATAAAGGAGAGCATGTTAGATTAGACCCACCTAGTGGCTTCGAGTTACCTCCAAATGGTTTTGGTGTGGAAGATGCTGGTTATTTAGCGCCTGCGGAAGATGGAAGTAGTATTGATGTAGTCGTTTCACCGACCTCTGATCGCTTACAGTTGCTAGATCCATTCAAGCCTATAACGCACAACGAGCTGCAAAATATGCGCTTGTTGATTAAGGCTAAAGGTAAATGTACAACAGATCATATCTCTATGGCTGGTCCCTGGTTGAAGTATCGCGGGCACTTAGAGAATATTTCTGAAAACTGCTTTATTGGTGCAATTAACTATTTCAATGATGAGGCTAATAAGGTTGCTAATTATGCAGATAGCAAAGATAAAGCCACCTTCCATCCAGTGCCAGAATCAGCTAGAAAGTACAAAGCGGTTGGTATTGGAACAGTTGTGTTTGGTGAGGATAATTATGGCGAAGGTTCTTCTAGAGAACACGCAGCAATGGAGCCTCGTTTTTTAAACGTAAGAGCTGTGATTGTGAAATCATTTGCTCGTATTCATGAAACGAACTTGAAGAAGCAGGGAATGTTGGCATTAACTTTTGTCGATGTAAATGATTATGAGAAAGTGCGCCAAGATGATTTGATTGACATTCGTGGATTGGACAATATGACACCGGACAAGAACTTGGTTGTTGTTCTTAAACACAGCGATGGCACTGAGGAGTCATTTGAAGTAGCTCACACTTACAACAAAGATCAGATTTCCTGGATTGAGGCAGGCTCTGCGTTAAATAAAATTCGGAAGGAATTAGCTAAAGCCTAACTCGATAGCTATTTAGCCATACATTATGGAGGTGCTATTTTTCAAAGAATAGCACCTTTTGTTAATTTTATTGAGGTTTAGTAACAATAGCATTATGCTTTTTTCATGCCTCTCTCATCTTACATTCACGTTCTTGAGTTGGTGTTTTTTATCTTTTTTCAAAATTGCGACAGCATAACTAATCTGATACAAAAGTTACAAGTATGAATTGCTAAAAGACTCGGTTTGATGTAACTTTGGTGCAAAATTATTACTTGATCAAGTATAAATCCTTTACTTATTATGAATTTCTGTTCTTCTAAGAATCGTCCGCAAGCATTACAAAATTTACAATCAGAAACTTTCGATCTACTAGTGATTGGCGGAGGTATCACAGGTGCTGGCATTGCACTAGATGCCGCTTCGAGAGGTATGAAAGTAGCATTAGTCGAAAAAAAAGATTTTGCTTCGGGCACAAGCAGTAAATCTACCAAATTAGTTCATGGCGGTTTGCGCTACCTGAAGCAACTAGAAATCGGTTTAGTAAGAGAAACGGGAACAGAAAGAGCTATTGTCCACCAACTCGCTCCACACTTAGTTGTGCCAGAAAAAATGCTCCTACCCTTAGTAGAAGGTGGAACGTACGGAAAACTGGGTACTTCCTTTGGCTTGGCAGTGTATGATTTTCTCGCTAATGTACATAGTACGGATCGTAGAAAAATGCTTTCAAAAGAAGAAACATTGGAGAAAGAGCCACAACTGCGGAAAGACATCGTGATAGGTGGCGGTTATTATGCAGAATATCGAACAGACGATGCACGATTAACTATAGAAATCATAAAAGCAGCAGCAGACCATGGTGCTATTAGCTTGAATTATGTTGAAGTAAAAGATTTTGTATATGACGAAAGTGGAAAAATAAAGGGAGCAGTTTGCAGAGACCATGTTGGAGAACAAATGCTTACTGTAAATGCTAAATATATTGTAAGTGCTGCTGGACCTTGGGTGGATCAACTCAGGAAAACAGACGATTCACTTGAGGGTAAACATTTATTCCTATCGAAAGGAGTTCATATTGTTGTGCCACACGAACGCTTCCCCGTCCATCAGTCTGTTTATTTTGATGTACCTGATGGTCGAATGATTTTTGCTATTCCTAGACATCGAGTAACTTATATTGGTACTACGGATACTCCTTACAAAGAAGAACTCGATCAAGTACTTACTCGTCAAGAAGATGTAGATTATTTGTTGAAGTCGGTGAATAGCATGTTCCCCAGCCTTAATTTGACCACACAAGATGTTGAATCTAGTTGGGCAGGTCTGCGTCCGCTGATCCACGAAGAAGGAAAATCAGCTTCTCAGATGTCGCGAAAAGATGAAATATTTGAATCTGAAACAGGTTTAGTCTCTATTGCAGGAGGAAAATTGACAGGCTACCGAAAAATGGCGGAGCGCGTAGTGAATTTGATTGCTAAACGCCACAATGACAATACGTTAGCTGCCTGCCACACTAATAAAATTGCACTAGCAGGCGGTACATTGAAAAGTGCGAAAGACGTAGCTAGTTATGTAGCTGAAACAGAGAAAAAAGTAGTTGCAAAAGGCTTGTCAGAGTACTACGCTATTTACCTGACCTCTAACTATGGTACTCAAACGGATACTATTTTAGATAATATGGCTAATTTTCGAGGAGCAGCAGAACAGCAACTCATTCGTGCAGAATTAGCGCATACTCTTGAACATGAAATGGTACAAACACCGCTCGACTTTTTTAATCGTAGAACGGGTAGAGTATATTTTAACTTGCCAAGTATCAAAGACTTAAGCGATCTAGTACTAGATGATTTTCAAAATTATTTTAATTGGACAGATGAGCAGGTACAAGCAGCCAAAACAGAATTAGAAACAGAAGTCTATGAAGTAAGTAACTTTGAATATTCTGATGCAGCTTTAGTTTAGATCGATCAACTCAATAAAACTTGGCCTTTCCATCTAATTAGTTATCAAATACTTTACACTATGAACCCTACTTTGGAAGTTTGTGCTTTTGGCATACAATCGAGTAGAATAGCTCAAGCAGTAGGTGCAGCAAGAGTAGAACTTTGCGATAACCCAGTCGAAGGTGGAACGACTCCTTCTTATGGAGCAATCAAACAAGTGAGAGAAGCTATTGATATTGAGCTATATCCAATATTGCGTCCAAGAAGTCTCAACTACTTTTATGATGAAGATGAGTGGAAAATATTGAAAATAGATTTGATAGCTTGTAAAGAACTTGGCTGTGATGGCATCTCGGTAGGAGTACAAAAAGTAAACGGAGAATTGGATGTGGACAAGATGAAGCAAATTGTAGAATGGGCATATCCTATGTATGTTACCTGCAATCGAGTTTTTGATGCTGTACCTGACCCTTACGAAGCACTTGAATTATTAATAGAAATAGGCTGTGAAAGAGTGTTGACTTCAGGGCAAGCCTCCACAGCTCCCGAAGGGACGCAAACGCTCAAAAAGTTAGTAGCGCAAGCAGCAGGGCGCATTAGCATCATGCCAGGAGCAGGGATTCGCTCCACTAATATTACTGAATTACTAGCAGCTACTGGCGCACATGAGTTTCATACTTCCGCTCGGATGGCGGCAGAGAATCCAGTTACTTTTATGAATCCCAGCATTACAGATATGGGTAGTCACTTTGTCGCAAATCGAGCAGAGCTAGAAAAGATTATTACTATTCTTAATCAATCCTTCTGTTAAATCTTACCACTTTTTATTTTGTCGCCTATTTAGCATACTGGCCGTTTAATTTGTAAAAGCTTAGGCAGTTTACTTAAATTTGATTGCACAAATAAATTTCAGCTATGCACATTGCCATTATAGGAAATGGGATCAGTGGCATTACCACCGCTCGCTTTATTCGCAAACTCAGCCACCACAAAGTTACCGTCATTTCTTCTGAGGGCGATCATTTTTTTTCTCGTACAGCACTCATGTATGTTTATATGGGACATATGCGATATGAAGATATTAAACCCTATGAAGATTGGTTTTGGGACAAAAATCAAATTAACTTACTCAAAGATCATGTAACTAATATTGATTTTGAACATAAGCAACTGAATCTAAGGAGTGGTGCATCTCTATTTTATGATAAATTAGTAATCGCAACAGGTTCTACCCCAAATAAATTCGGCTGGCCAGGTCAAGACTTAGAACATGTGAATGGCTTGTACACCCTTCAAGATTTGCAAGCCATGGAAGCTGCAAGCAATGGATTAAAAAGAGCTGTCATTGTAGGTGGCGGATTAATTGGAATTGAAATGGCGGAAATGTTCCACTCAAGGCACATTCCAGTAACATTTTTGGTACGTGAAAGTAGCTTCTGGAATGCAGTGATGCCGCCCGAAGAATCGGCGATGATTAACCGCCACATTGTAGAGCATGGCATTGATTTGAGGTTAAATACAGAGTTAAAAGAAATTATAGACGATGGAGCGGGCAAGGCTTGTGCAGTCATAACAAGCAAGGATGAGCGAATTGAATGTGGTTATGTAGGGCTGACAGCCGGAGTTCATCCCAACGTCGGATTTTTAAAAAGTACAGACTTGGAAATTAACCGTGGTATTTTAGTGAATCGGCAGATGGAAACAAACATCACCGATGTTTATGCTATTGGTGATTGTTCGGAACAAAGAGAACCCTACGCCAATCGTCGCCCAATTGAAGCTGTTTGGTACACAGGCAGAATGCAAGGTGAAGCCTGCGCCTACAATATATGTGATAAAACGACAGAGTATTTTCCAGGGATATGGTTCAACTCTGCTAAGTTCATGGATATTGAATACCAAGTCTATGGAGATATTCAAGCTAATATGCCTAATACGCAAGACGCTATTTATTGGGAGCATAAAGAAGGAAAAAAAAGCATTCGATTAGTGTTTGATAAAATTGCAATGACCGTTGTTGGCTTCAATTTGATGGGAGTACGCTATCGGCACGAAGTCTGTGAACAGTGGCTTATGCGACCCACACATATAGAAGAAGTACTCCAAAATTTAGGATTGGCTAATTTCGATCCAGAATTTTATAAAGAATACGAACAGGAAGTTATCAAAACCTACAATAAAAAAATGGGGCGAAATCTTCAACTCAAACAAGGTCGCAGTTTAGATAAAGCGCTTAATTTTTTGAAAAAGGCAAGACGGAGAATGGGTCAATTTGAATCTAGTAAGCCGTAATAGCTTAACTCAATTCAAGAAACTTTTTTTCTGAGCATTAATACATTAAAACTAAAATTAGAATACTCAACACAATGAATTTAATTCAAAAAATAGGAATTGAACTGTTTTGCTTGGCACTAATCATTTTTACGGCTACGTTAGGACTAAGCAAACTACAACTGACAGCAGCAAACTTACCTATCCAAAACAAATACCACAAAGAAGCTATCCTTACCGCTGCTAAGTCAGAAGGTATATTAGATAAAACTTACAACGCTAATATTGGCTTTATTAGAGATTTTAAGTCAGTTTTAAGAGAAGCACAAGGCATCCTCGCTAGTCAGGCTATTCCTGAAGGAATTGAAGAATGGGACTTTAAAATTGGAGATTGGAAGAAAAAGGATTATACTTTTGAGGTGGTAAGGGCTGCTAGTTTGGGTTTAATGCCAGAGAACAAGTCTTTGTTCCTGATGCTTACTTTTGGCTTAGCCATTCTTGGTGGATTGATCTATGCGCTTCCTATTTTCTCTCAAGTTCCTGGTATCAAAAACAACCAAATTTACTTTGACCCCATGACTAGAGGTTTGAAGTGGCGCTGGCGAACACTTTTCTTGACTGCTACCATTGCTGGAGTCGTTGTGTATGGCTACTTTTATTCTAACGGCGATTTTTTCTTTCCAATATTTACGGCTGTTATTGCTGGTCTGATTATTTGGTTAGTATTGGGATATGAGAAGCAAGGCACAAAAACACCTCCTAAATCAGCAGCACCACAAAAAACAGCTTGGCTAGGAATCATGACGGGCATTTATTTAATAGGATTCTACTTGTTTCTTTATTGGTCACCAGAATATATCGTTAACTGGATAGTGCTAGTTGACCCTGTAAGTAATGCTCTAAATGGAGGTAATGCTAGTCGTTGGTTTTTGTACGGTTTGATGTACACAACTGTTGTGTTAGTGATGGGGATTCGTATGATTGGGAAGTATCGCTATAATACTTATCAAGTTGTACGCACTTTATCGGTCATGTTTTTTCAAACTGCCTTTGCTTTTTTGATACCAGAAATACTAGTTCGCCTCAATCAACCTTATTTTGATTTTAAAAACATCTGGCCACTCAACTATAATTTCTTTTTCGATTACAATTTAAATAACTTAATGGCTAGCGGTAACTTAGGTCTGTTTATGCTCGTTTGGGGCATTGCCTTGATTGTGATTGCTGTTCCTGTGTTTACTTACTTTTTCGGAAAAAGATGGTATTGCTCGTGGGTTTGCGGTTGCGGTGGACTAGCAGAAACTTTGGGCGACCCCTATCGCCAGCTTTCAGATAAAAGTCTTAGAGCATGGAAGTTTGAGCGTTGGATTATTCATGGCGTGCTGGTAGCAGCTATTTTGATGACGGCAGCCGTGCTTTACACCTATTTTACAGGTCAGTATAATATCCTATTCCTAAATAGCGACTCTATTCGTTCTTGGTATGGCTTTTTGATTGGTGCTGGATTTGCTGGTGTTGTTGGAACAGGCTTCTATCCTTTGATGGGTAACAGAACCTGGTGTCGCTTTGGCTGTCCATTAGCTGCGTATTTAGGTCTGGTGCAGCGGTTTCAATCTCGCTTCCGCATCACAACCAATGGTGGTCAGTGTATCTCTTGTGGTAATTGCTCTACCTACTGCGAAATGGGTATTGATGTCCGATCTTATGCCCAAAAAGGGCAAGACATTGTTCGATCTTCTTGTGTAGGTTGTGGTATATGTGCGGCAGTTTGTCCAAGGGGTGTGCTAAGGCTTGAAAATGGTAGCGATGTAGCTGATAGGACTAAACAGCATCGCACTATTCATATCACTGAAGATATGGTTACTTTGCTAAATTAAATATTGGAAATCATCGCTTCTAGTGAGTAATTTTACTCAAATAAGTTTCTTTATATCCATCCTTCCAATACTTTATTTGTTGTAGAAGATATAATATAAAGAAATACAATTCATGCAGACGTACGATCTTATTATAATAGGTGCTGGTCCAACAGGTGTTAATATCGGTATATCAGCGGCTAAGGCAAACTTGAATTATCTAATACTAGAAAAAGGGCTACTAGTAAATTCAATTTATAATTTCCCAACCAACATGACCTTTTTCTCTACTTCTAAATTATTAGAAATAGGAGATACGCCCTTTGTTTCCCATACAGAGAAACCTACCCGTCGGGAAGCATTGGAGTATTATCGTCGCTTAATGCAAACTCATCAACTCAACATTCAATTTTATGAGCCAGTAGAAAAACTAATCCCAAAAGGAGAATACTATCAAGTAGTGAGCAAGAAAGAGATGTATGAAACTAAAGCAGTTGTAGTAGCTACTGGATATTATGATACACCTAATATGTTGAATGTACCGGGAGAGGATTTACCTAAAGTTAAGCACTACTACGACAGTGTACACCCCTACGTTGGTCAAGAAGTACTAGTGATTGGGGCTAGAAACTCAGCCGCTCAAGTAGCACTAGAACTTTGGCAAAAGGGGGCAAAAGTAACAATGGCAGTGCGTGGTCATGAAATTAGCTCAAAAGTAAAATACTGGATCAAGCCGAACCTCGAAAACCGTATTAAAGAAGGAAGTATTCCCGCTTATTTTAACACAACAGTTCAAGCTATTTATCCTGACCGAGTGGTGCTTAGTACACCCGATGGAGAAAAATATATCCCGAATAACTTTGTATTAGCTATGACGGGCTATCGCCCCAATTATGATTTTCTTAGAACAATCGGTATTAAAATACTAGAGGGTGAACAGCAGAAGCCTCAATTCAATGAAGCTACTCTCGAAACAAATTTGCCGAATGTTTACCTAGCAGGTGTTGTTTGTGCAGGTATGGCAACCAGTAAACTATTTATTGAGAACACTAGAGACCACGGAGAAGTCATTATTGAGCATATTTTGAAAAAGCGGCAAGTTGTAGCGCAAGAAGTCGAATTTCAAGATTCGTAAATTCAGGCTATTCCAGTTCATAAAGAATATTTCGATTCATTACGGGTAGTACACCAAAATGTCCAATTTTGTATTCCGCCATCTTGCGTCCTGCTTTTGCAGCACTCAATAGTGAATGCCCATCTAACCAAGCCGTCAAGAAGCCCGACCAAAAAGCATCACCAGCACCAGTGGTATCTTTCACTTCAATTGGGCGAGTAGGTAAAAAATGATGCTCTGTTTCAGAAACGGCTACTGCTCCTTCGCCGCCCAACGTTACGCATACTGCTTTTGCACCTAATTTCAAGAAATGCTCACCAGCTTGTCTAGGGCTGCTGAATGGCTTCCCATAAAGCCGCTCCCAATCTACTTCGCTCACTTTTACAATAGCACCATAGCTACAATACGTTGCAACCATAGATTGCGCCTGCGCCTGATTATTCCAAATTTTTTTAGCGTAATTCAAATCAATACTCAATTGGCAACCTTGCCATGCTGCTTTTTCGGCGGCTTCTAAAATAGTGGCTTGTGCAGGTGCTTTGCTCATTGCAAAACAAGTTGTGTGAAAGATGGAAGTATGCCAGAATAAATCCTCTGGAATTTGAGTCGGATAAATAAACTGATCGGCGGAACGATAAGCTTCAAAGTTCGATGTTTGCTGGGAGCGCGTTACTAAAATTAGAGTGCTTGGAGCATCTACCTGATAGATATGTTCTGTATCTACACCAACTGCTTTAACAGACTCTCTTAGAAATGTACCCATATCATCCTGGCCAATTGTTGCGATAAGTTTGGTACAATTTCCTAATCGCGCCATATTCATACACAGATTGGCTGGGCTTCCACCTTGTATCCGTTTGAACTGGCTAACTTCTGCAAAGGAATCCGAAAAGTCTGTGCTAATTAAGTCCACCAGTAGCTCTCCTACACAAACTATATCAAAAGTACGATTCCGTCGGTTCATCTGACTTGAAGTTTTTAAAACAGAATATTAAACAAAGTTACTAAAGTACAAATAATACCACATTTTGTATAGTTTTGATTTTTCCTCCTTCCAATTCAAGATCACTCAGCATCTTTGACGGTCTTATTATCTGTCATTAATGATTTATTTAAAATGAGACAACTATTCCTTATTATTGTAGCTGTTTGAAACACAATAATAATGAGAAATAGGCTATTGATTATTTTTGGTGTATCCTTATTTGCACTTGTTGTAGTTGCAGGTTTAGCAGGTTATAGTTATTATCAAAAGATATTTGCACCTAATGTTCCTACCGAATTAAGTAACTCGCATCTACTGATTCCCACTAACAGCAGTTTTGAGCAAGTCTTAGATTCTTTAACTCAAAATGATTTTATTGAAGATCAGAATTCCTTCGTTGCTGTTGCCAAACGGATGAATTATGAAAAGCTTGTCATGCGCTCTGGGCGTTTTGAAATACAACCTAACTGGAGCAATTATGACCTAATTGCTCATCTTCGGGGAGGTGAGCAAGCTACGGTAAAAGTTGTGCTGACCAATGAGCGACTAGTTGAAAATGTAGCGGCTAAAGCGGCTAGGTTTATCGAACCTGATTCTATTGATTTGCTACTCACGCTAAAAGATGAAATTTACTTGAAAAGTATTGGCTACACACCAGAGTCTCTAATGTCACTTTTTATTCCAAATACTTATGATTTTTACTGGAACACAAGTCCGCAAGAATTTGTAGAGCGCATGAAGAAAGAGCACGAGATATTTTGGGGAAAAGACAATCGAAAAGCTAAGGCAGAGCAACTGGATATGACACCGAATGAAGTCTATACATTGGCATCAATAGTCGAAAAAGAAACCCTTAGGAGTGAAGAAAAACGGCGCATGGCAGGAGTTTATCTCAATCGGCTCAAGAAAGGAATGTTGCTACAAGCTGATCCTACGGCTGTATTTGCAAGAAGAGACTTCGCTGCCAAACGAGTTACTAATTATCATACCCAATTTGATTCTCCTTACAATACTTATATGTATATTGGATTGCCTCCTGGTCCAATAAGTATGGCTTCCATTTCTAGTATTGATGCTGTGTTAAACAGTGAAAGGCATGATTACTACTATTTTTGTGCTAAAGGTGATGGGACAGGTTATCATAACTTTGCTAAAACACTTGCTCAACATAATCAAAATGCACAAATCTATTACCGCAAATTGAGGGAGCGCGGATTGAGGTAGTTATACATTAATATCAAATTTGATCACATTTATAATAATATAGAATATGAATCGGCGAACATTTATTCGGAACAGTGCCTTGACGACTTCTGCAATAGCAGCGACAGGCATTTACAGTCAAGGAATGTCCACTTCAAAAGTTGTAAAGCATGATTTTCAACTCAAGTACGCTCCACATTTGGGTATGTTCAAACACAGCGCAGGTGATGATCCAATAGATCAGTTGAAATTTATGGCAGATCAAGGATTCACAGCATTTGAAGATAATGGCATGAAAGGACGAGCGGTAACATTGCAGAAGAAAATGGCAAAAACCATGCAGCAACTTGGTATAGAAATGGGGGTGTTTGTAGCGCATACGATTTACTGGACGAAACCAAATTTGGCAAATGGTGATGAAGCGCTAAGAGAAGAATTTTTAAAGGAAATCACGGAATCGGTAGAAGTGGCAAAGCGCGTGAATGCCAAATGGATGACCGTAGTGCCCGGTCATGTTGATCTAAGATTAAACAAAAACTACCAAACTGCTAACGTTGTAGAATCTTTGAAGCAAGCGGCTGCCATCCTTGAGCCACATGGCTTGGTTATGGTGCTTGAGCCACTGAACTTTAGAAATCATCCCGGACTTTTCCTAGCGGAAAGTCCGCAAGCTTATCTGATTTGTAAAGCAGTAAATAGCCCATCTTGCAAAATCTTATTCGATATTTATCATCAACAAATTCAAGAAGGAAATTTATTGCCTAACATTGAGGCTTGCTGGGATGAGATAGGTTATTTTCAAATTGGTGACAATCCAGGCAGAAAAGAGCCAACAACAGGAGAGATTAATTACAAAAACATCTTCAAGTATATCCACAAACGCGATTTTAGCGGCATACTTGGTATGGAGCACGGCAACTTCGAGCCTGACAAAAAAGGCGAAATGGCTGTTATCGAAGCCTACAAAAAAGTAGATCAATTTTAATGCAGCTAGATTCAACAAGTGGTAGAGCAGTCGTAGTAAATGGGAAGGAATACCGCTATTTTGCAGGAACGGCTTACCTAGGTATTCCTACTCATCCAGTCTTTCAGTCCTACTTAATGGAAGGCATACAAAGATACGGCGGTCATTATGGCGGTTCAAGACTGTCCAACTTACAATATCCTGTTTTTGAGGCAGTTGAAGCAATGCTTTCTCAACTAAGCCATGCTGAAGCTGCACTTGTTGTATCCTCTGGTACATTGGCAGGACAATTAGCAACAAAAACATTAGCACAGCAAGGTCGAAAATTGGTTTATGCACCTGATGCACATCCTGCACTCTTTCAGCAGATTTCAGAATTACCTAAGTTGGCTTACAGCCATTGGATAGAAAGAATTTTGCAACGAGCAGCAGCAACAGATTACCCATTGGCTTTTTGCTGCAATGCTATTGATCCGCTTAGATTACAGCAATATAGTTTTGACTGGATTCGAGCTTTACCAAAAAATAAGCAATTTACACTCGTCCTAGATGACTCACATGGCATTGGCATCACTGGTCAGAACGGTGGTGGTATCCACACCCTGTTGGATTTACCTAGCCATGTGGATTTGATCGTTATAGCTAGCTTAGGTAAGGCTTTTGGTATTCCAGCAGGTGTTATTTTGGGTTCGCAGCAGTTTATCACTAGACTAAAAGAAAGCTCATTTTTTGGAGGGGCATCTCCAGCTAGTCCAGCTTATTTATATACTTTTTTGAAATGCCAAGCACTCTTTGAGCAGCAGCGCAAATACTTATTCCAACTAGTGGAACGGTTTCAAGAAGACAATCTCTTTTTTAGATCACTACCGAATTATCCCGTCTTCACCACAGGTGATGCCGACTTTTACAAAAAACTTCTAGCTAAGAAAATCTTGATTTCTAGCTTTGCTTATCCGCTTCCAAGTAGCCCAACCTTAACTAGAGTTATATTGAATGCAGCGCATCAAGTGGAGGATGTTGAGTACCTAAAGCATGAGATAAACAGACTTAAATTCATTAAGCAATGATAGGTTACTTCAAAAAGTTATTATAATCATTAACTAAAGTCAACTTTATGGCTATTCATGACTTTTAAATCCCAAAACTGAATAGAATAGTTATGAGTAATCTTCAACAACGATTTTTAGAACAAGAACTAGAACAGTACAAAGTAGCCTTAGGAAAAGCAGTCGATACGGTGCTAGATAAAGAGGTGTCAAAATATCCTATTTTTGTAGCTCATCAGGAGCAGATTGAAATTGGTCTGCCTATTATTCAGCGAAATAAAGTAAGTGGCAACTGGGCAATTAATGTCTCGACTTTGGAAGAATTTGTAACTAAGCAAATTGTAAAAACAGATAAGGTAGATGAGTTTAGAACCGTTTACAAAGACCCTCGCCAATATCTCTGCTTTTTTGTTTTAAGTGAACTAGGTGCAACCTTTAATTTCTTGCCTCGTTAAACCCTCTCAGTATGGCAAGTAAGTGTTTGATTCTTTTACTTGCCTGTTCGATCTCAATTCTCCGCTCTCTCTAGTAGATCGTCAGCTAACATTAAGTTGTTGTAGCTGACAAATCATTAAACACATACTTCATCATCGCAAGCGTTTACGTTGAATGGAAACACCTATGAACAATCTTTCAGAAAATTTGAATATTCACTATTTAGCATTTCAACATGAGCTAAAAACGCCTATTCAAGCTATTTTATACGCTTGTGAATTACTAGAAAATACCACACTGAATCACGAACAACTGAAGTATATCTCGCAATTGAAACAAGCCGCTAATCTACTGAGTGATATTACTCATGAGATAAGTAAAAAAGACCAAGCACAGATGAAAGTCTTTTCAATACAGAACTTAATTGAACAAATACAGTTGATTATTGCTGCTAAGGCCACTCAGAAGGAGCTGAATTTCCAAGTTTGTATTGCAGAGCGTTTGCCTATGTACTGGCAGGGTTTCCCAGCCAAAGTAGCTCGTATCTTAATTAATCTGTTAGATAACGCTATTAAATATACTTCAAATGGCTATGTAAAACTCTGTTTGACAGCAATAGAAGAAGAGGGAATTCAATTCACAGTTAAAGATTCAGGAGGCGGAATTCCTGAAGAACAACAAGAACAAGTATTTGCGCCACTTTTTCAGATAGATGAAGCGCAGCAAGGTACAGGGCTTGGACTTTACTTTGTAAACGAACTCGTTGAGCAACTCAAGGGTAACATAACAGTGGAAAGTACTGCGGATAATGGTACAGCAGTTCGTGTATTTATCCCAATGGAGGTGGCTGAAAATCTCATTGAGGAAGAAGTAGAACAACCACTGAACGATCCTGAAATAACGATACTGCTTGTGGAAGACCATGATTTGAGCCGAATGTTGCTAGAACAAGTAATAGAGAACAATTTTTTAAATGCTACTATTTTATCTACAAAAAATGGTGAAGAAGCACTGGCATTTTTGCAACGCAAATCCATAGACCTCGTATTACTAGATATTCAAATGCCAGTGCTGGATGGTAATGCCACGCTTCATGCAATCAAAACACAAATAAGTGAATCGCTGCCTGTCATTGCAGTTACAGCTTATGAATTAGTTGATAATCATGGTTTTACAGCGTATTTAAGGAAGCCATTTCAACCGCAAGCATTAGTAGAACTTATTGAGCAACATACTATGGAAAACGTAATACAAGCAGTACACTCGGTGTCGCCTATTGATCTGAGCTACTTAGATTTGATGGCAGATGGAGATAAACTACTCAAACAACTAATGCTAGAAATGTTGTTGGAGGAACTCCCCACTGAAATTGAAAAGATGATAGCCTATTATGAGTCTAAGAGTTGGAGAGAACTGAGAGGTGTAAGCCATAGAATGAAGACAACGCTTTCTTTTATCGGTAATGAAACATTGAGCAAGACTAATGCTCATATTGAATACTACGTCAAACACGAAATTCATTTAGACGAACTGCCATCCCTAATTGAAAAAATACAAATATTGCTACCGTCTATTATAAAGACACTAGAATTAGAGTATGAGCAATTAGTGGGAGTAGAAAAAGAGCAATCGTACTGACTGCGGATCTAGTTGAGCTAGACTTTTAGCTAATCGCCCTAGAAAGTCCCTCACCAATTAGGTTAAAAACAGTAACGGTAACGAAAATGGCAATTCCCGGAAAAATAGCTAGCCACCAAGCATCAAAATCATTGCGAGCATTCTGAAGCAAACTACCCCAAGTAACAGCATTGGGATCAACACCAATACCTAAAAAAGAAAGGGCTGCTTCAATTAAAATAGCTGCAGCAATACCAAATGCCACTATAGTAAGCACTGGGGTTAAGGCATTGGGAATGGCATGTCGAAAAAGAATCCGCCAGTCGGAAAAGCCAAGCGCTTTTCCTGCTTCAATGTATTCCAATTGCCGAATTTTCAGTAACTCCGCTCGAATGAATTTAGCAATACCTGTCCAAGCAACTAAGCCGATAATGACCATAATATAAAGAATGGACGGCTTTTTAACGGTAGCTACAAATGCGAGAATGAGCAATAATGCAGGAATACTATTAAATGTCTCAATTAATCGCATAACGATTAAATCTACGGGAAGCGTCAACTTACGTCCCAGAAAAGGTAAGCGCCCAATCAACCAACCTACGCTTACAAATAAAGCTATCGTAAGCAATAATATGCCAAGACTTATGAGTAAGTTTTGAACAAAAAACTCACTATTCTGTAGCGTATAGCTGCGGGCAGTAAAGCTCCAAAAAACACCTAGCACAGCACCTAGCAAACCTCCAACTAAAGCCGTCCAAGTGATTCGAACACCCTCATCACCAAAAAAGCCAGCTACTCCACCTAATAGAATACCAAAGAAAGCTGCAATAAACATAGAAATTAGCCCTACCAGCATTGCAGTACGTGTGCCAGCAATCATGCCTGCTACAATATCTCTACCTAGACGATCGGTGCCTAGCCAATGCCGATATCGCCAGCTTTTAGTGCGTTGGAGTCCAAACGGGCTAACAAGTTTTCGATTTTTTCGATCTTGATAAGTAGCAGAATATGGAATTGGAGGAAGTATCTTGAACTCATATTCTTGCGTGTGCCAGTCTCTAGTTCTAAAATCACCAGTTGTATTCGCCAATCCAAATTGGATGGCATATTGTTTGAACACTGGAGTTTGCCATTGACCTTCCAATTTGCAAATAATGGGTTTTTCATTCGCCAAAAAATCGGCAAATATTGCTACAAACAGTAAAGCAAAAAATACCCAAAGCGACCATTTTGCTAAGCGATTACTTAGAAATTTTTGCTTTGTAATTTGCCAATAGCTATTATGCTGTACTGTTTTTTCCATTGATCTACTTGAAAAGTCTTAGCCGCGAAAGTAGCTATTGCTTTAATTTTAGGTCTTTTTACACTCAATTAATACACTAAGATACTGGTTTTCAGCAATCTTTCAAGATTTACGTTGCTTTTATCTGCCAACTTCCATCATTCACTATTAGCAAAAAAAATCAGGTCAAAATACCTTTGTGAAAACATTTCTTCTAAATATCCTTTATTATTTTTGTCTAATTTTAAGGACTTGTATCAGCAATTCAATTTTTCCTACAATACGATTTAATTTTTTAGAAAATGACTTTAGATTACAATCAGTATTTACTGAGTGATGGAGTGAATCCAATTTTTCTGGCAGAGAAATATGACTGCCCCCTGTATGTATATGATAGTGCAATTATCAAACGCCAGTATGAGCGCATGGTTAATGCCTTTGATGTGAAAGAGTTGAAAATTAAATATGCTTGCAAAGCACTATCAAATATCAGCATCTTAAAATATATGAAACAGCTAGGTGCGGGATTGGACACCGTTTCTATCCAAGAAGTATATTTAGGATTAAACGCTGGCTTTGCACCTTGCGAAATCATGTTCACCCCTAACTGTGTGTCTTTAGATGAAATTGAAGAGGCTGTAAAATTAGGCGTCAACATCAATATTGATAATATTTCCATCTTAGAACAATTTGGTCACGATCATCCTGATATTCCAGTGTGTATTCGCATTAATCCACACATTATGGCAGGTGGCAACTCCAAAATATCGGTTGGTCATATTGATTCTAAATTTGGAATTTCAATTCATCAAATGCCTCATGTCTTAAAGGTGCTAGAAACAACAGGCCTTAAAGTCGAAGGCTTACACATGCACACAGGCAGCGACATTTTAGATGCGGAGGTATTCCTGAACGCTGCGGAAATATTATTAAATACCGCAGCTCAATTTGACGAACTGACTTATATTGATTTTGGAAGTGGCTTTAAGGTGCCTTACAAGGAAGGAGGTATCGCTACGGATATTGAAGATTTCGGTGCACGCATCTCTAAGCGGTTCAATCAATTTTGTATAGAATATGGCAGAGGAGTAACTTTAATGTTTGAGCCGGGAAAATTTCTGGTGAGTGAAGCGGGCATTTTTCTAGTCCAAGTAAATGTTGTGAAAGCCACGCCTGCTACTTTATTTGCAGGTGTAGATTCTGGGCTAAATCACCTGATTCGTCCAATGTTTTATGATGCTTACCACGATATTGTGAATATTTCCAATCCTATGGGGCGACCTCGAATCTACACTGTTGTAGGCTATATCTGTGAAACTGATACTTTCGGGATTAACCGAAAAATTGCAGATATTAGAGAGGGGGATGTGCTAGCGATTAGGAATGCTGGGGCGTATTGTATGTCAATGGCATCCAACTACAACTCTCGTTTCCGACCAGCCGAAGTATTAATACATGAAGGGAAAGATTATCTCATTCGCAAGCGCGAAACAATGGAGGATATAATGAGAAGCCAAGTCGAAGTGGATCTTATGGAAGCCGTTGAGGTAGAAGTGTAAAGTTTAATTGCTAGGTTAAAGCAACTGTTCTAAGCCTCTCTTGTACACCAATTGTTGGCTGCAAGCGTACCGAAACGGATGAATAGGCAGAACAGGAAAGATATTATTACATTTTCGGATAAAGCAATCGCTATACTTGGACACGAAAGCCCGAAAACGATATAAGGCTTCGACTGAATCAAAAATTCTTTAGATGATTTGGATATTTATCGTAGTTTTATGGTGTAAGTATTGACACTCGTATCATTCAAGAGTTTTTGGGACACAACAGTTCTAAAACTACTGAAAGGTACACGCACGTTAGTAATCGCACTATTCAAAGGGTGCAAGGTCCTTTAGATCATTTAATGAATCTGAAAAATGCGAACTTTAGTTCGTGTAAGTAATAGTTATACGAAACTTTGCAACGTATAACTTATATTCGACAATAAGTTTCTGGTAGTGAGGTGATTATGATTTTGTGAATATGTAAAACTTATTGCGTATATATT
>CAYWKD010000041.1:3880-36071 GCA_964458705.1 uncultured Saprospiraceae bacterium | reverse complement strand
GCTTCTAACCCACTCAAGAAATACTCTTATCCCCCACCTAATGAAGCTATAGGGTCATACAGCAAATAATACTCATTTGTATGCTTTACAGTTTACTTTGAATACTTTATGTCCTTATTAATGAGTGAGATGCTGTACAATGAATAGTATCTGCTCTTCATAATTATTTTAGATTATTCTAAAAAATGATTTTATGATGCTAAAATATATTTATATTTGTATTGATTGATCATCATTAGTTTAATGATAAAGCACATCACACAAATAGAGTATTGAATTATGGAAGGATTCTTGGAGATTTTACGAGAGCCTTGGGCTATTCGAGCATTGCTGGCTTCAAGTATGGTCGGAATAATGTGTGGAACATTAGGTAGCTTCATTGTATTAAGAAATATGTCTCTAATTGGAGATGCTTTAGCGCATGCAATATTGCCAGGCGTTGTTTTCGCTTTTATGTTGGTTGGACAAAGTGCATTGGGTTTTTTTACGGGAGCAGTGTTTGCTGGATTATTGACGGCTGTGGTAATAACTTGGATACAACAGAATGTAAATACCAAGAGCGATGCAGCTATTGGAATCGTCTTTACAGCTATGTTTTCAATAGGAGTGATGGGAATTTCAAGTATCAATCGTCAGCCAGGAGTACATTTGGATTTGAAGGATTTCTTATTCGGTAATGTATTAGGGGTGTCCAATGAGGATTTATATTTGACGCTAGGTGTATTAGTTTATGTGATGCTGAGTGTAGTTATTTTTTATCGCTACCTTTTTGCTACGACTTTCCAGCCTGTGATTGCTCGAACAATGGGTATTTCAGTGCAGACGATACATTATTTTTTGATGATGTTGCTAGCATTTGCAGTAGTAGCATCCTTGAGGACGGTCGGAGTGATCTTAGTGGTAGCGATGTTGATTACTCCTGCTTCAACAGCACTTTTATTAAGTAAAAAATTGAAGCATGTAATTTTCATTTCAGCCGTGATTGGTTTAATTTCAGCCATCTTGGGGTTGATTCTTGCTATTGTATTCGACACTACTCCCGGTCCTGCGATGTCCATTACAGCGACGGGAATTTATTTATTAGCTGTTTTATTTGCTCCAAAACGGGGATTGGTATTCAAGTATTTTCGTAAGCGCAGACTCAAGCAGCGTATTCGTTGGGAAGATATTGTGAAAGAATCTTTTCGCTTAGAAGAACAAAAATTATTGACTATATCTGCCCTAGCTCAAAAATTAGGCTATTCCGTTCCCAGTTTACGGAGATATCTTCAATTATTGAGAGCAAAAGGTTTTTTTGAAAAAGATGTATTATCCTTAACAGATAAAGGGAAAGAGGCAGCACATCAGCTAGTGCGTGCACACCGTTTGTGGGAAACTTATTTAGTGGAAAAGTTAGGGTTAAGTGAACATCAAATCCATGAAGATGCAGAGCGCATTGAGCATTTTCTGACAGAAGATATTTTGGATGAAGTAGATCAAAAGCTTGGTTATCCATCTATTGACCCTCATGGATCACCGATTCCAGAACGTAGAGGTCTGACTATTAGTCAATTAAATTTAGAGCAAAAAGCTATTATTACTCATGAGCAGATTAGCAATTTGGTTACTTCTCGGTTGTGGGATTTGGGATTAATGCCTGATATTCCCATCACTTTGATTCAAAGAAGTGAGCATTATTTTGAAATAGAACAAGGAAAACGCAAGATTGAAATTCCTGAAGAGCTAGCCAATGCAGTTAGCGTGAAGCGAAAAACATAATGTGTAGATGAAGTGTAGTGTTTTGATTGATTTGCATTACTTTACATCAATTGAGCCATTTGTTGCTGTAATTTCAGGGCAGTTGCTCTAGCCTCCTCTGCGAAATTAACGCCACTTCCAGCATAAATAATTCCTCTGGAGGAATTGACTAATAGACCAATATCTTTATTTTTTCCATGCTTAGCAACAGCGGACAAATCACCGCCCTGAGTGCCAACACCTGGTACTAATAAAAAATGGTTAGGAACAATCTGTCTAATTTGTTGAAAAGCCTCAGAATGTGTTGCTCCTACTACGAACATCAGGTTCTCTGGCGTTCCCCAGCTCTGAGCTTTTCGCATTACTTGCTCGAACAGTCTTTCTCTCCCATTTTTCATCATTTGAAAATCTTGACTGCCTTTATTAGAAGTCAATGCCAGTAGTATAACCCACTTATTTTTAAATTCTAAGAAAGGCAATACAGAATCAACTCCCATGTATGGAGCAACTGTGATGGCATCAAAATCCATTTGCTCAAAAAAGGCTTGTGCATATTTTTTTGAAGTATTGCCAATGTCCCCTCGTTTGGCATCAGCGATGGTGAAGTGTGTTTTTGGAATATAATCTAAGGTTTTTTGAAGTGCCTGCCAACCTCTTAGACCCAGTGCTTCATAGAAGGCAATGTTGGGTTTATAAGCTACACAGAGGTCTTTAGTCGCATCAATGATAGCTTTATTGAATTCAAAAATGGGATGATCTAATGCTAATAAATGTCTGGGAATGCGCTCCAGGTCTGCATCTAACCCAATGCAAAGATAGGATTGCTTTTGCTGAATTTGCTGAATCAATTCGGTTTTGGTCATACTGTAATACCATTGATTGCTTCTACGCCTTCTACTTCTGGAACTTCTCTTTTTAGCGTCTCTTCCACACCAGCACGCATTGTCATAGTGGACATAGTGCAGCCTTGGCAATTGCCTAACCATTTGATTTTGACAATTTTATCTTCCGATATATCTACGACTTCAATGTTGCCTCCATCTGCCGCCAAATGCGGGCGAATATGGTCTAGTGCCATTTCAATGCGTTCGATGAGTTGTATTTTATCTTGCTGTAACATTGCTAATGATTTATAATTTTAAGCGACACGAGTCTCTAGACCTGTGTGTAAATATTTTTGAACTTCTATATTTGGAAGTCCGTACTACTGCTGCATCTGTACCACTTCTGTTGGCGGTAAGTATTCATGTCGGATGGCTAACTGTTGAACGGTGCTTTTAGCAACTTTCAGGAAGGCTTCAGCGGCTGGATTTTTCTCTTCTAAAATGACTGGCTTTCCAGCATCTCCGGATTCTCTGATGCTTTGCACAATGGGAACTTGACCTAGTAAGACAGAATTGCTCTTTTTTGCTAATTTTTTACCACCACCTTGTCCAAAAATGTAGTATTTGTTGTTAGGTAATTCAACTGGTGTAAACCACGACATATTCTCAACAACTCCCAATATCGGAACGTTGACTGAAGGCAGTAAAAACATGTTCATTGCTTTTATAGCATCTGAAAGAGCAACGTCTTGAGGTGTTGTAACAATGATTGCTCCAGTCACAGGTACGGTTTGTACTAAAGTCAACTGTACATCACCTGTTCCAGGAGGTAGATCAATCACTAGATAGTCTAATTCAGGCCACACTACTTCGTTAATAAATTGCTTAATGACGCCTCCTAGTCGAGGTCCTCGCAACACTACTGCTTGCTCAGGTTCTACTATGAAACCAATAGACATCACATAGATGCCGTGTGCTTCTAACGGCAGCATTTTGGGCTGGCCATACAATTGCTGAATTTTAGGTCGCTCTCCTTGTAAGCCAAACATTGTGGGGATGGAGGGGCCATATACGTCTGCATCTATTAGTCCTACTTTTGCACCTAACTGTTTCAAACCCAAAGCTAGATTGCTGGAAACGGTTGATTTTCCTACACCACCTTTACCCGAAGCTACAGCAATGATGTTTTTGATGTGTGGAACGGCACGATTTTGTTGCGCTGCATTATTTCTAGCCATCATATGAACATTCACTTCTGCTTCTGGATATAGCTTCTGAATTATGCCAATGCACTCAAAATTTAATTCAGATTTTTGTTCAATATCTAAAGAGGGTAATACTAAGGTGAAATTGACGTTGTTGCCATCAATTTTTAGGTTTTCTACCATCTTCATTTTCACGATATCTTGCCCTGATTGTGGGTCACGCACCATTGAAAGAGCTTGTATTATTTTATTTGTATCAATCATCTTGACTAGATATTATACTTTTGAGCTAGAGTTTTTTATTGCTTATTTCACTTTTAGATTTCATATTTTCACTCCGTTTCTTCTTTCTTTTTCCAGAACATCCAAAATGGATAATTCTTTTCTTCTTTTACTTCTTCAGTGATAGGTTCTGGTTGGTAATCTCCAATTGAAATCATATTCGTGAACAAACGAAATGCACCTGTAACGCCTGCTGGCAGTTCTCTGAACCAAGAATACCCAGAGTAGATATAATATCCTTTGCCGTATTTTGCAACTAAAAGTCCGCCATCTCTAGCAGGTTCGTTCGGATCGTTACTAGAGAGGATGGCAGTATAATTTTCGTCCCATTCATTTGGAAAGTACAATCCACGCTCCTGTACCCAACCTTCAAAGTCTTTTTTTGTAATTTTATTTGGATAATTTAGCACAGGATGATCGGGTGCTAACATACGAACTTCAGCCTCCTCCACTGATACTCGATCTCTGGACAACTTAAATGGATAAGGACCAATTTCATTGGAAGGCATAGCTAATCTGCTAGTGGTATTGTACTGCACAATCATTGTTCCGCCCTCTTGCACGTATTGCATCAAAGTAGGCTGGTAGAATTTCATGCGTTCGTTAGTATTGTAAGCACGAATACCAATGATGAGTGCATCATATATTTTTAAATTATCTAGGGTAATATCGCCATCATTGAGTAAGTCCACCCGATAACCAATTTGCTCCAAACTAGTTGGTATTTCATCCCCTGCTCCCATAATGTAGGCGATGCGTTCACCCGATTTTTTCAAATCTATCTTCACTACTTTGGCACTAGCGTCTCTGTAAACGGTTTGTACTGGAATGTGACTGTATTCGATAATGACGGATTCATCCGTATAATGCTCGCCATCTACAGTTGCCATTGGTACGATATAGCCTTCGGTTTGCGTTGCTGGTGGGGTTAATTCAAAGGTCGTTTTGAACTCTTCTTCTTTCAGTGACAGTTCAAAATCAATGCTTTCAGGCACTACTTTCCATCCATCAGGGTGCGCTAGTGTTACTTTTCCACTCACCTTAGATTTGGCTGCTTTGACGATTACTTCAATATTTTGTGGCTGATTGTTAGCAAAAACATATACTTTGCTATTCACATTTGTAGCAACTGGAGGTGTAATTTCAAAGGGGCGATATACTTCACCCGCCACTGGATCATTTCGTTTAAACACTACGTCTTTCCTATACGAAAAAGGTACACCTTCTATTTCTACGTTAAATTGAACTTGCAAGGCTCTTGGTGTGATTGGCTGACCACGCATTGCTTGGTCTTTTACAGTGTACATCCCCATTTTAGCTTCCTCATTCAACCAATATGGATTGGTATAGGTTAGGTCTTTAGGTAATGTAATTTCCTTGAAAAATTTATATGCTTGATTTCGTTCTAATACTAAGTCCGCTACAGTATCTGTATTCATTGGTAAGTAGCTAAAAGATTTTAATACCACATCATCACCAGCTCTTTGAATAGCTTCTATTGTTAATTCAATTTCTTCACCCGGTGTGGCAGAATAGTCATCAGCTACAGCTTCCAAATACAGCCCTAGACTTGCTTCAATAATTTCGGCTAGTTCCTTGCTTTTGATTTGTTTCCAGTGAGAATCGGGAAGCGTTTGTATCATTTTATAAGCTAATAATAAATTGGAAACACTTGCTGCTGGATTCGAGAAATCGAAAGTTTGTTGAATAGTTGCGAGTAATTCGCCTACTGGTGCTCCACCTTCTACTCTTGACCAAGTGGTGTTGATACCATCAAAAAGATTCTCTTTATTGGCTGGCATATCCCCTTTTACTAGTTCTAAATAATCTGATTCTGTCCCCCTTGTACCAGTTCTGCCAAAGCCCTGACTTTTGTGCATACTTCTGCTCAAAGCCGAAATTTCAGTGTTTGACTTTCCTTCAAGGGGATAAAATACACCCACATCCACGCTTGCCATATTCGTTTTATCGGCTTTTGCAAACTTATCTTGGCTGCCATAAAACCACCACGAGGTGTTAAAAAATGTTCGGCGAGGTTGCCATGGCTCAACGTATTTCAATTGCTCAGGATAAATAGTTGGATCGTTTGCTAAGTCGAAGGCTTCTACTGAAAGCATTGCTGAAGTCGTATGATGCCCATGCGTTTTACCTGGGGTGCGATGATCAAAACGATTGACAATAATATCTGGTTTCCATTGACGAATCACCCAAATCACATCACTCAGTACCTGATCCTTATTCCAGATGTTTAATGTCTCGTCGGGATGTTTAGAATAACCAAAATCATTTGCCCTAGAGAAAAATTGCTTTCCGCCATCCACATTTCTGGCTTGCAGTAGTTCGTTCGTACGGATTAAGCCCAATAATTCTCTAATTTCAGTACCAATTAGATTCTGTCCACCATCACCTCGAGTCAAGGAAAGATAAGCGGTTTCCGCTTTTACTTCATTAGAGAGATAGGAGATTAACGTTGTGTTTTCATCGTCGGGGTGAGCAGCTATGTAAAGTGCTGAACCTAAAAATTGCAACTTTTCAATGCCCTCGTAGATATCGGATGCTGTCCATTTTTTTGGAGTCTGCGCCTGCACCGAGGCTAAGAATAAAATGAACGCAAATGACAGAATTCTATGTACCATAAGTATTGATTTTTCTTAATCTTCTGTAAATATAGAAAGGAATGAGTAGTTGAAAGGTTGAGAGAGAAGAATTTGTAAAATAAAATCAATTGTAGTTTTAGCAAAATTTTTTAAATCAAGAAGGACGAACCCAACGTAAAGAGTACACTTTCTAAATCACAGCTATACTAACCTCAACCAATCCAAAAACGATTTGTTAAAAACATCTGCAATGAAAATTATACATATAATAGTATGGCAACAGTAAAATTCACATTCGAGGATAAAAATATTCTAACAAAAATAGTAGAAGATGTTCCTGCTGGACTTCAGATAGTAGAAGTTACAGAGGAAAATGACATTCACTTAAATCACAATTGTGGGGAGGTTTGTGCTTGTAGCACTTGTCATGTTTACATTGAAGAAGGGGAGGATTTTTTACCAGAAATTACAGATCGGGAAGAGGATTTCATTGATCGGGCAATTAATCCACGCTTGGAATCACGCTTGGGCTGTCAGTGCTTCATTGAAGATGAAAATGCTTATTTAGAAGTGCATATTCCTGATCAATCCAAAATAATTGGACACGAACATTAATCTAAACTGTGAGAAAGAGGAGAGGAGACTTCTTAGAAATTTAAAGCATTAGATGTAGTTCATTTTCTATCTTTGCTTTAGGCAAATAAAAACATAAAAAAATATGGCTTTTGAAGGTATTGACGACTTACCCATCAATTGGATTGACCATGAGGACATTGCAATAAAATTATATGAGCGCTTTGGTGATGAATTTACGGAAAGTAAGATTTATCGCATTCGATTTACAGATTTATTAGAGTGGATTTTGGAAATTCCTACATTTGAAGGGGTGCGCGAAGACTCTAGTGAAGGACATCTGGAGCAAATTCAGACAAAGTGGGTGTATGAATGGCGAGATAATCAGTAGTTAGATTATTGTAATTGCGCTCGTTTCTTTTATCATTTTCATAACACAACCACTATGAATAACTTAGAACTGTTCAATAATTTGGATACACTCATTTTTGATGTAGATGGTGTATTGACGAATAGTGAATTAATAATAACTGAGGAAGGGAAGCTCCTTCGTAAAATGAACACTCGGGATGGCTATGCAATCAAGCAAGCATTAAAAGCGGGATTTAGAGTGGCAATTATAACAGGTGGCAAGTCGCAAGGTGTAGTAGATCGCTTACGAGCTTTAGGCATACAGGATATTTACTATGGCATACAGGATAAGATAGAAGTGTTCGATGAATATTTACTTACTTACGGTCTTAGTCCAGCATCTATTCTTTACATGGGAGATGACTTACCGGATTATCATGTGATGAAGCGAGTGGGTTTAGCAGCCTGCCCCAGTGATGCTGCCCCTGAAATTGTAAGGATCTGCCGATATGTTTCCCCCAACAATGGGGGTGAAGGATGTGTGAGGGATGTGATAGAAAAAATATTGCGTTTAAAAGGACTTTGGGAATACGAATAATAAATCTTTCAAATGAAAAAGATCATACAATTTATAACACAACCGATTATTGCTTTACGAGGAAAAGTTAAAGTTGTTATCATACGACTGCTCGGACTTCTAATACAGGAGTTTAACAATAAAAATGTAATCTTAGTAGAGGAAAAATCCTAGTCGGTAGAGCAATTTTTGATGTCGTATTGTTTAGTTATCGATATATATAAAATATAAGACCTGATTTAGAACATATAAATGACAGCATTAATATTATTCGCTTTTGTTATCGTTGGGATTACGCTTTTGGGCATTGGATTTTCTGTGTTGCGTACATTGTTTAAAAATCTAGGACCGAATGATGCACGTATTCAATCGGACATTCGACAGATGAGAACTGAAATTGAGCCTTATATCAATGAACTTGTTCCATTGAATCAAGAAGAACTAAAATTATTTTCGCTTAATCAAATCAATCAAACCCTAAAGAAAAGCATCACAACAATTGGCAAAGGTATTTTTACCTCCATTTACCAAGAACCTCTTTTAGCTTACGCTTACAAAAAATATGTTGGTAAACACGATGCACTCATCTTCGCTAGAACTGCTGAGTATGAAATTGTTTATCGCATCAAGAAAAAGGACATAAAAGTAGTCGTGAATAAGGTGTTTCTGGGTACTATCAGAAACGGTAAACTTTACGGGGATAGCAAAAGACATCCGGTTGCACAACTTCAAGAAGGCAACCGAGAACTTCTGCTTCCTGTGCTAGTAGGTGATACAGAAATTGCAGCCCTTAATACCGACGAAAATGACCTTTCTCCAAATCCTAGAGCATTCCGCTACATCAATCATAATTTAACTGGCGAAGAGGAAAAGGCTTTTTTGAGTTTAACCATCCTCAAGTTGGTACAAAGAGCTACAAATCATTAGTGAGCATTATTTGGGTTACTCATTGTGACTTAAAAATAAGGCAGTAGCGCTTGTAATGTGCTGCCTTCTTATGCTTTAACTCTTTCTGCGATCGAAGCAGTCTGACGATACAGGTCTTTTTCTGGAACTAACTCTAATGCTCCACACAAATCAGCAATCAAATCATCGGCATCTTCTACTCCAATGCTTAAACGAATTAGAGAATCAGTTAAGCCAACGGCCAAGCGTTCAGGTTTTGGAATGGAAGCATGCGTCATAGAGGCAGGATGTCCAATCAAAGATTCTACACCACCGAGTGATTCAGCTAAAGCAAATAAATGCGTATTACTCAAGACTTTTTCAGCTGCCTCGAAACTATCTGCCTTGAGATCGAAAGACACCATTCCTCCGAAGTGACGCATTTGCGTCTTAGCAATTTCATGCCCTTTATGGTTTGCAAAACCCGGATAATAAACTTTACTCACTTTTGGGTGATCTAGGAGTGCTTTTGCTACCTTTTCCGCATTTTGGCAAGCTCTTTCTACTCTCAGATGTAGCGTTTTGATGCCGCGAAGGGCGAGAAAGCAGTCTTGTGGACCTGGAATTGCTCCTGCTGCGTTTTGCAAAAAGTAAAACTGTTCAGCTCTCGTTTCATCCTTGACAATAATTGCTCCTAGCACTAAATCCGAATGCCCGCCAATATATTTAGTAGCGGAGTGTAGGACTATATCTGCCCCCAAGTCTAGGGGATTCTGGAGATAAGGCGAAGCAAAAGTATTGTCGACGCAAACCGTTAT
This sequence comes from uncultured Saprospiraceae bacterium, assembly GCA_964458705.1. GTDB lineage: Bacteria > Bacteroidota > Bacteroidia > Chitinophagales > Saprospiraceae > JAAUTG01. The sequence continues at coordinate 26,222 of CAYWKD010000041.1, read as the reverse complement.
GTTGGCATCTTTTGCAGCAGCACAAATGGCTCTAATATCTAAGATATTGAGCATGGGATTGGTAGGTGTTTCTACCCAAATTAACTTAGTATTTGCCGTTATAGATGCCTTTAGTAAGTCTAAATCATTGAGATCAATGAACTTGGATTGTATGCCAAATTTTTCATACACCCGACGCATCAATCGGTATGAACCGCCATACAAGTCGTTGGTAGAGAGTACTTCATCGCCAGGGCGAAGTGTTTTTAGTATGGTATCCATAGCTGCCAAACCACTTGAAAAACATATCGCATGAGTACCATTTTCAAGTGCTGCTAAGTTTTTTTCTAGTACTGTTCGAGTAGGGTTTTGAGTACGAGCGTATTCATACCCTTTGTGTTTGCCTGGAGCATCCTGCACATAAGTTGAAGTCTGATAAATAGGTGTCATCACTGCACCTGTAGAGGGATCTGGCTCAATGCCAGCATGAATTACTTTTGTTGCAAATTTCATATTAAAATTTCGATATTTGTTGGCAAACAGACTGTTTTAAGTTAAAGTTCAATGCTTGAATGTCAACTCCTTAACTTAGGATAAATAGCTGCTTATTTTCTTGCCAATACATTTTTGATAGCTGCTGCTACATCATTTATACCTAAGCCGTATTTGTTCAATAAATCAGTAGGCTCTCCACTTTCTCCAAAACTGTCATTGACAGCAACCATTTCCATTGGAACGGGATTTTTTCTTGCTAGTAGTTGAGCAATACTGCTCCCTAAGCCTCCGTTCATCTGATGTTCTTCAGCCGTTACAACTGCCTTTGTTTTGCTGACAGAATCTAAAATGGTCTCTTCATCTAGTGGTTTAATTGTATGAATGTTTATCAACTCGCAGCTAATACCCTCTTTGGCTAGTTGTTTTGCTGCTTCGATAGCGTGCCACATTAAATGCCCTGTTGCAAAGATACTGACATCCGTGCCTTCACTCATCAAAATAGCTTTACCGATTTCAAACTTAAATGGTTCGGTGAAAATTGGCCAGCTAGGGCGACCAAAGCGCAGGTAAACCGGTCCGTAATGTTCTGCAATAGCCAATGTTGCTTGAAGTGTTTGTTCGTAATCGCATGGATTAATGACGGTCAAGCCCGGCAGCATTTTCATCATTCCTAAATCTTCAAGTATTTGATGTGTTGCACCATCTTCTCCCAAAGTCAAGCCAGCATGAGAAGCACAAATTTTTACATTTTTATGAGAGTAAGCAATAGATTGGCGAATTTGGTCATAAACTCGACCAGTTGCAAAGTTAGCGAACGTAGTTGCAAATGGAATTTTTCCACCAATTGCTAAACCGGCAGAAATCCCCATCATGTTAGCTTCGGCAATACCACACTGGATGAAGCGATCAGGAAAATCCTTAATAAAATCGTCCAAGCGCAATGAACCCGCCAAGTCAGCCGTCAGAGCAATGACATCAGGATTTTGTTGTGCTAACTTATATATACCGACGCCAAAGCCGTCGCGTGTAGATTTTTTACCAGTTGAAATTAATTGATCTAACATTTGTATTTTTTATTGAAGTCGCAAGCAGCGACGAGTTTTTATAATTGAATTAGATTAATGACCAATCGTAATTGGTTCACCTTGATAAGGGTAAGGATAATCACCCATTGTTTCTTCTAACTGCGCCAAAGCCTTCTCTGTTAATGCTTCATCTGGTGCTTTGCCATGCCACTTGTGTGTCCCCATCATATAGTCCACGCCATAGCCCATCTCGGTTTTCATCAATATCACAACTGGCTTGCCTTGTCCTGTTTTTGCTTTGGCTACATTTAGGTTAGCTACCATTTGGTCCATATCATTTCCGTAAATCTCCATGACATCCCAGCCAAAAGCCTTCCATTTTTCCGCTAAGTTGCCCAAGTTAATTACATCCTTTGTAGCACCGTCAATTTGTTGACCATTGTAATCAACTGTTACAATTAGGTTATCTACCTTGTGATGTGCAGCGAATAAGATTGCTTCCCAATTCTGCCCCTCTTGCAACTCACCATCACCAGTCAGTGCAAATACTAGTTTATTGTCATTATTCAGTTTTTTGGAAAGTGCCATTCCGATAGCTACCGATATGCCTTGACCTAAAGAACCAGAAGCAATTCTTACACCAGACAAGCCCTCATGGGTGGTTGGATGTCCTTGAAGGCGACTATTTATTTGACGAAAAGTCGCTAGTTCTTCCACAGGAAAATAGCCACTTCGGGCTAGTACACTATACCAAACGGGAGAAATATGACCATTAGATAGGAAAAATACATCTTCGTTCTTGCCATCCATATTGAAGCTAGGATCATGATCCATAATTTCAAAATAGAGTGCGGTTAAGAAATCAGCACAGCCTAACGAACCTCCTGGATGTCCGCTGTTAGCATAGTGTACCTGACGAATTATATCTCTTCTTACTTGCGAAGCAATGTGCCTCAATTCTTGAACTGTTGCCATAATATGCGCTTATTCTATTCAACGTGAGCAATCAAAATCGAGCGAAAGATAAGCGTAAGGAGACTAAATGCCAACTTAAAGTGTCAGAAGAATACATCATTTATCAAAAACAGGGAACAAAAGACTAACATAATTGATCTAGAAAGATTTGCTATGGTCATTGGACTCTGACTGTTTGGCACTTTTAGTCTTCTCAATGACAATCGTGCCTGTTTGATTTGAGTGGAGCAATTTTATAGATTTAAGACTTACGATTCTAGTGAGTTGATTTCGTCCGTTTTGAGGTTTGAACTAGTTGAATTAGAGGGTGTTTCGCTTGCTTCTTTGATCTTAGCCTCATCCTTTAAAAAGCTGCGTTGAAAAAGAAGAATACTCATTACGCCGACAGTAATTGCCGAATCTGCTAGATTGAATACTGGTTTAAAAAATAAAAATGACTGACCTCCTTTGAATGGAAACCAATCAGGATAGACACCGCTGAATAAAGGGAAATAGAGCATATCAACTACTTTCCCATGCAAGAAAGTGCCATAACCACCTTCAGCAGGAAAGATTCGAGCAATTGTGCCTGGATAAGACTCTGAGAAAATTAATCCATAAAACGCACTATCAATTATATTTCCCAATGCGCCCGCCAGAATCATTGCGAAACTTATTAACAGACCTTTTGATGCTTTTTCTTTAATCAAAAGATTTAAATAATAGCTTAGAAAAATGACAGCAATAATTCTAAATACACTGAGTATCAATTTGCCGTAACTACCGCCTAACTCAATGCCAAAAGCCATTCCAGGGTTTTCGACGAAATGGATTCTAGCCCAATCTAAATTTAATAAATTGAAGTACTCGCCATACTCCATAGTAGTTTTTATCCAGATTTTGAGAGACTGGTCTAAAATCAATACAAACAAAATAACTAAAATGACTAAAATTGATCGCTTCAAGGACGCTGTTAATTAAGTTAGTAATCAATGCTAAACGCTCGAAATCTTTAATTTCGGCTAATGACAAATAATTATAGACACCAAATATAACACATTTTAGAATTACAGGTTGATTTCTGCTGAAAAGGAGTTGTTGCCATTCATTTTTCTAGCGTTATTTTGCTTGCACCTAGCAAGAAAAATATCCAGCCTGCAATAAAAAAGATGCCACCGATAGGCGTAATTGGACCGAGCCATTTCAAATTTTCTATGCCTAGTAGCTCTCGGCAGGCTAACAAATAAATAGAACCTGAAAAAAGTAAAATGCCAAGAGAAAATAGCCATCCAGCCCATTTTAAAGATGCGCTAGGTTGCTGAAGCATCAAGAGCCCTAACACTAAAATACCAAGTCCATGATAAAATTGATAGCGAACACCTGTGTCGAAAGTTTCAAGCTGATCGTTGGAAAGTTGTGCTTCTAAACCATGTGCTGCAAAAGCCCCCAGAATGACGGCAATTGCTAGAATAATAGCACCTAACTGTAAAAACGCCTTACTCATTGGCATAGTAATATAGTGTGAAATATTATTTTCTAGTCGTAAAACAAATTTGAAGTCTTTTTGATTATAAATTTATGGAATACTCAAAAAACGCGTCTAAAAAATTGATCTCGCAATTAGGTAGATATTTTTGGCTTTGGGCAGTTTTATTTGTAGTTATTTTCAACGCAACAGCATTTTTATTAAGCCAAAGGACAACTGCTGCCCTTTGGGATGCTGTACCAAATGATGCTAGTATTGCTTACGAGTTTCAAATCCAAGATTCCATTTTGCCAGAAGAGTTCCCCGATTGCTATTTGAAAAAGCAATTTCTCAGAGATGTTAAGTTACTTCAATCTTTTGTAGCTGAAAAAGATCAGCCTATCTTGGCAGTACTGCAAGGCAATACTCCCGATTTCTTTAACTGCTTATTCATTCTTGCTTACAAAAATAAAATAGAAAGACTTGATTCGTTTTCAGAGGACTATTTTCGCAAATCCATATTGCAAGGTGTAGAAGTTTTTGAGTCTGATGAATTTGCGTTGGCTCACTACAAAGGGTTACTTTTACTAGCCGCTCACCGATTTCAAGTAGAAAGAGCGATTAAACAATTAAAACAGCCTAGCAGAAGTTGGTTGAAGTCGAACCCTTTTTTGTTAAAGCAAAATAATGAATCTGCATTTTATGTCCGTCCTGCCAATTTATCGTTGATGCTTAGTTCGTTTTTAAGTCCACAAGGCAATAAGTGGCTAGCAGATTGGAGCAAACTGGAAGATTGGATAGTGTTTACCTTCGACAAAGCGAACGATGGGTGGAGATGCTCAGGTCAATCATCTAATCCGACTTCTTACAAAGATCATACTCCAATTATTAATATTCTTCCCAAAAACGTAGCCTACTTTAATTCTGTCAATCCTACTGAAGTTCGATTGCCTTTTGATTTTGAACAGTCAAAAAATGATAAAGCGATTACGGGTTACTTTAATTTGTACAATAATAATATTGAGCAATATTACTTTAAGGCTTACTTTTCTCAGCAAGACTTACTTGCGCCGATTCGTTTGCAATTACAACAAGGAACATTAGAGCTTATTTCTTATCAAATGTTTGAGTTATATAAAAACGAAAAAGGACAATATTTCACTTTGTTAGATGACTGCCTCATCGTTTGCAATGAATTGCAGCAATTACAAATCTGGTTAGACCAATATATAGTTGGTGCATTGTTGCAAGCAGTACCTGCTTTTTTTGAGCAAAAAACCAACTGCCTTTTTTATTTAGACAGTCATCAACTTAACCCTATGTTAAAATGGTTAATCAAACTAAACTATCAAGCAGATGCCACTCAGGAGTGGAAAAAAATTAGTCCTTTTTCTGTACAATTGAGCCACTCAGATGGACAATGGCAAGGCTTTATTCCAAAAAAGGAAATCCTGATGGGAAGTGGAACAAACATTATCTGGAGGGTTGATCTATTGGAGGAAGCTATCACCTCGCCAACAGTGCTGAAAACAAAGGGAAATGAGATGTTTATCTTTATTCAAGATGCTTCAAAGAGACTATACTGCTTTGATGAAATGGGCAATGAAAGGTGGCAAAAAGACTTGGAGGCAATCGTGCTTTCACCTATCCAAATAGTAGAGGGAAAAACACCACAATTCCTATTCAATACCAAATACAATGTGTATTTACTAGACGAAGCAGGAAGCAATCAAGCAGCTTATCCTATGGAATTGCAGTCGCCTGCCAAAGTAGGTTTGACATTAATTGATTTTAATCAAATGGGAGATTACCATTATCTTTTTGCTTGTGAAAACGGAAAAGTATATGGCTTCGATTTGAAAGGTTATCCAATGGACGGATGGAATCCTAAAGACAGTATTGGCACATTGCAGCAGCCCGTCTTACACTTTCAGCATGATAATCAAGACTTTATAGCACTACTATCTGATTCAACACTCTACGTTTTTGGGCGATATGGTAACTTGAAGTTTGATCCTTACACCCACACCAACCTAAAGAGAGCTACTTTGGATTATCAACTAAGTTCACGCTCTAACCGCATCGTAGTTGCGGATTCCAAAGGTTACGCACACGTTGTTGCCTTGAACGGTTCAAACTTCAGGCTAAAAATAAATGCAGAAAGTGGTACTTCTATAAAATTTGCTTTTGCTGATGTTTGTAAGGACTCAAGGAAAGATTATATCACGCTCCATGAAAAGCGTTTAGCAATTTATGCCTACGATACAGACAATAAATTTGAGCTGCGACAAGAATATCAATTTACTTTTCCTCAAGATACCGTTTTTGCATTTCCTTCTTATATTGGGACAATTACTTCGTCTGCAGGAAAAATTTATTTGCTTAAAGATGGGCGACCAGTCAAGGGTTTTCCTCTTCCGGGTACTCATCCTTTTGTGCTGACTAATTTTTCTTCAACAAACAATGCGATCTTAGTAACAGCTAATGAAGATAGTGTTTACGCTTATCAAATTAGTCCAAACTCCAATCAATAGGTAGCTGCTTGTTTTCTTCTAAATAATTATTGGCTTGCGAAAAGTGCTTTGAACCAAAATATGCCCCACCAGCTAGTGGCGAAGGATGGGCTGCTTCTAAAACCAAGTGCTTTGAATCGTTGATTAGGTCTTTTTTCTTTCTAGCAAAACCACCCCAAAGCATGAATACTAGATGCGCTCGTTGCTCAGAAAGTGCTTTGATAACTGCATCTGTAAAATTTTGCCAGCCTATTTTTTGATGACTTCCCGCTTTTTTATGCTCCACTGTTAGCATTGCATTCAACAAAAATACACCCTGCTCTGCCCACTTTGTGAGATCACCGTGATTAGGAATATTTATCCCCATATCACTATTGAGTTCTTTGTAAATATTTTTTAAAGAAGGTGGAATGCGCTTATTTCTTGGTACAGAAAAAGAAAGTCCCATCGCTTCTCCCGGATTGTGATAAGGGTCTTGTCCCAAAATGATTACCTTGACTTGCTCGAAAGGTGTTTTATAAAAAGCATTAAAAATCAAGCTGCCGGGCGGGTAAACTGTGAGTCCTTGTTGTTTAGCATTTTTCAAGGCTTCCACTAAGTCGTAGAAATAAGGCTTGCTAAACTCAGGCTGCAATGCTTTTTTCCAACTTTCTTCTATTTTGACATTCACAGGCGGCTTGGGAGCTTCGAATAGATTAGAGGACATGATTCTGAGTATTTTTTAAAAAATAATGATTCCTTTATTAGAAAATTGGGTTTGTCCAACATGGTTCATTGCAGGATTAAAGAATTTACTATATCTTTGCAATCCTAACTACAAAACGGTCCCGTAGCTCAGCTGGATAGAGCAACTGACTTCTAATCAGTAGGTCTCAGGTTCGAATCCTGACGGGATCACCAAAGTCCTTACAAGTATAGTGCTTGTAAGGATTTCTTTTTCAATCTTTGTAGCATTGATAGTCAATATTCAGCAGTATTTTACAGCTACTTAATGCAAGTACACACCATTAGCATAAGGTCTTTTAGGTCGGAACAATTGGATATTTACTGATTGATTTCCTCAAAAGGGATCAGTGTCATCTTTTTCATCTCTGAATGAAGCTATTTTCTGATTAGAATTACTAATTTTGGGTTGCTTTTTACAATCGTGTAAGCATTTAAAATAAACTCAAACAGTGTAATCGTTATTATCAAATTTATATTTGAAGCGATTCATCAAAACAAATTACCCATGACAAGAAGTATAATCGTTGGTTTATTAGCGTTTTTTATGCAGTCTTTATTTGCACAAGTGGATGATCCTATTCTTTTCACTATAGCGGACAATCCAGTGCGAGTATCAGAGTTCCAATACATCTATGACAAAACAAACGGACAAGAGGCAGACTATTCTAAAACATCGCTAGAGGAATATCTTGATTTATATACCAAATTCAAATTGAAGGTACAAAAGGCAAAAGATATGAAGTTGGATACCATTCCAGCTTTACAAAACGAACTGGCAGGGTATCGTCAGCAATTAGCAAATGCCTATTTAATTGATCGCCAAATAACGAATGAGCTATTAAAAGAAGCCTATGATAGAATGCAGCAAGATGCAGAAATTAGTCATATCATGGTAGCGGTGAGCGCAACAGCTTCTCCTGAGGATACCCTTGCAGCATTCAATAAAATCAAGAAAATTCAGTCGGAGCTTTCAACAAGTGGTAAGTCATTTGAAGAACTCGCAAAGCAATATTCTGACGATACAACTACGAAAGACAGGGGTGGTAAAGTCGGGTACATTACAGCCATGATGCCTAACGGGTTTTATGAATTAGAAACAGCGGCTTACACCGCTCCTTTAAATGAGGGGGTTGATCCTGTTCGCACTAGTCTAGGCTATCACTTGGTCAAAGTACACGATCGTCGTCCTGCTAGAGGACAGATGAGCGTGGCACATATTTTGGTTCGAGTAAAGTCAAATGGCTATACGGATGAACAGGCTCAGAAAGTCATCAATACAGTGTATGAAAAATTGCAGAGCGGTGCTGAATTTAATGCACTTGCAAAAGAATATTCTCAAGATAAACTAACAGCTAATAAAGGTGGATTTCTGGGCTTTTTTGGCATCAATCAGTACGAGCGCTCCTTTGAAGATGCTGCCTTTGGTTTAGCCGAAAATGGCGATTTCTCTGAACCCTTCAAAACGAGTGCAGGATGGCATATTGTCAAACGATTGGAGAAAAAAGAAATACAAACTTTTCAACAGGAAAGACCTCGTTTAGAACAGAAGATTAAAAGCGATACTCGTTTCGAGCTGGCAAAAACAGCTATGGTAGAAAGCATCAAAAAAGAAAATAACTTCACTGAAATGCCACAAGCACTATGGTCATTTAGAGATACATTGTCTAATTCATTTTTGACATTCAACTGGTTGGCACAAGAGGAACAACCAAAAGTAGTGATTTTTAAATTGGGTAATAATTTTTCGGCTAGCATTGGTGATTTTATGGAATATGCTCAACGTGCAGCAAGGCAACGCATCAATCTAGGGCGTCAAGGAAAAAATCCTTCTGCAGTCGCTAATGAATTATATGAGAACTTTGTAGAAGAACAAGTATTAGAGTACGAGGAAAGCAAACTAGAAGAAAAATATCCGGACTTTAAAGCCTTGATGCGAGAGTACGAAGAAGGTATATTGCTATTTGAAGCGACTAAGATATTAGTATGGGATAAAGCTTCTCGGGATACTGTTGGTTTGCGACAATTTTTTAAAACACTCGATAACAAATACATGTGGGAAGAGCGTGCACAAGCAACACGCTACACCATCAACAGTGAAGGTATCAGTAAAGCTAGTCAAATCCGTGGCTACATTCGGGAGCATTCCCCTAAACAAGTGTTGATGAAGTTCAATAGCAATGGTGAATCAATCATTGAGGCAGAAGAATTGCTAGTGGAGAGAGGGCGTGATTCAGCTATTGATAAAATGAACTGGAAAGTTGGAGAAATTTCTGATAATGAGTCAAATACAAAATCAAAAACACTGACTTTTGTGAAGATTGAAGCAATTGTACCGCCCACACCGAAGACTTTAAGAGAAGCGAGAGGCTATGTGGTAGCAGATTATCAAGACTATTTAGAAAAAGAATGGATAGAGACATTAAAAAAAGAATATCAAGTAAGAGTGAATAAGCGAGTGTTGAATAAATTGGTCAAAAAGTAGCGTCTAACATTTTACTATTGAGTTTGATGAATAAATTACTAATTGCAGTCGGGTTAACACTATGCGTAGCTTGTCAACCAATTTTAGAGGAAAAAAAGGAAGATAGGCTATTAGCAACCGTATTCGATAAGCAGTTATATGCTTCCGATGTAGAAGGGATGATTCCCAATGGAGTTTCTGCAGAAGATAGTCTGAGAATAACCCAGCGATATGTCAATCGCTGGATTGGAGAAGCCCTGATGTTACATGAAGCAGAGCGCAACTTGCCTCCAGATTGGAACATTGAGCGGCTAGTAGAGGATTATCGTGCCTCCTTAATTCGGCATAATTATGAGCAGGTATTAGTTGAGGAGTCACTAGATTCATTGATTTCAGAAAAGGAACTAAGTGATTTTTATGAGCGCAACAAGGCACAGTATGAACTTGAAAAACCAATTGTAAGATGCTATTTAGTGAAAATTTCTCGTGAGGAGGAACAGCCCACAGAGTTGCGAGATTGGTGGGAAAACTGCAATACTGATAGTTTGAGTTATCAAAAGCTCATGGCGTTTTGTACTGAAAATGCAGATGCATATATTTTAGAGGATAGCCTTTGGTACACTATTGATGAGTTGGCATTTGGGCTGCCTAAAGATGCGCTTAGTGAAGAAAATATCCGAACTAAAAGAGAATTTACACAACGCGACGATCAGTATGACTATTTCTACAAAAGTTTTGAAGTGGTAGAAACTAAGCAAACTGCTCCATTTTCATACATTGAAGATCAAGCTAGGCGATTCATTCTAAAAGAACGCAAGCAGGAGACTATTGATAGAGCCAAAAAAAGAATGTACGAGGAAGCATTAAGTTCAGGGGATATTCAAAGGAAGATTGTAGAGGAGTGAAAGTTTGTAAATTTAGTATCGCAACTACTCATCATGGATGAAAACTGAAGATTTCGGAAGTTTAGGATTGAAAGAACAATTAGCAGATGGAGTTCTGCCTTTACTTAGTTCAATGATCGAGTTCAAAGCGTTCTGTTTACTCGTCTCAATCATTCGTTACTTACTAAAATATTTGTTATGATTGTTGTTACAGGAGCAGCAGGATTCATCGGTAGCTGTTTGGTACAGCAATTGATTCAAGAAGGACATACCGACTTGATTTTAGTGGATGAGTTTAGTCGAGCGGAAAAGAACAAAAACCTTGAGAGAAAACCATTTCGTTTAAAGATTCATCGAGATATTTTCTTGGACTGGTTCGCTCAACATGCCATTGAAGTTGACTTTGTCTTTCATTTAGGCGCAAGGACAGATACAAGCGAAAAAGATACTCATCTCTTTGATCGCCTGAATTTAAACTACTCAAAGGCAATTTGGAAAACCTGCACAATTCATCAAATTCCATTGGTTTATGCTTCTAGTGCAGCTACTTACGGATTAGGAGAATGGGGATATGAGGATAGACATGATATTGTTGAACAATTGCAACCACTGAATCCTTATGGTGTTTCAAAAAATGATTTTGATAGATGGGTATTACAACAAAGTGTACTACCACCATTTTGGGCAGGGCTAAAGTTTTTTAATGTATATGGACCGAATGAGTATCATAAAGGGCGAATGGCTTCTGTAGTGTTGCATACTGTTCGGCAAATTCGCAAGACAGGCGGCATGAAGCTATTTCGTTCGCATCGTCCTGATATTGAACATGGCTATCAAAGTAGAGATTTTATTTATGTCAAAGATGTTGTAAATATTTGCTACTTTCTCTATCAATCTCAATTATTGGTTAGAAGTGGACTTTATAATGTCGGGACAGGCAAGGCTCGGCCATTTATTGATTTAGCAGAAATAACGTTTTACGCCATGGAGCTTGCAGCTAATATTTCTTTCATAGACACTCCTACTGATATTCGAGATACCTACCAATACTTCACGGAGGCAAATATGAATAAACTTCGCCAAGCGGGCTATACTACTCCTTTTTTCAGCTTAGAAGATGGCGTAAAAGATTATGTACAGCAGTATTTGCTGGAGGAAAAATATTTCTAGCTACCGTACCGTTTCCCTACTTCCGCTTCTCTCTTGTTTTCTCTAAAAATTTCTCTAGTTCCAGTTCGTCATATATAAGTACTTCTCTAGGTTTGCTTCCTTCATTCGGACCGACAATGCCCATTGCTTCCAGTTGATCCATAATACGCCCTGCTCGGTTATAACCTAATTTGAGGCGACGTTGAATCATGGAGGTCGAACCATGCTGGTTTTGAACAATCAGTCGAGCTGCATCTTCAAACATTTCATCTAAGTCATTCATACTTAAACCACTACCTTGAATTTCTTGATCGTCGCCATGAAATTCTGGCAAGAAGTGCGGTTCTGGATAGCCTCGCTGAGCAGCGATATATTCAATGACTCGCTCCACCTCAGGAGTATCTACGAAGGCACATTGCAAGCGAATCATGTCGCCGCCAACAGAGAGCAACATATCCCCACGACCGATCAATTGATCTGCACCCCCGCCATCTAAAATGGTGCGAGAATCTACTTTGGAGGTTACTTTATACGCTATTCTTGCGGGGAAATTGGCTTTGATAACCCCAGTAATGATGTTGACAGAAGGACGCTGCGTGGCGATCACCAAGTGAATTCCAATAGCTCTAGCAAGTTGTGCTAAACGACCAATCGGCAGTTCAACTTCCTTGCCTGCCGTCATAATCAAATCTGCAAATTCATCAATGATAAGCACAATAAAAGGCAAGTAGCGATGTCCTTTCGTTGGACTTAGCCTTCGGCGAATGAATTTCTCATTATACTCTTTAATGTTTCTTGCCGATGCTTTTTTGAGCAAGTCGTACCGTTGATCCATCTCAATACAAAGCGAATTTAAGGTATGTACTACTCGATTAGTTTCGGTAGTGATAGGCTCTGGACTACCTGGCAAGAAAGAAAGGAAATGATTTTCGAGCCTAGAATAAGGGAATAGCTCCACCTTCTTTGGATCAATTAAGACCAACTTAACTTCTGATGGGTGTCTTTTATAAAGTAAAGACATTAAGATTACATTGATACCTACGGACTTACCTTGACCCGTTGCACCTGCAATGAGTAGATGAGGCATTTTGGCAAGATCAGCTACGAAAACTTTGTTTGTGATGGTTTTTCCAAACGCAATCGGTAGTTGCATCTTAGCACGCTTGAAGGAATCTGATGCTAACACTTCTTTCAAGGAGACAATCTCTTTCTTTTCGTTTGGCACTTCAATACCAATCACCCCCTCTCCTGGAATTGGTGCAATAATTCGAATACCTAAAGCCGAAAGACTCAGTGCAATATCGTCTTCGAGGCTTTTAATTTTTGAAATTCGAACACCAGGTGCTGGCTTCACTTTGAAGAGCGTTACGGTAGGACCGACTACGGCTTTTACGCTAGTGATTTCTATTTTATAGTTCAGCAGTGTCTCAATAATTTGATCTTTCTTGGCTTCCAGTTCTTCTCGATTTATCTCGTGCTTCTGATCGCTGTAATCCTCAAGCAATGCTAGTACAGGATTTTCATAACTCGATAAATCTAACGTAGGGTCATAGGGTTCTTCGTCAAAATTAGTTTGTACTTTTTCTAATTGCGGAGCAAGTGGCGACACTGTGGGCTCTGATGCTTCTTCTAGCTCTTTTTCTTCTGGTGGCGTTTCAATCTCAAGTGTGGCATCACCGGGCTGAATAGATTTTGGTTTTTCTCGCTTTCTCTCCTCTTCCAGTTCAAACTGTAATTGACTACTAGACGAAGTGGGAGTTTCTAGGCTCGGCATGGAGGTTGCTTGCACTTTGGGATTTACCTCTTCGGTTGCTGATATAGGTGCTGTTGATTGATTGGTACTTTCAGTTCTTTTGGGAATTTTTACTTTGCTGTTTAGATAACCTTGAGCGTCTGCCATTGCACTTTCCACAGTAACATCTTTGAAATTAGGATTGTAATTCCAAATTAGTAGTGCAACTATCAAAGCTAGAAACAATACAATCAAACCTGCTCTTCCTACAAAATCTTGCAACCAAGCACTTACCATATCTCCGTAGGCTCCTCCCCATGCAAACGTAGCGGTAGGAAAAATAAATTCAAGAAATATGGATAGAAACAATAGGATCAAAATGCCATTGCGGATGAAGAACCAGTTTTGAGTGATGGATTGATTGCGAAGTAGTGTCAACCCAATGATGATAAGCAGTACTGGAATAATATAAGAAGGTAAGCCAAATCCCCAATAAAAGAAGAGATTGGAAACAATTGCACCCAATCGCCCCAGCCAATTGGACATTTCTAAACCCGTTTGGGAAAGTAAGCCCCAGTTGAATCGTAGCACTAAGTCTTGATCTATTTTCCAAGTAAAAAGATAGGAAGTAAAGGCAATAATCAAATAAATTGCAACGAAAATAGACAATAATCCAAGTAACTTGGGTATCCGTTCGTCCTTTAATCCTTTACCTTTCTTTTTTCGTTTTTTTGCCATTGAGATAAAATATAGTAATTGATAATCTGAAACTCAAAGGTAAGTATTTTAAGTAACTACTTTCAAGGGTATAACTTATTTGGTAATAAAAACGTTTTGACTTGAAACAGAAAAAAATGGGTGTTTCTGTAGAAATAAGTATGTATCCACTTCAAGAGCAGTATAAGTCAATCATCCTAGCGTTCTTGGAGCGGCTTCGAGCTTATGAATCGCTCACTGTTATCACCAATAACATGAGTACTAGAGTCTTTGGCGACTATGATGAGGTAATGAGCATAATAAGTAGAGAAATGAAAATTTCTTTTGAACGTCCTGATACGATTGTTGTGGTGATGAAAGTAATTGGAAAAAACTTGGAAGAGTAAGGGTAGTTGTTGAATTCAGTGTGTCTTAATTGAGCAAAATAAGATTACCTAGAGCATCCAAGTCAATACTCCAACGCTCTAGGTTAATCCATATGCCTCTATTCCTTTAGCTTCATCTGTGGAAAAAACAGCACTTCTTGAATAGAAGGATTGTTAGTCAGCATCATCGTCAAGCGATCAATACCAATTCCTAGACCAGAAGTTGGTGGCATTCCATATTCTAAGGCTCTCAAGAAGTCCTCATCTAGTGCCATGGCTTCATCATCCCCTCGTTCGGCTAACTGTAATTGTTCTTCAAATCGCTCTCGCTGATCCATAGGGTCGTTCAGCTCAGAGTAAGCATTGGCAATTTCCTTGCCGTTTACAAAAAGTTCAAATCGCTCTACTAGTCCTTCTTTCTCACGATGCTTTTTGGCGAGCGGTGTCATTTCGATTGGATAGTCTGTAATATAAGTGGGTTGAATTAAGTGATCTTCGACTTTTTCGCCAAAGATTTCATCTATCAATTTGCCTTTACCCATGTAATCATCCACTTCAATATGCAATTCCTTACAGGTTCTCCGCAGAGCTACTTCGTCCATTTTAGCAACATCAATACCAGTATATTTTTGGATAGAATCGTACATACTAATGCGTTCATAAGGTCCGGCAAAATCTACTTCATTTTCTCCAATTTGCACTTTGGTTGTGCCGTTCACTTCTTTGGCAATGGTTTCCAATAGCTGTTCTACCATCCGCATCATCCAGTTGTAGTCTTTGTAGGCTACATAAATTTCCATTGACGTAAATTCTGGATTGTGCGTTCTGTCCATTCCTTCATTTCGAAACATCTTTCCAATTTCATATACCCCATCAAACCCACCTACAATCAGACGTTTCAAATACAATTCATTAGCAATACGCATATAAAGTGGCATATCCAAAGCGTTGTGATGCGTTGCAAAAGGTCGCGCTGCCGCTCCTCCATGGATGGGTTGCAAAATAGGGGTTTCTACTTCTAGCCAACCTTGAGCATCAAAGTGGCGACGCATGGAAGTAATAATTTTAGTGCGCTTTAAAAATATATCTCTCACTTCTGGATTAACTACCAAATCGACATATCGCTGGCGATAGCGCAATTCTGGATCTGTGAATCCATCGTAAGTATTGCCTTCTTTATCCCTCTTAACGATGGGTAATGGGCGCAGCGACTTTCCAAGAAACGTCAGTGTTCGTACATGCACGGAAACCTCACCCGTTCCTGTTGGGAATAGCTCGCCTTTCACACTTATGAAGTCTCCAATATCCAGTAATTTCACTAGCTTTTTGTAACGTTCTTTATCGTCTTCAGTATCGCCTAATTCTTTTTTACCAATGTATAGTTGAATTCGACCATTCCGATCCTGCAACTGAGCAAAAGGCCCTCTCTGCCCCATGAAGCGACCAGCAATCACGACTTGTCCAAATGATTCAGGTGCATATTTGCCCAATGCTTTTGTACGGATCAATTCTACGAATGCTGCGAAGTCATTGGTCTCATAATTTGCGTCCTTGACGAAAGTCAATACTCCTTCAATTGGAAATTGTTTTGTAATTGCTTCATCCTCTAGTAGTTGATTCACTCTGAAGCGATTGTTTAACAGGGCTTCTCGAAGCTCCGCAGCCCTTTTTGTACCAATTCCCTTTATCTCTTGCAGTAGCTTTTCTAATTGCTCATGATAATCAGCTGTTGTGAAATCCGTAGAAGTAAAATTCGTTTCCACTTCCTCCGCTGGGAAAGGGTTGAATCCCAATGCTTTGATTTTTTCTAAATTCTCTCTTCTTACAATTTCTTGATCGCTCAATTGCATTGTGTGAAATTTAGTGTTGATATGAGATGTGAAATATTACACATAAAACTTTATGAATCATGCCTATTGTAACAAATCCATCTTACAATTAAAATGCAAAAATAGTTTTTTCTAGTCGCTCAACTAAAATTTATTAGTGCTTATTCGGGATTAAGTAAGTGGACAAGGTTAAATATTTAGTGACATGATAATTACATTGACATAAAATTGTGTAAATAAACAATCTAAACCCACAAACAATTTTGTTTACTCATTTAATGAGAATATCTGTACTACTCGGCTACAAAGTATTTTAAAAATGTACTACTTTTGAATTTGTATATAAGAGTTGAAGCGAATTTTGGAATCATTTCCTTTTGTATTGTGTATAATTAGCCGTCGATAACTAGGGTCTTATGGGAGAACAGAAAGTATCAATCGTAAAGTCAGATGTGCAAATGCAGCATTTTGTACGTCGCTTGCTCAACGATTTGCAAGCATTTGAGAAGATGTTGGAAGAAGATTGGTTTGAAAATGACATTACGCGCATTGGTGCAGAACAGGAGATGTGCTTAGTAAACACTAAAACGCGCAAGCCTGCTCCTATTTCAATGGAAGTGCT
This sequence comes from uncultured Saprospiraceae bacterium, assembly GCA_964458705.1. GTDB lineage: Bacteria > Bacteroidota > Bacteroidia > Chitinophagales > Saprospiraceae > JAAUTG01. The sequence continues at coordinate 9,306 of CAYWKD010000041.1, read as the reverse complement.
TAGCGAAACGGAGCAGTACAAATGGCTAGAAACAGAACTAGCAAAATTTAATTTAGAGACTAACCTTACACCTAGAGTATTTCACAGCGATGCCCTCCGAAAAATGGAGGAAGAAGCACTGCATACTCAGCACATCATTAAACAGCATTTGGTGAAGCACAATGCAGATATAGTTCTGACAGGCATTTTACCCACTTTGAGGAAGCATGACCTAGAACTACATAATCTAACGCCGAAGCCTAGATATTACGCATTGATCGAAGCAATCAACAATCAATTAAGTAAAAGCACTTATGAGCTGCATTTGGATGGTATTGATGAACTTCGGATTCATCATAACTCTCCCTTGTTAGAAGCTTGCAACACTAGCTTTCAAGTACATCTTCAGGTAAATGCCCATAATTTTGTCAAATTTTACAATATCGCACAAGCGCTAGCGGCTCCTGTGATGGCAATAGCTGCTAACTCTCCGATTGTATTTGGAAGGCGATTGTGGCATGAGAGTCGGATTGCATTGTTTCAGCAAGCATTGGATACTCGAAAATCCAACAACCACATGCGAGAAAGTAGCCCACGCGTACAGTTTGGGAAAAAATGGTTGAATGAATCTGTACTTGAAATACATAAGGATGATATAGCTCGGTTTAGAGTGCTGCTTGCAACTGAAGTGGAGGAAAATTCACTCGAATGTTTACAGCAAGGAATTGCGCCTAAATTGAGTGCTTTACAAGTATTTAATTCTACGGTTTACCGCTGGAATCGCCCTTGCTATGGTATTAGCGAGAATGGAAAGCCTCATCTTCGCATTGAAAACCGTGTGCTGCCAGCAGGTCCGACCATAGTGGATGAGATGGCGAACGCTGCTCTTTGGTTGGGAGCTATGATTGGAATGGAAGATCAAATAGAGGATATCAGACAGTTGGTTGACTTTGAGGATGTTCAGGATAACTTTGTGAAAAGTGCTAAATTTAGTATTGATTCTAACTTCAATTGGATTGGTGATAAAAAAATTGGAGCCTGTGACCTCATTCTGCACGAACTATTACCTATTGCAAGGCATGGACTTCAAAAGCAACAAATCCAATCTGAGGATATTGATCGCTATTTAGGCATTATTGAAGAACGAGCAAAACGTCACATGAATGGTGCACGCTGGCAGTTGCGAGCTTTTACAAGTCTAAGAAAGCAAGTGTCACAGGATGAAGCCGTCTCTATACTTACTGCCTCTATGATAAAAAATCAAGCCAATGAGACTCCAGTGCATCTTTGGGAAAATTCTTCCATTGAAGATTTGGAAGATTATCGTCCTTCACACTTGAAAGTAGTGGAATTTATGCAAACAGATTTGCTCACTGTACAAAGAGACGATATAATTGAGCTAGTGGCAGAATTAATGGACTGGCACAACATTCGACACATGCCAGTCGAAAATAAAAAAGGAGAACTAAGCGGCATCATTAGTTCTAGTGAATTAATTAAACACTTTGCCAGGAAGGCTAAAGATCAGGGCATAATGGTGCAAGATATTATGGTTGAGCAACCAATCACAGTTGAGCCTGAAACCACTATTGTAGAAGCTATGCGCCTAATGCGTAAGTACGATATTGGCTGCTTGCCAGTCGTGCAAAACGATGAACTTATCGGCTTGATCGAAGAAATGGACTTTCTTGATGTTACTGTCCGCCTCATTGACCGTTTAGAACGATAGATCATCCATTTCTGCCGTAGGCAAATAGATTTTTTACTAAATATTTAAAATTGAGAAATACATACCAAATGCCAAACGCATTCGCAAAAACATTGTCCTTACTGTTTCATCCTTTGTTGGTGGCTACTTACATGCTTATAGCCTTGCTGTTGCTTAATCCCTATCTTTTTGGTGTTAATAATCTTTCGGGGAGATTACCACTTGTTGGTATTTTATTATTCACGACTTTTGTGATGCCTGTATTCATGACTTTTATGTTGAAACAATTAGATTTTGTAACCTCCCTTAAATTGGAAGAGCGAGATGATCGTGTAGCTACTTATATTGTAACAGGCTTTTTTTATGTTTCAATGACCATTTTTTTTATGTATTATTATCCTGATATGCCCAATGCCTATTCCGCTTTTTTACTGGGCGTAACCATTGCACTTTTTGTAGCTTTCCTTCTAAATTTATTTTTATCAGTAAGTACTCACGCTGTTGGAATGGGGGCACTGGTCGCCATGCTGTTTGCTACGATCTGGCAATTTAGCCATGGCTTGATTGTATTTAACTTAGGTGGCTGGGGTATTGTGCAAATCAATTCAGTTCTTCTGTTCTTAATAGTTGCTTTGTTTGCTGGATTGGTAGGTACAGCTAGAATGAAACTTCGAGCTTACTCTACTCAAGATTTATTAGGCAGCTATCTAATTGGCTTTTTAACGCAGTTGATTGCCTTGCGGATTATGTTTTAGCAGTGGCATCCTTACTCCAGAAGGAACTTATCAATTGATGAAACTCAACTAGAGTGTTTTCTGAAACATAATTAGAGGCTTCAATATTTTTGTGATAAAGTAGTATCTTATTTATTAGTTCAACTGGTACTTCTGCACTTGATGCTAATTTTTGGACAAAATCATCATCAAGCTGATTGGTTGCTAAGCCAAATTGTGCTCTCACCTCACTTAAAAAGAACTGCATTTTCTGTAAACACAGCTTTCGGTGATTGTGCTGTAAAAAATACAAGCGACCAATAGTAGCAACAAACTCTAGGGATGTATTTTTATTTTGTTCTAACACTGGGATGACTTTTTGTTGTCTCTTAGCTCTAAACAACAAATACAGCAGACCCATTGCTAAAATGATGTACCATCCCCAAGCCAAAGGTGGCTGTGAGAGGATATATTGCAACGGACTTTCAGCAGAGAGGTTTCTATTAGGAGTATGAGCCGTTTGATTGAGCCCTCGAGCCACTTGTTCTGACACTTTGTTGGCAGCATCCCAGTATATATTACCTTCTTTTAAGTGAGAAAACACCTTGCTTGCATAATCTACTCCTTCTTTTTCAAGGAGATGAATATTGGAGAATGCAATTGGCGTAGTATGCAGATAAAAAATACCTTCTCCATAAGGAAGTTTTGCAAAGTTGGTCAATGTATCCGCTAAGTTGCCTATTTTGACTAGACTGTAAGTTTGCTCACAAAAAAATGCTGAATCTATGTACGCCCAAACATGGTAATTGCTTTCATTTTTTTGCAGCACACGCTTATAAGCATAATTATTATTTAACTGTAAATCAGGGTGCTCTAAATCAATTTTTGCTTCAGTCGCATAATAAAAAAAATAATCATCCCACAAGAGGTCATAGCAAAAGCTATCCACAATGGCATAAATCAACTCAGTGGGAATAGTGCGGCTAGAAAGAAATGCCTGATTGCCTTGTTTGACAAAGCTCAGTAGTGTCTCTAATTCAAGTGAGTCATACACAATGCCCTGTCCTACAAAGACATAGCTTCCTTTTTCTACATCAGTAAGAGATTGGCTAATGTCGTCCTTTAATATTTGAAAATCCTTATTAGGGAAGTAGCTATTTAGTAATTGAGTTAAAATGTACGTGCCGTAAGGGTCTTTTTTTTCTGCCTCATAAGTTTCTCGCCAATCCAAGCGTTTGTTTTTTTGTTGTAAAGCGGAAAAAATAGCAAAAAGGACTAAAGCTAATGCACCAATAATAAAATAAATTTGTTTATTCTTCACGTTTCGAAATAGCGTTTAAGAGTGCTTTAAATTGGGGTTCTAGTTCCTGAAAATCAATTTGTTGTATTGTTCTATTGCCATACCAAACACGATCAAAAATCCGTGTTGCAGTCTGAAAAGGCATTTTTAGCTTCGCTTCTTGTAGCTCTTTCAGATAAGTTTTATTTGTTTTTCTGCGCTCCCAAACAATATGACCGTTGAGTGATAGTTGTCGAATTATCTTCAAATAATACAAACGAACAGCCAAGCGATAATCTTCCGAATTGACGGCTTGCGTAATTAAGTCTGTCGGATCGTGCCGCTCCAAATTTTGTTCGATTTCATCTACTGAAACCGCCAGTTTTTCATGTTTACTCAGTGTTTTGTTCTCCACAAATCTGCCCGCTCCTAGTACGAACCAGAGCAAGGTTACTACCAGACCAATTAACAACAAGAAAAGTAATAATTGTGCTAGATTCTTCTTAAATCCACTATCAAATTGGATACGATTTTTTTGGTTTTCCTCTTTTTTAGGAGCTTCTTCGACCAATTCTCCTGAGTAGTCAATGCCTACTTTTGCACTTTCCCAGTTTGCTTCATTGAAGTCATGCTGCTCAATTGAACTTGTTTTGTAATCCTCAGAAGGGTTTACAGTAGCTACTGCAATACCATAATTCATTAGCATCACTAACAGTCCGATCCAGACTTTCAACTTGAAATTACTACATTTGTCTTGCTTAGTAGTCATATAACAGAAACTTTTATAGGTAATCTCAAGAAACACTAAAATAATAATCCATGCAAGGAAAATTCATAGTTTTTGAAGGAATAGATGGCTCTGGTAAGTCCACACAATTGAGTTTACTCGCTCAAAAGCTGAAATCCGCACAAATTCCAGTTTTAGCGACTAAAGAACCTACGGACGGACCGATTGGAGTGATTATTCGAAATGTACTCAACAAGAGGTTAGTGCTAGATGAAAAAACCATTGCCGCACTTTATTTAGCAGACCGCTTGGATCATATTCAAAATCCTGTGAATGGTATGCTGCATCAGCGCAATGCTGGAAAAACGATTTTGTGCGATCGTTATTACCTTTCTTCCTACGCTTACCACAGCTCGCACGTTCCCCTACAATGGATAATAGCTGCCAATGCAGAATGCGCTGAGTTAATGCGTCCAGACGTGATTTTTTTCTTAGATGTTGCCCCTGAAGTTACGCTTGAGCGACTTGAGCAATCAAGATATTTTTTAGATTTATTTGAAACTAAAGAACGCTTGATACAAGTGCAAGCAAATTACTACAAAGCTATTCAACAAATTGAAGCAAAGGAACATATCGTTATTCTTGATGCTACTCAAAGTCAAGCACAGATTGCCTTACAAGTTTGGGAAGTCGTACAACAATTAATAATCCTATAAGACGATTACTTTAGATGAACCGAACAAGTAGAAACCTTTTTGATGAAATAAGAGAACAGTCAAAATGGGTAGCTGAGCAAGCAAACCACATCTCGATACAAGAATCCGTCATTCGTGAATATGCAGCGCAGTTGAATGTAAGTAAGATTGGTAAAGCGCCACTAGATGCCTCTGCTCACTATCTGAACCAAGGTTTAGATACGGTAGCGTTTTTTTTTATATTAGAAGCCATCAATTTTGGCTCGGGTTACTTTCCACATTTGGATAACAAATTAGCAGGTTCAGGCTACTTCACCATAGCTAC
>CAYWKD010000041.1:0-3780 GCA_964458705.1 uncultured Saprospiraceae bacterium | reverse complement strand
ATCTACAAAGGTCAGTCTATCGCTTTTCTAAAAAGAGCTCAGATCACAGTAGCAGATACTTCTCTTGCTTTTGACAATCAAGGCTGGGGCTACTTTGAAGACCTTGACCAACTCACCATTTTTGCGGATAATATGATTCCTCAAGTTTTGCGCTCTCTTGGAGTGTTTCAGTACAGCCATTCTCTTGCCGAAAAGATTGATAGCGAAGTCCTTCTTGAAGCAGGTTCAGCAGAAGAAGTGGAGTTGCGGGCTTGCTCCATTCATGCGATAGAACGAATAAAAGAGCAACTAAAAGCACAGGGTCATTTCTTGCGTTCTTTGGATATTGATTATTTACTTTGGAATCAAGGCGCAGCAGCACTAAAAGAAAGCCCTTATCCACTACACTTGACTCGGACAATTTTTTATTGATGCTCAGCTGTATCCAACCATGAGTTATTTAGATATTGTTCAATCGTTTTTATTCTTCCCTGTGCCAATATTCAACAATAGAATCATTATTTTCCAAATAGCTAAATACGATATTTTCATCTGAGATTTGAATTTCGTACAACAACTGTTCATCATAAATAAACTCGATGGATTGATTCGCATTGTTTAATTCAAAGTCTCCATTGGTTTCGTAACCTGCTCCAAAAGCCTTAAATTCTCCAGTTAGATCAGTTGGCTCGCTATCCGTTTTAAATTCGATGTAATCACAACACTCAACAGCTAAGCTTGAAATTCCGTTTGTTTCTCTCGAGTCAAGTTTCCACTGACCGAGAATTCCAGTTTGTTGTAAATTATCTGTTTGCTCAATCTCCTCTTTATCGCAACTTATTGATAATGCAGACAAAAAGCAGGACGGTTGTAAATAGAGTCTTTAAATCTTTCATTATCCGCTTTTTTAGTAATCTTAAATTAGTTCTTACAGATTGTTTCTTTTAGCAGATATGATTAGTACTCCATACCACCAGCAAAATGCCTCAATAACTCTGTCACTAATTTTTCTTGACGCTCACTAATGGAGCTGATGGTCCATGTTGGATGATACAAAATATTTTTCATTCTAGGATAGACCGATTCGCTATCTGCGTAATAGGATTGCTTTTTCTCCTCAAAAGATTTGCTCCTTAGAAGATAATCTTCTTTTCTATTCACCAAAGTTAGATTTCCCAGCTTGTGTATCCATTGTTTGTGATCTTCCTCGCCAAACACGGAAGACCATTCATAAGGGTTTTGAGGCAAAATATGATCTACTGTAACTTCCTCAAAGTCATTGAAAGGATTATCATTGTCTCTTGCCAAGTATTCGAGTTTGAGCAATACATATTTTGTGTAGAGCTTGCCGTAAATGTTATCTCGTAGGGCTTTTTCTAAAGCACTAATATCTATTTTGAATAGCTGCTTATCGTTTAATATCACTTCTGCTTGGTCAAAATCATGGATGCCCTTGAGCAAATTATAGGAAAATTGTGCCCGCTCGTACCTCGAAACACCTGACATCCAGTCTACTGCTAATTTTTTATCGAGCAATTGTAAAAATAGAAAAATGGAGTCTCTTCCGAATTTATCATACCAAGCCATCACAACGGGAAGCCATTCTTCTTCTGCTAATCCATATTTCATGACGTTCATGTATCCTACTAATGCTGGTGCGTTTTCCTTGAAAAAATCAGTTGGTTGATAGTAGAAATCTCTGTAGATATCAATGTAGGTTTTGATTTTTTCCATCACATCCTTACCCCTCTTCACTCCCGTATCCTCTTTATAAATAGAGCGTTCAAAATCTCGTATAATCGTATTTTTAGGTCGTTCCTTCAACACAATCATTCTAAAATACTCCAGTACACTTTTTAATCTCTCTAATCCAATATCACTCTCTGCTTGTGACCAAACTCTAGCGTATTTTTCACGCTCTTCTTTTTGCTTAATATCAGCTAATATTCTTGACTTGATGACATCTGTGGCAGAAAGTGGCAGTCCTCTATCATTCAAGACAGAGAACAATCTGAAAGCATCCGTGAAGTTATCTGTTGCCATATATATAACGAACACCTTATTGAGTAGAAAATAGTACAAAAGACTTAGGTCTAATAAATTGCGCTGCTTAAAATAGCGATGGATCACTAGCAAGGCATGCGCCATATTGGCGAAAGAAGGATTCTGCTCTAAGCTGCTGATGACGCTGAGGTAGTTCTCATCTTTTGTACTATTTGATAAAGATAGCTGTTTGATAAGTAAGTTGGCAGCCTCTCTATTTTCAAAATAAATACGAGCTTTCCCCTCTGGATAAGCAGACGAAGTAGGATAGATAATTTGCTGGCAATACTGTTTGTCTGCTTCATTACCGATTAAATCTCTCAGCACTCCTACAATCAGCAAAAGTGTTATTAAGCGTTGCTGTCCATCAATCACCTGATAAGTTATCAGCAAATCTTGTTCTGCTGTTTCTTGTAAGACGAATGCTCCTAGAAAGTAACTCTGATTAACTGTTCCAAATTTAGCAGCATACTCAATATCAGCGAGTAAGTTCTCAATGTGGGTTTCGTTCCACTGGTAGTGGCGTTGAAAATATGGAATGCTATAAAACGCATCATTGAGTAGTGCGCTGACTACTTTTTTGCCTGTACTTATTTGATTAGTAGTTTGTTCTGTGCTTGTTGTCATAGGGCTTGTCGTATTTTATTTTTATGAGACAGTACAATTTTTTACGTTAATAAATGGGGGAGGTTACGGACAAATATTCATAGAAAGGAAAGCTATGTAACACCTACTTAGCCGCTCAATATGATATCTGAGTAATAATCATAGACCTAAATTTGACCTGAAATGAGCAATACTAGTAATCAACCTTTAGCAAATTGCTATGGCACTAAATTAGCTATCGTTGTTTACTGATACCAAACTTAGGAAGTCTTCACTTTTGAGCAATGGCGAGTAAGTACAATACATAAATACCTCTCATTTGCGAATATAAAACTATTTGACCCTTATCTTCGCTTTTGTTCACACATAAATTGCGTAATAGATGCCTTTCTTCACAAATTTTGGATTGGAAACCTATCAATGGGGTTTAGCATTGATTTGTGCGCTCATTTTTGGGGTCTCAAAAGCAGGTATTAAAGGAATAGCCATCATTGCAATTCCCCTAATGGCAATTGCATTTGGAGGAAAAGCATCTACTGGTATTGTGCTGCCCATGCTCATCATGGGTGATATTTTTGCTGTTTTTTATTATAGTAGATATGCTCAATGGAAGTACTTATGGAAATTGCTCCCTTGGGTGCTGAGTGGTGTGCTCGTTGGGGTCTGGGTGGGCGATAAGATTCCAGCAGCTTTATTTAAGCAAATCATGGCGAGTATTATTTTACTAAGCGTAGGTGTTTTATTTTGGTGGGATCGACAGAAAGTAAAGCACATTCCCGATCGTACATGGTTTGGTGCTACCATGGGGTTGCTCGTTGGCTTTACAACGATGGTAGGTAATTTAGCTGGTCCGTTTGCTAATATTTTCTTCCTTGCCATGCAGTTGCCTAAAGAGAAATTTATTGGTACTACGGCTTGGCTATTTTTTATTGTCAACTTGTTCAAAGTACCTTTTCATATTTTTGTTTGGCAGACTATTACATTGAAAAGTTTCATGCTTGACTTAACATTGCTGCCTGGCATTATACTTGGGTTATTTATAGGTATTCGACTTGTTAAGTACATTAAGGAGCATCATTATCGGCAAATGATCTTGGTATTAACAGCCATTGGAGCAATTTTGATTTTCATTCGATAAGAAGAAAATAGCCC
>CAYWKD010000040.1:0-36138 GCA_964458705.1 uncultured Saprospiraceae bacterium | reverse complement strand
TACGGATAATCAGTCGGCTAAAAGATTGCTTCTTTTCTCCTGTTTGGTTGGTGGCAACTTTGCGTGCTATGAAATAGGGAAAGTTCATTCGTTGAATTGAAAGGATAGAGAGTTCCTAAGTCCTCAAGACTTAGGAACTCTCTTGATAAGAAATCTGCTAATTTTAGAATGCCAAAATTGTTTTTTCAATGATATCGCAGCATTCATGTAGTTGCTCCTCTGTCATTACCAATGGCGGCGCAAATCGAATAATATTGCCATGTGTAGGTTTCGCTAGTAAGCCGTTTTCAGCTAATGCCACACAAATATTCCAAGCTGTTTTGCTTTCTGGTGTATCATTGATGACAATAGCATTGAGCAGACCTTTGCCACGCACTAGTATTATTTTATCCGTTTTCTGTATCAATAACTGCATTCGCATTCTGAAGAGTTCCCCGAGTTTTCTAGCATTTTGAGCTAATTTTTCATCCCGAATCACCTCTAACGCCTCCATTGCCACAGCACAAGCTAATGGGTTGCCACCAAAAGTGCTACCATGCTGTCCTGGCTGTATAACCTCCATAATAGAGTCATCCGCTAAAACGGCTGCAACAGGATAAACGCCTCCTGAAATAGCTTTACCCAGTATTAAAATATCTGGTCGAGTGTAGGTAGCCTGTTGCTCGCAGTGACCGTTGCAAGTACAATTCCCACAAACTGCCAATAAACTGCCTGTTCTTGCAATACCTGTTTGAATTTCATCTGCAATGAATAACACATTATGCTTTCTACATAACTCAGCAGCTTTTGGAATAAAATCGCCATCTGGTACAAAAACACCTGCTTCTCCTTGAATCGGTTCTACCAGAAAGCCCGCCACACTAGCTGCTTCTTCATCCAAGATAGCTGCTAAAGCATCAATATCATTGTAAGGAATAGAAACAAAGCCGGGTGTGTAAGGCCCAAAATGACCTTTGGCATCAGGATCGCTTGAGAACGAAATGATCGTTACCGTTCTGCCGTGAAAGTTTTGTCCACACACGATGATTTTAGCTGCTCCATTCGGAATACCTTTTTTTTCATAACCCCACTTTCTACAAATTTTAATCGCTGTTTCTACGCCTTCTGCTCCTGTATTCATAGGCAGCACCTTGTCGAAACCAAAATATTCCGTCAGGTATTTTTCATAAGGACCTAGTTGGTCATTAAAGAAAGCGCGCGAAGTTAAGGTTAATTCGTCTGCCTGTTGCTTCAAAGCATTGACTATTCTAGGATGGCAATGTCCCTGATTGACAGCAGAGTAAGCAGAAAGGAAATCATAATATTTTTTTCCTGTTACATCCCAAACATATACACCTTCTCCTTTGGAAAGCACGACAGGTAGTGGGTGATAGTTATGTGCTCCATATTTATTTTCCAGCGCCATCAGTTCGGTGGAAGAAGCAGTAGTTAAAGTTTGCATAATTTTATTTCGTTAATGGTTTTCTAATTTCAGAATTTCATTTATCCCAACATTGTTTCTAAATCTATCAAAGGTAAGTCAAAAGCCTCCGCTACTCCTTTGTAAACGACTTGTCCGTGTATTACGTTTAGCCCTAGTTTCAGTGCTTCATTTTCTTTACAGGCTTGCTGCCAGCCTTTTTCTGCTAACTGAATAGCATAAGGTAAAGTAGCATTAGTCAATGCCATTGTTGAAGTGTAAGGTACTGCTCCTGGCATATTGGCAACGCAATAGTGAACCACATCATCAATAATAAAGGTTGGCTGAGCATGTGTAGTTGGATAAGTGGTTTCCATACAACCCCCTTGATCCACTGCAATATCTACTAACACTGTGCCCGGTCGCATTTCTTTCAACATATCTCTAGTGATGAGCTTGGGGGCTTTAGCTCCAGGAATCAATACAGAGCCGACGATCAGGTCTTGATCTTTGATAAGTTTTCGAATATTGTATTCATTGGAAAACATAGTTACCACATTACTCGGCATAATATCATTCAAATAGCGCAGTCGCTCTAAGTTAATGTCTAATATAGTTACTTGTGCGCCAAGCCCTGCCGCCATTTTTGCAGCATTTGTTCCTGCTACACCTGCTCCTAGTATCATTACTTTACCTGGAGGTACGCCCGGTACGCCACCTAAAAGTATGCCTCTTCCTTTAATTGGCTTTTCTAGGTATTTCGCACCTTCCTGAATCGACATTCTACCAGCTACTTCTGACATTGGAACAAGCAATGGCAAACTGCGGTTAGGTAACTCCACTGTTTCGTAGGCTAAACAAATTGACTTTCTACCAATCATGGCACGCGTCAACTCCTCAGAAGAAGCAAAGTGAAAGTACGTGAATAGCAATTGCCCCTCTTTGATCAAGTCATACTCTGACGCAATAGGCTCTTTTACTTTTACAATCATTTCAGCAATACTGTACGTAGCCTCTATGCTAGGTGTAATTTTTGCACCTGCCTGCATGTATTCTTGATTGTTAAAGCCACTCCCCTCCCCTGCTGTGGACTGTACATAGACTTCATGTCCTCTTTTCACTAGTTCTAAAACTCCCGCTGGCGTTAATCCTACTCGATTTTCATCAGATTTAATTTCCTTTGGTACTCCGATTATCATATTCTTTATTGTATTTAACTTGGTTAGGAAAAATTACTCCGCTGGAGTAATTCTAATTTTGAAATGCTAAAATTAATGGCTTTTGTGATAAGTAGTGGGTGAAAAATAAATTTTCGACCTAAAAGTATCATTCTTGACTGGAATAACCAGCCTGAGATCAGTGAAATATTTAGTTTTACCTTCATTTTTAATGGTTGCTTTAGGCTAAAGCAGCTCTAATAAATAGCAGCAAAATGGTCTTATATACAAAAGCCTCTACAACGCAGGAATTACAGCAAATCCTCGAACTTCAAAGAATCAATCTTGCTCAAAATATCTCCCAAAAAGAGCGTCAAGAGCAGGGCTTTGTTACCGTACAACACGACTTGCCCTTGTTGCAATTAATGAATGAAAAATATGGGCATATTGTTGCCAAAGCAAATGAACAAGTAGTTGGATATGCACTGGTGATGCTAAAAGAATTGAAGCATCATGTCCCCATTCTTGAACCCATGTTTAATCGAATAGAACACTTGACCTATAAGGACTTCGCCATAATTGATCTCAATTATTTTGTACTAGGACAGATTTGTGTAGCAAAAGATTATCGAGGCAAAGGCATCTTTTCGGGGCTGTATAGAAAAATGAAGCAAGAAATGAGTGAAGACTTTGACCTGATTATAACGGAAGTAGCCGTGAGCAATACGCGCTCTATGAAAGCGCACAAAAAAGTAGGCTTTGAGTGTATAGACCAGTACAGGGAAGTCGATGGCAAGGAATGGAATATTGTAGCTTGGTTTTGGTGATAAAAATCATTTGTGAAAGTCACATCTTAAAACTGACGATTGTCATGCAGCAATCATTGAGTTCTACCGACCTTGCAGGTATAACAAAAGTGAAAGTTCAAGTGATTTATTGATATGTTTAGAAGGGTACTGCAGTGGCAGTATCCTTTTTCAATTTGGCATTTTTGCCAACTTATCTAGTTGGAGAATGGTAATGACACCATTTTGAATATTTATCAATCCTTCGTGCTTAAAATCAGTCAATGTTCTAATTACGCTTTCCTTTGCTGTTCCAACCATGCCTGCTAAATCATCTCTAAGGATAGAAATAGTAGCCTCTTCTTCTTGTTCAGAAAGATGCACTAATGCTTCTGCCACTCGCTTTCGAATAGAATTATACGCTAGGCTCAACAGGCGCTCTTCTTTATCCAGAACATTATCTGCCAACATTTTAACAAAGTGAGCAGCAAAATCCCTGTTGCTATACAACAACAGAAAGAAGTCTTCTTTCGGAATAAAGCTAATTTTAGTATCCTCCATTGCAGCAGCGGAGTCAATGTAATTTTCATCTTTGATGAGGGCGTGATATCCTAAAAAATCACCTTTGTGCATTATTTCAACAATGTACTCTTTGCCCCATTCATTGGTTTTGAATACTTTGATTTTACCTTCTGCAATAAAATATAATCGCTTAGGATAGTCCCCTTCTCGATAAATGATTTCCTTCTTCCGATACTGCCGAAGTTCGCGCTCTTCTGATAGCTTATTGAGTTCTTGCTGCCCTCGTGCCTCATTAATAAAAGCATTTAAACCTTTTGCCGAACCATCGAACACTGACTTAATGCGTTCACTTTTTTTTAACCGCATTTCAATAGCATCCAGTAATTCTACATCATCAAATGGCTTTGTGATGTAATCATCTGCCCCAAGATTCATGCCTTTACGAAAGTCATTCTTTTCTGCTTTGGCAGTTAAAAATATGAAAGGAATATCTGCTGTATCTGTTTTTTTATCAAGAATTCTTAATACACCAAATCCATCTAATTCTGGCATCATTACATCACAAAGAATCAAGTCTGGCTTACTTTCTAAGGCTTTTTGAACACCTATTTTACCATCTTTTGCTTCAATGACATTATAATTAGATAACTCTAGCAGCTCCGCAATATTTTCTCTGACTTCGGTATTGTCTTCAATAACCAAAATTCGTTTCATCATGGCTTTGTATTTGCAATTTCTAATTGCTACACAGTAGATTTACCAACAAAGGAATATGCTAATCAGAATATAATTTATACCCTAGAGTTTGCTTTCTCCATGTCGTACATAAACTAGCGTAAATATAAGGAGCTTTTCAGACTTCTAAGCATTTCTTAAACTGCTACGCCCTCATAAAGTACTTCTCGCTGCGCTTTGAGTTCTTCATTTCTGATGTAATCTTCAAAACGCATCAAGCGATCAATCATACCGTTAGGTGAAATTTCAATAACGCGATTAGCCACTGTTTGCATCAGTTCGTGATCGTGTGAAGTGAACAAAATATTGCCTGGAAATTCTTTCATGGCGTTATTCAAAGCCGTTATAGATTCTAAGTCTAAGTGGTTAGTTGGTTCATCCATAATCAAAAAATTAGGATGCTTCAACATAACTTTTGAAAGCATACAGCGCACTTTTTCTCCTCCTGAAAGCACGCTAGATTTTTTATAAACTTCTTCTCCAGAGAAAAGCATTCGCCCTAAAAAACCACGTATAAATTGCTCATCTTTTTCTTCGGAAAATTGGCGCAGCCAATCCATCAACTCTAGGTCATTTTCTTCTGAGAAATAACGATCATTATCATTGGGCAAGTAGGCATGAGTGATTGTTTGTCCAAACTCGATCGTACCTGAATCCTGCTTTTTCTCTCCTGCAATCACATCAAAAAATGCTGTTAAAGCAGAAGGATTGCGACTTAGAAAAGCTACCTTATCACCTTTATTTAAAATGAAGCTAAGTTCTTGGAAAAGCATTTCGCCCATATCTGAGGCTTTGCTCAAGTTATCTACCCTCAACATCTGATCGCCTGCCTCGCGCTCAGACTTAAAGTGAATAAATGGATATTTTCTGCTGGAAGGTTTTATATCCTCTAAATTCAACTTATCTAATGCTTTCTTTCTTGAAGTGGCTTGTTTTGACTTGGAAGCATTTGCACTGAATCGCTGAATGAACTCCATCATTTCTTTTCGCTTCTGCTCCATCTTTTTATTCTTATTAGCAAGCTGTTGCGCCATTAGCTGGCTGGATTCATACCAAAAAGAATAGTTTCCTGTAAAAATGCGAATGTGCTTAAAATCAATATCAACGATATGTGTACAAATCATATCCAAGAAATAGCGATCGTGGGAGACACAGATCACTGTATTTTTGTACTCCGCCAGAAAGTCAGCTAGCCAAGTAGCTGTTTCAGCATCCAAGTCATTGGTAGGCTCATCGAGTATCAATAAATCAGGATTTCCGAACAGGGCTTGTGCTAGTAGCACTTTTACCTTTTCAGCCCCTGAAAGTTCTTTCATTTGCTTATAGTGCAGTTCTTCCTTAATGCCGAGTAAACTCAGAAGTTCAGCTGCATCGCTCTCCGCTTCCCAGCCGCCCATTTCACCAAACTTATTCTCTAGCTCAGCCGCTCTCAAACCCTCTGCCTCGCTTGCATCTGGATCCATATAAATGGCATTCTTTTCCACCATGATATGGTACATTTCCTCATGCCCCATGATTACGGTGTTCAAGACCTCTTCCTCCTCATATTCAAAGTGGTTCTGCTTTAAAACCGCCATTCTATTACCTGGCTCTATACTAATGCCCCCTCTGGTTGGATCAATTTCGCCAGAAAGTATTTTTAAAAAAGTGGACTTGCCAGCTCCATTTGCACCTATCACACCATAGCAATTCCCTCGGTTAAACTTCAAATTTACCTCATCAAATAGCACTCTTTTGCCAAATTGTAATCCAAGATTATCGACTGTAATCATTTTATATTAAAACTTTTAAAAAATTATTGCAACCATTCGTCACTATTCAGAAGTGAAGGTTTCGGAGGTCGTAATCGTTCTGCCCAAGCCAAGCGAATGTTTGATTCTATTTTAGATACCAACGGTGGTGAATAGTTGCGAATCATTGCTCGTTTAGTATCCACAAAGCTAAGTACGTATTCGAGTATAAGAAAGTTTTAGCTTAGCTATTTTTAAGAAAAATAATGCTACCACCCAACTTCCATTTACAAAAAACACTTTAACTACTAAATATTAACTGTGACGCTAAGCCAGTCATATAGTCAGAACAAGGGAAAGGTATGAATTAGCGCTCTCTTTACTCAGGAATGCTGCACGAGCGCAGATTTTCGTGATTATTTTTTGTTACGTAATCAACCTTATAGTAAGAATACTGTATTAATTGCTGTGTATTTCAATAGTAATGGTACTTTTGCGCTCCATTTTATAAATTAGTACACTGTTTGTATTAGAAAAAGAAATCATTTTTTATGCCAAAGAATGGCTTTTAGTGTAAGAGTTAGTAATAAAATAAGAGGTTATTTTTGATTTGTAGTTTGGAATACTGAGTGCCTTAAACAATACTGGCTTTCCAATCCAAGATTCAAAATTAGGCACAAACGTTTTGCCTAACCTAAGATAGGACATAATATTCTGCTAGTGCGTTAGCTATTACCAAGCTCATTCTAAAAAAACAGAATATTATGTCAATTATTTTTTATGTAGTTAGTAACAACCAATAGCATGAGGACGAAGTTGTCGCAGTTTAATTATGATTTACCCAAAAAGTTAGTTGCTCAATACCCTCTCGATAAGAGAGACGATTCGAGATTAATGGTTATTCATCGTGATACAGGAGAGATTAAACACCGAACGTTCAAGGATGTGTTAGAATATTTTGATGATGGTGATGTCATGATTTTCAATAATACAAAAGTATTCCCAGCCAGAATGTATGGGAAGAAAGAAAAGACTGGTGCACAAATTGAAGTTTTCCTGCTGCGAGAGTTAAATCATGAAGTTAGGCTATGGGATGTTTTGGTTGATCCTGCTAGAAAAATTAGAGTTGGCAACAAATTATATTTTGGAGATAGCAAAAATGACGAATTGCTAGTTGCGGAAGTAGTAGATAATACTACTTCAAGAGGGCGTACTATTCGGTTTTTACACGACGGAACAGAGGATGAGTTTCAAAAACTATTACATTACTTAGGGAACACACCGCTCCCCGAATTTATTACTCGCAATGCAGAACCTATCGACAAAGAGCGTTTTCAAACAGTATTTGCTAAGGAGACTGGCGCAGTTGCAGCTCCAACTGCTGGTTTACACTTCAGTAAGGAATTACTGAAGAGATTGGAACTAAAGGGTGTTGATTTCGCTGAACTAACTTTACATATTGGGCTTGGTACATTTAGGAATATCGAAGTAGAAGACCTTTCTAAGCATAAGATGGATGCTGAGTTTTTTAATGTATCAGATTCAGCCGTTGAAGCAGTTAACCGAGCTAAAAGTGCGAATCGACAAGTATGTTCAGTTGGCACAACTGCCATGCGAGCCATTGAAACAGCAGTTTCAGCAGAGGGAAATTTAAAAAGTGCGGGAGGTTGGACGAACAAATTTATCTATCCCCCTTATGAGTTTAGTATTGCTAATAGTATGATTACTAATTTTCATTTGCCAAAATCTAGCTTATTAATTATGGCTTGTGCCTTTGGTGGTTATGATTTAATAATGGAAGCCTATAAAAAAGCCGTCAAAGACAAATATCGTTTTTACAGCTATGGCGATGCCATGTTAATTTTATAGATTAATCGAAATATTTATTCCTAAAGAAGTAAACATTTTTGCACTTAATCGTTTAAGTTCAGAAAATTGATTAACCATAGCATTGACGTAAATATATGTACTGGACTTTAGAACTAGCGCATCATCTGGAAGACGCACCTTGGCCTGCTACTCGTGATGAATTGATTGATTATGCAATTCGTTCGGGTGTACCGATTGAAGTTGTAGAAAATCTTCAAGAAATGGAAGAAGAAGGCGAAATTTATGAAACCATTGAGGATATCTGGCCAGATTTTCCCAGGAAAGATGACTTCCTATTCAATGAGGATGAATATTAACTCAATAGCAGTTAGAGTAGAACGGATTTATTTGTTGAGTTAAAGTGTGTGCTAGAAAAAATTAACACACATTTTAACCAAACAAAATTTTGTTATACTCGTCAGTCTTTCTATCTGCCATCTTTACTCAAAACAGGGACACTACTTTTATATTGTTAGGTAAGACTATTAATAATGAGTTAACCTACATATATAGCATTGTACTAATAATTGCCTTATCTTTGTGATGAAAACACACTGATTACACTCAAAAACTAGTCAAATGAAACTTAAAGTAGTGCAGAAAACAGAACTCTTATTAGCTTTTATCGTTTTTTTGATTTGTTGCACTTTGTCATTTATGGAGACTTCTAATGAAGTAATTAAAAACACAACTGCATCAATAAATCCACTTATCGGAGGATAATAGCTACGTGCAGCTTAAAAAGCTAAAGGCTCAATCTTATCAACAAGATTGAGCCTTTTATTTTTGACTGCTCTTACAATTTTAATACACTACCGTTATATCGCCGCGATATAGCAATACAGCGTCATCTTCAAACTCCACTTCCACTAAATAGACATAAGCACCAGTTGGCACTTGACGTCCATTAAACGTTCCATCCCAATTTCCAGCACCACCCAAGCCAGGTGCCAATTCATCCGCTTGGTAAATGAGTTCTCCCCAGCGATCATAGATTCTAATATAATTTATGTTTCTGACACCCGCTCCTGTAAATACTCTGAAATTACTATTGTAAACCGAGTTGGGTGCAAAAACATTGGGAATATATACCTTCCGCTTTTTATCTACATCAATGAACACTTGATCTTCGCCTACACAACCATTAGCATCCCTAACAGTCAGCGTGTATGTTCCAGAAGTGATTGGACGAATGACAGGATTAATAATATTTGTTTGAGTTAAGTAAGTGCTAGGAGACCAGAAAATAGAGTCAATGGGTTGCGTAGAGAAAAAGTCAGGACTTAATCGAACACTATCTCCCAATTGCACTTCAATTTCTGAGGGTAAATTTACCTCAACAGGTGGTGGTTGATTAATAAAAATAGTCGTATCAAAACTACACCCTCTACCTCGAAAATCATAAACTGAGATAGCGACTTCTTGACCGCCAAACACAGGCACTACTCTATCAAGTGGAGATAAGGAAGTATTATTCACTGAGAATTGATAAGGCGCACCATTGCCTCCTGAAGCAGAGGTAACAGCAATAGTGGTTTGCTCTCCAAAACAGAGCGGTTCTGAAGGTGTAGGAATGATCGCTCGAATAGGCGTTGGTTCTCCAATGACATAAGAAGTTGTATCACTGCAACCATTTTGGTCTGTAACCGTCATGAAATATCTACCTGGACTCAAATCAGTTGCCGTAGCATCTTGTGGACTTGCTACTCCTTGAGACCAAGTAAATGGATCACCACCTAGACCATTACCACCATTGACATTTAGTTTGATAACCCCATCCTCTTCGTCTGCACAACTCACATTAGCCGTTGTGCTATCTTGAGCAACTGACAACACCAATAAGTCAGGCTCACCAATGGTAACAGAATATTCTTCAAGACAGTCGTTGCCGTCAGTAATTGTAACGGTATAAGTATCTGGCTCAAGACCAGTCAGACTATTAGTTTGTTCACCATTGCTCCAATCAAAAGCGAATGGCGGCGTACCTCCATTGACGAGGAGGGAGATAGCTCCGTCACTATCATCAAAACAAGTTACCCATCGTGCATCACTTATCGGAATGATAGCAGGAGGGCTAGGTATATCTAATGCTGCAATAGTTGAGCAGTTGCCATCATCTGTCACAGTAACGGTGGTTGTTTCTCCGGCACAAAGTGCAATAGCTCTGCTGTTGACCGTATTAATGTTTTGTTCACCATTACTCCAATCAAAGTCAAACGTTCTCTGCTCTCCATTATCCATGAAAGCGATTGCGGTGGCACTTCCAGTACATTGTCCAGGACCTCTAGCACAATCGGCAGGTTGTATTTCATTAAACTCAACTACAATGGCAGGAGCCTGCTCCACAACAGCACTAATATTCAACTCAGGGCAATTATTAGCATCTAATACTCTTATATTGTAGTTACCCGCAAATAAATTACCGATAAAACTACCATTACTCTGTACACTATCTCTAAAAAAGGTGTATTCTGGTGTTCCCCCGCTCACGAACACGTTGAGCGAACCATCGTTCCCACCTGAACAGGTTGGTGCGGTAGTAATTAAACTATCTAGTTGCAAGGGGGCTGGCGCAAAAACAGTAGCTGTATCAACTGCAAAACAGCTATTTGTATCTGTAATTCTAACGGTATAAATACCTGGTGTTAAGGTAGCAGAAGTGTTTTCTCCTGTATCTCCATTTGACCAAACAATGCTTGTAACTGCGGCTCCGCTCGTACCTTCCTGATAATTGACCGTTAATTGACCATTAGTATCTGCAGCACAGGTTAAGGTGTCGCTTTCTAAACTCGTGATAACGGGAAGATCAGGTGCAGTGATAGTTGTAGAAATAGAATCTTGGCAACCATTCGCATCTGTCAGTATGACTGTGTAATTTCCTGTACTCAAGTTTTCAGCTGCCAATCCTGTCAAATTTGGAATAGAATCCCAGACATAAGTAAACGGTGCCGTTCCACCAACCGGCTCGGCTAACTCCAATCGTCCATCATTTAATCCCCCCGCACAAGTTGCATCTTGCTGATCTACAAAAGAAAGTAAAATACGATCGGGTTGCATCACTGTAAAAGTGTCTTGTGCTGTACAGCCATCTTGATCTGAGATGGTCAATCTATAAGCCCTTGCATCCAAGCTATCAATGAAACTCTCAGCATCTGTATCCTGAGGAAGTGAATTATCATCCAAATTTGTTAACCAGTTGAAACTGTAAATAGTAACAGGATTAGCCTGACCAGTCGTTATGCCTTCTACTCTTATTCTACCATCTTCTCCACCAAAGCAAGTAACATCAACAATGCTTGCAGTAGCACTAATCGTCCGACTGGCTGCAATATCGAAGGAATCTACTACTTCACAGCCATTATCATCGGTTACGGACAAAAAGTACCTGCCTGGCACTAAGCCTCCCAACTGCACCGGCTGAATTGCTGGAACAGAGTCTCGAGCAGTAATATTCCATTGAAAGTCGTAGAAATTAGACTGACTTGTACTGCCACCAGATGCTTGAACAGATAAGAAGCCATCGTTTACGCCATTACAAGTTGCATCTTGACGATTTACTTCTGCCAAAGAAAGCGGTGCGGGCTGTGTAAGATTGACAATATCGGAACTTTCGCAGCCATCTTTCATCACGACTACCTCATAAGTTCCAGCACTAATATCTCTCAATACTTGCCCCGTTCCTAGAGAGTCTCCTGTATTGTTGTACCAAGTAATGCTATATTCTGGCCCTGGATTAGTAATCAAGATTGTATTTTCAATAATATCTACGGTTAATGCTCCATCTTGCTGTCCAAAACAAGAGGGCTGTGATAAGAGACTTCCATTTACACCAAGATCAATACCCCGTTCAATTGTAATATCTCTGGAAACTGTATTGATAGCTCCCGGCACTCCTCCATCCACTACGATCAAAGTATATGTGCCTTCCATCAAGTTTTGAATGGTATCACGACCTCCAGCTTCTAGGACTTCTCCATTAGCGACCACATTATCCATATTATCTCGCAGTTCGTAAGTGTAAGGTGGAATTCCATCACTTACCAAAAAGGAAATGCGACCATTAGCATCAGCAGAGCAATCGATATCTACCTTTTCAGTTGTCAAGAAAAGTGGGTCGTTGGAGACACAAATTGTGCCATTTTCGGGAGTAAAATCCAAGGGCTGCCCTATTTCATCCTCTACTCTAAATGTAAAGCCAATCGTATCTACTCCTCCTAATTCAAAGTTGATTGGCGTACAGTTGCCAGGGTCTAAGCGAGCAGTAAAACATATTGAAAATAATACAGCATCATCTGGCAGCGTTACAGGGAGAAAATTGACTAAGTCTGCCCAAGCTAATCGTATTTCACCAAATTCAGCATTGTTTAAGCCAAAATCATCTAAATCGAATCCGTTTAGTAGGGAATTGAAATTTGTAACAGAATCAAATCGAACTGGCAACGGATCCCATGAAATAGGTAACTGAAAGCCACTTATGTTATTAAAATTCTCGACTGTTATATCTAAACATTCGCTATCATTAGGTTGAATGTTTACTAATGGCAGATTGAAAACAACTGCATCGTCGTTATTCGTATTTGTGTCGAAGGTCATGCTGAACACAAGTGGACAAGACTTTTCATCAGAAACAGTAATTTCGTAAGTGCCTGAGTTGGGTACATTCACCGTAAAGGTTGAACCACTTGCCGTAATTGTTCCTTGCACAGTTGCATCGTTGATAGAGGTAGCTGTAACATTGTAATTGGTCGCCGCATCAAATTGCGGCAGCCCTCCCGACAAATCAAAACTTCCCACGCTGCCAGAAGTTTGCCTATTACTAGCTTCGATGGCGTTGAGGTACACAACCGCAAAAGCCTCTTCCACAGATACATTCACGCAAGAGCCCGATGGATCACCTTCGTATCTTGGAATAAAAGAAGTGTTACCCAATACGCTGACTTCTTGAAAACCATCGCAGGTAACAGGAGCAAACCAAAGCAGTAGAGGATTCCCTCCGTTAAAGAACGTTTGTAAATTGCCATCATTGATAAATGTAACGTCATTAGTAGCTGAGGGATGAGAAGTTACCCAAAATGGACTATCATAGTCCACACCCGGCGGCAGCAACGCTGGATCAATAAGCAAGATGCTCGGATCGGTAGCGATAGTATTCAAATTATCGCCTTCGACAGTCGGAATATCACTATAAAAAGCATAGGTAACACCAGCAGGACTTGTCAGATCAGGATCACCTGATAAATCAAAATCTTCGTTGTGATCTACTAAAATTTGATCGTTTATGCAAAGATATATCGTATCTCTGTCTATGTCGCTGCTATTTCCAATGTGATTGTTTAAAGTGATTGTACCGGCATCGTTACATACCATTTTTTGTAGTGCTGTTGGCGCTTTACCGATTCGACCTTCCGTTATGAATCCAGTAGGCGTTTGAGCAGAAATAGTCATAAATAGGAATACTCCTCCCAATAGCGAAAAAAGTCTTTTAAAGATCAACTGCTTTGTCATGTAATTTGAGTTGAGATAATTGTTCATGGAAGCAAATATAGAACTAATTGAATGGACAATTTATAATTTAAGCACTGTACAGATAGCATGCTGAATACCTGTAAAGCATTCAGTATTATTTATGGATTAAACTCCAGTTTAACAAATCACAATCAAAACGTTTGGGGTACCAAAATATTGCAGTTTAGCTGCCTTTGAATGTTGCATTGATAGACAGCCAAGAAAACAACGAATTGTAATTACAAAAAACTTACAGACATTTCATACCTTCGGCTCTGTTTTAAGCTATCTGCTTGAGGGTGCAAATATTTTGCTTTAGCATCTTTCGAGCTATCTAAAATTTAAGATGCAAGAGATATGTCAAAAATTTCAGTAGCCATCACAGGTGTAGCAGGGTATCTACCTGATTACGTCTTGACCAACAAGGAATTGGAAACGATGGTAGATACTAATGACGAGTGGATTCGTACGAGAACGGGCATTCAAGAACGAAGAATATTAAAAGAAGAAGGCAAAGGGACATCTTTCATGGGCGTGAAAGCAGTAGAAACACTGCTCTCCAAAACCAACACAGATGCAACGGATGTGGACTTGCTCATCTGTGCAACCGTAACGCCTGATATGCGATTTCCTGACACAGCCAGTATCATTGCTTACGAAGTAGGTATGAAGGAGGCTTTTACTTATGATCTAAATGCTGCTTGTTCAGGTTTTTTATTTGCACTGGAAACCGGAGCAAAGTTTATAGAGTCAGGAACTTACAAAAAAGTAGTCATCGTCGGTGCCGACAAAATGTCCTCGATTGTTGATTACGAAGATCGGTCAACTTGTATCATATTCGGTGATGGTGCAGGAGCAGTTCTGCTAGAACCAAACACAGAAGGATTTGGTATTCAGGATTCTATTCTAAAAAGTGATGGCATCGGCAAAGAGTTTTTGCACATGAAAGCAGGTGGATCTGTTAAGCCGCCTACAGTAGAAACCGTTTTAGCAAGAGAACACTTTTTATATCAAAACGGACGTACTGTTTTCAAAGCTGCTGTCTCATGCATGTCAAGCGTTGTAAAACAGATAATGGCTCAAAACAACCTAGCTAAAAACGACATTAAATGGCTAGTACCTCATCAGGCAAACATTAGGATTATCGAGTCCGTAGCAAACATGGTAGATTTTCCGATGGAGCGAGTAATGGTGAATATTCACAAATATGGAAACACAACTGCTGCCACCCTGCCACTTTGCCTTAAAGATTGGGAAGATCAGCTAAACAAAGGCGACAAGCTCATATTGACTGCTTTTGGAGGTGGCTACACTTGGGGAGCTATATACTTGACTTGGGCTTACTAAGACTCGAGCATAGAATACTACTGAGAATTGATTATCTTCGCTTTGGTTTCGTAAAAACCTATGTAAACTGGTAGTTAACACCATTAAAATTAGCCGATTACATATTTATTAAATTTCTGATAGCAAACTAAAATAAGAAAAAATGGCTAGTACGTCAGATATTCGCAAAGGAATGACAATTAATCATAGCAACGATTTGTACAAAATTGTTGAGTTCCTTCACGTAAAGCCTGGTAAAGGAGCTGCTTTTGTAAGAACAAAGTTAAAAAGCTTAACTACAGGCAGAGTAATTGATAATACTTTTCCTGCTGGGCACAAGATAGATGAAGTAAGAGTAGAAGCCCGCAAATATCAATTTCTCTACAAGGATGACATGGGGTATCATTTTATGAATAATGAAACTTACGATCAAGTCGCCTTGCAGGAAACTTTGATTGACAATCCGCTCTTCCTAATGGAAGGTATGACCGTTGATGTTCTATTTCATGCGGAAGAAGAACGTCCCATTTCTTTGGATTTAGCACCTCATATTGAAGTAGAGGTAACCTACACTGAGCCAGGATTGAAAGGCGATACTGCCACTAATACGCTAAAGCCAGCAACTATTGAAACAGGTGCTGAAATTCGTGTGCCGCTATTCATCAGCCAAGGTGATAAAATAAAAGTAGATACTAGCACAGGTGCTTATGTGGAGCGTGTTAAGTAAGGGAATTTCAATGAAATTCTAAAGTCAACAATCTTAATCATTATCTAAACTAATAACAAAATAAAACCACTTACCACATGACATTTAAAGAAATGGAAAATCTGTTGAAACTCATTAGTGAGCTTGAAATGACAGAATTCAAAATGAAAGATGGCGAGTTTGAGCTTATTGTTCGCACAAAAGAATATAACAAAAATAGGAGAATAGAAACCTTCACAGCTCCGCCTTCTACAAATATTGCTACACAGCCACCTGTTTCACCTTCAATGGCTTCTCAAGTTACGAATACATCAGCAACCATTCCCGCTGTTCCAGATTTTACCACAGCTGAAAATGCACCAGAAAGTACCTCTGCAACATCGGAAAAAACTTATTTGAAAATCAAATCTCCAATTGTTGGAACATTTTATCGTTCTTCCTCTCCCGATAAACCACCTCTAATAAAAGTAGGGGATAAAGTAGAACTCGGAACAGTAGTTTGCATTGTTGAGGCGATGAAACTCTTCAATGAAATTGAGTCAGAGGTAAGTGGTACGGTTGTAAAAGTCATGGTAGAAGATAAACAACCTGTGGAATACGACACCGTACTTTTTTTAGTAGAGCAGTAAATTCAAACACAAGTCAACTATTTTTGATTCACAATTAGATGAATGATTAAGCATCTGACACTACATCATCGTCTAACGCTATCTTTGTAATTCACGTCTATCCAAACTTGAAATGTCATGTTCAAAAAAATATTGATCGCCAACAGAGGAGAAATTGCACTTCGCATTGTTCGCACCTGCAAAGAAATGGACATCGCAACCGTAGCGGTCTATTCAACCGCTGATGCAGAAAGTCTGCACGTTCGCTTTGCAGATGAGGCTGTTTGTATTGGTCCTCCAGCCTCTAGGGACTCCTATTTAAACATTCCACAGCTCATGGCTGCTGTCGAAATTACTAATGCTGATGCCATTCATCCCGGGTATGGTTTCCTATCAGAAAATGCTGATTTTGCGGAAGTTTGCTCTGAATATGGTATAAAATTTATTGGTCCTTCCCCAGAAATGATCCGCAAGATGGGCGACAAAATAACAGCTAAGGACACTATGATAGAGGCAGGTGTTCCAGTAGTGCCGGGTTCTGATGGACTGATAGGCAGTGTGAAAGAAGGAATTGAACTCGCTGAAAAAATTGGCTACCCCGTTTTGTTAAAAGCCACAGCCGGTGGTGGAGGTAAAGGCATGAGAATCGTAGAAGAAGAAAGTGAATTTGAACGTGCCTGGGAACAAGCAAAAATGGAAGCGGGTGCCTCATTCGGTAATGATGGCATTTACATTGAAAAATTTATTGTTGAACCTCGACATATTGAGTTCCAGATTGCAGGAGATCAGTACGGAAAAATAATTCATCTCTCCGAGCGTGATTGTTCTATTCAAAGACGGCACCAAAAGCTGATTGAAGAATGCCCCTCTCCGTTTATGACGCCAGAACTAAGAGAGCGAATGGGGGCAGCAGCAGTGAAAGCTGGAGCATCCATTAACTATGAAGGGCTTGGAACAGTAGAATTTTTGGTGGATAAACACAGGAATTTCTACTTTATGGAAATGAATACTCGCATTCAAGTAGAGCATCCAGTAACAGAAGAAGTCATTGACCATGATTTGATTAAAGAGCAGATCAAGATAGCAGCAGGTGTACCAATAACCGGCGAAAACTACGAACCTAAGGGTCATGCAATAGAATGCCGCATCAATGCTGAAGATCCATTCAATGAATTTAGACCGAGCCCAGGCAAAATCACCTCCTTTCATAGTCCTAAGGGTCAAGGAGTTAGAGTCGATACGCATGCTTACGCTAGCTACATGATTTCGCCGTATTATGATTCTATGATTGGAAAACTAATTTGTAGAGCTGCCACCAGAGCAGATTGTATAAAAAAAATGTCTCGTGCCTTAGATGAATTTATAGTCGAGGGTATTAAAACAACTATCCCTTTTCATCAACAAATGATGAAGAATAAAGACTTTAAAGATGGGAACTTTCATACTCGTTTTTTAGAGACCGATTTTAAGCTAGAAGACCCGAAAGAAAAATAATATTCATCCTTATAAAATACTAATAACCAACCCCTTTTGAGGCATTGTATCTCCAAAAACTAAATTTTATATCTTCAGAAATAAGATTTGCCAATACTTATTTTGGTGCTATCGCTACATATCGGGGTATAAATTTCCTATATTTGGTGAAAAAAGCAATGGAAAATACCCTAGTCCAACATAGCGTATCGCTAGACGTGGTTCAATTTGAAAATGAGCTATTCTTCAAAATAGCTAACAGCGATGCTATGCGTCCTTTTTTCATGAGTATTGTGAGTGACTCTAATCACTGGCTATTCATTTCTAGCAATGGTGGCTTGAGTGCAGGTAGAAAAAACGCAAGTCATGCTCTATTCCCTTACTATACAGATGATAAAATCACGGAATCCACAGACATAACGGGCAGTAAAAGTATTTTTTGGATAAAAAAGGGTAGAGAAGACCAAATCTGGGAACCGTTCTCAGAGCGATTTGAAGGGAAATATGCCATCAACAGAAACTTGTACAAAAATCGCTACGGCAATAAAATAGTATTTGAGGAAATCAATCACGATTTACAGTTGACCTTTCAATACCAATGGAATTCTAGCAATGAATATGGTTTTGTAAGGAAATCTAAACTTATCAATCATTCAGATACCCCTGTGCAGATAAGGCTATTAGATGGTATTCAAAATCTACTACCACATGGTTTGGAGAGTGATCTACAGAATGCTAGTAGCAACTTGGTAGATGCTTACAAAAGAAATGAATTAGTAGCAGACGCAGGCTTGGGGATTTATGCTCTGAGTGCCATCATTGTAGATAGAGCTGAACCTAGCGAAGCATTGAGTGCAAATGTGGCTTGGTCTTTGGGATTGGAAAACCCTACCTACTTGGTTTCGCCATTACAAGTGAAACAGTTTAGAAGGGGTGGTGCTGTTTATGGCGAAACTGACGTAAAGGGCGAAAAAGGAGCTTACCTTTTAGTAGATACTACTGAGATTGCTCCGAATGCGAATAAAGAATGGCTAATTGTAGCAAATGTCAATCAAAGCCATGCAGCAATTGCTCGCTTGGTAAATGCAATAAAGCAAGATGATAATTTAGCAGCAAAAGTACAGGCAGATGTTGAATTAGGTACGAAGAAATTAATTAGTTTAGTAGCCGCTTCTGATGGATTACAGTTAACTAAAGATCAATTTAGAGATGCTCGCCACTTTTCCAACACCATGTTCAACATCATGCGTGGCGGAATCTTTGACAATAATTATCAAATTGAGCAACGAGATTTTAAACACTATCTCGCAAAGGCAAACCATCAAGTTTATGAGCGTTTTGAAAATACTATTAAAGCCTTACCAGAGCTATTTTCTCTTTTTGAATTGAAGAAACTAGCTCAGGAAGGTGGGGATAAGCACTTCATGCGACTTTGCTTTGAGTATATGCCGTTGAAATTTAGTAGAAGGCATGGTGATCCAAGTCGCCCATGGAATAAATTTTCAATCAATACTAGAAATGAAGTTGATGGTTCTAAAATACTAGATTATCAAGGTAATTGGCGAGATATTTTTCAGAATTGGGAAGCACTAGCGCATTCTTACCCTGAGTTTATTGAAAGCATGATCCATAAATTCTTGAATGCTTCCACTTTTGACGGTTACAATCCTTATAGAGTAACCAAAGATGGTTTTGATTGGGAGACAATAGAACCTGATGATCCTTGGGCGTATATTGGTTACTGGGGTGATCATCAACTCATTTATTTTCTGAAGTATTTAGAATTTACCCAAAAATACTATCCTAGTAGTTTAGAAAAACTTTTTAATGCCAACATCTTTGTTTATGCTAATATACCCTACAAGATCAAATCCTACGCCGACCTACTCGAAAATTCAAAAGATACCATTGAATTTGACGAGCATTTAGATCAGCAGATTCGCCAGCACCGAAAGGAGATTGGAGCAGATGGAGCATTGCTAAAAAATAGAGACGGAGTTATCTGCCAAGTCAACTTTATTGAAAAGATACTAGCCTCGGTTTTGGCTAAAATCTCTAATTTCATTCCAGAAGGTGGCATTTGGATGAACACCCAACGACCAGAGTGGAATGATGCAAACAACGCTCTAGTTGGCAATGGAGTATCTATGGTAACGCTATACTATTTGCACCGTTATTTAAACTTTTTCAAGACTGTTTTTGAATCAACCAAGCTAGAGTCCGCTGAGGTTTCAGAGGAATTAGCCACTTTCTTCCATCGAATCGTAGCCACCTTAAAGCAACAAGTACATTTGCTCAATAGCCCAATTAGCAATCGTCAGCGAAAATCCATTATGGATGGTTTAGGGCAAGCAGGTAGCGACTATCGAATGAGCGTTTATGAGCAGTCATTTTCAGGTTACAAGCAAGGTATAAATTTAGCTGATCTAAAGGATTTTGTGGCCATAAGTCTCCAATTTACGGAACACTCCATCAGATCCAATAAACGAGATGATAACCTTTACCATGCCTACAACTTGATGACTGTTGAAGATAATGATGAAGTTTCTATTTCCCATCTAAGTGAGATGCTAGAAGGGCAGGTAGCAGTTTTGAGTGCTGGAGCTTTGTCATCAAAGGAGGCTTTAGCAGTACTTGATGGCATGAAAAAAAGTGCCTTATTCCGAGAAGATCAGTACAGTTATATTCTTTATCCTAACAAAAACCTGCCCGGATTTTTACAAAAAAACAATATTGACCCAAAAGAAGTAGCCGACAATCCACTACTGCATCAGCTAATAACAGATGGCAACGTACAGATTATTGAAAAGGACATCAATGGACAGTATCACTTCAATAGCCAATTTAGAAATGCAGATGATCTAAAAAGTGCTTTGAAAAAATTATCAAATACAGCGTATGCCTCCGCTTTGGCTAGTAACGAGAAAAAGGTGCTACAAACATTTGAAAAAGTATTTAATCACAAGGCTTTTACGGGTCGATCAGGTACTTTCTTTGGGTATGAAGGTCTGGGTTCTATTTATTGGCACATGGTTTCTAAACTGCAACTAGCAGTGCAAGAGTGCTGCTTAAAAGCAATTAATGAAAAAGAAAGTTCAGAGATCATTGGTAGATTATTAGAACATTACTACGAAATAAATGAAGGGATTGGCGTTCATAAACCACCTCAATTGTACGGTGCATTTCCAACAGACCCTTATTCACACACGCCCGCCGGAAAAGGAGCTCAGCAACCAGGCATGACGGGACAAGTGAAGGAAGATATTTTGAGTAGGTTTGGTGAATTGGGGATTTCTGTCATTAAAGGTCAACTGTGCTTTCTTCCTGATTTATTGCGTAAAGATGAATTCCTAGAACATCCCAAAACTTTTACTTTCTTGGATGTTCACGGTGAGGCAAAAGAAATAGCATTAGCGGTGGGAATGCTTGCTTTTACTTATTGTCAAGTGCCCATTATCTATAAAATGGCAGAAGAAAACAGCATGGTGATTACCCTGAGCAATGGAACAACTCAAAATATAGCTAGACTGTATTTGGACACTACAACAAGTCAACATATCTTCAACAGAACAGGTGAGGTCATTCAGATTGATGTTACATTACGTAAAGCACTATTAAAATGAATAAATTTATAAATATTCGATTGATTTTCAACAAATTGATGATTTTTGTCCTACTGCTTGTACTAAGTATGGCTTGCAGTCAAGAATCAACAAAACAAAATGAAACTTCAAAAGAGGTGAAACAAGCAATTACTGCAAAGGACATTCTGGGTAATCCAAACTATTTAGCGATTTCTTTCAGTGGTTATCGAGCGAAAACTCGAGATATACAACCAACAATAGAACAGCTAAAAGAAGATATGCGAATCTTGGCAGCAATGGGTATCAAAACCTTGCGGACTTATGACACAGGCTCGCCTCATGCCTTGAATACGTTGAAAGCCATTGCCGAATTGAAACAAGAAAACGCTAACTTTGAAATGTACGTCATGCTAGGTGCTTGGATAGATTGTGAGGGTGCGCGAACGGACAGCGTAAATCACAACCGAGAGGACTTAGAAGCTAACATAGCTGAAATAGAAAGGGCAGTAAAAATGGCAAATGACTATCCAGATATCGTAAAAATTATCGCTGTGGGTAATGAAGCGATGGTAAAATGGGCAACTAGCTATTTCGTGCAACCGAGCGTGATCTTAAAATGGGTGGACTATTTACAGGATTTAAAAATGACCAATAAACTGCCGAAAAATATTTGGATTACCAGTTCAGACAACTTTGCTTCTTGGGGCGGCGGCGGTGAAGAATATCATGTGGAAGACTTGGAAAAACTGATTCGAGCAGTAGATTTTGTTTCCTTGCATACTTATCCAATGCACGACACTCATTACAATCCTGACTTCTGGGGAATTTCAGGAAAAGAAAGCAATCTATCGGACTTAGAGAAAATTGATATTGCCATGAAACGTGCAACGGATTACGCAATCATGCAATACAACAACACCAAGTCTTACATCAATAGCTTGGGTGTTGATAAGCCTATTCATGTCGGTGAAACCGGCTGGGCAAGCTACTCCAATGGCTTTTATGGCAAGGATGGCTCAAAGGCAACGGACGAGTATAAGGAAGCGCTTTATCATAATAGCATTCGTAAATGGACTAACGATAATGGTATCAGTTGTTTCTATTTCGAGGCATTTGATGAAATTTGGAAAGATGCCACTAATCCAAGTGGTTCGGAAAATCACTTTGGCTTATTTACCGTTGACGGCAAAGCCAAATATGCTGTGTGGGATTTGGTAGATCAAGGTGTTTTTGAGGGATTGTCAAGAGACGGCAGCCCAATTACAAAGACTTTTGATGGCAATAAAACTAAACTGATTGAAGCTGTAAGTTTGCCACCCTTGAATGAACTATTAGAATAAACGTAAACCTGAAAGCTATTTTACAAAACGAAATAAAAGATCAGCAATCTATATAAAACAACAACTTTAAATAGGAAAACAATGGCGAATACGGCAACTTTAAGAGCAAAAAAAGTACCGATGGGACAGAAAATAGCATTTGGCTTGGGTATGTTAGCCAATCAGATGTTTCCTGCGGTACTAGGAATATTTATGGTCGTTTTAATACAAGACCTCGGATTTCCAGGATGGATGTGGGGGTTAATCTTTTTTGCTCCCCGAATTTTTGACTCCATCACCGACCCAATTATGGGATTTATCTCCGACAACACCAAGTCAAAATGGGGAAGACGAAGACAGTACGTCCTGCTCGGTGGCATAGTAATGGGCATTGCCTATATTTTTATGTGGCAACTGTACAAAGAGAATACTTTAGCGTACAACTTTTGGTACTTTTTCCTATGGTCAATTGTCTTCTACTTAGGTCTCACTTTGTTCAGTGTCCCTTATGTAGCAATGGGTTATGAAATGACAGATGATTTCCACGAGCGAACCAACATTATGGCAGTTGCCCAATGGATCGGACAATGGGCATGGGTCATTGCCCCTTGGTTTTGGGTCATTATGTATGACCAAGAGTGGTTTCCGTCAGCAGAAGTAGCCACGAGAACTCTGGCTATATGGGTAGCAATCCCCTGTGCGCTCTGTGCTATTGTACCAGCTTTATTTATCAAAAGTGAATCCACACTTGATAAAGACTATGAACCACTCAACGCAGCAAATATAGGAGCTAGTGTAAAGAAAATTCTTAGCGGTTTCGTTGAAGCATTTAAGTTGAAGCCATTCAGAAAACTTTGTATATCCACTTTCTTGATTTTCAATGCTTTCAACACAGTAGCAGCACTGACCTTCTTTGTCATCGTCTATAAACTATTCAATGGAGATGCAGGTGCTTCGGGCGTCTGGGTTACGCTATTTGGTAGTCTTGGCGCATTAGGAACAACCTTCATCGTCATTCCTATTGTGGCTTGGATGTCTAAGCGATTAGGTAAGAAAAAAGCCTTTATTCTTTCTCAAGGTATTTCCATTATTGGCTACTTTATGCTTTGGTTTTTATTCATTCCAGGAAAGCCATGGATGTATATTATCGCACTCCCATTCTTCTCCTTTGGTATTGGTAGCTTATTTATGATCATGATGTCTATGACAGCAGACGTTATTGATATTGATGAACTCAATTCTGGATTGAGGCGAGAAGGACTCTTTGGCGCAATTTATTGGTGGATGGTCAAAGTTGGTTTTGCCATTGCGGGCGGTCTAAGTGGTCTTATCATTGCATTTGTAGGATTTGATGCAGCCCTTCCAACCGTTGAGCAGCAGTCTGCTGTTGATGGCTTGCATGCTTTCTTTTGCTTTTTCCCTATGGTTGGAACAATCATCGCTATTTTAGTCATGAGAGATTATGATATTTCCGAGGAACGAGCTAATGAGATACGGGCTAAGTTGGACAATCGTAAAAAACAAAACCTAGAAAGTGCCACCGTCTGAGTGCCTCTAAGTAAGTGGACAGGTTTAAATATCGACAGGAAATTGTGTAAATCAATAGACAATCTAAACCTGTGAACAATCTTGTCCACTTACTTACAAAGTTGTATTTTTTACCAGTTAATCAGTCTTAAACTGGGTAGATTACTGGTTACTTAACTTTACGCTTTAAGATTAATCCTTCAACAATTCCTTCACTAATAACTGCACTTTAGGCGTTGTCTGCTCCACAACTTCGATCACTTCATTCAGCGTAGTGGGTGTTAAATTTTCAATAGGAAAGCATTTGTTGGAAACAACCGAAATCACAAAAACAGGCAACTCCATGTGTTTAGCGACAAGGACTTCTGGCACAGTGGACATTCCTACCACATCACCTCCAATAATATTGATGAACCGATATTCGGCAGGGGTTTCCAAATTCGGACCTTGCCAGCCAAAATAGACTCCCTCGTGCGCTCGGATACCTTGTTGCGCTGCAATAGCAAGCGCTCTGGTATTCATCGAACGATCATAAGTAAACATCATGTCTGGAAAGCGAGGACCAATGCGATCATCATTCTTTCCTCGAAGTGGGTTTTCAGCGTGAAAGTTGATATGATCTTTGATAAAAACAATATCCCCTGTTTCATACTCAGCATTGGTGCTACCCACTGCATTGGAAATAATTAATTGCTGAATACCCAAATATTTCATTACTCGAATCGGAAAAGTTACCTGCTGCATCGAGTAGCCCTCATAGTAATGAAAGCGTCCTGCCATAGCCACCACTTTTTTACCCGCTAGGTCGCCCAAAATCAACTGCCCTTTATGACTCTCAACTGTGGAAACGGGAAAATGGGGCAAATCAGCATAATCAAAACAAGCAACCACCTCAATTTCATTAGCTAGGCTGCCTAGCCCCGTTCCAAGCACAAGACCAAACTCCGGCTGAAAGTCAGTTTGGGACTTAATGTGTGCTATTGCTTCGTTGATTTGTTCTAGTAGATTCATAGTTGGCTGTATAAAACGTGAACAAAGATAATTGCTAAAAGAGATTTTTTATCCTTTTCAATTCACTCATGCAAATTTGCAGTGCGGGTGGTCTCTTTAGCTAATACGTTTTAACTTTCTGTTCGAACTATTTCTACCTCCACCATCAAGCTATTCTTTTGGTCGCTTAAAAATGGGGACGGTAGAGCATGGCTCGCCGTACATGATGCTTTTGGCGTGGGCGCGGAGCTTTTGAGTTAATGCTACATAGGCAGCGGCAGGCACTGGCTGATCGCTACAACCTTTAATGACGATACGCTTCTCATCGTACTCAGCAGCATCTAACATGGCGATTGCTTTGTAAAAATGAGCTTTATAGAACTCTTCTTTTGTTCCTTGAAAAACGTCCTTTGAAAAAGGCTCTACATAAGCCGCTACAAGCATGTAAGCCCAAACAGGAATAACTGCATCTACTGTGCAGGTAACAACTACATATTTATCTTGATACTGCGACCAGTCGTGTTCTTTTAGTGCAGCGCGAAAATCCTTTTCCTTGAGTATCAACTCCATAAATAGATACTCTTTTAGATCAAATACAGCGACCTCTCCTACTGGAAAGAAATCTTCCAAATTGATTGTGATAATACTGCTTCTTGCTACTCTATTTACTAAAGGCTTATCTATTGCTTCCATGATTTTTAGTTTAATTTTTTATTCCTTACTCGCCCCAATTTCATGCGCTGGCTTCTTGAACTCTTTCAACTTAGGTAAATCCTTTAAGCTATTAATACCGAAATAATCCATAAATCGCTCGCTCGTAGCATAGAGCAAAGGGCGTCCAGGCGCATCACTTCTACCTTGAATAATAACAAGTTCTTTTTCCAATAGTTTTTGAATGGCATAATCACAACTTACTCCTCTTATTTGCTCTAGCTCGCTCTTCGTTACAGGCTGTTTGTAAGCTACGATAGATAAGGTCTCTAATGCTGACTGAGAAAGTTTCTTCTTGGTTGTCTGTCTCAAGTAGATACTAAGCGTTTCATGATAGGCTCCTTTGGTTAAAAACTGGTATCCTCCACTAATTTTTGCTACCTCAAATGCGTGTTCTTCGGCGCTGAACTTCTCTACCACTTTTTCAACATAACTTAATATCTGCTCCTCTCGATAGATGACATTGGTTAAAGTTTCAACACAACGCCTGATCTCCTCTAAAGTGATCGGTTGTTCTGCGGAAAAAATGAGTGCTTCAATATGTTTTTCTAAATGCTCCAAATCTAATCATTTATAAATGACAAAGATAAAAAGGAATCTTCACTCAACTACTGTTGTAGATTTGGCTATAACTATAAAATCCTTTTACTTGCACAATAAAATGTATAAAAATGGAGCCGTTTTTCACCAATGATGCCATTGTGCTTGGGCTGCTTTTGATTGTCCTTGCTTCAATATTCACTACTGCCAGTAGCGGACATCCCTTTTGGAAAAAATTCTACACTTACGTTCCGCCGCTGTTGCTTTGTTATTTTGTACCTGCATTGCTGCATTGGCCATTGGGTTTGATCGCTTCCTCTTGGGTGGATGCTCATGGTGTTGAACACTCCTCAAAGCTATATTTTGTGGCTTCAAGGTATTTGCTACCTGCAAGTCTAATTTTGCTCTGTATTAGTATCGACTTAAAAGGAATTATTAGTCTCGGACCGAAAGCCTTGATCATGTTTTTTGCTGCCACAGTAGGTATTGTGCTAGGCGGTCCAATAGCGCTGTTAGTAGTAGCTAATCTTTTTCCCAATCTCATTCCAGTCGCTCCAGATGAACTTTGGCGTGGGCTTTCTACTATTGCGGGCAGTTGGATTGGTGGTGGAGCAAATCAAACGGCAATGAAAGAAATATTTGAAGTGAAAGATGATCTTTTTGCTACAATGGTATTGGTAGATGTATTGGTCGCTAATGTTTGGCTGGGTTTTCTACTGTATGGCATCAATATATCTGAACGCTTGGATAAAATCCTGAAAGCGGATAACTCCGCCATAGACGAACTAAAAACAAGGGTAGAAAATTTTAGGGTAAGTATTGAGCGCATACCGACTATAACTTCTTTGTATGCTTTATTGGCGGTAGCTTTTGGTGGAACGGCACTGGCGCACTGGGGAGCAGACGTGATGACACCCCTGATGGAGCAGTTTGAAACTACACTCAATCAACTCAAACTCAACTCATTGATGTCCTCCTTCTTTTGGCTTATCGTCATTGCTACTACTGTTGGAGTAGGACTTTCTTTCACAAAAGCTAAGACGTTGGAGGGAGTCGGTGCATCTCGTTGGGGCAGCATTTTTATTTACACTTTAGTGGCTACTATTGGTATGAAGATGAATATTAGCGAAATTTTTCAAAATATTGGACTATTTGCCATTGGCATCACTTGGATTCTCATTCACATCACCACTCTTTTAGTAACCGCTTATTTCATTAAAGCCCCTTACTTCTTCGTTGCCGTAGGCAGCCAAGCTAATATAGGTGGTGCCGCTTCCGCTCCAGTAGTTGCCTCTGCTTTTAGTCCCGCACTTGCACCTGTTGGAGTATTAATGGCAGTGTTAGGATATGCACTTGGCACTTACGGAGCTTTGATTTGTGCTTATTTAATGCAGTGGGTGGCGGCTGGAGGAGGGTAAGCAACTGTTCATAGTTATTTAGCACAAAATAAGTAGCTATTGCTTTTTGTCATCTCCTTCATAATTGTAATTGTACCACAAAAATCTTAACTTTATTATTATTTTGGTTTAACCTTCAGCATTTTCAGTTCCCACAGCAACAATACTTCAATTAACACAAACTATATTGCCACATTAGGCGCTTTCGTTTTTGATCTCTTAACCTAATTTAAAATCTGACATCATACTATGAAATGTTTTACTTTGTCATTCATAATTTTATTGCTGTTTTATTCCAATTTTCTAATGGCACAGTCGCCTAGTCAAAAGAATGCAATCTCTTTCAGTGGTAGTATTTTTGACTACTATTCGCTCTTTAAAGAGCAGCCTGTTCAAGCAGAGGGAAATTTAACTTATGGAGCAAAAGTCGCTTATCATAGAAATTTGATTGGTCCATTAAACTTAGAATTACCCATCAGATTGGGCATAGTTAATTATCCTACACCCGAACATGAATTGCAGAATTTCTCCGAAAATCTTTTCATGGGGAGTTTTGATGCACTATTACAACTACAAGCATTTAAGTCTAGTTTTCCAATAGTTCCATTTTTAAGCGGCGGCGTTGGAGTGGTATATACAGAAAATCTAGATACAGACTTTCAATTTCCTTTAGGAGCGGGGCTGGAAATAAAATTAGCCGAGAATGTTTATGTACATGCTCGATCAGACTACCGTCTGTCTAATTTAGATATACCAACAACTGACAAGACCTACGAAAATTTGAACCACAATATTGGTATAAAAGTGCTGCTAGGAAAGACAATCGAAACACTAGTCCCAAGTAATGGGGAAGAAAATAAAGACTCCGATGGAGATGGTGTAAGTGATTCCATAGACCAATGCCCTAGTGAAATTGGCACACCTGCCATGCAGGGTTGTCCTGATTCCGATGGCGATGGAATAGCTGATAACCAAGATGACTGCCCTAATCTTACAGGTGCGACAAACACTAGAGGTTGTCCAGATTCTGATGGCGATGGCGTAGCAGATAAACAAGACCAATGCCCTGATGAAGCAGGAACTATCGGCTTGAACGGCTGTCCTGATTCAGATGCAGACGGCGTAAGGGATAGCCAAGATGACTGCCCTAATCAATTTGGCAGTATTGCCAATAAGGGTTGCCCACCAGCTCCACAAATTGAAGAAAAAGATCAACAAGCACTTGAAATTGCGGCTAGAAGCCTTGAATTTGAGGTCAATAGCTCCTACTTCAAACAGTCTGCTTATGCAATTCTCGATCAAGTATTGGATATCTTGCGTAAGTATCCTCAATATCATGTCTCAATTGAAGGCTATACTGACAGTGTGGGAGAAGAAAAATACAACCAATGGCTATCAGAGCGAAGAGCCCAGCGCTGTTATGATTATTTTTTAGAAAAGGGAATAGTTGCTTCCCGTATGAAGTATGTCGGTTATGGAGAAAAACCGCCTGTTGCTAATAATCAAACCGCAGAAGGCAGAAAAAGGAATAGACGAGTAGAATTCAATCTATTTTTGCCTTAGCCCATCGGAAAATAGTTCTGCTAAAATTTTCAGAGTCTTCGAGGCTCTGGAAATTATTTTTTTACTATCCTTCGAACCATGCGAATCAAACTGGCAAGTTGGAGCAATTGCCTCATTTCATCAAGTTACCATGTGTTTGTTTCATCAAATAATTGGCGAGTGGGCGAACATTCTTTGCTATTCCTACCGCAAATTCGCTAATTTTTTCCCCACCAAAAAGTGATTGGATATTGCGACCTATCCAAAGTCGGTGCTGAAACTGTTTTTTCCATCGTTTTGTGTAAGATGCTTCTAGTTTGTCTCTGTTGAAATTATGCCTAGAATAATGCTCTAGTATAGTTGTCGCACAGATATTGGCTGATCGAATTGCCATTGCCATGCCATTGCCACAGAGTGGTGTAATCATACCGGCTGCATCTCCACACATTAGAATATGCTGTTCCACAGGTGTTTTCGTAGCAAAACTGATTTCATTAATCACCAAAGGTTTGTCATATAGAAATTCACTTTGCTCCCAGAGCGTTTTTAAGTTTGGGTTTTGATACAGTATGTCCTGCTCCATATTCTGTATGGAACTACTGCCTTTCAAATTTTTACGGTGACTCAAATAACAAATATTTGTTTTATCATCTTCTATTTTATTAACGCCACAATAGCCATCCCTAAAATTATGAAGTGCTACTAAATCATCTGGAAAATCTGTACGGACATGATATTTGACACCAATATAGGGAGAAGAACGCTTGAAGAACCTTCTATTCAATTTTCGATCTAAAACAGACCGCTTTCCATACGCTCCAATTACAATTCTACTCTCCAATTGCTGGCTATCTCTACATCTTACTTTAAAATACTCCTTTTGGTAGTTAACTTGTTCTACGGTTGTTTTTTCTAGGATAGTTACTCCAATTTCTATTGCCTTTTGATACAAAAAGTAATCAAATTCGTAGCGACTAATCGTGAAAGCCCCCATGTCTAGCGGAATTTCAATGGATCGTCCCTTGATAGAGGTTAATTGAAAGCGACTTATGTTACCGTATTTCAGATGTGCAGGGAACAAATCATGTCGCTGCAAAAATGGAATCACTTCTTTCGACACATACTCCCCGCAAACCTTGTGGAAGGGGTACTGCTTTTTCTCAATGAGTAGCACCTCCAAGCCTGCTTTTGCCAGCAAAATAGCATTAATCAATCCACTAAGTCCACCACCAATGATGATTATATCCTTCACTTATTGCTCTCGATTTTATTCTGTATGATAAGTACCAAGATAACAGTACATCATAATAACTGTTGTAGTTATCTATCCTACAAGCCATCCCAACACAACAAAATATAAGTTTAGACACAAGCCTGACAGTAAATTCAGCCGCATTGTGTGCTCAAAATCAGCATAACTCCTATTTTTTCTAGTTTTGAGATACCAATAAGCAAAGTAGCTTAATATAGGAATCAGAAAAATTAAATAGAGCAAGGCAGCATTCAAATTGTGATATTGAAGAAAATAAACCACAAAGCCAATTGTGGCAATAGAAAATGCAATAGCTGTGAAATGAAAAGTACCTAGTATGCCGAGCTTTAAACTAAGCGTTTGATCGCCTCGCTTGCTATCTTCGCTATGTTGATAAATTTGAGTCATTGGGTAAGAGCCCATCAACATTAAAGTGCTCAGTAAAGCAGGTATCTGAATGAATGGCTCGAAAATAGTGTTAATATCCATTCGGTGCAACGCCATAAAAGTCATCAAAAAAGTGAAATATCCTTGAAAGAAACCTGCGATAAACCAGCTTAGATAAGCATATTTTTTGAGTCGAATACTCGGATGGCTATACGCTTTGGATGCTAAACCATAAATAAATAACATTAAGGCGAACTGCCAACTAAAGTGCCACCAACCCAGTAAAATAGCAATCAGATCAAATAAAAGAGCATAATAATACAATTCGAG
The DNA here is from genome assembly GCA_964458705.1 of uncultured Saprospiraceae bacterium. Taxonomy (GTDB): domain Bacteria; phylum Bacteroidota; class Bacteroidia; order Chitinophagales; family Saprospiraceae; genus JAAUTG01. Next base: position 4,744 of record CAYWKD010000040.1, on the reverse strand, counting down.
ACTAACTTTAGGTGGATTTTTCAAACTTCCTATGCTCTCCTCATCTTTATCAAAGTAAGAATTATAAGCATTGCTAGCTGGATAGAGTAAGAAATGAATCAAAACAAAGGCTATCCAGAAATCCGATACTACAACACCTGCAGGTTGGACTGCCCAAGCGAACAAAAAAATAGGCAGCAAAAAGAAGGAAAAAGGAATACGCAGGTGTAGTAAAGTAGATTTTTTCATCTGGCTTAATTTGAAAAACGAAAGTTATAAAAATTTCGCCTAAACACAATTTATGCCCGTTTACATTAATTACATTGGCACCGCTAATCCTACTTATAAAACCGATCAAATGCAAATTGGAAAATTCATGGCGGATGCACTTCAAATGAATGCAACAGAACGTCATCAGCTAAACGTGCTTTACCGTGCTAGTGGCATACAGACGCGTTACAGTGTTTTAGAGGATTATGGCAAAACGGATGAATATCAGTTCTTCCCAAATACCTCAAATTTAGAACCTTTCCCGACCGTTGGCGCGCGCATGAGCATATACGAACGAGAAGCTATTCAACTAGCTCAACAAGCCATTCAAGACGCACTGCCCGACGACTTTAACTTATCATCCATCACTCATCTTATCACAGTCAGTTGTACGGGGATGTACGCTCCAGGTATTGATATTCAATTAATTCAAGCGTTAAATTTACCAACGGATATTCAGCGCACAGCAATTAACTTTATGGGCTGCTATGCTGCATTCAATGCGCTAAAATCAGCTTATCATGTTATCAAAAGTGAGCCTCATGCTAAAGTATTGATAGTTGCGGTAGAACTGTGCAGTTTACATTTTCAGAAGGCAAAAGATGAGGACACCCTACTAGCAAATGCACTATTTGGAGATGGAGCTGCTGCCGTACTGCTATCTAGTCAAGTGAGCGAGCAAAAAGCAAGCCTATCCATTGAAAATTTTTACAGTGATCTGGCTTTTGATGGCATCCAAGAAATGGCTTGGCGCATCAACGATACTGGTTTTGAGATGCGACTGAGCGCTAAAATTCCAGCAATTATCCAAGCCAACATCACTATTTTAATACAGCGATTGTTAAATAAATTATCGCTATCTACGGATCAAGTTAGTCATTTTGCCATCCATCCTGGAGGACGCAGAATACTGCGCATCATTGAACAAGAACTAAACATTAGTAAGGCTGACAACCGTTTTGCCTATGAAATCTTGAAGGAATACGGAAATATGTCCTCGCCTACTGTTTTATTTGTAATGCAAAAAATATTACAAAATTTGACTACTTTGGATCACGGAAATCATATGCTAAGTCTAGCATTCGGACCAGGTTTAACACTGGAAAGTATGCTACTAAATATTCATTATGCTAATTAACTTAACGACTCGCTCTTATGAACCCGAACTAATGGACGACCTGGACAGCTCGGGGAAAGTAATTACCCAGACACTACAAGAACTGAATACGGTCAATAAATTGCTGGGGGGCAATCAAGTGAGCATCGAAGGTTTGGGGGAGTTGCTAGCAAATTACAAGGGACAGGAGATTACGCTAGCAGACTTGGGCTGCGGAGGAGGAGACATACTAATTTTAATGGCAAAGTGGGCAAGAAAAAAGGGCATTGAGCTAAAATTGATTGGAATAGATGCTAACCCCAATATTGTCGCTTATGCCCAGCAAAATTGTGCTGCCTATCCTGAAATTTCGTTTCGAGTTGTTAATATATTTAGCTCCGACTTCCAGCAACAGCAGTTCGACATCATTCATTCCAGTCTCTTTACTCACCATTTCACAGATGAAGAACTGACCCAGCTATTCACACAATTTAAAAAGCAAGTTCGCATTGGCGTTCTTCATAATGATTTGCACCGCCATTGGTTCGCTTACTACGCCATTAAATTATTGACGCAGTTTTTGTCTAAATCAGAGATGGTGCGCCACGATGCTGCACTATCCGTAGCTCGTGCTTTCACAAAAGAAGAACTAAAAAAACTTCTTCTTAGAAGTGGATACGGTGGCGCCACTATTGCTTGGCGGTGGGCTTTCAGATGGAAAATAGTTTGGAAGAAAGGGTAGAAAAGTACTTGAGCAGCCTTTCTTCTTTAATAGTACTCAAAAATAAAATATCATCTTTATAAATTATTGATAATCAAATTATTATTAAATCCTAAGAAATTCAGAAAATCTATTTTTGAACATGAATATTATGACTGAACTAAAACTCGGAAGATATGAACAATACGAGGTTATTGGTCTTGCTAGACATAGCGAAACGCTAGAGGAATTAATAATTTACAAGGCTCTTTATAATTCTGAGGAATTTGGAAGTAACTCTTTGTGGGCAAGACCAAAATCTATGTTTCTTGAAAATGTTACTGTTGATGGTAAAGAAATTCCTCGTTTTAGATATATTGAGTAGCATGAGCGTTTTTGAACGCTGACATTCCTCTTTGGAACGTTGTACATCAGCTTAAGAATCGTTAGTAAAAAAATAGAAGTATTATGACATTATTTAATTTTTTATTGGTACTTCATATTGTCTTTGGTGGGACAGGACTTTTACTTGGAACATTTGTTATGTTCTTAAAAAAGGGTGATAAAAGACATAAACTACTAGGCAATATTTTTTTTTATTCAATGCTCGGTACAGGTCTTTTTGCAATAGCATTATCCTATTTACACCCAAGTCAGTTTTTGTTCATCACTGCTGTATTTACAATCTATATGGTTATGACCGGCAAAAGGTATTTGAAGAAGAAAGGGATAAGTGATGTTACAACATTTGATTGGTTATTAACTGTAACAATGTTTGTATTTGGTATTGCGTTCATAGGCCTTGGGACATCAGGAATGGTTAAAAACGATTATTTTGGAATTGTACTCATTGTTTTTGGTGGATTGAGTTTATTGTTTGTTTATCAGGATTACAAAAACTTTAAGGGGCAATCAAATGTCAAAAACTATTGGTTGACGACACATCTTCAAAGAATGATAGGAAGTTTTATTGCCGCTTTAACAGCCTTTGTAGTTGTTAACAATACCTTCCTTCCCGATATACTAGCCTGGTTACTACCAACAGCTATTCTAGTACCTTTTATAATAATTTGGAGTAGAAAACATAAAATTAAAATTGATAAAAATATTATAAACACAAGAAAACCGACCGCATAGCATCACCTATACACAACTAGGGGTTTCGTGCTTCATAGGACAGAGCGTATAGATGAGAAATGCTTACAACAACCAAAAGTACGCTTATCTCGTTTACACGAAATTAGGATTTACCCTGAAGAGCGGCGGTGTAAACAACAAATAATATAGAAAAAATGGAAAAATTCGATCGTAAAAAACACTGGGAAAATATCTATCAGACAAAAGAGCTGAAAGACGTTAGTTGGTTTCAACCAACCCCAGAAACCTCTTTGGACTTCTTCAAACAATTCAACGTGCCGACAACTGCAAAAGTGATTGACATTGGCGGTGGCGATAGTTTTTTAGTTGACCATTTACTCAACTTAGGTTACCAAGATATTTCAGTGCTCGACATTTCAGCGGCTGCCATTGAAAGAGCAAAACAACGACTTGGCGATAAAGCAAAAAATGTGAAATGGATAGTTGAAGATGCAGCAACTTTTAAGCCGACAGAGCAATACGACTTTTGGCATGACAGAGCCGCATTTCACTTTTTAACAGACGAGCAAGAAATTTCAAACTACTTGGAAACTGCTCGACAGCATATTAATCCTACGGGTATTTTGGTAATTGGTACATTTTCTGAGCTAGGACCGAAAAAATGTAGTGGAATTGAAATCAAACAGTATTCGGAAACCACAATGGCTAACCGACTGAAAAAATTCTTTGAAAAAATCAAATGTATAACCGTTGACCACAAGACGCCCTTCGACACTATCCAGAATTTTGTGTTTTGCAGTTTCAGAAAATCACAAATAATCTAATGTTCAAGAAAATCATTCATACAAACAATGCAAAAACAACCATCATAATCCGTTTGATGGTTGGAGTAGTATTTTTATCTGAAGGAATACAAAAGTTTTTATTTCCTGCCATTCGTGGAGCCGGTCGTTTTGAAAAGATTGGTTTGCCTTCACCTGAATTTTTGGGAAGTTTTGTTGGCACGTTTGAAATTCTTTGTGGAGCATTGATTTTACTTGGCTTCTTTACTCGCTTAGCAAGTATTCCACTTATTATTATTATGCTTGTTGCCATTGCCACCACTAAGGCGGATCTTTTAGCAAATCAAGGATTTTGGGAAATGATGCACGGTAGCCGAACGGATTGGGCAATGCTCTTGGGAAGTATTTTTCTATTACTTAAAGGCAGTGGTTATTGGTCGCTTGACCAAAAACTAAATAAAGCAAAAAGTTAAATGGAAATTGTAGTCATATCATTAACGGCATTTGTAGTTGCTATTCTTACCTTCTTTTCAGGTTTTGGGCTTGGCACTATTTTGACACCTGTTTTTATGATTTTCTTCCCTGTTGAAATTGCAATTGCATTGACAGGAGTGGTTCATTTTTTCAATAATATTTACAAACTGTTTTTAGTTGGTCGCAATGCCAACCAAGAAGTATTGATGCGATTTGGAATTCCAGCAGTGCTTGCTGCTATTGTAGGTTCTTGGCTTTTATTAAACATTACCGACTTGCAGCCTTTGTTTTCTTATGAAGCATTCGGGAAGCACTTCGAAGTTTATCCCGTAAAATTTATCATTT
>CAYWKD010000039.1:2244-36265 GCA_964458705.1 uncultured Saprospiraceae bacterium | reverse complement strand
GGTTAATCCCAACATCATAACTGCCGCGTAAGGATGCGTCCAAGCCATAATAGCAGTCAAGATAAAGTGTCCTTTTATTCTTTGGTTAGTGGTGATTTTTTGGTCAAAATAGAGCCAGAAGGCTGCCAATATTGTCCAGTGCATGGAAAGAGAAGGATGCACAAAGCGATGCAAAAACACTGGCGATAATAAAAAAAAGGTAGCTCCCAAAGTGAGCAGCAACCTATCCTTAACGTTGAGTGCCTCAAGCAAGCGATAGCCAAAATAAATTTGTAAAACAAAACTCAAAGCAATCCAGATGCCGTAAAAATGGTATTCTACATCATCAAAAATTGGACGTAATAACTTAAAAAATACCGCCATAATTGGAACAGAATCAGTCAAACCAATATTTGTAACAAGTGGATATTGGTAATTTTCCAATTTTCCAAGTGGAAATGACCAAGGCTGATCCTTGAAATGTTCCCACCCATTGTAGCCCACCACACCATCACTGCATCTTACAAGCATCCAATTGATATGTGTTGGATCAAGTATCTGCAATCCAAAGCGCAAGTGCAGCAGCAATAATGCTATCACCAATAGTATGAGCCAATTAGTCCAAGATGCTACTTTCATCAAAGCGAAGATAAAGCACTTGACTTAATTTTTTTCGTTATCTGTTTTCAACTTTGACTGTTCTTCCATTTTAAATGCTTTTTATAAGGAAAGTGCTAAGAGAAACTCTAACCATGAAAATACTCAGCTAGAAGATTAAGACTACTCAATCAATTACCTCAATGATTGTCTTTTTCTGAATATTGACCTGTTTTCCCATTTTTTCCATTTCTAACATGAAGCCATGAAGCGTAAGCGCATCTATGTTTTCAATTGCTACCTGCTCACTACCTTCCCATGAAAGTTTGCATTTATTTAGAGCGCTTTTCTCTTTCAAATACCCCAGCAGTAACTTTCTAGTATTAGAGGCACTATCAGATGTTGCATTTCCAGCTACATTTACTGGTGCTTCTTGTGTAAATTCCTTTTCTATTGTAATTCTCATGATAAGTGATTTTTATTTTAAGATCAATGCAAAAGTCGAACGATCTGTTCATAAATCAAAATTTATATTTCTTATATTTGCCATAACATTTTATTATGAACTATACACTACACCAGCTAAAGATATTTCTGACGGTCAGCAAAATGAAGAGCATAACAAAAGCTGCCGAAGCAATGCACTTGTCACAGCCAGCAGTTTCCATACAACTCAAAAAATTGCAGGATCAGTTTGAAATGCCACTTACGGAAGTAGTTGGACGAAAGCTATATATTACCGACTTCGGCAAGCAACTAGCCGCTGCCAGCGAAAGAGTACTGGCAGAAGCTGACGCTATAGACCTCCTGCTGCATGAGTATAAAGGAATATTAGTAGGAAAGATTACAATATCAATCGTATCAACGGCAAAATATGTATTACCTTATTTTTTGAATGACTTTGTAAAGAAATATCCTCAAATAGATATTCAGGTTGATGTAACTAATAAAAGGCGAGTGATTGAAAGCCTCAAGGAAAATGACACCGACTTTGCATTAGTTTCAGTACTACCCAATGATATGGCGATCAACGTCATTGAGTTGATGGATAACAAACTTTTTCTAGTAGGCAGCAGTAATGGCACTAGTCTAACGAAGCTAAAAGTACCACTTACTGCAGAGCAAGCTATACAACTGCCGCTCATATTTAGAGAAGAAGGCTCAGCAACAAGAGCTGCAATGGAACGATTTCTTTCCCAAGCAGGTGAGTCATTAAATAAGCGGCTAGAATTGGTATCAAATGAAGCGGTAAAACAAGCAGTAAGTGCTGATCTCGGTTATTCCATTATGCCTTTAATTGGATTAAAAAATGAAATTCAAAACAACAACCTCCAAATTATACCTACTATCGGTCTGCCTATCACAACAACTTGGAATCTTATCTATAACAAAAATAAAGGGCTGCTGCCTGCTTCAAAAGCATTGATCCATTATATAGAAAAACAAAAAGAGGAAATTATCAGCAAGTATTTTTTATGGTATGATCGTTTTGAAGTTGAACACCATACTTAACATCAACAAAATCAAAGAAGGCAGCATGTGTCAATAATAGACTATCACGGCACTGCAAGCAATGATCACTTTAAATCAACGCTACTGACTGTCAGCAACTCCTCGAACTATCTGAATCCAACTTCTGTTGTAATGTTATAATTTAGAATTTCTTAAATAAAGAATAAAATGGTTGCTTTAGCAGAAAAGAAACTGCAGCAGATGGGTTACTTGGATATAGAAGTCGATCCTACGCTAGATTTAGTGGAAGAAATAGAAAAGTTGAAAAAAGAAAAAAATGCCATTATCCTGGCACATTACTATCAAGAATCTGAGATTCAAGATATTGCTGATTATATTGGAGACAGTTTGGGACTTTCTCAGCAGGCTGCCAATACAGATGCCGATGTCATAGTGTTCGCAGGAGTACATTTTATGGCGGAGACCGCCAAGATGTTATCGCCTAACAAGAAAGTACTATTACCAGATTTAAAAGCGGGTTGCTCACTAGCAGATTCTTGTCCGCCTCATCTATTTTCAAAATTTAAGGAAAAATATCCCGATCATGTAGTCGTCAGCTATATTAATTGCACAGCTGAATTGAAGACACTAACCGATATATGTTGCACCTCCACTAATGCAGTACACATTATTAACAGTATTCCAGAAGATCAACCCATTATTTTCGCTCCCGACTATAATCTAGGCTCTTATTTGAAGAAGAAATCGGGACGTGATAATATGGTTCTGTGGAATGGGTCTTGTATGGTGCATGAAATTTTCTCACATGAAAAGATCACTAAATTAATGATGCGCCACCCCGAAGCAGAGTTGATCGCTCACCCAGAATGCGAAGCTATCCTATTAGAAAAAGCAGACTTCATAGGTTCTACAACAGGTTTACTCAAATATACTCAACGCAGCAATGCTAACACTTTCATTGTAGCAACAGAGGAAGGCATTATTCATCAAATGAAAAAGGCTGCTCCTGAAAAAATATTCATTCCAGCACCTCCTAACAACACCTGTGCCTGCAACGAATGCCCACATATGAAACGCAACACTATGGAAAAGCTTTATTTGTGCATGAAATATGAACAACCTGAGATCACATTGCCACAATGGGTGATTGAGCAAGGCGTTGCTAGTATTGATAGAATGCTGGAAATTTCTGCTAAGGCAGGCTTGTAGTGCTTAAATAATTGTGAACAAGCACCTTAATTATAGCTCTTCAGGTCCTTCTCCAACAAAGTCTGGTATATAAGTGCTATTCTCACAGAAAGGCAATAATTCCTCTTCTACGAACGGTCTTATTTCATGTATGATGTCTTCTGGATAGAGCAAGTGCACATTCGGACCTGCATCCAGTGTAAAGTAAACGGGATGTTTTGTTGCTGCCCGAAAAGCCCTGACCCGCTCAATAATCTGCAAGGAATTGGGTTGCATCAATAAATAGGAGGGCTGAGAACTCATCATTAAGGCGTGAAGTGTAAGTGCTTCATTTTCTACAATTTGTCCAAACTCTTCTAAATCACCCGCTTGTAGGGTTTGAAGTAAGGCAGCTATTCGGTTCTTTGCTTGTTGAAATCGAGGAGTGGCATAAGGATTATCATTCATCAAAGCATGACCAGCACGACTTGAAACAGCCTTTTCTCCTGTACTTACTATCAAAATATCATCCTGAAAATTCTTAAATACCGAATGAATATCACTATGCTCTACGGCAAACAAATCAGATGAATTTGCTATTCCTTCACATTCGCCCCAAACCGCCATTGTTGAATAAATAGAACGACTAGCACTGCCAGAACCCAATCTTGCAACGTAAGAGGCTTTTTGACTAAAAGCAGTATCATCTGAAAGCGTATCGAAAAGATTATCTTCAATAGTACATAGACAAAGTGCCAAAGCACTCATGCTAGAAGCAGAAGACGCAATGCCCGCAGAGTGTGGAAAAGAGTTAGCAGAATTTATTTTTAGGCTTAACTGATCTAGAAAAGGAAAAATGGGTAGAAGTTGCTCTAGGTATTTCTGTACTCTACTGCCAAATGCTTCGTTGAGTTCCCCTTCAAAGAAGAAATCTAGTGCTATGCCTTTGTCGGGTTTCGATTTTAATTCATACTGAACCAATGTTTCTGTGAAGGCATTCTCTAAGGTAAATGAGATAGAAGGATTGCAAGGTAGTTGAACGCCATACTTACCCCAATATTTGATGAGCGCAATGTTAGAAGGGCTTCGCCAAGCCACTTCACCCTCAACATCCGCACTGTCGGAAAGTATCAAGTCTGAATTTATGTAATCAAGCATTGAAGAAAATAATTGATTGTGAATATCCAAAAATCAAATTTAGACATTGAACCTGACACTTTGGATACTCCAGCAGCATCAATTGAAATAATCCTTCATTTTTTCAAAGAAACTCTTCTCTGATCTTCCTGGTTGTGGTTTAAAATTTGGCATATCTTTTAATTGCTCCATCAAAGCACGCTCTTTCTCATTTAGCTTTTTTGGCGTCCAGACATTTACATGGATCAATTGATCGCCTTTACCATAGCTCTGCACCGATGGTAATCCTTTGCCTTTAAGTCTAAATATTTTGCCAGATTGCGTACCAGCAGGTACTTTTATTTTTACTCTACCATCTATAGTTGGCACTTCTACTGAAGTTCCCAGTGCTGAATCTGCGAAGTTCAAGTAAAGTTCATGCACTAGATTCATGCCATCTCTTTGCAATGAGTCATGTGGTTTTTCCTCAATACTTATCAATAAATCACCAGCCGGTCCTCCTCTCAATCCATTATTCCCTTTTCCTCTCATACTCAGTTGCATACCTTCTTCTACACCAGCAGGAATTTCAATTTCAATGGTTTCTTCTCCATGAACTCTGCCATCGCCTTTACATACACCACAATTGGCTGTTACAATTTCTCCGCTACCGTTACAAGTAGGGCAAGTAGCAGTAGTTTGCATTTGCCCTAAAAAGGTATCTCTAACTTGTCTCACGTAACCAGAACCTTTACAAGTAGAACAAGTCTGTACAGCATTTTTATCTTTTGCTCCAGAGCCACCACAAGCACCGCAAGTAGTTTGCTTTTTGACTTTTATTTTTTTTGTAACGCCATTGGCAATTTCTTCCAAAGATAAACTGACTTTGATTCTGAGGTTGCTTCCCCTTTGTCCTCTAGCCCTGCCACCACCTGATCTTGCTCCTCCTCGAAAGAAGGGTTCAAAAGGGTTACCACCTGCATCATCAAAAATATTTCCAAAGGTGCCAAAGATATCATCCATAGTCATACCTTCGCGCCTACTAAAGCCACCTCCATTTCCATCTACCCCTGCATGACCAAATCTATCATAGCGTGCTCTTTTATCCTTATCGCTTAACACTTCATAAGCCTCAGCTGCCTCTTTGAATTTATTTTCTGCCTCCTTATTGTCAGGATTTTTATCCGGGTGGTATTTTAGGGCAATCTTTCTATATGCCTTTTTTAGCACACCATCATCCGCATCTTTTGCTACGCCCAACACTTCATAATAATCTCTTCTAGCCATTGTTAAATATATTGCTGTGTACTAAATACTTACTTCCCTACCACTACTTTGGCGTGGCGAATAATTTTTTCGTTCAAATAATATCCTTGTTCTACTGTATCTACTATTTTGCCTTTCATCTCTTCTGTCGGAGCAGGAATTTCAGTTATTGCCTCGTGTAGTTCCACATCAAAGTCTATTCCTTGTTCTGTGTTCATAGCTGTCAGACCTTTTTGCTCCAAAATATTGTACAATTTCTTAATAACTAAGCCTAAGCCTGTACGAAAGCCTTCATCTTCTTGTTGTTCTGCATTCTTTTTTGCTCTGTCAAAATCGTCTAAAATTGGCAAAAGTGCTGACATAGTGTCACGAGCAGCTACTTTTCTAAGCTCCAAGTGCTCTTTCATGGTGCGCTTTCTATAATTGTCAAATTCTGCATGAAGACGCAAATATTTATCTTTCAACTCGCTCAATTGATTTTCTAATGCTTCTTTCTCTTGTTGGATTGCACTGTCTTCTACACTCAATTTACTTTGATCTTGATCTGATTCTTCTGCTGTTTTATTTACTACTTCCTCCTCTTCTATTGCCTCATTTTCTGTATTTTGTTGCTTCAATTCTTCTGTATGATCTTTGTCCGTCATCTTATTCTTCTTTTTTGTGAATTTCTTGAACATAAACCTATTTTAGGTAACACTTTGAGCTACTGCAACTCATCGTGGCAACAATATTGCCAAATTAGAAAATCAGCCAAATTGTCAGTTGCTCTGTCTTGAGCGTTTAGCTAGAAATTGATCTATGCTTTTCGTAGATTGATCTATGCCAATGATAATACCTTTTGGGCTGAGCAAAAACTTGGTTGGAATGGCTTTTACATCATACAACGCAATAGTTTCTGTGTCAAAATTACTCAAATCAGAAAGGTGGTATTTCCAATGTAAATTGTCGTCCTGAATAGCCTTTTGCCAAGCACTCTGCTGTGTCTCTATACCTATGCTCACGATCTCGAAGCCTTTGGCATCATCAAAGTCAACATTTTGATATTTATTATAAAGCGCCACCAAATTATCGCTTTCACTTCGACAGGGTTTACACCAACTACCCCAGAAATCAATTAATACATAATAATTTCTTAATGATTCTAGCTTAAAATCTTCACCACTTAGAGTTTCTCCCTCAAAAAGTGGAGCAGCAACTCCTACTTTTAGATCGGTCTTGAGCGATATTTTTCTCCAAATCATAAGACCTATTAGCCCAACAAGTAGAAGAGTAATTATATTATTAAATGAAAGTTTCATCATCCCACTTTTTTTTGCATTAACAAAACTGATTTTGGCGTAAAGAGGTTGAGAGAAATAATTGGAAAAGGCAATTTAGTCCTTCCGTAAATTAATCCCCATCAATAAAGCAAGTTATGAAACGTAGGTTCTTATTTTTTCGTTACTTTTACGATATTGAGAGGTATTAACTATAAAGCCACCTCACAATGAATCCAACAACACGCAAATTCATTCAACTTATGAGAATTCAGTTTACCACATTTTTACTGTTGATAAGTGTCATTGTATTAAAAGCGCAAATTGTTTGTGACTACACTTTAGAACTAAGAGACGCCTTCGGGGACGGCTGGAATGGCGCAGCACTCCAATTAACTATTAATGATAGTGAAGACCCCATTCCTTTCTTTCTGACTGATCGAGATAGCACTGTTCGTTTATTCAGTTTTGTTGTTTCGGATGGCGATTCCCTAAAACTTCAGTTCTTTAGCGGTTCTTTTGATAACGAAATTGAGTTTATTCTTTATGATACGGACGGGAATATCGTATTTGAAACAGTATCTACTCCAGAGCAGGGCGTTATTTTTCAAGGTGTAGCAACTTGTCCTGCTTGCCCACCACCTTCTAATAGTTTCATCAATATTGATAATATCAGAGCGGAATTTGCAGATATAAGTTGGCTGGCGCCTGATCCTGATGGCAAGTATATTATACAATATGGCGAAAAGGGATTCAATCCTGATTCTATGGGCGTTACGCTTACTACAATGGAAGACGAAGCAAGACTGCAAGGACTAAGTGAAAAAACAATGTACGATTTCTACATTGCTAGTGCTTGTGCAAATGGAGATACCAGTAATCTGGTCGGTCCAATATCCTTCGAGACAGTTTATAAGGTAGATGTTGGAGTGGTTGAGATTGTCAATCCGAATAGTGAATGTGGTCTAAATGCTATGGAGACGCTAGAAGTAACACTAAAGAATTTTGGCGCTGATCCTCAAACACTTATTCCGTTTGATTTTAGCATTAATGGTGTGGCAGGCGGTGTATCCATGCCCTTCGATGGTGTATTCACAGGAGTTTTAGGAAAGGACAGCACTTTTACAATAGAGTTTGATGCAAAAGCGCAAGTTGGCACACCAAATATTTATGAAGTTCTAGTCTGGACAGGAGTAGAGAAGGATAGCGATATGAGTAATGACACTATTAAAAAGACCATCATTAATATTCCGTTAGTGACAGATTATCCCTACTTCACCGACTTTGAAGATTGGTTCGGTGGTTGGAGAATTGACGATACGTTGAGTCAAAGACCAAGCTGGGAATTTGGAAACCCTAGTTTTGGAGATTTGCAATCAGCGGCGAGCGGAAATAACGCATGGGTAACTTCACTGGACACTACCTATAATGACAGTGAAACTTCTTATTTAATTTCTCCTTGCCTTGACTTTACAAATCTTATAGAAGATCCAAGATTGACCTTTTCTCTTTATTTTAAGACAGAAGCATGCTGCGACGAGGCGTGGGTAGAATACACCACAGATGGCGGAGAAACATGGGAAAAAGTAGGTACCGCTACTGAGGGGCTGAATTGGTATAACGACACTTCCAATAACTGGTGGGATGGTGATGGAGGATTCGAGGGCTGGGTAACGGCTTCTAACACACTAGTCGGAGCAGCAGGGGCAACAGAAGCACAAGTGCGCTTTGTTTTTTCGTCTGACTTCTCAACCAACACAACTGGAATGGGGATAGATGATATTTTTATTTCTCCACCACTTCAAAACGACTTGGCGGCTTTGGCAGTAAGCAATACTAGCGAAGAAGAATGTGGCTCAGCGAGAGACGAAGTTGTGTTTACTATCTTAAATCAGGGAGAAGTGGCACAATCCAACTTTGATCTTGTTTATCAGGTGAACAATGAAGCATTTATTGTAGAAAATTTTGATGACACGCTACAACCCGATTCTAGCTTAACTTATACTTTCTCTATACCGTTTAATTCCAGTGAATTCAACGAATATACAATAAAAGCATGGGTAGAAAATGTCAACGAGCAATTTAATGGTAATGACACAACGATTATCACTTTTGTAACAACTACGTCTATTCCCTATGCTGAAGATTTTGAAGAACGCCAACTGCCAGTGGGCTGGTCGGTAACGGATGAAGAAACACCTATTACAAATGGACACGGTGCACCATCATTTGTTCTTTCTGATAATTTATGGAGTCTCGATCCATTTTTTGAGGCGACTTCTCCATCTTTAGGTTCTATTGAAATTGGAGATAGTTTAACTTTTGATTATCGTTATGTAAATTTTGGAAGCAATGAAAATGCAGCAAAAACACTGGCAAGCGGTGACTCTCTTCTAGTTCAGTTTTCAATAGATTGTGGTGAAACCTATGCTACCGTTTTAAAAATAGATTCCACTAATCACGAGCCAAGCACCGCTTTCAAGCCTATTACAATTTATCTTGACGATTACGTGGATCAAGATATTAAAGTCCGTTTTGTTGGTTTTTGGGGGGCTGGCGACTACTATTTAGATATTGACAACTTCAACATTATTCGTTGCCCTGCTTCTCTTGATTTAGTAGCGACAGTAACGGATGAGACGCGCTTTAGAGCATTCGACGGGAGCATAAGCATCCAAGCACAGGCAGGTGTTGCACCGTTTACTTACAAGTGGGATACAGGTGAAACGAGCAAAAGTATCACGGGGCTAGATCGAGATTTTTATACTGTAATTGTGAGCGATGCTTTTGGATGCACAGATTCATTGGAAGTAGAAGTCAATACCTTGACCAATACTGAAGAATTGCAAGAAACAGCTTCTATAAGAGTAATGCCGAATCCAACATCAAATCAAGCGAACTTGAATATTTTGCTTACAAAAAAGAAATCAGTAGCAGTAAGTGTCTTCAACGTGGTAGGACAATTAATACAACATTATCCAACTCAGTCTTCTGACACATTTAACTATTCACTAGATATGATCGATCAAGAAAATGGAATTTACTTCATCCGCATTAACATTGAAGGTAAAATCTATACAGAACGACTGCTCTTGTTGAAAGAATAGGGTCTAGTTTAGCAGGTACTTTAGTAGTATCTGCTAGCTTGTATATTTAAAAAATCCAGTGAAAAAGTGCATTTGTAATGGCAATAACAATAGCTAGAGCTACTGCTGACCAAAAGTTATTTACGCTAAACCCTTTTAGCAAGCGGCTAGCAAGCAGAATAATGAGCGCATCCACTACAAAACTAAATAAGCCCAGTGTCAACCAGCGAAGAGGGGCGGTGATGAAGTCTAATGCTCTACCAAGTGTTACGTTCAATAGAGCTAATATCAAAGCTACAATTAACCCCTTGCCAAAACTTTCCAAGTAAACTCCTCTTAGCAAGCGATCACCAATAAAGAGACCTAAAACATTGATAACGAAAAGCGTAACTAATGCGCCTTGAGGAAAAGATGACATTAAGTCCATACTATTTATTTTTTTGCTACAAACGAAAATAATAAAAAGAATAAGAATGCTATTAATATTTTGGTAATTGCTCAAGCAGATTATTCATAAGCACTCCATTGGCGTTGGGTGATTTTACTGAAAGTAATTCCACTTACAGCCTACCAACACATTTTTTTATAGAGAAACCAATTTGACTTATACTTTAGATGCCTATACTGCTCTTTGTGCTTGGCATGATAAACGTTACTTAGAGCATATTGAATCAATCACAAATCAATAAGCCATTTTGATCTTAATAGAAAAATGCTTTATTTGCGAATAATTGGTAGTTATTTACTAGATTTTTTCAATTCATAATCAATTACTGTTCGTCCGATGAGCAAAAAAAGAATTTTGATAGTTGATGATGAGCCAGATATTTTGGATGTTTTAAAGTTTAACCTAGAAAAGGCAGGCCATGAAGTGCATGTAGCTTCTAATGGCGAGCAAGGAGTAGAAATTGCAGAAAAGGTGAACCCTGACCTTATCATTCTTGATATCATGATGCCCAAAATGGATGGTGTTGAAATGTGTAGAACACTGAGAAAAAAACCTGCTTTTAGCCAAACTATTATTGCTTTCCTGACTGCTCGTGATGAGGATTACTCACAAATTGCAGCACTTGACTATGGGGGTGATGACTACATTACGAAACCGATTCGACCACGAGTGTTCGTCAGTCGAGTCAATGCACTACTGCGCCGCTCCCAAAAAACAGAAGAAATAGTTGAGCCTTCTAGCATTGAGGTTGGAGAATTATTGGTTGATAAAGAACGCATTTCTGTACACAAAAGCGGTAAGGAAATAGAACTGGCAAAGAAGGAATTTGAATTGCTTAATTTGCTTGTCTCCAAGCCGGGTAAGGTATTTTCAAGGGAAGAGATATTCAATAAAGTCTGGGGAACAGATGTCATCGTAGGAAATCGTACAATTGATGTCCACATTAGAAAATTGAGAGAAAAGATAGGAAATGACTACATCAAGACAGTCAAAGGGATTGGGTACAAATTTGAATTTTAAATATTTTTGGGGCAGCTTGCCAAAGAATGTTACGCCTCGCCAACTTTCCATTTACAGTGCCTTTTGGGTAGTAACACTTTCGGCTTGCTTCACTATTCCCGTTGCTTTTTTAGTCATCCAAGAATGGCAACAGGCACTGCTAGCTTTAGTCGTTATTTCATTCGGCACTTTCCTTATCACCTATTTTGTGTCACTTTATGTACTCGAGAAGTATATTTACCGAAGAATCAAACTAATCTATAAAACAATTCATCAGCGAAAACTGCTTTCAAGTGAAAAAAGAGAGGTGGTTAATTTAGATCAGAGTATTTTTGACGAAGTCGAACAAGAAGTAGCAGAGTGGGCAAAAGATAAGGAAGCAGAAGTAACAAAATATAAGGAATGGGCGGAGTATAGACGACAATTTGTAGGAGATATTTCCCATGAATTAAAAACGCCTGTCTTCATTATTCAGAGCTATGTGGATACTTTATTAGATGGAAGTTATAAAGATGAAGATATTAGCTTGAAATTTCTAAAAAAAACAGAAAAAGGTATAGAGCGGCTTAGTACAATCATTCAGGATTTGGAAGCTATTGCTAGACTAGAATCAGGTGAAATGATGCTCGATATGAGAGCTTTTGACATCAAAGAATTAGCACAAAGTGTTTTTGAAGAACTAGAATTACAAGCTAATCAACGAAATATTAAACTACAACTAAAAGAAGGAGCAGACACACCATTCCGAGTATTTGCTGATGAAGAAAAAATACATCAGATCCTAACAAACTTAGTTAATAATTCTATAAAATATGGTCATGAAAATGGAAAAACCAAAGTTAGCTTTTATGATATGGATCAGCGCATTTTGGTAGAGGTGTCCGACAATGGCATCGGTATTCCTAAAGAACACCTAAAACATGTTTTTGACCGATTTTATCGAGTAGATAAGAGCCGATCAAGGCAACGCGGAGGTTCTGGCTTGGGACTTTCTATTGTAAAACACATCTTAGAAGTGCACGATCAGAATATAAATGTTAGAAGCAGTCCTGGATTGGGAACTACTTTTGGATTTACTTTAGATAAAGTGAAGTAGAGAAACTACTTATTATCAATCCTTGATAATGTTATTAAAACGCTCTATTCCAATTTGCCGAATTCTATATTGAGTCGGTGTGCCGCGCTTAGGTTCACTATCAGCCGCAAAATACTCTTCATTATTTTTAATCTTAGTGCCAAGGTTGGATTTAGCAATGCGTCTGCCAAATCTTGCTAAGACATGCTCAATGAAACTGGTGGTCAAGAATTGATTACCATACAACTCATTGGTAAAATAGAATACCATTAATATTTTGTTCAATTGATTAGCTTTCTCTAGCACTCGGCTTCTGACAAATGTTAGTTTATCGCTATTCAAAATAAATTGTACAACACTATCTGCTTGTTCTGTATCCATCTCAATCGCTCTATCAGGGATAGGCACATCATCCACAACTCCAACATCATTACTGATAGCAGGAACGCTAGGACTAGGGGTTGTCAAAGTAGAGGTTTCAGAAACTTTCAACAAATTTAACATATGTTGTTCTACAAAATCTTTATTAGTAGATTCTAACTCCACAGCAAACTGATCTGTTTGTATCTTAAATCTATATAACTCTTCCATTACTTGATTTTATTATAGTAAGTAATAATATGCAAATCTGTGAAGGGGAAAATGAATTTACTTGAATTATAAATCCACCTTAAATAGAGGTAGAATATAAATGGAATAACCACTATTAAAATAGATAATTATTAGGGCGAAAATAGTAATTATTCATTAAAAAAGTTATCTTTTATTAAAATATTATATATTTCGTTCTCCTCCAATTGAGCTATGCCTCAATTTCTACCTTAGCACTCATATCAGCATTAATTTGCGATTCTTCTTAATACGCCTTGTACATTTTCAACTTTATACATAGATAAACAATTACCTAGGAAGTCTTGAATCCTACTTCTAAATTATACATTGAGAATTGATTAACTTTATTGCTTTATTACTCATAGCTAGATATTGAATAGTATTTTTTTTTTCAAAACGATTATAAAAGATGAAACGACTAAGCCTAATTTGCTTTACACTTTTAATGACTACACTCTCAATAGCACAAGTGCCTACTCAAACTGTTCGCGGAAGAGTAGTGGATGCCTTAAATCAACAGCCATTGGTAGGTGCTAGCGTAGAAATTGACGAACTTAACAAAGGCGTAATAAGTGATGAGGAAGGAAACTTTAGACTAGAAGAAGTGCTTGTTAATCGCTATCAACTGAAAGTGAGCTACATCGGCCGAAAAACACTCCTACTACCGATTCTTGTAGAATCAGGTAAAGAAGTGGTGCTAGAAATTGAGCTGGAGGACACTCAAATGGGCTTAGATACACTAGTAGTAAAAACTCCTCGCTTCGATGCCGTGCATCCACTTAGTAATCAAACAATTACAATAGAAGAGACTTTCCGCTATCCAGCTACATTTTATGACCCTGCACGAATGATGAGTATTTATGCGGGCGTAGCAAATGTCAATAATCAAGGAAACGCCCTATCGGTGCGAGGCAATTCGCCAAATGCTAACCAATGGAGACTAGAAGGTGTAGAAATCGTAAATCCCAATCACACACCTAATGCAGGAACTTTCAGCGATCGTATTACACAAAGTGCAGGTGGAGTAAATATCTTAAGCGCACAATTACTCGACTACTCTACTTTTTTGACAGGCGCATTTCCAACGCCTTACAACAATGCAACAGGAGGCATATTAGACATGAACCTCAGAAAAGGTAATAATGAACAGCATGAGTTCATAGGGCAACTAAGTCTAATTGGTATAGATCTTGCAGCGGAAGGACCAATCAATAAAAAATCAGGAGCATCTTATTTAGCTAATTATCGCTATTCAACTATCGGCTTGCTCTCTGACTTGGGTGTGGATGTGGGAGATGAACAAATTAATTTTGCAGATTTTTCTTTTAATATAGCATTACCAACCAAGAAGTTAGGGGATTTTAGCCTATTCTGGACTTGGGGAGCAAGTGAAAATATCTTTGAGACGGAGAGAGATCAAGCACTGTGGGAAGAAAGCAAAGACCAATTCGATATTAATTTTGAGTCTCGGACTTATATTGCGGGTGCAACACATCGTAAAACCTTAGGGAAAAAAGGATTTTGGAAAACTACGCTTGCCTTTTCCGAATTGAGGAGTAATCGTTCGGCGGATTTATTAGATGATGACTTCGTACCGACCAATGTGCAAGGTGATGACATTACTCAAAGTAAAACAGCTTTACATTCTCAAATCCATCAAAAAATAGGTATCAACAACCAATTAAATGTAGGTTTAAATGCAACCCAACACAGCTACAATATAATTTCTAAAGATTTAATTGGACAAACAGCTATATCTGGCGATGGCGATGGCATCCTACTGCAACCTTATCTCAATTGGAATACTCAACTGAACGCTGCCCTAGATTTACAGCTAGGATTGACCTACGCTTACTTTACTTTCAATGAGTCTCAGTCCTTAGAGCCAAGATTTTCTCTAGATTACCAAATTAATCCAAGCAATCGTCTAAGTTTAGCTTATGGTTTACATAGTCAAATGCAGTTACCTCAACTCTACTTTGCTCAAATTGGTGGCGATAATCCTAATAAAAATTTAAGTTTCACTAAGGCACATCACATCGTTTTAGGTTACGAAAAAAATATTTCGAGTGCTACTACATTAAGTGTAGAAGCTTACTACCAATCATTATTTGACGTACCTATCTCCACTAACCCTAATAGTTCTTTTTCTGCCTTAAACTTATTAGAAGGCTTTGTGGATGAACCGTTAGTAAATGAAGGAACTGGTGAAAATTATGGCATAGAAATTTCCTTGCAAAAGGTCTTACTAAAAGACTTTTATGTTGTAACAAATGCTACATTTTTTGAATCAAAATACAAAGGAGCAGATGGCATTAAACGAAATACTCGTTTCAATGGCAACTACATTTTTAACTTCACCGCAGGGAAAGAATGGAAATGGCAAAAGAAGGAACGACAAATGATACTAGGAGTCAATTTGAATAGTGCTTACCTAGGCGGATTTAGAGAAACTCCAATCAACCTCTCCGCCTCTCAAGAGGCTGGCACAACTGTTTTCATTGGTGCAGAAGCCTTTACTATCAATCAAGATGATTACTTCAAAACAGATTTTCGCATTTACTACAAACGCAATAGAACCAAGTACAACACGACTCTAGCTTTAGATATTCAAAATTTGACCAATCAACAAAATATCGCTTATCAATACTTTGATGTAATTCAAGGAGCAGTTACTTCGAAGTATCAATTAGGACTAATTCCAATTTTAACATGGCGAGTAGAATTTTAAGAAAATTTAAAAGGAGCATCAATATGAGATTCTAGGATCAAATAACGCATAAAGCAGATCAGCTAGCAGAATACCAAGCATTGTCAAAATTGCGCCAAACATCAAAATTGCATACACCACTGGCCAGTCTTGGGTTTGGATAGAATCAAGTAGCAATTTTCCCATGCCTTGTATATTGAATACAGCTTCAATAATAACAGAGCCTGCGATAAGCGAGGGAACAACCGAACCTAGAATCGTAATCAATGGAAAAAGTGCATTCCTAAATGCGTGCCGCCAAACTACGCTTCTAGTTGGAAGCCCTTTAGCTTGAGCCGTCAGAATGTACTGCTGTTGTAGGACATCTTCCATACTTCCCTTCATCTGTCGAGCAATGAAAGCTAAAGAAGGATAAGTCAAACAAAAAACGGGTAGCACGGCGTGACTGGCTGTATCCCAGAAGCGACTCCAAAATGGTGCATCCTGTGGTAGTGAACCTAAACCTATTGAAGCAAACCAGTCCATTCCATAAGCAGGTGTCGTAAAAAAGATTAATAACATTGTGCCGATCCAAAAAACAGGCATAGAATAAAGCATAAATAGTAATAAGGTAATCATAGAATCTGCTTTTGAACCCTTCTTCAGAGCACTCCAAACGCCAATTGGCACAGCTAGTAGATAAGCCAAAATAATAGCTGGAAGACCAATGATGAGTGTTGAATTCAAAGCGTCCATCACCTTATCAAAAACGGGACGTTGATCGCGAAGTGAAATGCCAAAATCACCTAGTAAAAAACGCTTTATCCATCTATGATATTGATTATTTAAGCCATACCAATGTAAAGTAGGTACCCAATTTTTTGTAGGAGCAGCGGTATCTAAAATAGCTTGATAGGCGGCGGATAAATCTTGCGAAGCAGCGTCAAATGAAGCATCCTTTAGCGTTATTCTTGCTAATCGGGCAACAATGGCTGGTTGTTTATGCTGTATATAAAGTTCTAACAAAGCAGTACGCGTGTTTGAAAACGCATTTGTTTGCTTGATTGAGTCAGCAACAGAGAGCATCTCTTCCTCCGCCTTTTGAATGTGATGATAATATTTTTCTATTGCTTGCCAATTACCGTACTGAGCTACTAGTTTTTTTAGTGTACTTCGATGGTCTTGCCTCAAAATTCGATGCAGCGTATCTGGCACGGCAGCTGTGGTGATAGAACAATAAAATAGTGGTAAATCAGCACCTATTCTCCTAGCAATGTTCTTGTATGTTCTATTTCGACTTTCTACATCAACAAAAGTCTTTACTTGGCTCTCACTTCCCTGCATTAACTCCAAAACAGGATCGCCTGGGACAAGCTGACTCAACCCAAATGCAATCAAAGAGATCACAAAAAAAATAGGTATAAAAAACAGTATCCTTTTAAGTAGATAAAATAGCATTTATTTAGACAGAGCCTCCAGCGTTTTTCAGCTTAGGAAGGCTCATTTTTTAATTTCGGTGACTAATTCAAAATTAAACCAAACGTTCCAGGAAAATAACCTGGACGTAGCGGTGTCGTTAAGGCGTCAAATCGTTTATGAATAGCAGTAAAATTGGGAAGTCCGTAAAGAAAAATAGCTGGCTGTTCATCATATATCTTCTGTTGAAATTTTTGATACAATGCTGCCCGTTTTTCTTCCTCTAAAGTAGTACGAATCTCATCAATAAGCCTGTCTGTATCAGCATTTCCAAATCCAGATATGTTCCCCCCTCCTGGCACATCACTAGCGGTATGCCAAGACTGCTTGGGATCGTAGATAGATGGAGCAGCAATACCAACACCATGCTGCACAAGATCGAAGTTCCTGTTTTGCATATCTTCTCGATGGGCAATACTTTCTTTGCCTACCAATTCGACATTCACACCTGCCTTTAGTGCATCCTCTTTAAAAAGTAAACCCATTGATTGCTGCGTCTGTGATTGCGACACATACAATAGATCAACATTCATCTCTACGCTCTCACCGTTGATCTCCTTATCTACAATACCGTTGTCGTTTGTATCTTCCCAACCTGCCTCACTCAAAAGTATCTTAGCGCTCTCTATATTGAAATTAATAGGTTGTAGGCTTTCATCATATCCTAACATCGAAGGCAAAACTGGACTTACCACTCTAGTTACTAGACCATTATGAATATTCTCAACTGCCCCATCCACATCAAAGAGATGTGCTAATGCTCTACGCACTCGCTTATCACTTAGTTTTTCTTTTCGAGTATTGATGTACCACAACCCGTAATTGAAAGTTGGTATTTTCTCCAAGTTATAAGTTGATCTTACCACTTCATTTTGCATTAATTGCGTAAAGATTGAAGGTGCAAAACCTGCTCTTACATCCACCTGCTCATCCTGTACAGCAACTGCTGCGGTTTGCTGATCGGCAATTGGTTGATAAATAATTTCATCCACTTTTGCTTGAAAATGGGCATTGTCATCTGCGTACTTCGCCCCCCACCAATCCGCTTTTTTTGCTAATACAGTGCGCTCCCCTGTTGTCCATTCTTTCAGTTTATACGGTCCACTGCCTGAGATGCCTGCTACTTCTCTTGCAAACTTAGGCTGGGTGAAAGCATCTGCAAAGGCTTGCAGATTTGGGTCAGTTAATTGAGCTACTTTTTCTCTGTCTAATAAATCCTGCAAAGCTATGTTTCTCATCAAGCCGTCAGGATCATAATGATACTCAGGTAGTACATAAAATCCTGCTGACGTATTGGCTTCATTGTTAATATTGTTGCCTTCCATGCTCATCGTGAATTTCTTAGGATTGCCATCAAATAAAATAATCTCTCGGATGGGTTCTAAAAAGGGAACATATAGGTTGGCAGGTACCTTAGGATTTAGAATCACCTTTATCGAAAAAATAACGTCTTGTGCTGTAATGGGGCTTCCATTATCCCAAACTGCATCTTCTTTAATTTCAAAAGTATAATTAGTACCAACTATTTCGCCATCTCGCTCTATCTGCTCAACAAGTGGCTTAGACTTAGCTAAAACAGGTACAAATTCCATTGTTTCAGGATCAATGGCTTGAAGCGTCTGAAACATCTGAGCAATTGTGTACAGTGCATAACCAGAGTTGGTCAGCGGTGGATTGAGTACATCTGGTTCAGCACGTTCAGAAACGATTACCGAATTAACTGTTCTTTTGAATTCCACCTTATCTTCCTTGACTTGCTTAGGCTCTGTCCTACAATTAGACAAAAATAATAGTACGAAGAAATAAAACCCTAATAGAATAAATGACTTAATATGTTTCATGCTGTGAGCAGATTAATTAATGTTCAAAAAAAATTATTCGAATCTTAACAATAGAAGTGAATACAAACAATGAATTTCATTGCACATAGTGAACGGAATCTATCAAACTCGGTTTCGTTCTCAAAATTACAAAATTATGTCAACAATTTTAATTGGTGGAGGAACAGGAATGATAGGTCAACGATTAAGCCATCTACTGAATGCTAAAGGACATAAAGTACTGCATTTGAGTAGAACGCAAAATCTGTCTGCCACTTATCCTGCTTACGAATGGGATATAAAAAAAGGAACAATCAACGAAGAAGTCGTTCGCAAAGCGGACTATATAATTAATCTAGCAGGAGCTGGCGTTGCAGATAAGAGATGGACAGCAGCTCGAAAAAAAGTCATTATCAATAGTCGAGTAGCAACTACTTTATTGCTAAAAAAAGCGATTGAAAAATACAAACCTAATTTACAAGCCTACCTTTCTGCCTCTGCCATAGGCTATTATGGCGATAGGAGTAATGAAGAACTCACCGAATACTCAAAGGCTGGACAGCGTGGGTTTCTAGCAGAAAGTGTTTTAGAATGGGAGGCTGCCATCAATCAAGTTGCAGCAACGAGTGTGCGTACCGTTGGCATTAGAATTGGCGTAGTGCTTTCTACAAAAGGAGGTGCATTACCAAAACTATTACTACCCACGAAATTGGGTGTAGGCGGCTATTTCGATGATGGTTCACAATGGTATGCTTGGGTGCATATTGACGATGTCTGCCGATTGTTTATTTATGCCATCGAACAAACATCAATGCACGGTTTTTATAATGGAACATCTCCCTATCCCGAAACTAATAAAGTATTCACCCAAAAAGTGGGCGAAGCTATCAACAAAAATTTATTATTGATTCCTGCACCTGCCTTTGCCATGCGATTGGGTATGGGAGAAATGGCAGATACTGTTCTAGGTAGTTCAAAAGTGTTGCCTGCTAGGACATTAGAAACAGGTTTCAAATTTGAGTATCCTTATCTAGCAGAAGCCGTTAAGGACGTAATTGAACGACAAATTTGATAAAAAAGGAATAAAATAGCTGCGTTCTGTCAAATAGTTTCTTTGGTTTATATTACTATTACTCGTTTTTTCCGTTAAACAAGAAAAAATCAAATATGAAGTTCATCACTTGGCTTAGTGTCATGGTCTTAATTAATATTCAAAGTAACTTGTTTGCCCAAGAATACTTCGCCGTTCAAGTCGGTGTGTTTCTAAATCCACGCTTATCTGATTTTGATAATATTCGTGCTCTAGGGTATTTATACGCAGAGGAAGATGAAGCAAATACCTATCGAATGTTCGTTGGAGATTTTGACAATAGTACCTCAGCAACTAAAGTAGAACAACAACTCAAACAGCGTGGCTACATGGATGCGGTAGTCGTGAGAAAAGCCCTAACTTTTGGGCAATCCGTAGCGGTTATCCAGATTGCAACACGGTCTGTAAAAGACGATTTAGCTTGGGACGATTTCTTTAAAGTGGGTGATGTTTTTATTTTGGCAGAAAACAACCAAGTGAAAGTTGTTACAGGTTCTTATCCTAGTGTGGATGCAGCTAAAGCAGACTTGAAAAGAGTGAGAAATAAGGGCTTCAAAGATGCTTTTCCCAAAGTTCTCAATAGTGCTAGATTGCATACGCCGAGTAGGTTTGAACTAAGTGAATACAAAAAGGATTTGATTCCAATTGAATTTGATAAGCAGCAAAGTCAGCAAATTACTGCTACTGATATTCGCATAGATAGAGATTTTAGTGCAAAAGGCGAGCCAACACTAGCTGATCGTCGCACAACTGTTTACAATTATGGATCAGAAGAGCAAGTCGTTGAAACTAGCAATACAGCAAAGACATTAGCTGTTCCTAATATCCGCACTAATGTTAAGCGTCGCTCTGCTTTAGATTTGCAAAAAGTCTTGAAAGCACTGAAGACATACAGTGGAGCATTAGACGGCTATTATGGTGAAGGCACCGCAAATGGATTCACAGAAGCAGCTAATATTAATTCACAATATAGAAAATATAAACTGCTCGCTAAAAACTTTGATGATTTAGCGAATAGTACAGATAATACTACTTTGACACCGCTGCAACGTTCTATTAATGAGCTATGGCGCAACTCGAACGATGCCTTAAAAACTTTAGAAGCCTCTCAGCAACCTATTGCTAAAGCATATCGAGCGTATTGGCTATTTGAAAATAGTGGTGCAGCAGGAGGCGTGAACAAACTCATGAATCAAGCCATAGAAGAAGCCTTTATGGACTTGCCAACTTCTGGGCTTCCGCCGATTGATCCCAAAGCAACTTATGCTTACTATGATTTAGAAACTGTCATTCGACACCTGACCTACATCCATCAAGTACAAGAAGGAGTAACAATGCCTTGCTGGCTGTTTGATCGTCATGCCGATGAAGTACGAAATGCCTTGATTGGGAGTAACAATCTAGCCGTAGCACCGACTTGTAATAGTTTTAGTGAATGGGAAACCATCCGCATTTTAGAATTGATTACCTTAGACCTAAGCAGTGCCGCTAATGCGAGCAGCGATCAAGGAGCTTTATCAGAACTTTACTTGGCGCCCACTTCTTTGAGTCAAACGCAAATAGAAGGACTGGCGGCTTGGAATGAATTGCTTTGGAAAAATATGTCGGTTTGGGCAAACCGCGATCCTCTGCACGAAAAAATATTGACGCCGCTACAGTTGGCTTACTTTCAAGCACAAGTGCAACTCGAAGACCATTACATGGATAGAGATTTTGCACCAACCCAAGCTAAAGGACTAGCCTTAGCAGCCCTGAAAGCACTTGTGGGTGATCGCTTGGAGCGATTTATGTAATAGTATCTTCCAGCCTTTCAAGTTCAATATCCAATTAGCTTTAGGCATTGAACTTGAAAGAAAAACTTATGCTACTCTACGTTTCATTACGGGTACGTCTCGCAGTACAATCTGCATTGTTTTAGGCGTTCTCTCTTCTAATATTACCATTTTTCCATCTAGCAAACTATTGATAGTTGGTTGATTGTAGTGGCGAATAGTATAAAGCTCTAATCCTTCATCAATAATGACGCTAAAATTATTGTCAATATCTGCCGCAAATCGGTGAATTTTATCATCAATATTATTAACACAGACTGCGAAACTAATGGCAGTGTTCTGCATTAAATTGACTTGAAGTCTGTATTCAGCTATTTTATTGAATAGAAAACTCATGTGATGCTCTGCCACAAAAGAGAAATCACGGGTGGAAATATGCAATACTGCCTGATTTTTTTCTATTGCTACCATTGGTGGATATTTATCATCAATGGCATCGGAGATAAGCGTGCCTTCACCTTGCGGATCGAGAAACGACTTAACTAGAAGTGGTATATTTTTATTTTGCAAAGGCTTAATTGTCTTAGGATGAATGACTTTTGCGCCATAGTAAGTCATTTCAATTGCTTCTCGATAAGAAAGATGATCTAACTTTGTTGCATTCTCAAAGAGCCTCGGATCAGCCGTTAGTACGCCTGGCACGTCTTTCCAAATGGTCATGTCCTTTGCATCTAAGCAGTAGGAAAGAATAGCAGCTGTATAATCCGAGCCCTCTCTACCCAGTGTAGTTGTAAAATTTTCAGAAGAACTACCAATAAAACCCTGTGTGAGTACAAATTGTCTTTCGCTGAGCTTTGGTCGTATATGCGTTTGTGCATTGCTTATCGTTTCATCCCATTGCACCCAAGCCTCACGATATAAATTATCTGTTAAGATAACATCTCTAATATCCAACCAATGCGTTAGGAAATCCATTTTATTTAAATATGCCGCTAGGATTTTAGAAGAGAGCAATTCTCCAATTGCAACAATTTGGTCGTACATGTAATCGTAGTTCTCGTAAGGTGGCTCTTCTAGTATCCACTCTACTTCCACGAAAGTGTCGTTGATAGCTGTAAATACTACTTCATCTTCTCCAAATAGTGCCTTAGCTACTTCAAAGTGATTCATTTTCACTTCATTCAGAAGCTCATAAGCACTACCATCTTGTGCAGCATGAGCAACTACGATAGCTTCCAGTGCATTTGTTACCTTACCCATTGCAGAAACTACAATGACTAATTGTTCGTCCTTATATTGCTTGAGTATGGCAGCTACATTTCTTATTTTATCTGCATTGCTTAAGGATGCACCACCAAACTTAAATACTCGAATATTTGAATTCATATTTTTATATTATGGACTGCAAAAAATACTGACTGAAGATCAGCTTTAATCAATTTTCTGAATCAATTCAGCACTTTCTTCCAAATCTATTTACATCAAATTAGCCACAAAAATACTATTACCAATATTTTGAGGGTAATAAAAGCTAGATATTATAAGAGAATGAATTAAAAAAGTATCGCAGTGACTTCAGCCTTACAATATTATTACTTTTCCATTCTGTATAAATCTTATATTTACAAATCATAGAACGTAATCAGATGCGAATTACTTTATTTATATTGATTACCTACCTTAGTGTAGGATTTTTTTCTAACTTAGATACGATTGGAGCAGTAGAAGATTGCACAAATGCAAAAGATGATGACGATGATGGTCTCATTGATTTAAATGATCCCGATTGTGAATGCCAGATAGCTGAGCCTATTTCTTTGATTCCTAATCCTTCTTTTGAGGAGCGAGAATGTTGCCCCAGCAGTTTTAGCCAGTTAAGTTGTGCAACAACATGGGTTCAGGCCTCTGAGGCTACCACTGATTACTTGCATACCTGCGGCTGGAGAGGTTGGCCGGGATTAGCACCACCTACTCCTTTTCCTGATGGTGAGGCTTGTATTGGTTTCAGAAATGGACGATTTGGTGACCAAAGTAACCCGAATTGGAAAGAATATACAGGTGCTTGCTTGACCAACCCTTTGACCGCTCGCACTGCATATACTTTTCAGTTCAATATTGGCTTTACAAACTATCAAAATTCCCCACCCATTAATGTCGTTTTTTATGGAACAACTGATTGTATGAATCTACCCTTTGGCGTTGGGGATGAACGATTTGGATGCCCTACGAATGACCCTAACTGGATTGAACTTGGAAGAGTCGGAGCAAGCGGTACAAATAGCTGGCAGAAGCGTGAAATTACAATTGCGCCAAGTCAAAATATTTATGCTATTGCTATCGGACCTGACTGCATTGAGTTGAACAGGGATTCTATTAATACCTACTACTTTTTTGATAATCTGATTTTAGCAGATAAACGAGCATTTGATTATCGTATCAATACATCTAATCATCCATGTAATAATAATTTTCAGCTTAATTTGCCTGAAAGCCAAGATTTGACTTATCAATGGTACAAAGATGGCATTGCCATAGTAGGAGCAACAAAGAGTACGCACAAACCTCAGCAGGAGGAAGGCAATTACCAAGCTACCATTAGAGATGAGCGTTCTTGTTGGTTGACACCTAATTTTAATTATACTGTTCCTATTGAAACAGGTTACATTCAAGCAGTTATCTGCCCTAATGAAGTGTTTAATTTTCATAGCAAAACATTTACCGAAACCGGCTTTTATTCAGATACTATTAGATCAGTCAATAATTGTGATAGTATTGTCTCTATTAATTTAGAAGTGGCTGAAAATAAGCTAATGGAGGTCAGTACCAAAATTTTTGAGGGCGAGCAGTACAAGGTAGGTAGTAATGAATTTAGACAATCGGGTTACCACGAGGCACTACTACAAACTTCCAATGGTTGCGACAGTTTAGTGCAACTTCAGCTAGATTATTATAATGTTTATATACCCAGTGCTTTCTCTCCAAATGGTGATGGTGTAAATGACTTATTCACGATAAAAGGCAATCAAGATTTACTGACTATTACCTCACTTGAAGTTTTTAATCGTTGGGGAAACTTGGTTTATGCTAAACGATCTTCTTCTGAAAATGAAATACCTACTTGGGATGGTAACAGCCATCGTCAACCTGCCGATGAGGGAAATTATATTTACGTTGCCACTATACTCATGGATGATAATAAAGAGCGTATTCTTAAAGGCTCTCTCTTGTTGGTAAGATAAGTGTTACACTGGAGTTGATGTTGACTATCTACGATTTTCGTGACTTTCAATATAGATTCCATGATGAATAGCCAAAAAAATGAGACAATTCCGATATCTTGTCAGAATTGTCTCATTAAAATTACAGCAAATTTGATTGAGTTATCTAGTGAGAATACCTCTACAAATCCACCATTATTTCTTCGCTCCTTCCTTTTCTTTTGCCGCAGCAGCAGAACGAAGCGCACGAGGAATTTCTATTGTGCCTACTGGCGTTCCGCCTGGCATCATAACCTCTATATTATCATTTACTTCAATATCTCTTACTCGGATAGATTGACCTAAATCTAGGCTAGAAATGTCTAGCTTTAACTCATCTACCAAATGCTCAGGAGTTGCTTTAATCTTAATTCTACGAACATTTTGTATCAATTTACCTCCCACTTTCAAGCCCGGAGAATTTCCAAAGAAACGCACAGGCACTTGCACTTTTACGGGACGCTCATCAATCAAGCGTAGAAAATCAATATGTAATATCGCATCTGTTACTGGATGAAACTGGACTTCCTTTACGATCGCTTTAAACGATTTGCCATCCATTTCTATATCTGCCAACTTAAAGTCAGGCGTGTAAACCAATGACCTGACTTGGATAGCTGTTGTAGTGAAGTGATATATTTCATCGCCTCCATACAACACACAAGGAATTAATCCTGCTGCACGATCTGCTTTCGTGGATTTTTTTCCTAGACTTTCTCGCGGAGTTCCGCTTATTGTTACAACTTGCATAATTTAATTCTCAATTTTATTCGCAGTATCATGACCAACAATACTGCATATATTTCATAAGGGCTGCAAAATTAATTTATTTTTTACAAATAATTGTGATTTACGCTCAAATCTTTTTATGTCTTTAAAAAGCTCAATAGCTTAATCGTCTATTCTGTCAGTTTAGCCGTACTTTTGCAGAATACATCAACGATCTTTCATCAAAAACGAACCACTATGCGATATGCTTCTATATTTATCTTTATGCTTTCGTCCATCTCAATACAAGCTCAAATGGATGCTTCTCTGAGGGTTATGTCTTTTAACATAAGATACGCCAACCCGAATGACGGCTTCAACTATTGGGACAATCGAAAAGAAATGGTGGCGAGTATGATCCGCTATCACGAAGCAGACCTTGTCGGATTACAGGAAGCACTCCGAAGTCAATTAGATGAGCTGAGTGAGCTAATGCCCAATTATGGGTGGTTCGGCGTCTGCCGAACAGATGGCTCTTTACAGCCCGACCCTGACAATGAATTTTCAGCTATTTTTTATCGAAAAGATCGCTTAGAATTATTAAATGGAAATACGTTTTGGCTTTCTGAAACACCTGATGAAGTAGCTTCAAAAGGCTGGGATGCAGCACTGCCCCGCATTGTAACTTGGGCAAAATTTAAAGACAAGGCTACAGAGAGCATCTTTTTTCACTTCAATACACACTTCGATCATAGAGGTGAGCGAGCTAGAGTGGAAAGCGCTAAATTAATATTGCAAAAAGTCAAATCTATTGCAAATGAAGTTCCAAGCATCATTACAGGTGATTTCAATGCCAATGAGACTTCACTACCTTATCGCAGCCTAATCAACGAACAAGATTCTGATCACTTAATGGACGCAAAGCAGGTAACTCAAACACCCCATCACGGCCCTGAGGGAACATGGACGAACAGTTTTCAATTTCCTGGCGTTCCGAACAGCCGTATTGATTATATTTTCGTTAAAAATAAAGTGGCAGTACTAAAACATGCGATTCTCTCCGATTCTTGGAGTGGTCGTTTGCCTTCTGATCACTTGCCTGTTTTGGCAGAAATAATTGTAGGCGAATAAAAAAGTAGCTCACGTCTAAAGGATTCTTAGACTTCAACCTCTGCTGATTTAAAGAAATAAAAGATATGATCGAAGCAAGTAATATTAAGAAAGCCTATAAGGATTTGGAAGTGCTAAAAGGTGTTGATATCAAGATAGCCCAAGGCGAATTTGTATCAATTGTAGGTAAATCAGGTGCTGGTAAGAGTACGCTGCTCCACATATTAGGAACGTTAGACCAAGCTGATAGTGGGCAGTTGAAAATTAATGCTACTGATATTGCACAACTCAGTCAGAAAAAACTAGCAGACTTTAGAAATCAAAATATAGGCTTTGTTTTCCAATTTCATCATTTACTACCCGAATTTTCAGCATTGGAAAATGTATGTATGCCTGCATTTATTCAACATAAATCAGATAAAGCTACTCAAGATCGAGCAAGAGAATTATTGGACTACTTAGGACTTTCTGACCGGTTAACTCACAAACCTACTCAACTTTCTGGTGGCGAGCAGCAGCGCGTAGCGGTCGCTAGAGCCTTGATGAATCAGCCTGCTGTTGTTTTTGCGGATGAGCCTTCGGGCAATTTAGATTCAACTTCTTCTCAAGAACTGCATCAATTATTATTCAGTCTAAGAAAGGATTTCAACCAAACTTTTGTCATTGTTACCCACAATGAGGAACTCGCAGATATGAGCGACCGAAAATTAGAGATGAAAGATGGTATATTGCTAGCTTAACTTTTAGGATCGAACTTCTTAAGTGAGCCTATTGTTTTATATTTAACAATACGTGGATGTAACAGAGCAATACCTTTGTTGTCTGAGCAACTACAAATACTGTAACAAACAAAGGTGTATTCTCATGGGCTCTAATTAATATTTACCAAATCAAAAAAAATAAACGATGAAAAAGATTTTCACATTACTATGGGTGATGATACTAGCAGTCTTAGCGATCAATGCCCAAGATGATAAAGATTTGCAGGTGAAAGGCGGAAAAGGAATGCAAGTAATGATCCGTGAAAGTATGCAGTTGATGGCAGATGATTCCAGAAATAGCCTGACCATGGCAATACCGAATGCTGATGAAAAGAAAGTAACATCTGTATGGCAAGACTTCTCAAAGGACTTTGAAGCGAAAGCAAGACGAGATAGAAAAACAAAGTTATATTTTTCTGATGATGCTAGTCTGCCTGAATTGAGCGAAAATGATGTAGATGTGTACGCTAAATTTGAAGAGGGTGGGACAGGTACAGTAATAACACTTTGGTTCGACTTGGGAGGTGCTTATTTAGCTTCTGAAACACATGAAAATGCTTATCAAGCAGCAGAAGAACTCATGAAAGATTTTGCTAATGCAGTGGGGCAGTCTATGGCAGAAGATAATGTGGACGATCAAGAGGATATTTTGAACGACTTAGAAAAAGACTTGAAAGGACTTGAAAAAGACAACCAAAAATACCAAGATAAAATAGAAGAGGCTAAAAAACTAATTGCTGAAATGGAGTCGAATATTAAGCAGAATTTGAAAGATCAAGAAGCCAAACAAAAGGAAATAACCGCTCAAAAAGAGACGCTCGACAAAGCAAAAGACAAGGTAAAAGAATTCAAATAGAATTTGGTAATCTGTGATCGCATTTTGGAATTAGTGACTAATTTGAAAAATCGTCAAGTAGTTCTAAGATGCGATCATGTATTTGGTTGCGCTTTAGATCAGCAGTTGCACTGTCAATGATACCTTTGTTAATTTCCGATTCTATGGCAGCCCATCGGGACTGTAAAAGTGTTATTTCATTTTGCTTTTGGCGACTGAGTTCTTTCACAGAATTAGAAAGTAATTTTAGTGCTTTCTCTGTCTTGCTTTGAGCAATCAAATTACGGATTTCATCACTTGGTAGATTAATGCTTATCTCTTTTTCTGCTTTATTCTTCCTAAACAAGAAAAAAAGCAGCATTCCAAGTAACGCAACTCCCAAGATAGTTACTGGTAATATCCAAGCCCCTGTTTTATTCTTTATTTCATCCTGACTTGTAGGAGTATTTCCTAAAGCAGTATCATTGTTTTCTACGATCACGATCACCTCATTTTCAACTACGGGAATGGAAGTTATTACTCGCTCTTTCCCTTCTACTACTTCTATGCGCTCCAAAGCATAGGTTAAAATGTGTTTGCCTGTTTTAATAGGCTTTATATACCACTCCCAACGTTGAGGCGTACCCGTATCTAAGTCCACAAACCTTTGATTTTGAGTAAATAAAGGATCAATCTCAAAAGCATCATCCACATCAATTAGCTGAGATGTCATAATCTTTCCAACACCTGATGCTATAAATGCTTTTACTCGTTCTGGATTTTTCTTGAATAAAGGATCATTTGCTATAATTTTTTTCAAAAATTCATCTTCTATGTTACTGGTAAGCAGTACACCCACTCTAGCGCGTTTATTCAGCAGCATCGTATCAGGAAAGGATTCTATAACCCTAGCAGCCACTTGTTGAAAAATATCTTCATCACTCAATTCTTTAAGCTGTTCTAAAAAATCAGCCTCGCTCAACGGAGTATCATTCACAACACGATCATTTTTAACTTCGCTTGTTTCGGGAGAGTCAGGTAAGACAGGTTCAACCTCACTGATATCTCCTGCTTCATTACCATCAGGAACACGATCATTTTTTGTAACCTCTTCTGCTTCAGGAGAGGCAGGTAAGACAGACTCAACCTCGCTAATATCTTCTGCTTCATTACCATCATTTTTTGTAACCTCTTCTACTTCAGGAGAGGCAGGTAAGACAGGCTCAATCTCGCTAATATCCTCTGCTTCATTACCTTTACTCTCAGAAACACCGTTTGCGCAAGCGAAAAGTAAAAGGAATGTAGTTACAACTATAATCAGTGTATGCGTTTTCATTTGCTATATCATTTCAAAAATTAAGTAATAGCTATTCAACAGCCTTTACCAATGAAGCCTTAACTTTTAATTCATCGTTAATATTTAAGCTAAATATACAATAAAATAATGTAAGGACTTTAACAATGACTATTGGTACATTATTATATCAGGAATCCATAAAGACATTTGTATCAATCTATTCTTAATATTTTGTAGTACTGATTACTGCACATTTCACTTATGAATTCGTATAATTTGGAAATCCCTGTTCCCTTATCGTATTTTGCAGCACTAAAAGCAGGACAGATGCAAAGTAAAACATTAGCCATTTCTCCACTAGCTCATATTCAAAAAGCGACAGATGCAACTACGATGGAAAGCACTGAACGTAAATATGATGCTTATTCTATCTACACACCCAATCAGCTTAAATTCTTCAAAGAAGAAGGAAGCACATTCACTTTTCAGAGTGAAAATGGAGTTGCTTTAGAAGTACGAGTCCTTTCGACAACTATTTTTCGAGTACGCTATGCACCTCAAGGTAAGTTTGAACGAGATTTTTCTTATGCTATTGACCCTAAATTCAAAGCTACCCCAACCATCATTGAAGTAATT
The DNA here is from genome assembly GCA_964458705.1 of uncultured Saprospiraceae bacterium. Lineage (GTDB taxonomy): Bacteria > Bacteroidota > Bacteroidia > Chitinophagales > Saprospiraceae > JAAUTG01. The sequence goes on along the minus strand of CAYWKD010000039.1, from coordinate 5,761 downwards.
GAATCCCCCTATGCTTACGCTCTGAAGACGAGCGCACTGCGGTTTATAGTTTCTAAAGACGATCTTAGAATTACAATTTATAATAGTCAGCATCAACTAATCTCTAGCGAAATAGAACCCTATCGTGCCATTTCGACGTTGCTGCACGGCATGTCAGAAGTTCGGATATCTAAATTTGCCCCTGAGCAGGAAGTTTATTTTGGCTTAGGTGATAAATCCTCTGCACTCAACTTACGTGGGCAAGTTAAGCAAAATTGGAATACTGATGCTTTTGCCTATGATGCTGACCGTGATCCGCTTTATCGTTCTATTCCTTTTTACTACGCCCTAAACAAAGGATTGTCTTATGGTATTTTCTTCGACAACTCTTATCGCACTCACTTCGATTTCGCTGTCACTGAAACAAACAAAACTACTTTTTTTGCGGAAGGTGGCGAAGCTAATTACTATTTCATCTACGGACCTGATCTGATACGTGTAGCAAGCCAATATATAGGTCTGACGGGACAACCAGCGCTACCACCGCTTTGGTCGCTAGGCTATCATCAATGTCGTTGGAGTTACTTCCCAGATCGAAGGGTGAGAGAGGTGGCTAAAGCATTTCGGGAGCATCAAATCCCTTGCGATGCTATCTACTTGGATATTGATTATATGGATGGCTACCGCTGTTTCACCTGGAACGAAGACTATTTTCCTGACCCAAAAAGTCTAGTAGCTGACTTACAAGAGGATGGCTTTCAAACTATTGTGATGATTGATCCAGGACTAAGGGTTGATGAAGACTACCAACCTTACCAAGAGGGCATAAAAAATGATTACTTCTGCCGAAGAACAACAGGAGAACTTATGGTAGCACCTGTATGGCCACCCGCTTGTGTTTTTCCTGATTATACCAATGTAGCCGTTAGAGATTGGTGGGGTAAACTTTATCATGAACTGTACAACGAGCAGGGCATCAGCGGCTTTTGGAATGATATGAACGAACCTGCGATGTTTAAAGTTGACAGAGCGACTTTTCCAGATGAAGTGCTACACTATTACGAAGGTGAACTCACCAATCATCGAAAAGCTCACAATATATATGGCTTTCAAATGTCCAGAGCAACAACAGAGGGCTTGATGCAATTAAAACCTGAAAAGCGTCCATTTCTCTTGACGCGCGCCACTTTTAGTGGTGGACAACGCTTTGCGGCTGTTTGGACGGGCGATAATGTAGCTACTTGGGAACATCTACACATTGCCAACATTCAGTGCCAAAGACTGAGCATTTCTGGGTTTTCGTTCTGTGGCTCTGATATTGGAGGATTTGCAGGGACGCCAACAGGCGAATTGATGGTTCGGTGGTTACAACTGGGTGTTTTTCATCCATTTTTTAGAGTGCATTCGATCGGAAATAATATAGATGGTGCTGCCGAAGTAGATAACGAAAAAATCGCAGAACAAATGCGAATCAATCGCCTCGATCAGGAACCATGGGCGTTTGGAGAGGAATATACACAATACGCCAAAACTGCTATTGAACTGCGTTATCGCTTATTAGGCTATCTCTACACTGCTTTTTGGAAGCACATTAGGCAGGGTGTCCCAATACTTAAAAGCCTCTCTTTTTACGATCAAGCTGACGAGATTACTTATACACAGGAGGAAACGTTTGTATTTGGCGACCATCTATTAGTCTGTCCAATCACGCAGCCAAGCACTGAAGCAGGAATCATCAAAAATGAAGATCAAGAAGAAAGCAAGGCAGAAGTGCCACTTACTGAACCTATCAAATTATTAAAAGAGAAAACGATCTATCTGCCAAAAGGAAATTGGTACAATCTGTACAGCAAGCAGCGATATGAAGGCAAGCAATTCATCACACTACCAGTTACATTGGATCATATTCCATTATTTGCAAAAGCAGGTGCGATTATTCCTCTTTACCCAGTGCAGCAATATGTAGGCGAGAAAAAAATAGAAGAAGTCTTGCTAGCAGCCTTCTTCGAAGAAGGAGAACACAACAGTCAATTGTATGAAGACGCTGGAGAAGACTATAGTTACAAAAATGGTAATTACAATTTGAAGCTATTCACGCTACTGGGTAGCAGCAGTGCTTGTGAAATCAGGCGCAGCAGCGAGGGTAACTTCGCAGAAAGTCAAGGCACTTACTGCATTCGGCTATATGGTTTACTTTTTCAAGCTAGAAGTTGCTGGATGGACGATAAACAAATTGATTTTCTACAAGATGAAACAAGGTTAGAAATAACCGTGAGCAGTAATTTCTTAAGACTCTTTATCAATTGACTTTTTTATAACAACTTATAAGCATGATAAGCATAACAGAAGCACTAGCAATTATTGAACAGCATACTGTTGATCTTGGAGTGGAGCAGATACCTTTGGCGCAAAGCCTTGGTAGAGTGTTGAAAGAAACTTGGGTAACAGATAGAGATTTGCCACCTTATGATCGAATAACAATGGATGGTATCGGTATTCAATACGCACAATTCGCAAGTGGTACTAGATGTTTTCCAATTCAAGGTATTGCAGCAGCAGGAATGTCTCAGCAGACACTCAAGAACAATACTCACTGTTTGGAGGTGATGACTGGCTCAATTCTGCCTAACAACTGTGATACCGTGATTCGATATGAAGACCTGCAAATAGAAAAAGGAATAGCTAAAGTCCTAGTTGATGAAATTGCGAACAAACAAAACGTCCATTTCAAAGGAGAAGACCGCAAGGTTGGCGAAATAATTGTCCATCAAAATACACGAATTTCGCCTGCTGAAATAGGCGTAGGAGCAAGTGTTGGTAAAGCGATGGTGCAAGTAGCAAGACTGCCTAAAGTAATAGTAATTTCCACAGGCGACGAACTAGTGAAAATTGATTCAAAACCATTGCCACACCAGATCAGAAGATCAAATGTCTATCGTTTAGTTGCTACCTTGCAATCATTAAATATTGCTGCTGAAAACGATCATCTGAATGATGAACCTGAGGAAATCAAGGATAAATTAAGTATCTACTTAGAGCAGTTTGATGCCATTATTTTGAGCGGAGGAGTGTCAAAGGGAAAATTTGATTATCTGCCTCGCATCCTAGAGGAACTAGGCGTTACTAAACATTTCCATAGGGTAAAACAAAAACCAGGTAAACCTTTTTGGTTTGGAAAATACAAAGATCAATGCACTATCTTCGCATTACCTGGCAATCCAGTTTCGTCGTTTATGTGCATGCAGCGTTATTTTTTGCACTGGTTGAGCCTTTCACAAATTGGACGTACTCCACCTACTCCTTATGCTATATTGACTGCTCCTGTTCATTTTAAGCCTGATTTAACTTATTTTTTAGAAGTAAAAATTAGTTACAGCGAACAAGGACAAATACTTGCACAACCAATCAAAGGCAATGGTTCTGGTGATTTAGCTAATCTCGTAGATGCAGATGCTTTTATCCAACTACCCAGCAGCAAAGCAACATTTGAGGCAGGAGAAATATATCCTGTTTACTTCTATCGCTAGATTTTTTATTT
>CAYWKD010000039.1:0-2144 GCA_964458705.1 uncultured Saprospiraceae bacterium | reverse complement strand
AAGGGATCAAAACACTACCTCAAAACCGTGTCATAGACCTGCACTCGCTCCCAGAGATACTGATACAATTCTACAAACTCCTTGTGAATGGGATCAACTTGGTAAGCAGCTTGATCTTGAACAGAATTAAAATGTACAATCCATCCATAATCATAAGAATTATCGACCACTTCACGAGGTGTGTTGGCAGGTGTGCCAAATCGAAAATCAGCGATAGTAGGACAAGTACCTAACTTCTTCATACCTTGTTCAAACTGTAGTTTTTCGGTTTCCGAAACGCCTGCTTTCAGCCAAAAGAAAACCGTGTGAATAAAAGTAATGTCGCTATTCATTTCGCTATGATAAGTTGTGAAAAACAGATTGCACGTCATCATCCTGCTCCAGTACATCAATCAATTCTAGCACTTCATCTACTTGCTCTTCTTCCAATTCTTTAATATGATTTGGGATGCGCTGTAGTTCTGACTTCTCCGTTTCAATTTTGGCAGTATCTAGTGCATCTTGCATCTTGCCAAAATCCTTAAAATCAACATAGATTAAGTATTGCTTACCCTCGCCCTCCTCTTTATCTTCCAGTTCTAATTTACTCAATCCATGATCTATGAATTCTAGTTCAAATTCCTCCGAATCTTCAATATTCTCAGCCGGCACATAAAAAACGCCCTTTCGATCGAAAATGAAATCGTGCATTCCTTGCGTACCCAACGAACCTCCTTTTTTCCTAAAATACGAACGCACATTGGCAACAGTTCTAGTCGGATTGTCGGTTGCTGTTTCTACTATGATGGCTACACCGTGTGGTGCCATACCTTCATAAGTGATTTCTGTAAAATCTTCCGCATCCTTAGAAGACGCTCGTTTAATGGCAGCTTCAATTCGATCCTTAGGCATTTGAACTGCCTTTGCGTTTTGAATCGCTCTTCTTAATGTTGGATTGTAATCAGGATCAGGACCACTTGCTTTCACTGCAATTGTAATTTCTCTTCCTGCCTTTGTAAAGGCTTTTGCCATTCTATCCCACCGTGCAAACTTGGTGGCTTTTCGATACTCAAATGCTCTTCCCACTTTGTGTTATTTTTTTTGCAAAATTAATTAAGTGCACCGACAATTAGAAATATGCACAAGAAGATTCAGTCACTCTAAAAATAGTCGTTCTATTCGCTTTTGATTACTAACAGTCTTGATGAACGACGCCAAGTACGCATTCATCTCTTCTTTGCTAGTTTCAGACAAATAATCAGATAAATAAAAACTCCATTCCTTGTTAGTCAGGTAATTGAACTGCTGAATGCCTCGATTGAGTTGCTGTGTTGAGAGCTTCCCCATCACTATTCTTTGCCCAATGTAGGATTGCCCTACATTCACGTTAGGAACAGCATAGTCCGCAGCTACCAAGCCAGAGCAGTCGAAATCATAAGGCACAATAATTGGCTTTTTATCATTTTCAGGAAAAATAAATTTGATGTTTCGATACTCGGCTATTCCCCAGTCTGCATTACCAATCATGTATTGAAATAAGATTACATCTCGATACGAATTGGCATTTACTTGCTCTGGAGATAAACCCCATGTGTCTTTCATTTTTCCGTTTATACGGTCTTCTAACTCGTCATTATCTTCTATCATAAACCCTAAATGTTTGCTTGATGTACCATCAGCAGTGTTCAAATAAGTAATTTGAAGCGGATGCACCCGAAAACTGTTGGGTGTTAGCTCATTATACAACTTGTAAGTCCAAAACTCCTTTGCTACCTTTTGCTCGCTCTTCTCCGTATTTAAGCAGTGCGTTACAAGTTTATATTTTCTGTAATTATCGGGAAAACCTTTTTTCTCCAATGTTTCTTTTGGAAAAATCAGTTTTAGTGGTGGCATATCTTTGCATATTTTTCTTCTGAAGTTACCCCTTACCTCTAGGGTTACTTCCCAACTTTGTACTTCGCCTAATGGATTTTTAAATTCTAGCACTGCCTTTTGATCGTGCTTTTGCATTCGTTTTGCTCTCAAAAGATCAAAGTCAGATTTGATGGTCAATTGCTCGAATCGCTCATTAATAATCAAAGAGAAAAAAGAGGAGACTATTCCTTCACTATGAAAGTCCTCTAGGTTTCTATCCTCTTGAGCAGTTGACGAAATTGTTAGTAGTA
>CAYWKD010000038.1:0-37070 GCA_964458705.1 uncultured Saprospiraceae bacterium | reverse complement strand
CCACTTTCCTGTCCTACGAAGCACGAAACCCCTGCTTGCGTATAGGTGATGTTGTACGGGCGTTTATTATTGCTTCCTCCACGATTCAGTAATAGCTACACCATCTTCCATATAATTGAGCACTATTGAAGTTTCTAAAATTTGTATTTCGTATAATCTCTGTTGATTATCGTAATTTAACTCAATGGTTTCGTTAAGAGTGTCCAATTCAAAGACCCCATCCGCTTCATATGTGGGTACAACTACTCGAAATAACCCCTTTAAGTCAGTTGGTGTGCTATCTTTTTTGAACTCTAAGGCATATCCAATTATAACTGCACCGCTTGAAAGTCCACCATAATCTCGGTATTCTAATGTCCATTTCCCTAGTATACCAAATTGCTCTAAATTGTCTTGAGGCTCGATTTTGTCTTTTACTTCGTCTTTTTCACAGCTCGTCAACACTGTTATAACGGCTAAGGACAGTACAAGCAAATATTTAAGTTTTTTCATTTGTGTCTATTTTTGATATTATACTGCGAAGTTAAGTTGTCATTTTTATTAAATTTGTTTAAATCAATTAATTTTAAGTTATCTTTTGCTATCGGTTGTCTTAAATGCCGTACAACAAGATAATAACAGCAATTAAGAAAGGCATAAGCAACGATCTATTTACATAATCTAATTGAGTGTTGATTTGTTTACGCCAAATAGGTCCGACTAGTAACAATCCACCGATTAAATTCACTCCAAAAGTGACAATAAACGGAATGGCAAAACGCTGTACAATCTCCATAGCAAGTAAATGATACAATACTGCTCCTATTGTTACTCCAAAGCCTCTGTGCCACTTGCCTAACGTTCTCAAGTTAGCAATGTACAAAATTGCGCCGAAAAGTACTGTGAATAATATCGTAAAACCTAAGATAGATTCCTTGGAGTAGAGTCTAGGACGTTGATGTTTCCACTCAGGAAAGTCTAATATTTCTTTTTCTTGCATAAATTTAAAAACGCAATTTTGGGGAGATTGGATATACACGCCATGCGGTAATTTGTAGAACGGCTATTTCATTCTAGCCATTAGAAATGCCTTGCAAGATCAATCTTACAAGGCATTGTTTGTAGCAGCGGCAGGACTTGAACCTACGACCTTCGGGTTATGAGCCCGACGAGCTACCAACTGCTCCACGCTGCGATATTTATTTAGGACTGCAAAGGTAAGTTTTTTGATCGTACTATGCAAATTAAATCCTTTTTTGATTGCTACTTTTGAATGCTTTTGTCATCTTGCTTTCGGAAGGGATAAAACATATTCGCAATTTAACATCTCTGTTGAAACGATTTTTGATGTTTTAGGGTATAAAGAATAGAAAGGATACAAGACATACAGAAAGACACACACAACATGATGCACTGGCAATACTTTATTCCATTTTTAACGGTTTCATTATTGGCTTGTGAGCAACCCGTACAGAACCAACCCGCTATTGCTAGATTCGCTAAATATACTATTTCTGAACCTTTCCAGCCTAACAAATACAATAATTCTGTTGTACTATTCAACAATTACGATCAGCAAATTCCGTTTCAGCATTTGCTGGGGCATTATTTCACGATTTATCATTTCGGTGAAAGCTATTTAACATTTGAATCTACTTTTTCTAAATATGCCAACTTCGTAAGTAATCGAAAACCCAAACTACATCAGCTAGTCAAAGGAACTTCAAATAGTATTAGCCAAGATTCAACAACGATCATTTTAATAGATCAAACAACGACTAATAGTGCTTTTTTTGAGTCATTCGTTTGGGTAATAAATCGCTTAAGCGAGCAGGAAAAAATCGTCATTGTCAACTTTGGACAGCCTACGAAAATAGGCTCATTTGACCCCAAAATCAAAATTCTACAAGTCTCTGACCGCTCTCAATATTTAGAATCTCAGGCAGCGCAGATGTTGTTCGGAGGCTCGGCTATTCAAGCAACAGCAGCTCATTATTTTTCTGAAAACATACTGATTCAAGAGCGTCCTCCTATTCGTCTAGGCTATGCTAGCCCAGAATCGGTGGGAGTAGATTCTGTAAAACTAGCGAGTATCGATACTATCGCTCAATATGGAATTGACCAACAAGCCTATCCAGGTTGCCAAGTGCTGATCGCTAAATCGGGTAAGGTGATTTACAATAAAACTTATGGACATCATACTTATCAAAAAATACGGCCTGTACAAACAAACGATTTGTACGATCTTGCATCAGTAACCAAGGCGGCGGCTACCACATTAGCAATTATGAAACTCTATGAAGAAGGACAGTTGAACTTGAATGCGCCCATTCGTCAATATGTAAAAGGAAGGTCTGCCTTGTATTATATTAAAATAAAAGATTTATTGACGCACACATCTGGACTTCAGCCTAATATTCCTATCGCAAAGTACATTTACCATGTCAAACAAAATGGAGCAGAGTGTGATTCTCTTTTTTGCTCCTACAAGACGCCACCCTATACAATCAAAGTGGCAGAAGATTTATACTTCAATGAATTAGAACTAGGAAAAGTATGGAGAGAAGTATTTCAACTTCGCCCAAGACGTCGCAAACGTTATCGGTACAGCGATGTGAATTTTATGATCTTACATAAAATTATAGAGTTGCAAACTCAACAAAGCCTTGACGAATACCTAACTGATCATTTTTACAATCCATTAGGGCTACGAACCGCTAAGTACAACCCATTAGCCACTATCTTGCCGTCCAACATTATTCCTACTCAATTAGATACTGCTTGGAGAAAACAGTTATTACAGGGGAATGTACATGATGAAGGAGCTGCATTCTTAGGTGGAGTTGGTGGAAATGCAGGTTTGTTTTCTAATGCCGAAGACCTTGCCGTTATTTTCCAAATGCTACTAAACAAAGGTAATTATGGTGGGAGAGACTTTCTGAAACCTTCAACTGTTCAACGTTTCACTGCTAAACAATATGGAGTACATCGAGGGTTAGGTTTTGATAAGCCTCGCGATACAAAACGTTACTCACCCTATGCTAGTGATGCTTCCAAACAAACTTTTGGTCATACGGGCTACACAGGTACATGTGTCTGGGCAGACCCAGAACACGAACTTATTTTTATTCTACTGACGAACAGAATTCACCCAGACAGATATAACCGTCAACTTAATCGCTTAGACATTCGTTCCCAAATGCACCAAATTGTTTATGACGCCATGATCGTTAAATAGTTTCCGTAATTATAGTTATGAAAATACTTATTGTTGCTGCTACCCCCTTTGAAATACTGCCATTGAGCAATTACTTGCAGAGTGAGTACGATAATCTAGGTCAACAGCATTTCCAAAAAGGCGATTTACAAGTTCAATTACTCATCACTGGCGTTGGGCAAATGTTAACGGCTTTTGCAATGGGAACAGTCTTATCCAATAAACCTTATGATTTTTTGCTTAATGCTGGTGTTGCAGGAGCATTTAATAGAACTCTTCAGTTGGGGCAGGTTGTTAATGTGGTATCAGAACAATTTGGTGATCTAGGAGCAGAAAATAAAGATGGTACTTTCCTGAATATTCATCAAATGGAACTCTTACCCCCTAATCAATTGCCTTTTCAAAACGGTCAACTTACTAATCCATCTGCTATTGATTTTCAATTTTTACCGCAAGTGCATGGCTTGACCGTCAACAAAGTACATGGCAACCAAAGTAGTATTGATAGCATCATGCAACAGTATCAAGTAGATATAGAAAGCATGGAAGGAGCAGCTTTTTTTTACGCAGCACTGCTATCAGAGATTCCTTTTCTTGAAATCAGAGCCATTTCTAATTATGTCGAGCCTCGCAATCGAGACAACTGGCGATTGAGTGAAGCCATTGAGTCTTTGAACAGTACATTGATTGAGTTGGTTAAGACCTTTGAGTGATGCCTAAAGTGAAACGGTCGCAAGCCGAAGAGGCTAAAAGTGAGTTCCGTAATATATTATGGCAAAAATATTTATATTTGATTTAAAGTTTTAACTACAAGTTATATTACTTAGACAAAGCGTTTGCTTTTGGTTCAAAATGCAACCGTCCAAAATACGCTTACTTAAACTCAATGAAAGTGTGTTTTCATTCCATCACCAGAAATGCTCAATAGTTGCTATTTATTTTGCTATTAGACCCCAGAAAAAATTGAAGTAGTGGCTGACTCATTAAATGTAAGAATAACATCTAATTTACATTGATAAACCCATCATTTTTTGTATTTTTGTAGGATGGATATAAAAGAAACATTAGTTACAAGTAACGGCAATTACAATGCGGATAATATTACCGCATTAGAAGGTTTAGATGCGGTTCGCAAGCGACCAAGTATGTATATTGGTGGCACAGATACCAAGGGATTACATCACCTAGTTTGGGAAGTAGTAGATAATTCTATTGATGAACATTTAGCTGGCTATTGTGATGAAATTGAAGTGATTATTCATACCAATAATTCAATCACCGTAAGAGATAATGGGCGAGGTATTCCAACAGGAATGCACACAAAATTAAAGAAGTCGGCACTGGAGGTAGTAATGACTGTGCTGCACGCTGGGGGTAAGTTTGACAAAGATACCTACAAAGTTTCGGGTGGTCTGCATGGTGTAGGGGTATCCTGTGTGAATGCACTTTCTTCCCACTTAAAAGCAGAAGTCTATCGAGAAGGAAAAGTATTCGTACAGGAATATAAGAAAGGAAAACCGCAGTTCGATGTAAAAACCGTCGGAGAAACAACGCATACAGGAACGAATATTACTTTTCAACCCGATTCTGAAATTTTTGAAGAACTTGCTTATAAGTACGAAACATTAGCAACACGTCTAAGAGAGTTAGCTTACTTGAATGCAGGTCTGACACTCAAATTAACAGACGAGCGCAAACCTGAAAATGGAGGCTTCAAACATGAGATGTTTCATTCCGAAGGTGGGCTGAAGGAGTTTGTGAACTTCTTAGATGAGTCGAGACAAAAAATATTGGATCAACCAATTTATGCTAAAGGTTCAGAAGATAATGTAGAAATAGAGGTAGCTATGCAATACAACAATGGCTACAAAGAAAATATCTACGCTTTTGTTAATAACATCAATACGAGAGAAGGTGGCACACACGTCAATGGCTTCCGAAGAGCTGTTAATCGAGAGTTTAAGAACTACGGTGACGATAATGGCTTGTTCAAGAAACTGAAATTTCAAGTTTCGGGAGAAGACTTTCGAGAAGGTCTGACAGCAGTAGTTTCTGTAAAAGTGCCTGAGCCTCAATTTAAAGGACAAACAAAAGGTGAGCTTGGAAACTCAGAAGTAACTGGCATTGTCTCTCGCGCAGTAGGTACAGCGATTAAAACATTCTTGGAAGAAAATCCTAAGATTGCTAAAAAGGTCATTGACAAAGTGATTTTAGCAGCAACGGCTCGTCATGCTGCTCGCAAGGCGCGAGAACTGGTGCAGCGTAAAAGTCCATTAGCAGGTGGAGGTCTGCCAGGTAAACTAGCTGACTGTTCTTCTAAAAATCCAGATGAATCTGAAATTTTCTTAGTAGAGGGAGATTCGGCAGGTGGAACAGCTAAACAGGGTCGTGATCGCCATTTTCAAGCTATTTTGCCATTGCGTGGTAAGATTTTGAATGTTGAAAAAGCACTAGAGCACAAAATATACGATAATGAAGAGATCAAAAATATTTTTACGGCACTAGGTGTGAGTATTGAAGAAGGAGAAGAAGGCAATCGCATTTTGAATATTAATAAGCTGCGCTATCACAAGATTGTTATCATGTGTGATGCCGATATTGATGGTAGCCATATTGTAACCTTAATTTTGACTTTCTTTTTCCGTTTTATGCGACCATTGATTGAGATGGGTTATGTGTATATTGCTCAGCCACCGCTTTACTTGGTAAAAAAAGGTAAGCAGTTTCGCTATTGTTGGTCAGAGGAAGAACGTCAAGAGGCTCTTTCAGTTTACTCAAAAGGAGAAAACGATAACTCTGTAAAAATTCAACGCTACAAAGGTTTAGGAGAAATGAACGCTGATCAGCTTTGGGAAACTACCATGGATCCCACTGAGCGTATTCTTCGTAGAGTAACTATTGAGGATGCAGTAGAAGTTGATCGAGTCTTTTCTATGCTTATGGGTGACGAAGTGCCACCGCGCCGTGCCTTTATCGAAGCCAATGCTAAGTATGCTAATGTAGATGCCTAATCCAGAAAATCTACTTACAACAAAGCAGTCATCAATTAGTCGATTGGAAACTAGTGTATAGAAAAATCACTATCACTAATTTCCAATCACTCATTCACTAATATTCACTATCTTTTCGTTCCTCCAACAAATGAATATTGAAAAAATGAAATTATCTGCTGTAATAGTTCTTGTGCTACTCACATTTTCTAGCCTTACTGCTCAAGATTTCTTTTTTAAAGATCATACTTATCAATCTAGTATTAAGTCTGTTAAATTTCATTTGACAAATCTGGAATTGACTTATCCTATAATTGATTTGAATACCAGCGGGCAGTTACACTTATCTTTTGATGAATTAAACAGTGACACCAAAGATTACAACTATACCATTATACACTGTGATGCTGATTGGACGCCTTCCGAACTTTCTGAAATGGAATATTTGAAGGGCTTTACAGAAGACCGAATTGATAATTTCAACTATTCCTTTAGCACACTTACCGATTACACGCATTATGATCTCTTTTTACCTAATGAAGATATCGCTTGGACAAAATCTGGTAATTACCTACTAGTTGTCAAAAATGAAGATACGGATGAAGTTGCTATTACGCGCAGATTCATCGTTGTTGATCCAGTCGTGAAAATTGATATGGAGATAAAAAGAGCGAACGATGTAGGCAAAATCAGAACGCATCAAGAGATTGATTTTCGAGTGAACTACGAAGGCCTACGGGTGCGGAATCCACAACAGGAAGTCTGGGCAACACTTCTCCAAAATTGGCGTACTGATAATGCTATCACTGATATTAAGCCGCTTTTCGTTAGGCGAGACGAGCTAATCTTTGATTTCCAGAATAAGCTAGTCTTTTCAGCAGGCAATGAATTTCGTTTTTTTGATATGCGTGATTTTCAAAACGCCCGAAACAATATTGCCTTAGTTGAACGTCTTGAAGATCGCTACGATGTTGCAGTTGCTTTAGACGAACCAAGATGGAATGTATCCTTTATCTCCAATAATGACATTAATGGACAATTTCTCATAGAAACGCTACCTAACCGAGCACCAAATACCAGAGGTGATTATGCCGATGTGCTATTTACTTACAAAACAGGGACACCGTTTTTAGATGGCAGGCTTTACTTGTATGGAGCAATCACAGAATGGCAAATTAAAGCAGCATTTGAAATGACCTACAATCCTGCTGTCAATGCCTATGTCCTGAAAACACCTTTAAAACAAGGGTTTTACAACTATGCTTATGCTTACGTACAAAATGGCTCTGCTGCAGTAATTTTGGATGAAACCGAAGGCAACTGGGTGGAAACAATGAACGATTACACCATCATTATTTATCACCGTCCTTTTGGCAGTCGCTACGACCATGTAGTTGGTGCTTACACGGCTGTTTCTGATGGAAGATAGTTGACCGTTTTCTTTCATTATTAGGCATTTATGCCGCTAAATCTACCAATTACTCATTACTTACTTTCTTTAACTATTCGGTGATTGAATGTTTAATGATTTTTTCCTTTATTGTGAAGGTTATAATATTTTATACTTGCCATCAACGAATAGTTAATCCATAGCATCAACCATATATGTTCGATGAACGCTATTCGTAAATTATTGACTGGTTTTTTTGTAGGCCTTTTCTTCACGGCAGCAATTTTAGTAGGCATCTACTTCGATCAAAAATTTGGTGCTCAAATTGAAGAATTGCCTATTGTTAAAGAATTAACGGATACTTATCTATTGGGATGGGAGCAGATAAAAGAGATTGGTATAGGGTTACTTCCAGATTCTCTATCCTCAATACAAAAAAATATTTCTATCAGTGAGCAGACTGCTCCACTTCAGATCACTTGGAAAAGATCATCCATTGTAGCGAAACTTCAACAAGAAGGTTTTGAGGGTGGAAAAATGAAGAGTGCTTTGCATTACATAGACTATATTGACCAATATCAAGATTTGGCTATCGCCAATCAACAAGCGTATGGCATACTAGCTAGTGTACAATTAGCTCAAGCATTACTGGAGTCTAATGCAGGGCGTTCTAAATTGGCTCTCAATACGAATAATCACTTTGGTATTAAAGCTAGATTGAGCCAGCAAGCGCATAGAAAAATTCAAGCTAGGCGGCACGAATTACTAACAGATAAAGACTTTATTATTTCTGATCCCGCCATTTCGGTTTTTAATATGCACGACGACTATGCCCATGATCGCTTTGAAACCTACTCAACTGTTGAGGATAGCTATTTAAGGCATACTCAGTTACTTACTCGACCTTGCACGGCTGGTAGAGTAGGCTGTTATAACTGGATATGGAAAACTTATAAAGTTGGCAATGCTTATAACTTATCAGATAAAGCCAATTTATATTATAAAAGAACACAACTTCGAGGGGTAGATTTTTTTGATGGGCGAGCTAACGTACCCTACTTTGCTGCTGCTGCCGCTGGCTTAAAAATGGCGGGCTATGCCACCTCCAAAACTTACCATAAGAAATTAGCTTATATCATTGAAACCTATGAATTGTGGCGATTTGATATGGCTCAACCGATCAATATTTAATCATTTATTTAAATTAGTTTGAATCATGGAAAAACAGTCAACACCGAAATTGAATATTTTTAGCGTAGTGGGATTTGCCTGCGCTGTTATATTTTTAATTGGGTTTCTGAGGAAAAATGGAGTAGAAATCTCTAGAAGTCAAGCAGCGAAGTCAGTGGTACAAGTTGAAGATGTAATAGTATCATCTCAACAACAGCATGAATTATCCATGCTACCCGTCGAGCGAGTCGTCCGACCAAAGTCAGGCAAAAATGCAACGACTAAGCACAAGATGAGTGAGCGTTCATTAGACCAGTGGGTTAACGAATTTGGCGAAATTGCAATTTCACAAGCAATAGATAGAGGTATTCCTGCGGGTATTTCACTAGCATTTGGTATGATGAAAGTGCAAGCTGGCATTGATATTAATACATGGAATGACTATATGGAAAAAGTAGTACAACCATTGGTACATCTGAAACGCAACGCCCCTAGAGCAGATATTTCAAATTATTTTAAGTATTCCGCCAATAGTGATTTGTGGGCGCAGGGATTAGGCAGAACAGGAAGATTTGATGCGTATGACTTAAAACAAATCATGGAACACTACAACTTGGATAATTTTGACCGAACTGTTAGAGCTAATATTGTAGCAGGTAAGCAGCAGCCAAAGTTAGCAGAAAAAGCAGTAGAAATTGCTAATCAGGTCGTTGCTACTAGTTCTATGGAATATTATGAAACAGATAAAGAGTTAGAACGTGCCAATCGGGTGAGTGAGTGGAAAGAGACTTATGAAGAAGTGGTAGGACACGAAGTTGCCGAGGAAGTAGCGCGTAAAAAATTGAAGACGGGCAAATATCTTTCTGATGAAGACTTACAGCGGCTAGTGGACGAAACGAACGCGGAAACAGAGCAAGCACTAGAAAACAAAGTGATGTTTATGGGAAGAAGAATCAATAGAAGCCATCCAACTGCTAGTCAAAAAACGGATATAACTAATCCTAGAAATGCTCAAGCAAGAGGAGAACTATATCATCAGAAAATAAATAGGACAAAAAAAATGAAAGACTGAATTGAACGCTGAATGCTAGGGAATGATTAAGAATTTATAGCCTCTGCCTAGCATTCAGCACTTATTAGATTGATCTTTATTCAGTAAAATTAGACTGGATTAATTTCATAGCTCCACGTAATCTTAGCAGATTTTTCGATTGTTTTTGCTACAGAGCAGTATTTTTCCATAGAAAGTCGGACGGCTTGTTCTGCTTTTTCTGTTTTTAGGTCACCGAACAACTTATAATGTACATGCACTTCAGTGAATAATGAAGGTACAGCGTCTTCTGATCGTTCAGCTTTAATCTCTATTTGTATATCCTCGAGTGGCTGACGTTGTTTACTTAAAATACTAACGACATCTATTGCACTACAGCCTCCTAAAGCAGCAATTACAGTTTGCATAGGACGCATTCCCTGATTTTTTCCGCCTACTTTTGGAGAGCCGTCCATAACAACCGTATTCCCATTTTCATTCATTGCGATCATCTGATAGGCATCATCTAAACGCTTTAATTTTATTTCCATCTTTTTTGTTGATTTTTATTCGTAATAGACTAATATATAGAAAGGCAATCTAAACTTGTATTTAGATTGCCTTCAGTAAACATAGTGAACCTTCACTTCTTACTATTACAATATTAAGACAACTTTTTTCTCAAGTCATCGGTATCAACTGATTCCGAAAGTTCTTTTCCAGGTTTAAATTTAACAGAAGCTTTTGCAGGAATTGTAATATTTTCACCAGTTTGTGGGTTTCTTCCTTGACGCTCCTTGCGAAGACTTACAGAAAACGTTCCAAAGCCTATGAGTGTTACCTTATCACCAGCTTCTAGTGCATCTGAAATGCTATCAAGTACAGCGTTTAAAGCTTCGCCTGATTGTGCCTTGGATAAGCTAGTTTCCTCAGCAATTTTATTTACTAAATCTCCTTTGTTCATTTGAATAAATATTTTAATTAACAGATCATTGACAAATGTAAATAATATCAACTTAAATTACAACACGTAGGTCTTTAAAAACTCTTATTTCTAAAGACTTTTTAAACTTTTTTTTCGAGAACTGAATAAAAATTATCAAAATGAACTCAAAAAGAGTAGAATTAATCATCAAATTAATTACATATGTAATTTTTTCTTTATTTTTTATAGCCTGCAGTCCTAAGTCTGGATGTCCAGTAAATGAGAACGCAACAGTAAAAGTAAATCGAAAAGGAGAATTGCCTTCTCGTAGAGGTAAATCGAGTTTATTTTCAGAAAAAGGCTCAATTAATGTCAAAAAGGCACAAAAACGTCGTAAAAAACAACGCAAAAAACTTTACAGCAAACGAAAAAATTAAAAGGGGGAAAGCAACATACACTAAATGATGATTGACAACATCTACCCAATCTGTTTCTCAAGTCTTAGCTGGGCTTGTCCATTTGCTGTTTGCAATGCGGAATCGCCAAGGTTGACTGCGCCATTCCTCAGCATAATCAATGCCTACTCTCGGACTAGAAACTATGTTAAAGCTATCATTAGAGCTTGTTTCAAACCAAATTGGGCTATTATCAGATAAAGTGTTCAATCCATGATAATCCGTTGTGATGGCTAAGGCTTTCGTCAATACGCCAGGACCTGCGGTTAGTCTAGTTGATAGGTGATTCATGCCTCTTCGCTGCAGCATGAGATCAATATTCTCAATAGGTTCAATGGCTCGAATCAGAACAGCTTGTGGCGCTCCTTCTAAACTAGTAACAACATTGAATAAATGATGAATACCGTAACAAAGCGTTATGTAAGCAGTACCTCCTTTTTGGTACATGATCTTAGTTCTTTCTGTATAGAGATTGTTGTAAGCATGACATGCCTTATCTTCCGGACCTTTGTAGGCTTCTGTTTCTACAATAATTCCCGACGTTCGCTTGCTTTCTACATTTGAAACGAGCAACTTACCCAATAAATCTTTTGCCACTATTACAACATCTCTTCCAAAAAAATCTTCTGACAACTTCAAAATTAATTTTTTAATCTTTTACTTCTGCCAGCCAGCAGGAAATTCACCCATTGAAAAGCCCCAAAGTAGTGGCAATACTAAGTACACAAACGCTGTGAGCAGAAAGATAGAAATAAGGTTCATCCGAAATCCTTTTTGTACCATATCAGGTATGCTTAAGTAGCCCGAGCCGAAAACAACTGCATTTGGAGGAGTCGCAACTGGCAACATGAAAGCACAAGAAGCTGCTACGGTAGCTGCCACCATGAGCGTGTAAGGATGAATATTCATAGAAACTGCCATCTGCGCTAGTATAGGCAAGAGCATGGAAGCAGTAGCTAGATTGGATGTTATTTCTGTCAAAAAGTTAACTATTGCCACAATAATAAGGACAATAAGTAGTAGTGGCAATCCGTCAATCTCACTCATTTGACCACCAATCCACTCTGCTAAACCACTAACTTTAAAGCCCTCTGCGAGTGCCATGCCCCCACCAAAAAGCAGAATAATGCCCCATGGGAGTTTTACTGCTTCTTCCCAATTAAGTATTTTCTTCCCCTTTTCCTTGGCAGGAAGTAGGAACACAGTGATTCCAGCTATCATTGCAATAATGGTATCGTCTATTGCTGGCACAAAAGGTTGTAATAAATACTTTCTAGTAATCCAGCCCAAAGCTGTAATTATAAATACGGCTAAAATCACTTTTTCTTCGTAAGAAATATTTCCAAGACGCAGGAGTTGTTTTTTGATTTCAGTTCGCCCGCCAGGAAATTCACTAGTACTATAATAAAAGGCAATATTGGCAATGTAATACCAACTGATGAATAAAAGTATTATGGATATGGGTAACCCAAATAGCATCCACTGAGCAAAAGAGATTTCGATGCCGTAGTATTCTTTCACTACGCCTGCTAGTACTAAGTTGGGTGGCGTTCCTATCAATGTAGCCATACCACCAATCGAAGCACTGTAAGCAATAGCTAGCATCAAGGCTTTTCCAAATTCGTCCTTTTCATCAATTACTGTTGTAGGGTCATCTTTCAATTGACTAACGATAGCAAGTCCGATGGGCAGCATCATGACGGAGGTGGCTGTGTTTGAAATCCACATAGACATAAAAGCAGTTGCAATCATGAAACCGAGTATAATGAATTTCAAGCTGGTGCCTATTCCATTGATAATATACAAGGCGATGCGTTTGTGTAAATTCCACTTTTCGATAGCAATAGCTAGCATGAAGCCACCCATGTATAAAAATAGGTAGCGATGTCCAAAAGAAGCAGTGGTACTTTGAAGATCAAGTCCACCAGTGAGCGGAAATAGAACAATTGGTAATAAAGCAGTAACGGCAATAGGAATAGCTTCGCTGATCCACCAGATAGCGATCCAGATGGTGGAAGCAAGAATGGCATTGGCTTCTTCTGTCAAGCCAGTTGGATGAAAATACTTTAATATGATGTAAAAAGCTGTGGGGCCTGCAAGCAGTCCTATTGTTTTAAATTGCTGGTTTCTATCTATACGTCTCAAGTTCTTATCTTTTTTTGCTGAACGCAGTAACGTTAAAGTTGATTGAACGATTCCCAAAGACCTGAGCGAGTGAGATGATCTTTTGCACTGATAGAACTGACTTCGAGCAAAGTTGGACGACGTTCATTAGCACGAGTTTGGCACTCATAAACCATCACCGTTATATTTGAATCGT
This sequence comes from uncultured Saprospiraceae bacterium, assembly GCA_964458705.1. Classification (GTDB taxonomy): domain Bacteria; phylum Bacteroidota; class Bacteroidia; order Chitinophagales; family Saprospiraceae; genus JAAUTG01. The sequence continues at coordinate 23,594 of CAYWKD010000038.1, read as the reverse complement.
AGCTATTCTTATGTCGGTAAGGTTTATTAATGAGTTGACTTGATATTCTGTCCACTCTGCTATCTTTAACTTGACTATTATTAGAAAGGCTATAGTCTATTTCATTGAAATCCTCGTAGGTTTGTTGTGGTACGCCTTCTACATAAAAAACAAACATTCTAAATTTTCCTGATTCCGGTAAATACAATGTATTCAAATAATTCTGAAAAGATAGACTTTGATTAAATGTTACTCTTGAAGGGTAGCGATACTGCCCTCTTTTTGAAGTGCCATTAGAGTTGAAATGTTCTAACTGAGTAGCAATCATAAATCCATTATCAAACTCAAAATATCCCTTGTTGGTGTAACCTTTTTGAGACAGGGCATTTGAGATTACTCGCTCTACATCTCCTAATGATTGTAGCGACTTGAAAAAATCAGTTGGCAGATTGAGCTGATCGGACGGATTGGGCATCATAGCTGAAAAATTATATTGCTGGGTAGTTGTTGTAGCAATTGGTTGTTCTTCTAGGATTTCATTCTGCCTTGTTGGATCATAAATAATAGCGCTAGGAGTACTTTCAGATGCTTCTTCGGGAGTCATTACAGGGTCGTAAATAATGGATTCTTCATAGTTGTTTGTGCGTATGGTTGGAACGCTGTACTCTTCCGCATAAGGATCATAACGTTCATAAGTTCTATTGAAATCATAGGTTTCGACTTCTGTATTCTGGTTAGTATTGTTTTCATTTAAAACAAGGATTTCTTCATTGCTGATTACTAAGCTCCAATCTAGGCATGATTGTGATTGCTGAGCTTCCATGAAGCTATACAGCTTCTGTCCCAATCTCAATGCTTTTGTTTTCATTAATACTTCAAAGCTACCATTCCCATAAATGATCTCCCAATCAACAATATTATTATCTTGATAACCCTCTGAGCCGGCTAGGTTTTCTGTGCCATAAAAGTGTATAAGCTCGTAGGTAACTGTATTTAATATTCCTAAAGCCGTAACATCATCCTGAACTTGCTCATTTACAATGGGGCAATCAACTGGCATGTATTGAGGAATATCATCCTCAAGAATATATGCTCTTAGTTCTAGCACTTCCAATTCCTGCCCTTCCATTGAATATCCTATCGTTACTAACACTAATCCTAGTAGCGCTACTCTGAGTTTTGTAATCATAGTGTATGAATTGTCTATTTTATGCGTCTTAAAATCCTAAAGTTTACAACGAAAAACAATGTACGAAGTTGTTTGAGTATTAATACCACCTTTTATACTCAGTGTAAATTTCGTCATTTTCCTAACATATTCACACAAATTTCTATTTTTTCAAAACTATCCACACAAAAGGTTAGTTATTTTAAATTAAAGGAGTATATTTCTCCTAAAATTTCCAAAGTCCTACACATGAAATATATCATCTTTACCATAATTAGTCTATTCTTTTTCTCACTAGCCGCTGCTCAGGTAACTTTTCAGCCGCGCAAGCTATCCAATGAAAATAGAGGGATAGTTTACGATAAAGAATTTGCTACTGAATTTCGATTGCAGACCAATGGCTGGGGCTTCGGTGCAACTTGGGGCAATTTAAAAACATACTACTTGACGCGCTACTACTATGTTGGATTAGGTGAATTAAAACATACTAAAGAGTTCAGAACTAGTGGAAATAATTTAGGAACTCGTTCTTTTATTTTTGGTAAACAAAATAGTTTTTATCAAATCAAGGCAGGTATTGGTGAAAAGCGATACTTTACTGAAAAAGCTAGTCAGAAAGGCGTAGCAGTTGGAGTGAGTTACAGAGTTGGGCCTACATTGGGTTTTTTAAAGCCTTACTACCTTGAAATCAGTCCAATAGAAATTGGTTCTCAGTTTATCGGCTTCCAAACGCGTAGCATTCGCTACACAGATGACACTGCTGATGACTTCTTGGATAAGGAAAAAATAATTGGATATTCTGGCTTGACAAAGGGCTGGGAAAATACTTCTATTGTTGTTGGTGGTAATTTGATGGGGGCATTACATCTAGGTTTTGGAGCTTACGATCAATTTGTGAAAGCTATTGATGTAGGGGTCATGCTAGATTTCTTTTTACAACCTGTACCAATTATGATAGAAGAAGCTAGGTTTGATAACCTAACCAACCGACCTTATTTCCTCAATATTTTTATTAATTTCCAAATTGGTAAGCGGCAATAGTAACTTTGTTGTGATCATTTATTGTTACCAAATAACATAATAAGTCCAATGTAATCGTTAATATTGTTAGTCAGTAGTCTTACTACTATCAAATCCATAGGTTAAGTCGAATAAAATTAAAACCGATGTACATTTTTGACGCTCGCTACTTATGTAGCTTATTGTTGCTGGTGCTAACATTTGCATCACAGGCACAAACAAACAAAATTGAGTCCGCATTACTCAAAGAAATGCAAAACGCTCCTGATAATTGGCACAAAGTTTATATTCTTCTAGAGGATCAAGTAGATGTTGCAGCACTTCATCAAAACATGAAAAAAGCTAATTTATCAATAGAAGAAAGAGCAAAAGAAGTGCTTCAAGTTTTGCAAGCAAAGGCAAATGAAACACAGCCAACTTTGCTAAGCGATTTGTCAAAATTATTAGATGTTCAACGCATTCAGCCTTATTGGATTACCAATGCTATTGCCATAAGCGCAAAAGTTGAGGCAATTAGGACGATTAGTAAGTGGGCGTCCGTTGAATCCATTGAGTCCATACCTAAAATGATATTATTTGATGCAAACCCACCAATTGCAGCATCTTTAGCTCCTGAAAATTCAGAACCGGGACTTCGAGCAATTAATGCACACAAACTCTGGCGGTTAGGCTACACGGGCTACGGTCAAACGATCTTGGTCATAGATAGTGGTCAAAATGGAGATCATCCGGCATTGAAGACCAACTTCCTTGGCAATAATATGGGAACAGCCCTCGCATGGACAGGTACAAATAGACCAGATGATTGCGGTTTTTTTCATGGCACACATGTTACAGGAATAGCAGTCGGAATTGATCGAGCAATAAATGATACTATTGGCGTTGCGCCCAATGCGGAGTGGCTGGGAAGCCCTCTTAAATTTGAAGATTGCGACTTGGGGCAGTATGGCTTTGGAACGTTTGATCCACTAGCTCATCTTCAATGGGCACTCAATCCAGATGGCAATGCTAACACAAGCACCGATATTCCTGATGTTATCAATAATTCTTGGGGGACAGAGCAAAGCACTTGTAATCAGTCTTATCGCAATACTTTGCTAGCATTGGAAGCTGCGGGTGTTGCAGTTGTTTGGGCAACTGGCAACTCTGGACCCGATACGCGCACCACAGGAAGTCCTGCCAGCTTGAATATGTCTATTGTGAATGCCTTTGCTGTTGGGAGTATTGACAGTCAAAATGAAATTATTTCAGATTTTTCAAGTAGAGGACCTACTTCTTGCTCAGGTCTTGGAGCTTTGGAAATCAAACCTGAAGTAGTTGCACCAGGACAGTCAGACGGATTTATTCGTTCGGCAGGCGAAGGTAATGAGTATAGCTTACAAGGTGGCACTTCCCAAGCTGCGCCACATGTGGCAGGAGCGATCTTGCTACTAAAAGAGGCTTTCCCATATTTAAGTGGGGAGGACTTGAAATTAGCCTTGTATTATTCTGCTAGAGATTTAGGCGAAGTAGGTGAAGATAACGATTATGGCAATGGCTTGATTGATGTATTTGCTGCTTATGAGTACCTCCTCAACGAGGGTAATGCTCCTATACCGCCTGTCGCTGCTACTAACGATGTAGTGCTGCTAGATGTTGCAACCGAGAAGTCTGTGCTGTGTAGAGGAGGTGTGGAAGTATCAGTAGATTTTGAAAATGCCACAACAAACAATCTCACTAGCTTAGCTATCAAATACTATTTAACTAACAATTCTTCAAACGTTCAAACGCTAGAGTGGGCGGGTAACTTATGCGTAGATTGCATCACTAGTGTAGAATTGCCTATTTTGGAGAATTTATCGGCTGGCAAGTATGAACTCATCGTTGAAATTGAAAATCCAAATAATCAAACGGATGAACGCACACGCAACAATATCATGCGCCACACCTTTGAAGTGCTGAACCTCGAAGATATTGACGCTCGAATCAATAATGCCTATTCAAATACTATTTGTAGAGATGCAAAAGTTCTATTAGAAAGCGAAAGACCTCTAGCTGAAAACCAAAAAATAGAATGGTACACTTCTCTCAAAGGTGGACTTAAAGTAGGAGAAGGGAATCCTTTCCTAACGGATGAACTAAATGTATCTGATGTATTGTACGCTGATATTGCTACTACTTATTTTACAGGGAAAGCAAGTATAGAAGAATCGGAAAATATCGATATTAACTTGAATAAAGGAGGGTTAAAATTTGATGCTATCAAGCCGTTCAAACTGGTTTCTGTAAAAGTATATGCCGAAGAGGCAGGAGGAAGATTTATAAAACTGCTAGATGCCGACGGCAATACAATGCAGCAGAAAATAGTACGCTTAGATACTGGCGAGCAGCGAGTTCAGTTGCTATTTGATGTGCCAATTGGAGAAGGCTATGAGTTGGCGCTAACTAGTGGAAAAGCATTATATCATAGTAATTCAGGAGCTAGGTATCCCTACGAAGTTGATGAAGTTCTAAGAATTACGCGTTCTTCAATAGCTCCATTTTCTATTCGCTACCTATTTTTTTACGATTGGGAGGTTAGTACTAGTCATGGCTGCGGTAGAACAGCCGTGCCGATTAATATTAATGTTAATCAAACGGCTAGCCCTGTTTTCATTAGTGCTTCTGCGGATACACTGACCTTGCAAGATGGTGCAACTTTTGAGTTTAAACAAGAGAATGCAAATGTCCAAAAACTAACTTGGCATTTCGGAGATGGCAGTACTAGCACAGAAAATAATCCTATTCATACTTATCAAAATGAAGGAACTTACCAAGTAGTGCTGACGCTAGAGGATCAAAATGGCTGTGTCAATTCAGAAGCACTAGAGGTTGTTGTGTTAGATGAAATGACGACTAGTACAAAACGAGTGAGCGATATATTGGATATTATTCTCTATCCTAATCCTGCTAGTGATTTTGTTACTATTCAGACCAATGATGCTACTCTTATGCAAGTACAAGTAATAGATATGCTAGGTGAAATTGTTCAGCAGACCACTGCTAATAGCAACCAATTGAAAATAGATTGCTCCAGCTTGCCAAATGGTGTTTACTATATTTTAATAAATTTGAACGAGCAGCAAGTCGTTGAAAAGATGATAAAAACGGAATAAGGTTGGTCTTGAACCCACCAATTCTAATTTCTAGTTGGATGGTTACTTCAAATACTAAATTGGGTGCATGAAGATTTCAATTATTGATACAGGTTTCTTCAAATTAGACGGAGGTGCAATGTTCGGCATTGTTCCTAAAACGCTTTGGAAGCGAATGAATCCGCCAGACGAATCTAATAAATGCACATGGGCAATGCGTTGTTTATTGATTGAACATCAAGATCGAAAAATATTAATAGACACAGGTATTGGGGATAAACAAGACCAAAAGTTTAAGCAATTCTTTGAACCCACTCCTTCCAAGTTGCTGGCATCCTTACAAGAAAGAGGAGTTGCATCAGAAGCAATTACAGATGTTTTATTGACACATCTGCATTTTGACCACGCAGGCGGTGCTACTTTTCTGGATAATAACGGCAACCTAAAGCCGACCTTTCCCAATGCTACTTATTGGACGAATAAACTACATTACGATTGGGCTTGTCATCCAAATGCTAAAGAGAAAGCCTCCTTTTTGAAAGATAATTTTGTGCCGCTTCAACAAGCGGGAGTGCTTAGGTTTTTGGATGCACAAAAAAATGAGCTGCCTTGGCTAGCTGGTATTTCGCTTCAATACGTTTATGGTCATACAGAGGCAATGGCGACCGTTAAAATTAAAACACCTGAACAAACATTCATTTATTGTGCTGATTTGATGCCTTCTTCTTATCACATTCGGATGCCTTACGTGATGAGTTACGATATTCGACCGCTAGAGACGTTGAAAGAGAAAAGACGCTTGTTGGAAGCAGCAGTTCAAGAGCAAACTATTTTGATCTTTGAGCATGATCCACTTATCGAATGCGCTACAATTGTGAAAGATGAAAGCGGAAGGTATAGTATTGGCAGAACTGGCAAATTGACAGATTGGATTCAAACTACACTAGATTAAAGACTGAGCAATTCCCTCGAAGAGACTTTTAACATTCTCGCCAGTTTTTGCACTCGTTATTATATTTACAGGGTAGGTTTGACACACTTTATCAATATGCTCCTGCTCCACCAAATCGCTTTTATTGGCAACTATTTTTAACACGATATCTGGGAGTACTGCTTTTATTAGTGAAATGTCAGATTCCATATTTTTCAGTGTCTTCGATCTAGTTAAGTCAGAAACATAAATCACGCCACTTGTCCCCAACCAGTAAGTCTCGGGCACTTTTTCCTGAGCAACCTCTCCTGCTATATCCCAGACCATCAATTTGATGCAACCATTAGAAGTTTCTACTACTTTAGAATCTACCTTTACTCCAACAGTGGTTAAGTATTTATCACTAAAAGTATCATTGATGAACCGTTCAAATAAAGAAGACTTGCCAACTCCAAAACCACCAGTGAGTATTACTTTCTTAGTGAGCATTCGATTATTGTTTTATATTTGAGACTAGTTTAGAAAAAGAAGTCACGAAGAGCGAGTCTTTCTATTTCCGATATATTTTTGAAGTGCGTATATCGTACTTTAACTATTTATAATCCTTTGACTTGCTTTCGTTATCAGGAAAATGAGTTTAACACATTCATCGTTTTTTACAATAAATCAGCTAAAACCGTGCAAAGAGTAACAGAACAACCGTCCAATTATCGGCACTTAGAAAAAATGAGTATTCGAGACTTACTGACGAATATCAATCGGGAAGATCAAACAGTACCTCAGGCAGTAGAAAAAGTCATTCCTAAGATAGAGCCACTAGTAAAAGTGATTGTAACAAAAATGAAGGAAGGTGGACGACTGTTCTACATTGGTGCTGGCACAAGTGGACGGTTAGGCATCGTGGATGCTTCGGAATGTCCGCCCACTTTTGGTGTACCTCACGATTGGGTAATTGGCTTGATGGCGGGTGGTGATGCAGCTATCAGAAATGCAAAAGAGTTTGCAGAAGATAGCGAGCACTTGGCATGGAATGATTTAAAAGAATACTCAATTAATGATGATGATGTAGTGATTGGAATAGCAGCTTCTGGCACAACGCCTTACGTCGTACATGGCTTGAGAAACTGTCGAGCGAGTAATATTGTAACCGCTTGTATTGTCTGCAATCCTGAATCACCTGTAGCAGCCCAATCGGACTATCCAATTGAAGTGATTGTCGGTCCTGAATTTGTAACGGGTAGTACAAGAATGAAGTCGGGAACAGCGCAAAAATTGGTGCTGAATATGATAAGTACCAGTGTCATGATTCAATTGGGTAGAGTAAAGGATAATAAAATGGTAGATATGCAGCTCTCCAACAATAAGCTAGTCGATAGAGGAGTAAAAATGTTGATGGGAGAAGTAAATTTAGATTATGATGCTGCCAAAGCCTTACTGTTGCAGCATGGTAGCGTGCGGAAAGCAGTAACAGCCTTTAGTACTCAATCCAAATAGCAAGTGATTTACAGCTATGTTGCTGATATAACTCAGTGTTTTTGCGCATTTTTGTTTTCATATTTGTGGTGAAGATTTACAAACTAAAATATGAGACGACTATTTTTTTCGATTATAGTATTCATCGCAATTGCCTGTCAAACTGAACCAGAGCAAATTAAACCAACTTTAGCACCTATATTGGAGGCAGTATATGCTTCTGCTAACATTAAGCCTGTTAATGTTTACACGGTTTATTCAGCCGTAGGAGGCATTATTGAGGCAAAAATGATACAAGAAGGCGATCAAGTGAAAGAAGGAACAACACTATTTAAAATTAAAAATACTAGCAGTCGGCTCAATGTAGAAAATGCTCAATTGAATTATGATCTGACAAAGGCACAGTATGATGGTAGAGCAACGGTGCTGCGAGAACTTGAAAAGCAAATTGAAATTGCTCGGCTCAAGTTGGAAAATGATTCTATGATGTACTTTAAACAAAAACGCTTGTGGGATCAGGATATTGGCACAGAGAACGCCCTAGAAAGTAGAGAACTAGCTTATCAAGTTGCACAGCGTGAGATCAAAGCCCTAAACAATCAATATCAGCGCATTCAAACAGACTTGGCCAATCAGTTGAAAATATCTAAAAATCAGATTAATAAGGCACAGGCTAGTAATGATGACTTTATTGTAGAAAGTAAGCTATTGGGGATAGTCTATGAAGTGAAAAAAGAAGTGGGAGAGTCAGTGCTACCTCAGGAGCCTCTAGCCATCATCGGTAGTGAGGATGCCTTCATCGTGGAGTTATTAGTGGATGAACAAGATATTGCTCGAATTAGTCTGGGACAGAAAACATTAATAACGCTAGAAGCCTATCCCGATCAAGTCTTTGAAGCCAAAATCACTAAAATTGCACCCAAGATGGATACACGTACCCAAACTTTTTTAGTAGAAAGTGAATTTATTGAATCTCCAAGTCAACTTTACATGGGGCTTTCAGGAGAAGCAAACATAGTAACTAAAGAAAAAAAGCAAGCCTTAGTGATTCCTCTAGCTTACCTAATGGAAGGCAGCAAAGTGCTAACCCCAGATGGTGAAATAGCTGTAAAAACTGGACTTCGTAGTTTAGATCGAGTTGAGATTCTTTCGCCGATCGACACAGCTACTGTTTTATTTAAACCCGAACAATTATGAATTTTGCATTGATACTCAATATTGCAAAGACCCACCTTTTTTCTAAAGTCAAGCAAACGGCTGTTGCTGCGCTTGGTGTTACCTTTGGTATTGGCGCTTTTATTACTTTGATGAGTTTTATGACAGGTCTGAATAAAATGTTGGATGGTCTCATTTTGGATAGGACACCGCACATTCACCTTTACAACGAAATAAAACCTACTGAGCAGCAGCCTATTGACCTATATCAAAACGCTGATAATGCACTGAAAGTAGTACATTCCATAAAACCACAGCAATCAAAAGTAGAAATCCGAAGCGCCTTGCCTCTACTTGAATACTTTAATAATCATCCAGCTATTTTGGGAGCTGTGCCACAGGTGAAAGCACAGGCATTTTATATTTCAGGTGCAATCGAATTGAATGGTATAATAAATGGTATTAATCCATTGGAAGAAAATCGTTTGTTTAATTTAAGTAATTATATCATTGAAGGTGAGCTTCAAGACTTAGCTAGCAATAGTAATGGTATCATAATGGGAGCAGGAGCAGCCAAAAAGATGTCCGTCAAAGTAGGGGATAGAGTGCAACTGGCAACATCAAGAGGCGATATTTTTAATCTTAAAATAGTAGGTCTTTATCAGAGCGGATTGGCGGAAATTGATAATGTGCAGAGCTATGTCAATATAAAAACTGCTCAGACACTGATGGCGAAAGGAAGCAGCTATATCACAGATATTAATATTAAATTACACGATATTGAGGAAGCAGTGCCGCTCGCTAAGTTGTTCGGTCAGCAGTTCAATGTAACTGCTGTTGATATTAATGCCGCTAACGCTCAATTTGAAACTGGCACTACCATCAGAAATATGATAACTTATGCAGTTTCTCTCACCTTATTGTTAGTAGCAGGCTTTGGCATTTACAATATTTTAAATATGTTAATCTATGAAAAAATGAACGATATCGCTATCCTAAAAGCGACGGGCTTCACAGGTAGTGATGTGCGCTGGATTTTTATTAGTCAAGCTATGCTAATTGGACTGTTTGGTGGTGTACTCGGGCTATTGATTGGGTTTGGACTATCGTATGCTATTAGCATAACTCCCTTCGAAACAGAAGCCTTACCAACGGTTAAGACTTTTCCTGTTAATTTTAATCTTGAATTTTATCTAATTGGGGTGACTTTTGCGCTAGTGGCTACTTTCTTTGCAGGCTATTTTCCAGCAAGAAAAGCACAGCATATTGATCCTGTAGAAATTATTAGAGGACAGTAGAAAGACGTAAAAGTTATTATGCTTTGATCAACTATTGTCAGGCACAAAGTAGGAGAGCCTTGGATGTTTATTTCACTACTTCATGAACTTCAAGCCAACGCTTTAGCTCTTGTAAATATTTTTGCTTTTGAGGTTCTCGGCGAACTTGGTTGGTTGTAGTGAAAAATTGATGTGCACTTAAGAACTTCACCTGCAATTTATTCCATTCCGTTTTAGTAGAAAGCACATGATAAGTCTTTAGTTCTTCAAACAGTGTGTTCCCAATGGTGTAAAAATCACTTCGCCCTAAGTAGTCTAAATCAGCATCACAGATAATTGCTTCGAGTTCATTTTGAGGGGATTGTGGTATTTTAGTTGCCATTATCATCCCACTTATCGCATCAATTTCTTTTACGGTATAATCGTATTTGGGCAATACTTCTTTGACGATGCCACAGCCTAATTCTTCATGATTTTTGTTGTCAATCAAGAAACCTGAATCGTGAAAAAGAGCAGCCGTTTTTAGCAGCACTGTTTCGTAGATCGGAATTTGCTCAAGTGAACAAAGCCTTTCTGTGATGCTTAGTACATCTAAAGTATGTGAAAAACTATGATAAGTGAAACTATCATTCAGTTGATGTTTCAAACGATCTAATATGTATGCTTTGGCTGCGTAATAATTCATAGATTCAGTTATATTGATGTTAATGTTACAATAAAACTAACTTTATTTCAAATTTATGGTTTTCCATAAAGTAAAAGATGGTTTTCTTATAAAAAGAATGTGAGTAGCTAAAAGTTGCAAATTTGTTTTTTCTGTAAACAAAATAGAATTCATCTGCCGTAGGTAAATTATGAAGATTCACAACTGTGCGGGGGCTCAGATTCTTGGCTAATCGAGATAAACGGTATGATTTAGGTCTAACAGTCGGCTGAAAATGCGCTACTATAGCTTTTTTGATATACGAGGAAAATACGTGAATAGTCAGGTTTTTATAAAAAAGCTTTTCTTTTTTTGTTCAATAGTGTTTATGATAATATTGTGATAAAATAAAACTAGATAACATACTGAATTGAATTATATTTGTAAATATGAAGCAAGAGAATATCAGAAATTTTTGTGTGATTGCACACATAGATCATGGAAAAAGCACTTTATCAGATCGTTTATTAGAATTTACACAAACGATCTCAGAAAGAAAGATGCAAGATCAAGCATTGGATGATATGGATTTAGAGCGTGAACGAGGCATCACGATTAAAAGTCATGCTATCCAACTGACTTATAACCATACAGATGGTGAAACTTATATTTTTAATTTAATTGACACGCCTGGTCATGTCGATTTCTCTTATGAAGTATCTCGTTCCATAGCAGCCTGCGAAGGAGCTCTACTGCTTGTAGATGCTTCGCAGGGTATTCAGGCACAAACCATTTCTAATCTCTATCTAGCAATAGAAAATGACCTTGAGATTATTCCTATTCTCAATAAAGTGGATATGGAAAGTGCCATGGTAGAAGAAGTTTCTGACCAAATAATTGATCTGATTGGCTGTGAATTAGAAGAAATTATACTAGCAAGTGGAAAAACAGGACGAGGAGTACCAGAAATATTAGCAGCGGCAGTTGATCGTATTCCCGCTCCAACAGGAGATGAGAAGGCACCACTTCAAGCAATGATTTTTGACTCTGTATTTAATCCATTCAGGGGTGTGATTGCTTACTTTAGAATCATGAATGGCATCATCAATAAAGGTGACGAGGTGCTTTTTGTTAATGCGAAAGGTAGATATCACGCAGATGAAATCGGAGTATTGAAGATGGATTTATCACCACAGAAGCAGTTGAAAGCTGGAAATGTGGGCTATATTATCACAGGTGTCAAAGAGTCTAAAGAAATTAAAGTTGGAGATACAATCACTTTAGCTAAGGAACCGGGTAAAGCAGTGCAAGGTTTTGAGGATGTGAAGCCAATGGTTTTTGCGGGAATTTTCCCAATTGACAATGATGACTATGAAGACCTTAGAGATAGTTTAGAAAAACTGCAATTGAACGATGCGTCATTAGTATTTGAGCCAGAAACTTCCATTGCACTAGGTTTTGGGTTTCGTTGTGGATTCTTGGGGATGTTGCATTTGGAAATTGTACAAGAGCGACTTTCCAGAGAGTTCGACATGGAAGTTATTACGACCATACCTAATGTGTCTTACTTTGCATATACAAAAAAAGGAGAGGAGATTCCTGTTCGCACACCAGCAGATTTGCCAGAACCTACTCTTATGGACAGAGTGGAAGAGCCATTCATCATTGCACAAATCATTACAAAGCCTGAATATATTGGAGGCATCATGACCTTGTGTATGGAAAAGCGAGGCATACTGACAAAGCAAACCTATCTCACACAGGAACGAGTAGAGCTAACGTTTGAGCTGCCACTTGCTGAAATTGTATTCGACTTCTATGATCATTTAAAGTCTATATCAAGAGGATACGCTTCCTTTGATTATTCTCCGCTAGATTACAGAGCCTCTGAGTTAGTTAAACTAGACATGAAACTGAACAACGAATCAGTAGATGCTCTTTCTGCTCTAGTGCACAAGGATAAAGCAGTAGCTTTTGGTCGAAAGATTTGTAAGCGACTCAAAGAATTGTTACCACGTCAGCAGTTTATGATCGCTATTCAGGCCGCTGTTGGTGCTAAAGTTATTGCTAGGGAAACTATTTCTGCGCTTCGCAAAGATGTAACTGCAAAATGTTATGGTGGTGACATCACTCGTAAGCGTAAATTACTCGAAAAGCAGAAAAAAGGTAAGAAGAAAATGCGGCAAGTTGGTTCAGTAGAAGTGCCACAGAAAGCATTTCTGGATGTGTTGAAGTTGAACTAAAAATGCTGATCTATTTTTTCATAAGGTTGAATCAATCTTAGCACTTGTTTGATCCAACCTTATGAAATATATGCAAAACTACCATCTATCTTATACTAAATAGAACTAGCAGGAATTAGTAGGCTTTCGCAAACAACACTCGCTTATCTGATGCTTCTCCTGTCAGTATGCACTTACCTTTTTCCTTTTCTGCATCTAAAGGGATGCAGCGAATGGTAGCTTTAGTAAGTTCTTTAATTTTGTTCTCAGTTTCAGATGTGCCGTCCCAGTGAGCAGTAATGAACCCTCCTTTGTCTTCTAGCACTTCCTTGAAGGTGTCAAAATCATCGACGGAAGTGATGTGTTCGTCTCGATATGTTTTAGCTCTATTGAATAGATTATCTTGAATATCCACTAGTAATTTCTCAATATATGCGATCGCTCCATCTATAGGAATATTTTCTTTCTCTTTAGTATCGCGACGTGCAATTTCTACTACACCCTCTTCCAAATCACGCTTTCCAATACCAATTCTCACGGGAATACCATTCAGTTCATGCTCTGCAAATTTGAATCCTGGCCTTTTCTTTTTGTCATCATCATATTTTACACTGATACCTTTGTCTCGTAGTGCTTTCATGTATTTTTCAGCTAATTCATTTACTTCGGCATTAGGTTTCGGAATAGGAACAATGACTACCTGAGTTGGTGCCAGTTTAGGCGGTACAATAAGCCCTTCATCGTCTGAATGCGTCATAATCAATCCGCCGACCAATCGAGTAGAAACCCCCCACGAAGTCGCCCAAACGTATTCTTCTTTGTTAGCTTCTGTCATAAATTTCACATCGAAAGCTTTTGCGAAATTCTGACCTAAGAAGTGGGAAGTACCAGCTTGTAAGGCTTTGCCATCTTGCATTAATGCCTCAATGGTGTAAGTATCATCTGCACCTGCAAATCGTTCGCGCTCTGTTTTTACACCTTTAATGACGGGCATTGCCATCCAGTTCTCTGCAAAATCCGCATAAACCGATTGCATTTGCTGCGCTTCAGCTATGGCTTCCTCCTTGTTGGCATGAGCCGTGTGTCCTTCTTGCCATAAAAATTCGGCTGTCCTTAAGAACAAACGAGTACGCATTTCCCAACGTACAACATTTGCCCATTGGTTGATTAGTAAAGGTAAATCGCGATAGGACTGAATCCAATTTTTGTAAGTACTCCAAATAATGGCTTCAGAAGTTGGGCGAACGACTAGCTCTTCTTCTAACTTCGCTTCTGGATCAACAATCAGTTTGCCTTTCTCATTAGGATCACTCTTCAAGCGATAGTGTGTTACAATAGCGCATTCTTTTGCAAATCCTTCAGCATTTTTTTCTTCTGCCTCAAAAAGACTTTTGGGTACGAAAAGTGGGAAATAAGCGTTAGTATGACCAGTATCTTTGAACATCTTATCTAGTTGGGCTTTCATATTTTCCCATATTGAAAATCCGTGAGGCTTAATGACCATACAGCCACGCACCGATGAATTTTCAGCTAGATTTGCTTTTTTTACGATATCAATGTACCATTGTGAATAGTCTTCACCTCTAGAAGTAATTCCTTTTGCCATTATCAACTTTATTTTTGCAAAATGTTGTTTTACAGTTTTTTGTACTATTTCTTAACAAAAGTTAAGGTATATTTGTATTATATTTAACAGCGTTAATATGCACTTTAAGTTTACCTTAACGGTATTTCTAGTTCAAAATTAGTAAATTAGTAGCTGTAACGTGAAAAGAACGTATCGGTAATTATAAGAAATAAAAATGTTAGAAATGAAAAAGTATAGTTTATTAAGTTTACTCCTCCTATTTAGTGTAGGAATAATATCAGCACAGTACGATGATATGTACTTCGATCCTGATACTGATTATGACAATTCTTATTATTCGTATAACAATAATGATTCATACGATGATTATGAAGAAGAATATGACAACGGCTACGATGATGCCACTTACGACTATTTTGATGACAATACCTATTATTATACATCGAGGATTCGTCGTTTCAACCGTCCTTATTATGGATTTGATTACTTCGATCCGATTTATGTAGATATGGCGTACTACGATCCTTTCTATGCGAATAGGTTCATCGGCAATGGTGTATCGGTATTAATTTATGATGATTTTTACTCATTCAACCGTTATCAAAGATGGAATCGTTGGAATAGGTTCTACAATCCATATCGTTTTAGTCCATTTGGTAATCGCTTCTACAATCCCTATAGCTTTAATAACCCTTGGCGACGTTCTTACGCCTGGGGTGGCGCAGGGTTTGGAAGTTTTGGTAACTTTTATGGTGCCGCAGGTGGTGGAGCGTATTACTGCCCTCCAGCATGGGGTGGTGGAGTTACTTACAACACCGTTAATAACTTTAATAGTGTAAACGGAAATAGTGTAGCAAATACTAATCGCTATTATGGTTCGAGAAGAACAGGTAGTGTTTCAACACCAAACTCGACTGGAAGAAATTACAGTTCGTCAAGAAGTACTACAACGACAAATAGAAGCAGTATTAATTCTCGTAATGCTACAAGAAGTCGTGTAAATGGCACTGACAGAACAAGAGACTATCGTCCTTCTGGTAGTAGTAGAACAACAACTCGTTCTACAAATCCTTCTACAAGAAGTCGTTCAAATATGAATACTAGATCAAATAGTACAAGATCAACTGCAAGACCGAGTACAAGTAGATCAACAAGACCTTCTGCTACAAGAAGTACAACTAGATCAAGTAGTGGTAGTGGCTACAATAACTCACGTTCAAGAAGCAATACTAGTAGAAGTTATTCTCCTAATAGGAGTTCTTCTTCAAGAAGTTATAGCCCTAGCCGCAGTTCTTCCTCAAGAAGTTATTCGCCCAGCCGTAGTTCTGGAAGTTCTCGTTCTTCTGTATCAAGATCATCTAGCTCTAGTCGCAGTTCTTCCTCAAGAAGTTCAAGCTCTGGCAGAAGAGGTGGAAGCGATCTTTAGAGAACATAACTTATAAATTCAGGTTGAATTCTGAAAAGAATCGGTATCGTATGCTTTGCGGTACCGATTCTCTTTTTTGTCTATTACTTAATTAGCTATTGCCTGCTTACATTTGCAGACCTATTTTGAAAATATGAAGACAAGAACGTTAAGGAAGGATAAGGTCAATGTGATAACAATGGGATGTTCAAAGAATTTGGTTGATTCTGAGAACATGATAACCCAGTTGCAAGCAAATGATTATGAAGTACATCATGAGTCAAAAGAGAATGCCAATATTGTAATTATCAATACTTGTGGGTTTATTGATTTAGCAAAAGAAGAATCCGTAAATGCTATATTGGAAAATGCAGAGCGCAAATCCAATGGAGAAATTGACAAGCTGTATGTTACTGGTTGTCTATCAGAACGATACAAGGACGATTTGATAAAAGAAATTCCAGAAGTGGATGCTTTTTTCGGTACGCTTGAATTGCCTAGCTTGTTGGCTAAATTGAATGCAGACTATAAGCATGAACTCATCGGTGAGCGCATCACAACAACTCCAATGCACTATGCTTACTTGAAAATATCAGAGGGTTGCAATCGTACTTGTTCTTTTTGTGCTATTCCTCTAATGCGTGGCAGACACGTTTCTAGACCTATTGAAACATTGGTACTCGAAGCTAAGAATTTGGCCAGGAATGGAGTAAAAGAACTGATGTTGATAGCGCAGGAGCTAACTTACTACGGCTTAGATCTATACAAAAAACGTGAATTACCTAGACTGTTGCACGCATTGGCTGATGTGGAGGGAATTGAATGGATTCGATTGCATTACGCTTATCCCAGTAAGTTTCCAAGAGAAATATTTGAGGTGATGGCAGAACGACCAGAAATTTGCAACTACTTAGATATGCCTTTACAACATGCCAACAACGCAGTTTTGGAGCGGATGCGTCGCCAGATTACTCAGGCAGAGACGATTGACTTGATTGAACATGCTAGGAGTATTATTCCTAATTTGACACTCAGGACGACTATGTTAGTTGGTTTTCCTGGAGAAACTGAGGCTGAATTTCAAGATTTACTGGACTTTACTGAAGCTATGCAGTTTGAGCGAGTGGGCGTTTTTCAATATTCGCATGAAGAAGATACACGAGCTCATGTACTAGAAGACAACATCCCAGCAGAGGTGAAAATGGAACGAGCTAACCGTCTAATGGAGCTACAATCAGGTATTTCACTTCAGCATAATCAGTCAAAAATTGGTCAAAATTTAAAAGTATTATTCGATCGAAAAGAAGGCGAATACTTTTATGGTAGGACAGAAGGCGATTCGCCAGAAGTGGATAATGAAGTGCTAGTGCATGCAAAGGATCATTATGTGAGAATTGGTGATTTTGCGATGGTCAATATTACGGGAGCAAGTGAATATGATCTTTTTGGCACAGTTCAAAGTGAACAAATGACAGCTTAGAGCTATTTAAAGAGCTATGATAATGAATAATGATATAAGCACACATCCTTTGATGAACCCCTATAGACAAGCTGGAATGTTTTTGATTGCTAGCTTTTTGATTACTGC
The DNA here is from genome assembly GCA_964458705.1 of uncultured Saprospiraceae bacterium. Classification (GTDB taxonomy): domain Bacteria; phylum Bacteroidota; class Bacteroidia; order Chitinophagales; family Saprospiraceae; genus JAAUTG01. Next base: position 6,032 of record CAYWKD010000038.1, on the reverse strand, counting down.
CGTAGCAAAACTGCTACACTTTGGTAATTTAGTTGAACTTAGTCCTAGTTTTCCTTGGCTGAGTGCTGCTTCATTCATGCTCATGTTCGCTTTGTTTAATAGCATCTCATTTTTAGCAGTAAAAAGCAGTAGCAAACACTGGGGGCAGTCCTTGACTAGCTTCATCGGCTTAGCAGGAGTAGCAGGTTTGATAGCCTACTTATTTTCTTCTTTGTCCATTTGGGAGGCAGGCTCTTACAGTTGGATATATTTGGTACTTACCTTTGGATACCTCGTGTTTGTAGGCATTGTCGGAATGATGAAAAATATTGTAGAATTCGCTCAAAAAGAAGAATGGAATCAGCCACGCATTCGTCGTAAGCAAGATAGACAAAACAAACAATGAATCCGTCTTTTTTAAAATCAATAATTTATGTGTAAAATATTTTCTTTAGTCTTGTTATTAAGTCTTTTTGTAGTGGCTAGTTGTCAAGAAGTAAGTGAAGAGAACCAGACTGCAAAAGCTGTTGTGGCACAAAACCAAACTAAAATAGAGATAGAGGTGCCAAGAGTGATTGAGAAAGTTGAGAAAACATCAGAAGAATGGAAAGCCGAATTAAGTAAAATGGAATATTACGTGCTGAGAGAAGCAGGTACGGAACGAGCATTCACAGGCGACTTGTGGAATCACAAAGGCGAAGGTGTCTATACTTGTAGAGGCTGTCAGTTGCCATTGTTTGCTTCTGACACCAAATACAAATCTGGGACAGGTTGGCCGAGTTATTATCAACCAGTCGCTGAGCAGGTGATCGCTGAGAAAGTAGATAATAAGTACGGCTGGAGTAGGGTAGAGGTGCTGTGTGCCAGATGTGATGGGCACTTAGGACACGTTTTTGAAGATGGACCAGAACCAACAGGTTTGAGATATTGCATCAACTCTGTTTCGCTTGATTTTGTGCCACTGGAAAAAGTAGAAAAACCTTAGTCTGAGATGTTAGGCTGCAAGGCGAACATTACTGGTAACATCGCTTGTTTACAGTTGCTTTTGAAGTAGAAGAATATGAAATCTTGAAAAATTGCTACAGCCCACTCATTATATTTCCATTGAAATCAACAGTTCTTTCAAAAGGTTGAATAACTTTGTCAAGTAAAGTAGCTAATTCAAATCTTTTGATAGGGCGATCAGGGTTGTAATCTTCTAAGTGCCATTGTTCGCTCCAAATATCTTCTAAAGATTTACTACTGAGTAACGCACGATCAAAAGCAATGCTTTTATCTGAATCCAACCATAAATCCAAAGTATTGATTGCCAATTCAATAGTCAGTAACGTTGAGTTGTCCTTTCGTTCAATGGCGATTTCAGCATCAAATGCTGCCATGTTTTCAGCCAATTGATTGTAAGTAATCATGCTATCTGGATAAAACCAAGTCTGATTTGCCCACCGGTACGGAATACCTGTTCCTCTCAGTAATCCTGTTGCACCAATCTTTTGAATACTAGTGAACTGCGGATGGTCAGGTGTTACATCTATAAATGGCAACAAATAGCCATTCGTTTTCAATAAAGCTGTTTGCAATGATCGGATATCAACTGCTCTGGGGCTAATATTTTTCTTAGTTGCCATAGCGGCTAGTAAGCCTGCCACCTGTCCTATTTGTAGGATAACTGGCTGTAGTCGAGTAGCTCCATTTACGATATTAGTTACTGATATAGACTTGTCTGCTATAATTAAGTGATCTACCGTTTTAGGTAAAAGACTGCCTATCGGGACGTTGAAAGAAGGAACTTTTGGAAAATCAATTTTAGGGGCATCAGGGCGTTCATAGTGGTGATGATCGATCGGATAGTCACCAACGGCTATTCCTGTTCGGTAAATATTGAAATCATACGGTCGGAGTAGGTGGTCGATATTTAATTGAACCAAGCCATGAATTCTTCTTCCTTCTCTGTGATAAGGCATCAGTGGTAGTCCATCTTTACTTGGATATTCGTTTTTGGCGATACCTAGATTCTTATATCCTAATTCTTTTTGAATAAAATAGACGAATTGAAGACTTTTATTTTTAGCACTTTCGTAAGCTAAAGTTCGCTCCTGCTGATCCATGCCTATTACATTGCTGTAGTAGTCGTTTCCTTTAATTGGCCAGTTTATCATATATTTATTATTGGGTAGCTTTCCATAGCTAAGCATCATTTCACAAGGATGAGCCTCAGTATTGGAATCTTCACACTTAGTCTGACAGGAACAGTAGAATTGAGAAGGACTGTATCCTTTAGGCTTTTCGATGGTGTGGTCTTCGCCTTTACCAAAATCCTTCAACGTAATAGCGTATGTAATATCTTGAATAATATCATTCGCTTCTTTGGGTGCCATTTCTTCCTTTGTTTTTTCACGGCCATCCATGCCCAAGTCATAGTCAACACCTGCCAGAGTAGCTATATCTCCCAAATCCGTACCATCTATTAAAATTTTTGCGGTGGCATATTTTGTCTCTCTTTGATACTCAAACGCTAACTTCCAATTATATTTTTTCTGCCGAACGGCAGTTACACTGTTCCAAGTAGTGTTGTAAAATACGGTTAGATTTTTTTCTCTTTTCGCCATCTGCTTCCAGTAATACTCACCAACAGAGGGTTCAAACATAGTGTTGCTTACCCAACCTGTGGAAAGTGAATCAGCTCCACCATAGTGTTTTCGTAATGAATCTCTAAACTCTCCCCAGAGTCCAGCGGGTAATCGATGATTGCCGTCGATGGCGCTTACCCCCGCTGAGGTAAGCATTCCTCCTAGCCATGGGAGTGGTGTAATGAGAATTGTTGTAGCACCACTTCTAGCAGATTGTATTGCTGCTGCAATAGCACCAGTACCCTCTCCTACGACTAGTACATCTGTTTCTATTGAGTTGATTTGTTCTTTGCATCCTATCAATAGCACTAAACTAAAAATGTAGTATAGCTTTTGCATGAATTTTATTCTTAGGTTTTTGTCGAAAATAGCAGCATGAGTATCATGAGTGAAAATAATATTTTTTTGGTTAAAAGCATGCTAATCAAACAATAGTAGATTATTGCATCACTCTACCACTAGCCGCTTCACCCAGCTACTATCACCTTGTTTGATTTCCATTAGATAGATTCCCCTATTTGATGGTGCAGGTACAACCTTTGTAGAGGCTAAATTTTCATAGACTTTTTTACCTAATAAATCGTATATTTTAATTTGTAAAGGTTTATTGCTGGGGGAATCTAACTGAACTGCTGCATGAGTACGAACAGGATTAGGATAAAATGAAAGTTCATCTTTAATAGATGCTTCGGTATGGACTGTTTCAAGATTAAAGTAGGGTAAGGCTTTTTCAAAGGCTGCTATACCTACTTTTGCACCAATGAGGCGTCCAGGAATATCATCGACTGGAGGATGGATGCCACCCCAAATTCTAGAAAGACTGCACTGATCGGAAGCATCTCGGTAAGTTGCCCATTGCAACTGCATATTTACACTTGGGCCTTCTTCAAATTCTAGAAATTCATTTTGCTTAACTTCAAATACGCCCATCCCATTCGGGAAATAAGCATCGCCAGTAAGCGAGGTCAGAACTTCCGCTGCTGCTCTTGAAAAGGTAGAGTGCCCTGAGACATAACCTGCAAACGGAGGCGTTACAAAAGTAGGTTGCTGATATGGCCACCAATCTTCGGCTCTTATCCAACCTACGCCAGCCTTGTCTGTTTCAGGATTATTAATGTAGCTTGGTCCTCTCCAAGTATAGAGTTTTATTTTTCCAATATGCTCATTATTTACTCCTGCTAGGCTATCCCCCTCTTTTATCAATTCAATATAGCCATCTATCAAAGGAAAACCTGCTGGGTGGTAATACTTCGTATCGGAATTATCAGAGCTTTGCCCATTATTTCCCATATATCGGATAGCAGAAATAGGTCGAATGTAATCGTACCAGCCTTTAATTCCCCATGCTGAAATAGCGGCATCGTGCATCGCTCCTCCCAACATGAAATAGGCTTTTACGTCCCACTCTAAATCATCAAGCACTGCTCCCTGACCATTGAATCGTTTTTCTAAAGCTATTTGATCATTGACATAGTTCATAATGGTAAACCAGTGTCCAGGAGGTGTTTCAGAGTCAGGTCCATCTGCCCAAAATTCTGCTAGCACTCTAGCATAGTCAGCTCTAGGTACAATCTGAGGGTTGTAAGGCTCATTCGTAATTGGATTAATCAGATGCCCCAAGCTTATATCACCTCCTTCAAAGAAGTCATAAAAGTGGTGAAGTCCTGCGAGCGTAGTGGGGTAGTCTGCTAATTTTAAGTTGCCAATAGAGGCGGGCGAGATATCCCACATTACCTGATCGGCAGTGTCCAAATGGGATGCCCAAACGGACACCAGCGAAAAGTTCCATTTGTACTCATCATTAGCTGTATCAGCAATCTCAGCATTTATAAAACAGGGATTTCCTGGATCGTGATAAACATAATACTCTTCTCCTCTTCGATTGTATATTGTTAAATTATCTTTTGTCAATGCAAAAGGTATAACCTGCCCCCATTCCGGACTTAAAAATGGAATTGCTCCTGCGGGAATAGGATTGCCAGCTTGATCGAACGCTACATCCAAGCTCAAGGGCTGCCAGCGATTTGGATCAAACAAGTAACGATTACCAGATTCGTTAGGATTTAAAGGTCCATTCACTCTTTGATAGAAACGATTTGCATAGCCTTCTGCTTCATTTGAGCCATCTTGTAGTCCGAACCGAATGAGTTGTTCGGCAATGTAATTGCCCAATGCCGCAGGATTATTATTGCTATAATCCGTTGAAGAAAAAGCCGGGTCATAACCGAGTGCTATAAAAAGTGAATCGGCAAGATGAAAAGTGTCTTCTGCCTTAGGTGCAAGTCGAAAGCGATGCTGGATCAGTCTATAAGTAGCATAGCTCATAGCTTCCTCTTGGCGACTTTGTTTAAAGTCATCAGTTGCAATGCCATCAAATAAGCAGACAAAATCGCCTATCTGATTTCCTAAAAGATAAGGGCTTGCTTGATCGTCATAAGCAGCCCAAGCGTCGTACATAGCTATCGAGATATGAAATAGATTGCGAGCATGAACGGTTGGCCGTGCAAAGTCATTACGGATAGCCTCTAGTAGTACTTCATTCCATTGTCTAGCTACCGAGTGTTGAGCTTTTGATTGTAAAAAGATAATACCAACAACAGCAAAACAAATTATTTTTTTCATCGAAATATACCTTTTGATCGTGTAAAGTTATGATAATAATGGTCTCGACTATGTATAACATGGGATTTCTATACTGTCCGCTTACCGATAAGTTGATTTAATGTAATTAATTTCATATTAGCACTCTAGCTCGCATTTGCTACAGCCGATGTTATGTGATGGCTTTATTCACGATTTTTTTCATTTCAGTTTCTTTTTGAGTTCCAATTAAGTATTTCTTACCATTCAGAAGTTCAATTGCTAATCCCTTATTTCCCCTAATATTATATACGGTTCCGTATTTTGTCCAAAGCCTGATTCCCCAACCGCCTACAAAGCCATAATTTACAACTTCTACTTTTTTAATGTCAGTCCATTTCGTTGTCTTTTTTACAAAAGGGAAAAAACTCATTTCTATTTTGTCATTGTCAATATCGGTTTTCAGTTTCATGAAAATAAAAAGTCCGAACAATGAAAATATAAAAATCGCAAATATGATAAGTCCAATGTTAGACATTGGTTTGTTGCCAAAAGATTCTCCAAGAATAATCTGTTTGTAAATTCCGATAATTGGCAAAAATCCAATTGGTAGTAAAATCAGCCATAACCACCTTTGAGTGAATTTTTGTTCTTCTTTAAATTCAATTTTCATTTTTAGTTCAGTTTTTCTTAGCCCGTGAATAACGGTTTGGCCATGTGGCGTGCGACGTTAGGAGCATGGACATCATAGCCTATGTTTGCCTTGAATGAACACCGTTCCCAAAATAGGGAATAAATTTGGGAAAACCCAACACGCTAGGGGGTGAAAGTCCCTTACTGGCAAGT
>CAYWKD010000037.1:33196-37209 GCA_964458705.1 uncultured Saprospiraceae bacterium | reverse complement strand
CAGGGCGATCCGCTGTGCAGTTCATCAAAAAAAAACTCAAACCTATTGCTACAATTGCACGCATTGCGATGAAATCTATTGAATTAGAGTTACAAATATCGTAACTACTGACCAATGATGCAGCATTGAAAAGCACTAACTATTTATCACATCGCTAAAAAAGCCAGGTTTTTACCTGCCAAGACAAGCCCAAACTCATCAAAAGCATCACTTACTTTGACCTCATTCTTATCACTGGACAAATAATCTCTTCGAGGGAAATGCCGCCATGCTGAAAAGTATTTTTGTAAAAATTATTGTAGTGATTGTAATTGTTGGGGTACAAGAAAAACTTATCCTCTTTGGCAAAAATAAACGTAGAACTCACATTGGGCCGTGGCAGTTTAGCACCTTTGGGGTCGCGAACTTCTAGCACATCTCTCTTTTCGTACTTTAAGTTTCGCCCAACTTTGTAGCGAAGGTTCGTTGTAGTTTCTCGATCTCCTACTACTCTCGAGGGAGTATTTACTCGGATGGTTCCATGATCGGTGGTTACAATAAGTTGAATGCCTCGTTCGGCTGCTTTCTGCAAGGCTTCCCAGAGTGGTGAGTGGGAAAACCAAGAGCGCGTCAAAGAGCGATAGGCCGTTTCATCGCTCGCTAGTTCTTTTAGTACTTCCATTTCAGTGCGAGCGTGTGAAAGCATATCAATAAAATTATACACAATCACCGTCAAGTCATTATTCAGATAATTCAAAATGTTATCGTTGACTTCCTTCGCATAACTGACGTTGGTCACCTTAGCGTAATCAAAACGAATATCTTTTCTCACCAAACGACCAATCTGCTCTTTCAACAATTGGTGTTCGTACATATTCTTGCCTCCTTTTTCGTTATCATTTTTCCACCACTCCTTGTAGTGGCGTTCGATTTCGGAAGGCATCATGCCGGCAAAAATTGCATTTCGGCTGTACTGCGTTGAAGTGGGCAATATGCTGTAAAAATAGTCCTCTTCCTCCACTCTAAAAAAATCAGTAAAAATAGGTTCAAGCACCTTCCATTGATCGTAGCGTAGATTATCCAACAGCAGCATAATCGTCGGTACGTCCTCGCTTAAATGAGGCAGTATTTTCTTTCGCATTAAATTATGCGACATCAGCGGACCGTCTTTCTTGTCTTGAATCCAATCTATATAATTTTTTTCTATGTATTTTGAAAAGGCAATATTAGCTTCACTTTTCTGCATGGAAAGAATATCCACCATACCTGTGGACTTGGAAGCATCAATTTTCAACTCCCAACCAATGACTTTTTTGTAGGTTTCCACCCATTCTTCATAATCCAGGCCGCTATTGATATTCATAAGAATCTGGCGAAATTCCTGTTGATAATTTAAGGAAGTTTTTTCACGCACCAATCGCTTGTTATCAATAATTTTCTTGAGCGTCAGTAGTATTTGATTGGGATTAACAGGCTTAATCAAGAAATCGGTAATTTGTGAACCAATAGCTTCTTCCATCACATCTTCCGCCTCGTTCTTAGTAATCATCACCACTGGCAGGTGGGCGTTTTTAGCTTTGATTTGCTCCAGCGTTTCCAGCCCTGTGAGACCAGGCATACTTTCATCCAAGAATACCACATCTATGTCGTTATTCTCTTCGCACTCTTCCAAAGCATCATGACCATTCGTTACAGTAATTACTTCGTATCCTTTTTTTCTTAAAAATAACAACTGCGGCTTTAGCAAGTCTATCTCGTCGTCTGCCCAAAGTATTTTAATTTCGTCCATCTATTTTGAATCTATTGATAATTTAGATAGCTCCAGTTGATGGCTTGTGCTGCCCTTACAACTCCACAACTACCTAGTTGATTAAGAATGATATGCTGCTTTCCTTACTAAAACAACACCAAAAGTCAGAAATATTTGTAGCTATACCGAATAGAAGCAATTTTTATTATTAAACCTACTCTGACTAACGAAGCCTAAAGATTAAATATTTGTAAAGGCGGCAAGTTTTATAGCACTCAAATATTATTATATCGCTTTTATTCTACTATTTTTGTCAGATAAGAATAACTTGTACCATGCAGAATAGAGTAATCATTGAAAATGTGTCGCCAGAAATTGATAATGGAAAATTTTATATCAAGCGAGTAGCTGGCGAAAAAGTAATGGTCAAAGCGGATATCTTTGGCGATGGACATGATGCCATCCGAGCCTCTATTCTACACAAACGAACGGGTGACCTAAAATGGGCAGAGACCTTCATGCGCCACGAAACCAACGATGTATGGAAAGGTACATTTCGAGTAGCGCAAGAAGGATTTTACGAGTACAAAATTGAAGGCTGGGTAGATCAAATCCTCAATTGGTATCAGGGCTTTAAGAAAAAACAGGCAGCGGGGCAGGATATGAAAGTCGAACTGCTCATCGGTGCCAACTTCCTAGAGGAAGCAGCCAACAACTATCCAAACACAATAGCCGAACAACTACTCCAATACACCCAACTTTTCAGAGATCAATCCAACTATGAGCAAGCCGTGCAAGCCGTTCTAGCAGATGATTTTGAGCAACTCGTGGAGCTTTATCCCTTAAAAAGGTATGTTACTACTTATGCCAAAAACCTCAGAGTGCGAGTCGGCAGACCTAAAGAATTGTTCAGTGCTTGGTATGAGTTTTTCCCGCGCTCTACGGCAGCGGAAGTCGGCAAACACGGGACATTCAAAGATGCAGAACGCCTTATTCCAAGAGTGGCAGAGTTGGGCTTCGATGTGATTTATTTTCCGCCCATTCATCCAATTGGAAAAGTCAATCGAAAAGGAAAAAACAATGCCGTGCAGGCAGCCCCCAACGAGCCGGGCTCTTGCTGGGCAATTGGTAGCGAGGAAGGTGGACACAAAGCCATCCATTCAGCACTCGGAACTTTGGACGACTTTAAGCACTTCATCAAGGAAGCAGAGAAATACAACATCGAAGTAGCAATGGACATTGCCTTCCAGGCTGCTCCCGATCATCCTTGGATCAAGGCACATCCAGAATGGTTCGTTTGGCGACCAGACGGCACTATTGCCTACGCCGAAAATCCTCCAAAGAAATACCAAGATATTGTCCCCATTAATTTTGAGACCAGCGACTGGAAAAATCTCTGGGAGGAACTAAAAAGCGTCTTCACTTACTGGCTGGAGCAAGGCGTGAAAATATTCCGAGTGGATAATCCACACACCAAGTCTTTTCGCTTCTGGGAGTGGTGCACGCAAGCCATACAAAAAGACTATCCCGATGCCATCTTCTTATCCGAATCCTTTACGCGACCAAAAGTAATGGCGCAGCTAGCAAAGGGCGGTTACACGCAGTCCTACACCTACTTCACCTGGCGCAACACCCGCAGGGAAATGGAGGAATACTTAACCGAACTCACCACCACAGCGCTTCGAGAATACTTCCGACCCAATTTCTGGCCTAACACGCCCGACATCTTGGCTTATGAAATGATGAACGCCAACTCCAACCAATTCGTCAAGCGATTCCTCTTAGCGGCTACGCTATCTTCCAATTACGGAATGTACGGCCCGGCTTATGAATTTATGGACAATACGCCCATGGGCAACGGCAAGGAAGAATACTACAACTCCGAAAAGTACGAAATCAAGGTGCATGACTGGTCTTTGCGGAATAGAATGACCGATGTGATCACAAAAGTCAATCAGATTCGCAAAAACAACGCCGCCTTGCAGGACACCTACAATATCCACTTCACAGAAACAGGCAATGAGCAGCTCATGAGCTACATCAAAATCAGCGAAGACCGCAGCAATATCATTTGGTGCATCGTCAATTTTGATGCAGAAAACACCCAATCCGGCATGGTGGAAGTGCCAAGAGCACTGCTCCAACTGCAAGCATACGAAACCCTACAACTTCAAGAATTGCTGCTAGGCGAAACCTACTACTGGAACGCCCAAAGCAATTACGTCGAGCTAAACCCCTATCGCTATCCCGCTCATATTTTGAAAGTAATCCTCTAAAAGTAGAG
>CAYWKD010000037.1:0-33096 GCA_964458705.1 uncultured Saprospiraceae bacterium | reverse complement strand
AATAAACACCTAAACAAATAAACAAATAAACAAAACTTAACATACAGTTAACTCAACATACTTTTTTATCTTATTAACTTATTCTATATTTGACATTGTAAGCAAAAAAGGACTAGCAACACATTTGTCTCCCTTTGCTTATTCCATTCCGATTACAAAAAAAATAAAGTCTGAAACTGTAGTGTACTTACCATTTCGCTCGATCAAATTATTGTTGATTGAGTTCGTCTAGTACACTTTCCATTATTATTGAAATAGCGCGACTGATTGTTCGCTTTGGGTTGATTGTTGTGTACTTACACGAAGCAGAAGTGCTATGCGCCTGGGCTTCTTGAGTACAATACCTTATTTCAATAATCAAAAATGCTTTTTTTAACTAATTTTTATAAACATTAAAGTTTTTCTTATGAAAAAGATTTTACTTTTTATCGCAGCAATTTTTGCTGTAGGTGCTCTGAATGCACAGGTGATAATTAAAGGGGTGTTTGATGGTCCACTTAGTGGAGGAGCTCCTAAATTTGTTGAACTGTTTGCCGTAACAACTACGGATCTCACTGGTTACGCTCTCAGAAATCACAATAATGGTGCTACTGGATTTACAAATTCCACTGATATATCGTCTCTAGGTACGCTTAATGCAGGGGAGTACGCTTATGTGATTGTTACAGGTCAGGACGATGAGTTTAGAACTTACTTCGGTTTGTCTATGACTGATTTCGATGCACTTAACACAGTAACTGGTGCTGCACCAAATGTTAACGGTGATGATGCAATATCTTTGTTTGATGGAACAAATAATGTAGATGTATTTGGTGTTATTGGGACTGATGGCACTGGCGAAGCATGGGAATATTTAGATGGCTGGGCTTACAAAAATAATAATACTAACAATGCTTTTAGCCCGTCGGACTGGACTTTTAGTGGAGTTAATGCGACAGATGGATGTACTACAAATGCTACTTGTAGTTCTATGTTCCCTTCTGGTAATAGTGTTCTCCCAATCGAACTCACTTACTTCAATGCTACGGCAACAGCCAACAACCAAGTAGCCTTGGAATGGAGAACAGAAAGCGAAGAAAACAACGACTACATGGCAGTAGAAAGAAGCCAAGATGGTCAGAAGTTTTTTGAAATCGGTAAGGTAAAAGGAGCAGGCACCACTATCGAAGCACAAGAATATAGCTTCGTAGATGCAGCACCAAAAGCAGGCGTCAACTACTACCGCTTAAAGCAAGTCGATTTTGATGGCACGATGGAGTACCACAAAGTGGTAGCTGTAAGCATCAAAGGAGCTAGCAGCACTAGCGTATATCCTACACTAGCGAGCGAGGTGGTTAATGTAAACCTAGAAGGCACGGCTACTTTGACAGTAAGAAACGTCGCAGGTGCAGTGGTGAAGCAAGTAAAAGCAACAGATTTCGCTACTTTGAACGTAGCTGACCTAGCAGCAGGCACTTACTTCTTGTTGGTAGAAACAGATAGCAATGTAGAAACAGTGCGTTTCGTGAAGCAATAGTTTTTTTAGCGGTCGTTCCGATGGCATCGGCTGTCAGCACGACCGCTCACTCTTTTTAACCAAAAGAATTTAGGTTTCAAGACTTTAACGTTCAGCCAATCCAAATGTGGGTTGGCTTTTTTTTGAGTTGTGGGTGGGTGAAGCGTTATTGCTTATCAGCGAGTGTACTTTTAGTTTTCAACTCCTCAATCTTTAGCTGTTGAGATTTGATGATTTCAACATCTGATTCTATTTCAAACAGTCGGTTTCCACTAGTTTCCTTTCTCGTTTGAATTACAATTTTCAAATCGAACATTTTTCCGTGACAAGATTGCTCAAGTTTTTCAATAGCATCACTCAGCGTCTCATATTTTCCTTGAATTTTTACTGGTACTGGTTTGTCATTGAAGTGGTTTTTGAGGAATCCATCAATTCCGGCATTTCGTTGCACAGGTATTGCATCAATACTGTTAAGCATTGCCATTTCAAACGCCGACTTCTCGAAGTAACTATCAGCGCCTTTATTGAGCAGCGCAGAGTCCGTGATTATCATTTCTTCTAATCGTCTATTGGCAAGCTCCACAGCATCTTTGGATACATCAATTCCAATGAAATTTCTATCCATTGACTTGGCTGCAACACAAGTTGTACCGCTCCCGCAAAAAGGGTCAACCACTAAATCTCCTTTATCTGTTACGATTTTAATGATCTCCTTTAAAAGCAACACGGGCTTTTGCGTAGGATAGCCAACTCGCTCTTTTGCCTTGGGGTTTAAGTAGGGAATTTCCCAAGTATCAGATAAGGGAACACCTTTTTTTTCTTTTCCTAAAACGACGTTGCCGTCTTTGTCTGTTTTATAAATGGACTTTCCGTTAGCGGTTTTTATTCTGTCTTGCAAGATTTGGTCAATATTTGTTGTGGCGGCATAGTCCGTGTAGTATTGATTAAATTTAAAGTGCCTACTTTTTGAGTAGAAATAGATGTTCTGATGCGAATTTAAAAGTCCTTTTTTTGAATTAGACCATCTTTTGTAACTCCAGATAATTTCGCTTTGGAAATTTTTCATTCCAAATACTTTATCGAGTCTTACTCTAATATAATGAGACGCTACTTTATCGCAATGAAGAAAAACGCTGCCAGTTTCTTTCAAAACTCTTTTACATTCATTTAAGCAAGATTCAATTAAACCCAAATAGTCCTCTAGTGAATTCCAGCTATCATTAAACTCATATTGTTTTGATTCATCTCTATTGACTAAAGAATGCTTTTTTTGAGTAAAAAAAGGTGGATCAAAATAAATCAAATCAACCGAATCAGATGTCAACGCTTTTAGCTTATTGATGCAATCACCTTGGTATATTTTATTTACTTCTATCATCCTTTATTTTTTTATCCGCAATGGAAGTTAGTATTTCCAACAAATCGTAAGCTGTGTAATTTTTGACGAACGCCCAAGCATCATCTCCACTGTAATATTCTCCCTGTACACCTTTGTAGTAAGTTGCTAATATTTTTTGAATTTTGATGGCTTGTTTTCTTTGAGGATAGTAAAACATAACCCGAATAGGCTTGTAACCATAACTTGTTATACATTCAACTCTTGTATGTTCTTTTGTTATGTGGTCTCCATCCGTTGTAGCATCTCGCCACTTGATCTCAATAGCATTGTTACCATCTAAAAAGTCAATTTCAAATGTTTTGGGTTTCAAGCCTACTGTATTCTCTATTAATGTTCTTTCACCTTTTAGATTATTGAATTTGAAACATAGAACGGTGGCTTCTTCTAAAAACGAACCTGCATATTTGTAGAGAAATCGTCCAGTATTTTGATAAACATCTATTAGTTGACCACTCTCATTTGAAATTCCTAACACTCGGTAAATCAGATAATGCGAATTATCATCTTCGAGCATTTCGTTTTTCCTTTCTTCTATTTTTGTATTTAGTGTTCCAGCATACTGATTAGCAAGTTGTTCTATTTTGGAGTATAGTAAGTCATAATCGATACCATCTTTTTTGGCCTGCTCAATTTGTTTATTCTCATATCTTTCAACTTCCTGCATTAGAAAGTTTCTAGTTTTACCCCTAGTGTCCAGACCTAGTGTCTTGCAGTATTCTATAAGTTCCTGTTTACTCAATTTATACAATTTCAAATAGTCTTTGCCTTTAACAAAGTTAAAGATTTTTACATCATAGTGCCTTACTAGATTTGAGAAAATTAAAGCGCTAAAGCCCTCAAACAAGAGGTTTCACTTCAAATGTTCAACACTCTGACGCTTTAATCGTTCTACTCCTTGTAAGTATTTGCACCTAGCCAATATTTGTATGATTGTATATCTTTACCTATTTCCATTTAGTAAAGCCTTACTTCTTGCTTATCCAATTTTATGATGAAAGAACAACGACTCACTGAACAAGCAATTGCACCCGATGGCTACATTGAAGTGGTGGGTGCAAGAGAACATAACTTAAAAGACATCAGCGTTAAGATACCCCGCAATAAGTTAGTGGTGGTTACTGGCATCAGTGGCTCTGGGAAGTCCTCTTTGGCTTTTGATACCATTTATGCAGAGGGTCAGCGACGCTACATGGAGACCTTTTCTTCGTATGCTCGACAGTTCATTGGTACAATGGAACGCCCGGAAGTAGAACATATCTCGGGACTAAGTCCTGTTATTAGCATTGAGCAAAAAACAACAGGGCGCAACCCTCGCTCAACGGTAGGCACAATCACAGAGGTTTATGATTTTCTTAGATTGCTGTTTGCCCGAACAGGAGAAGCCTACTCTTACAAAACGGGCGAAAAAATGACTCGCTACACCGAAGAGCAAATGGTGGAGCATATTTTTGAGCATTTCAAAAACAAAAAAGTGCTGTTGCTCGCACCGCTCATTCGAGGTCGAAAGGGGCATTATCGAGAATTGTTTGAGCAAATCCGAAAGCAAGGTTACACCAAAGTCAGAGTAGATGGTGAGGTACGAGACATTGAGCCTAAGATGCAACTAGATCGCTACAAAGTCCACGATATAGAAGTCGTTGTGGATAGACTAAAAATAAGTGATGAGCGCAATGAGCGATTGAGCAACTCACTGGGCACAGCCTTGAAAATGGGAAATGGCTTGATCTTTGTAAAGGAGCACGACACCGATAACGCTTTTCCTTACAGTAAGCATTTAATGGATGCCGCAACAGGTATTTCCTATGAAGAGCCCTCGCCCAATGCTTTCTCTTTCAATTCTCCTTATGGTATGTGTCCAAATTGCAGTGGCTTAGGGCAGGTGAATAAGGTGGATATGGACAAGGTGATTCCCGACCCAAAAAAGAACATCAAGCAGCAGGGTATTGTACCACTCGGCGAAGTGAAAGATACTTGGAATTTTAAACAGCTTAGAGAGATTGCCAAGAAGTACAAATTTACCTTCACTACTCCAATCGAAAAAATACCCGAAGCAGGTTTAAATGCCATCTTGTACGGTACAGATGCGAAGGAACTGAAAGTTACGTACAACGCTCAGACTTACAACGTTGCTTTTGAAGGCGTGATGAAGCTATTGGATCGCTGGTACAACGATACGACTTCTGAAAAGGTGAAACAATGGGCGGGAGCGTTCATGACCGTTGATGTTTGCGATGCTTGCAATGGAGCAAGGCTAAAACAGGAATCGCTTCATTTTAAGTTAGGCGAAAAAAATATCGCTGAACTGGGCAATATGGATATGGGAGAACTTTACAAGTGGGTCAACAACATCGAAGCGCAACTTTCAGAACGCCAACTTGCTATCGGAACAGAAGTGCTGAAAGAAATTCGACTTCGACTGGGCTTTTTGATGCACGTCGGTTTGGATTATTTGTCTTTGAATCGTCCTGCTCGTACACTTTCTGGCGGAGAAGCACAGCGCATTCGCCTAGCAACACAAATTGGTTCGCAACTCACAGGCATCACCTATATTTTGGATGAACCCAGCATTGGATTGCATCAAAGGGATAATCAACGATTGATTGAAGCCCTGCGAGAACTGTCTGATATTGGCAATACAGTGCTCGTCGTGGAGCATGACAAAGATATTATGCTAGCTTCGGATTATTTGATTGATCTCGGTCCAGGAGCGGGCAAAGTAGGTGGCGAAGTAGTTGGCGAAGGCGTGCCCAGTACTTTTTTGAAAGATACTACCATTACTGCCAGATATCTCGCAAATGAAGCCAAAATTGAAGTGCCAAAGCAGCGCAGAAAAGGCAACGGCAATACCTTTGAACTTAAAGGAGCATCGGGCAATAACCTAAAAAATGTGAATGTAAAATTTCCATTAGGCTGCTTCATAGGTGTAACAGGCGTTTCGGGAAGTGGAAAGTCAACACTTATCAACGAAACCCTCTACCCTATCCTACGCCAACATTTTTATAATAGCCTAAAAAAGCCTTTGGCATACAAATCCGTCAAAGGCTTGGAACATATTGACAAAGTTATTGAAATTGACCAGTCGCCCATTGGTCGCACTCCACGCTCCAATCCAGCAACTTACACAGGTGTGTTTACGGAGATTCGAAAACTTTTTTCCAATATTCCAGAATCTAAAATTAGAGGTTACAAACCTGGTAGGTTTAGCTTCAATGTAAAAGGGGGGCGTTGCGAAACTTGTGGCGGTGCTGGAGTGAGAACAATTGAAATGAACTTTTTGCCCGATGTAAAAGTAGAGTGTGAAACTTGCTTGGGTCAGCGTTTTAACCGAGAGACGCTAGAAGTGCTTTACAAAGGAAAATCTATTAGTGATGTATTGGATATGACAGTAGAAGAAGCCGCCGAGTTTTTTGAGCCTATTCCTAAAATTTATAGAAAACTCAAAACACTTCGAGATGTTGGCTTGACTTATATTACGCTTGGTCAGCAAGCTACTACCCTTTCCGGTGGAGAAGCCCAACGCGTGAAACTCGCCGAAGAACTTTCTAAAAGAGACACTGGCAATACTTTCTATATACTAGATGAACCCACTACTGGGCTGCACTTTCAGGACATTCAGCACTTGCTCGACGTACTCAACCGACTAGTGGATAAGGGCAACACCGTTTTGGTCATTGAACACAATATGGACGTTATTAAAGTGGCAGACTATATTATTGATATTGGCTTGGAAGGTGGACAGCGGGGCGGAGAAGTCGTCGTGCAGGGCACTCCCGAAAAAGTGGCAAAGCACAAAACTAGCCACACAGGACGATTCTTGAAACTGGAGCTATGAGGGTTTAGGAATAGAGGTACTGATTGAACTAAACCACTTTGGCTTGAAGGCTACTAAACTACTAACACTTGAAAAAGGAGCGTCAGTTCGCAGCCATTTCAAAGCGCAAACCAGCATTTTCCTGTAAACGGTCTAATAGGGTTGCTCCGAAGGCAGTAGAAGGGGTAAGCATACCTGCCACCTTTGGCGTTTTTTCTTGATCCAATGCCAAACAAACGGCACTTTCGCCTAGCATCTTAGAAGTAGAACCATAACCGGGATCACGATCGCCAGTCACAGTTGCGGTAATTGTAGAGTCGTCTTTAAATTTTCCAAGCAGAACCATTTTGAAAAAGCCATTCTCTCGCTGCTCTTTCGTTGGCCCATCTCCTGGTTTTGGAAAATACCGATCTAGTAGTTTTCGAGCGAGCGAACCGGGTTTTGAAGTCATCATCAATCCTGTTCCAGCCAAAAGGGCATTGCTTTTAAGTCTTCCTGCCCAGCCTTTGCCCGTTAGCACTGCTTCATCATATTTGAAATCCGCACCGTAAGGAAATCCTTGCAGCGCATGGCTTCTCCTCACAACTCTCGTATTGATAGTCGCCATAATGAATGGAGTAATCCAAGCCTTGAAGTCAGAATCAAAAGCACTTGTTCTTAGGTCTTTATCATCCTGCCCTTGTTGAAGTTCTACTGGATTAAGTGCGTAAGGATTAAATAAGGTCTTAAAAATAGATTGATCTTGCATGGCAAGTTCTAATGTATTGCTCATACTATCATAAGTACCGCCGCTCAATCCACCTTTTGCAGCCTTCACCCTGAGGCTAATTTGATGGCAGTATTCTCCTTTTAGTTTCATAGCTTGCTGCTGCAAGAAGAAAACTCCCATATCAGAGGGAATAGAATCAAAGCCACAGGAGTGTACAATTCTTGTTCCATTAGCTTGAGCCGCAGTGTGGTGGTCATCAATCATTTTTCGCATCCAGACGATCTCGCCTGTCAAATCGCAGTAGTCCGTTTGATTATTCACACAAGCCTCTACTAGCATAGAACCATATTTGGTATAGGGTCCTACTGTTGAGCAAATTACGCTAGCTTGGCTGCACATATTGTTTAGAGCAGCGGCATCGAAGCTATCTGCCAAGACCACATCAAGGTCAGTCGCTCCAATCTCTTTTATTACATTTTTTAGCTTATCTGCATTTCTACCTGCTATTGCCCATTTCAACGTATTGTTGTTGCCGTAGTGTTTAAATAAATATTCTACAACCAACTTGCCAGTGTATCCCGTTGCACCCCATATTATCAAATCGTAGGTTCTTGCTTGCATGATTATTCTGTTGATTGAAACAAAGATAAGCAACAGATAATCTGCTCAACATTATTTTGCAACAATTTGATAGTTGTTTACGCTAGGGCTAGACTATTGCGAACTGTGCTAGTCTGCTTTTCGCACATAAGAATTAATACCATGATTACTTTGCAGCACTCTGACCAAATCTTTTGCCTCTTGCTCTGACGCAAACTTAGCTACACAAACAGCATGATAAGCAGGATAGTCAAATTTAATGATTTCAGCATTAGAATATCCAAATTCTTGAACCTGTGATAAGCGACTAGAAGCATTATTGTTACTCTTGAATGTACCCGCAATGACTAAATATTGTCCAAAGCTGCTAGTCGTGTTTTCGCCATAGCCATCGTTATTTTCTTGATAAGTAGGAGTAGTTGGCTCATTTTCTTTTACATATTCTGATAGGGTTTCCACAGAACTAAAATCAGATGTATTTTCTGAAATAGTCTCCCCGATCGAAATCACCCTTACTTCCGTTCTGCGATTTTCTTGATGAAGCCGTTCTGGGCATTTTGTACCATTGACACAGCGATTTCTAGGCTTCGTCTCTCCATAGCCAACAGGTGTCAAACGATTTTCACCAATGCCTAAAGAGATAAGATATTCTGTTGCACTTTTTGAGCGCTTCTCTGAAAGTTGTTGGTTGTATCCCTCTCCACCTCTTGAATCGGTGTGTGATCCTATTTCTACAATCATTTCAGGATAAAGCTGAAGCATTTTGGCAACCAAATCCAAGTCTGATCTTGCATCTGATCGAAGTGCATAATCATCAAAGTTGAAGTAAATATTAGGCAATAAGATAGTCGTACCTTCTGTGATAGGTGCACCTCCTACTCTATCGCCGTTAGCGGCATATCCGTCATAACCAGCACCTCCACCAGAATTAACCAGCGTTGAAGAAAGATTGATGTCCCGATTTAACACTAGCTGGTCATTGCAAGGTTGGTTGACCGTGGAAACTTGCACAGAAGCGGAACTCGTATTTTCCTTCAAAGCATAAACCTCATATTCTCTGCCACACTTTAGACAATATTCATAATTACCATTAGCATCAGTAATAACTTCAAATTGCTCTTTGGTCAAAACATCTTTTATAATTACTTTAATACCTGGCTGAATCGTACCCGCTCCAGCAGTAATTGTTCCAGAGAATGGCACACAATCCACTGCTTTATCTAAAGGAATCAAGAAAGTGTTATCATTGGAGTTAGAAGGTATGGTAAAGGTAATTTGGGTGGGTAAATATCCTTTATTACTAACTCGCAGCGCATACTGCCCATCATCTAGGTTGAAGACGGCTTTACCTTCTTCATCTGTCAGACCTGTGTTGGAGTCATCGCCTGCGTTCAATTTGAATATAAACTCATTATCATTACCTTCAAGTGTTTCTAAGCGCAGCGTTTCCACGCCTTGACCATCTGATAGGACAACTTCATTCATGTTCACATAACTAATTGTTGCACCTTGTAAACTCTCGCTGCTCGCTCCATCAATCACCGTTACCAGTATTTCGTCTTTACCAGCATTTTCACTCGGTTTAATCGAGAAGTTGTACACATCATCTTTCCCTTTTCCTCCAGAACGACTAGAAGAAAAGTAGCCATTTTTGTTATCGCGATCAATAATAAGCCCTAGGTCATCACTAGATGAATTAAACGGTTCGCCTAAATTGATTGGTCGTTTCCATAAGTCTCTATTCCTATTAGTATAAAAAATATCTTGACTGCCTTGACCGCCATGTCCATCAGAAGAAAAGTAAAGCGTACCATCAGCATGAATAAAAGGGAATACCTCGTTATTAGGCGTATTAACCTGAGGTCCGAGATTGATAGGAGAACTCCACTCTCCACCTATTCTTCTCACGAAATATAGATCGTAACCACCATAGCCTCCTGGACGATCAGAAGCAAAAAACAGTTCGTCCATATCAGGTGAAATGGATGGATGTAGGGTGTTGTAACCACTTTCATTAAAAGACATTTCTGAGATGTTCTCCCACTTGTCGTTCAGTTTTTGAGCGGAGAAAATATTGAGTTGCAAGCGATAATTATTAGAAGCAACTGTTGTTTCTTTTTTCGTATTTCGCGTAAAATAAATGACCTCTCCTGAGCTATTGAACGAAACAGGGCCTTCGTGTTCAGTCGAAAGCAATTCTTTAGCAAAGGGTATAGGGTCAGTTAGTTTTCCTTCTACATCTCTTGTCGCACTGTAAATAGAAAATATGTTTGTTTCTATGCGTGTATCTGTTATGGCATATTTACTTTGCTCATATTGAGAAGTAATAAATACAATACCGTCTTTGTAGAAAACAGGACTGAATTCTACTTCTTCTGTATTGATACCTGACTCATTGTTGATTTCTACTTCTGCTTCTTTTAAGTCTGGCTGTCCTTGCAGCGAAGTTGCCATTGCAACTAATGATATTAATATAAAATAGCCTATTTTCATGTGGAGTAGTATTTTTTTTTACAAAAAGAATCTTGGATTCTCTAAATCGTCTCTCAGACTTCTCAAATCAAATCGCGTCATCACTTCAAATGTACCGTTGTTGTAGTCTTTAATATCTGATATGGTAAAATCGTAAGCTACACCAAACCCTATTTTACGTGCCAATTGAAGGAACATCAAAAAGTCAATAGACTCTCCCGTACCGCTGCCACCAGTTCGATAAGATGCACCAACTGATAATTTATTATTGAATATTGCACTAATATTTACATCCAACTGGAAAGGGGAATTAGGTTCATATTTACCAAGTATTGCTGGGCGCAATTTTATTTTTTCATTTACTGGTAAAATTGCCCCTGCCATTCCATAGTAGTGAGCTGTCTTTTCAGCCGTAATGCTTACCTCTTCATTCAATCCTATCACATTAGATAAAAAGTAAGGAGAGGACAAACCGAAATAAAAATTATTATTATAGACGTAAAGACCTGCTCCGAAGTTACCTTTTAGCTGTGCATCTTCACCAACGGGAATAGATGGATCATCTGTATCAAAAAAAACGGCATTGTTTCCCATGATATCGAGTGTCTGATAATGCGCCGCTCCTTGCAGACCAATGCGAAGATTCAAGGATTCTGTTAATTGTATTTTGTAGGAATAAGCTAAACTTCCATCCCATCTTTCGAAGGCACCAACTTGCTGTCGGAATGCCGTAATACCAAAACCTACTTTATCTCCAAAGAACGGAGAAGAAAAAGTCAATAACATATTTTCGGGTGCGCCCTCCACATCTAGCCATTGATTTCTGTAAATCGCTGTGAACGAAGGCACCTCTCGACTGCCCACATAAGCTGGATTGATGGACTGCTGTGTGTACATAAAGTGAGTAAAATGCCCTTCCTGCTGAGCATGACTACTGATGCTTACAGCCATAAAAACAATAATGTAAATCAGTTTTTTCATAACTATATTTTTGTATGACGAGACCGTTGTTCTATTTGTTGAAGAATCTCGTTATAGATAAATTTTGATCATACCGTGCCAACTAATCGGCACGGTATATTTTTTTATTTTATCATTCAAGTCCCATAAGATTATCTATAGATTGTAACATATCCTGTTAATGTTTCCGCACTAGACGATGGCTTAAAAACATAGAAGTAAGTACCATCTGGCAAATTAGCACCGTTATACGTTCCGCCCCAGTCATTTTGATATGGATTTGCTCTATACACTTCGTCCCCCCATTGATTGAAAACAATCAACTCATTATTCGGATATACTTCACCTTCCACGCAGGAAATCACTAGGAAATCGTTTTTACCATCTCCATTTGGCGTAATGACATTCGTGATGACACAGAGATCGTCTGGATATTTTACTCGAATGTTAGCTGTACCTTCTTCACAAAGTCTAAGTGTAGGATCTTGGCAGCCTTCATAGCAAATTTCGTAGTTCAAATTGTCCATTCCAATTTTATCAGACACATAAGTCAGTCCTGCTCCCGTGATTTCAGCACTACCCAAGAATGGTGCCCTAGTCAGTCCAAATGTTTTAGGTACATCATCTAATAAATTGTCGTTCGCTAATACATCTAGGATTTGTTCTTCATTTATAATTACTTCGTATTGATCTGGCTCAACTACTGGATTAGAGACTACTTGAACACTAAAGGAATCCGAAGGTGTGGAAGTACATCCGCCAGCCGAAGCTACTACTATGTATTCACCTTCTTGTAACAGTTGCGCTTCTAGTGTTATAGATTTCCCACCTGCCTTAAATTCATTTGGCCCTATCCAAGAATACTCTGCGGTATCTGGAACTGCTCCATTTGCTGTCAACGTAATGGTTTCGCCTAGGCAGAATCTGCTTCCCCCTTCTATAGTTAGAGGGGTAATACCTTCAAAGAACTCAATATCTACAAAGTCTGTTAGTTCACATCCGTTGTCCCCTAGCACCGTAACAAAGTAGCGACCTGTCTTCTGTGTGGCAGTTTCATTATTCACTACAAAGGTTGGATTAGGCAATCCCGAACTGAAATCGTCTGGCCCTGTCCACTCCCATTTTGCACCTTGTCCTCCTGTTTCGTTCAGTTGGATTGTACTATCCTGTGCAATACATAAGTATTCAGTAGTAATCGTCGATAGATCAACGACTGGGCTTGTTGCTGTTGTGAAGGTTATTGTATCCATCATAGAAACGCAAGCACCATCAGATGCAAAGACGGTCGCAGTAAATGTACCCGTAGAGTCAGGCACAATGGTCAAGACGTTACTATTTGTTGTAAGGAGTGTATCTAATAAAGAAGGTATATTCCAAGTAAATTGCACCTCCTCATTGTACATTCCTTCAATTGTCAAAGGAATAGAATCCTTTGAACACACAAGGTCTAATGGCACAATAGAAGGCATTGGCACAGAACCACTAAAGTCGAGTTGTACTTCTGCGGTTGCTGCACAGCCGTCAATGTCTGCTTCCACTTGATAAATTCCACTCGACATGGAGTTAATATTAGTTAGTATTGGATTCTGTACAGTATCTACAAAGCCATTTGGTCCTGTCCATAGCCAATTCGTTGCTTCTCCACCTGTTTCAAATAATTGGATGGTCGAATCTGGCTGAATACACTCAGTATTTCCGATAAAAGAAGCATCTACAATGGGTACTTGCCCAACTGATACTTCTCTTGAGATAGTATCAGAAGTACATCCATTTTCAGTGATCCAGTATTGGAAAGTAAACTGTCCACTCTGATTAAATATGGCTTTTGCTACATTGGTATTTAAAGTATCAATGATAAAATCGACAGTACCAGTATCTGGCATAACACTCCAATTGTAGCTTACTGCTCGATCGGGTAGTGGTTGACCTATTAGGTTTATTTCGTCCCCTTCACAAGTTAACAAGCGATCAGGAACAATACTCAAAGCTGGAGTAGGCAAGCTGGGTGTTATCAGGATTGTATCCATTGCTCTACCTTCACAGCCTGCTGCAGAGATAGCCGTCAAGCGATAGAATCCAGAATTAGCTTCAGTTGCGTTTTCGATTACGGTATCTTTTTGACTAGAGGAGAAGCCATTCGGCCCTTCCCACATCCAGCTAACGATATTATTGCCATTCAAATCCTCTCCACTCAAGTTCAAGTTACTTCCTTCACCCGAACACAACACATCATTATGGCTAATAATAATTTCTGGATTATCTTGTACGTCAATGGTTATTTCACCAATTAGCACACAACCCGTTGGTGCGTTTACGGATACTGTAATCACGCCAGGAGCATTTATGTCATTGCTATTAATAGTTATCACTCGACCATCTTCTCGAATACCTCCTCCAAACCAACGATAGTTGGCATTTGGAATTCCCAAGTCTTCGGCAGTCAGTGTTATTTCTGTATCGGAACAAGGCTGTACATTATCAGCAGTTACATTAATCGGTGCAACATCTTCTACTACAATCACCACTTCACAGTTGGTACTATTTCCTTCGGCATCCGTTGCGGTATAGATCAAAACACTTGTGCCTATCTCAAACGCACTTCCACTTGAAAGTCCTAGACCGTCAGTCTGTGTAACAGTAACCGTGCCACAACCATCTGTGGCAGAAGGCTCAGTAAATGTTATAGTTACAGCAGAACACTGCTCAGAAACTATTGGTGCTGTAACAATACCACTAGGATCACTTAATAAAGTTCCATCTACTCTAGCACGTATAGTGTCAGGGCATACAGCAAAACTTGGCGGTACATTATCTACCACTCGAATTGTAAATTCGCATATCTGCGTATTACCCGAAGCATCAGAAGCAGTGTACCGCACGACAGTTTCACCAACTGGGAAGATGCTGCCAGAAGTATGCGTACTGTCCAGTTGCGTTAAACTGCAATTATCGGTAACAATAGGACTTGTCCAATTATGAACAGCCTCACATTCATCTGGTGCTACGGAAATAGTTACATCATCAGGACAGTTCATGAATGCTGGACGTTCTGTATCCAGAATATTAACATTGAAGCTACAATTTGTTGTATCTCCTGCCTTATCAACTACCACATATTCTACTAATGTTGTGCCAACCGGGAAGAAGTCGCCAGGTTGAAAGTTGCTTTCTACACTAAATTCAGAACAAGGATTTTCAAATGCCGGTGGCGTCCAGTTAACATTTCTACCACACGATCCCGGCGCATTATCAAGTGTAATATCACTTGGGCAGTTCATTACAACTGTTTCCTGAAATTCCACAATCACATTGAAAGTACAGGTATCCATATTCCCCGATTGGTCTAAGACAACATACATCACTTCGGTTGTACCTTGTGGGAAAAGACTGCCTGATTCAAAGTTACTGAACACCGTATCAATTTCACAGTTATCACTAACAACAGGGTCTGTCCATGTTACTGCTAAGCTGTCACAATTTGAAGATTGTAGGGGCACAATTACATCTTCAGGGCATACAATCATTGGAGGGGTTCTATCTTCTACGGTTATAACAAATGAGCAGGTATCTGCATTTCCACTTTCATCAGTGGCAATATACATAACTGTTGTTTCACCAACAGGAAAGCTATCTCCAGCATTAAAATCACTCATCAATTCAACCGTGCAGTTATCACTTGCAGTTGGTGGCGTCCATGTATAAGTAACCATACAGTCTTCGCCAACTATTAGCATTGTGTCAACAGGGCAATTGCTTAACATTGGAGGAATTGTATCTAAAACAATCACATCAAAAGTACAGTTCCTAGTATTGCCAGATGCGTCAATTGCTCTGTATATTACTTGAGTAGTATCAATAGGGAAAAAGCTACCTGGTGTTATGTTACTTGCCAAACTGTCAATCGTGCAGTTATCCATTGCCATTGGCACTTCCCAGTCATATATTACTCCGCAGGTATCTTGTGCATAAAGCACCGTATCCATTGGGCAGTTCATGATGACTGGTTGAAGTGTATCCGCAATAATAATATCAAAACGACAAGTATCGGTTCTACCTAAATCATCTATTACAGTGTAAGTTACTGTGGTAGTTCCTAACATAAAGGTATCCATTGGCTCGTGCGTAGCGGTAATGACTGGCATACCGCAAGTATCGCTTAAAGTTGGTGGCATCCAATCTACTATAATACTACAAGAGTCGGCAGGTGCAAATATTGTGGTATCAGACGGGCAGTCAATAAAGGCTATGCCTAGTGTATCTTGTACTTCTACATTGAATGAACACTGCAATACCTCATTGGCTTTACTTACCACTGTGTAAGTAACGTTAGTAGTTCCGATATTAAAGGGCTGACCACTCGCTTGGAGAATAGTATCTACTCTTGAAGTAAATGTTGTTGCTCCTGACAGTTGAAAACTCTGCGTGGCAATTTGATCCGATGGCATTGCTATCACATCAATATCATTTACAACTATTTCACACTCGTTCAAGACTTTATAAACTATTGTATCTGTTGGACAAATAATTTGTAAAGTATCAAATGTTTCTACTTCTACATTGAAGCTACACATAGTCGCATTGCTATCTTCATCCATTACGGTGTAAGTAACGAGCGATATACCTCTATTGAACACACCATTTGCGTTGATTGCGCTTGTGCCTACACTATCTCTTGTTGTAGCTCCTGATATGGAATAACTTACACTAAAGTCATCCGAGCAGTTATCAGTAATGGAAGTAAGGTTTGTGCCTGTTACATTAGCCGAGGTATCATCTACACCAATATTGATGAATAAGTCGTTGGGACATTGTATCACAGGAGGCACATCATCTATTACAACAACTTGGAAGTTGCAGCTCTCTGCTGTTCCGAGTGTATCTCTCAAAGTATAAATGACCGTCGTTGTGTCTTTATTAAAGGTCAAGCCCGAAGCATCAATAATTCCTACGGCAGTAGAGTCTGCAGATGTGGCGCCTATCAACATATAACTCATGCTCGCTAAAGCCGCTGTGTCAGAAAGTGCCACTAATCCGATATTATTAACCGTTGCCCCGCAAAAGTCTGAGGCAGTTGAAACAACTTGATCGGCAGGACATTCAAAATCAATAAGGCGAATCTTGACTGTTACCTCAAACGAACAACTATCTATATTTCCTTCCTCATCCGTAGCGAAATATTTCACTGTTGTTGTTCCTAGATTGAATTCTTCACCACTTGCATCATCTGTGCCACTTCCCTGTGTCGCTCCTGAAAGTTCGTAAGTTACCACTGGCTCATCTGTACAGTTATCCATCACAGATACCAAACCGATATTACTCACCACAGCTGTCGAATCATTTATGGTAACATTGATGATCGTGTCCAATGGGCATTGAAGTATAGGGGCATCGTCGTCAATAACAATAACTTCAAAAGAACAAGAGGCAGTGTTGCCTAAAGTATCCGTTACCGTGTAAGTAACAAGAGTAGTGTCTTTATTGAAATCTAAACCAGAAGCGTCGATGATACCATTAGTGGTAGAGTCTGCCACTGTTGCTCCTGTCAAAGTATAAGCAGTGCTTTGCACGGCACCCATATCTGTTAATCCAACAATAGCAATATCATTTACGGTCTGTGAACAGGCACTCATTGCAGTAGAAACTGTCGTATCAGGTGGACACGTAATTCCAATTTCTAAATCTATTACTTGAACCATGAATGTACAAGTATCTGAATTGCCAGCCTCGTCAACAAAAATATAGATTATCGTAGAGTCTCCTATTGGGAACATTCCACTATTTCCTTCATATCCCACTGTGTCAACAACACCGCAGTTATCAGAAACTTCTGGATAATCCCAGTTTACATTCACAGTGGACTGTCCTTCTGGCAAAAATTGCATGATATTGCTTGGACAATTAGCAATGCTTGGCGCTTCCGTATCTGGTGTAAAAGGTAAACTTATATCTGACTGGTCAATAGCCGTTTCTGTTATGTCCCCCTCATATACAACACCACCCTGCGTCTGAGTCAACACTGGATCGTTACCTAAACTTCCATCTATTGTAAACTTGATGGTATATAACACACTGTCTTGACCAATATCACCAAAAGAAATTGCGGGTGAGGCGTTGGGTAGTAGGACATTTAGCGTATTGCCAGACACTACTTTCTGAGTGCTCGGTGGTAAGCCTATGAACGTAATATCCTCCGCAGTCAAATTCAAATTAGCATCATTCCAACTCAATCTTTGGTTGAACGCAACAATGTTTTGAATATCTTGACTTGCAATAATATCCACTAAAATCTCGTAGCAATTGTCACCATTTCTTGGACGAGCTAATAAAGCTGGATTGTTTGTATTTGTATTTTCATCGCAGTTTTCACTATTCGGGATAGAGAAGACTAAATCCTCTTGAAGAATAGTAGCTGGTAGTGTTTCTCGGTCATATACAACCGAGCCTTGTGTTTGGCTTAGCGTAACATTCCCACCCAAATCTCCTATTGCCTGAAATTTAAGCGTAAACAAAACTGTTTCTTGACCGCTTTCTCCTAAAGAAATTGGCGGTGAAGCGTTGGGTAATAGCAGTCTTATAGAATTGTCATCTATGTTGATTTGTGTATCGCCATTTGGCAAACCTACTAACTCAACAGATTCTAAATCTAGGCTTAAATTACTATTATCCCAGCTCAATGCTTGATCGAATGCTATGACGTTCTGTAAGTTAACTACGGCTATAACATCTACGAATACTTCACAAGCATCGCCTGGGCGACTTTGTGCAATTAGAGTAGGTGCATTGGCCTCTACATCACAAGCTGCGCTGTTATTTAATATTAGCGGTATGTCTGCTTGAGTAATATTGTTGGGCGTTACCTCTCCTTCATATACTACTGAACCAGATATTTGTGACAGTACCGCACCGCTGATTGCTCCTTCTACTTTAAATGTAATAGAATACAGTAAGCTATCCTGCCCAACATCACCAAGAGAAAGGGCTGGCGAAGCATTGGGTAGTAGAATATTTAATGTATTGCCAGATACTACCTTTTGAGTGCTTGATGGTAAACCAACAAAAGTAACATCTGCTGGATCAAGTGTTATGTTGGCATCACTCCAAGTCAACTGTTGGCTGAATGCAATTATACTTTGCATATCTGCTCTAGCAAATACATCTACTGTTATTTCACAGGTCTGCCCCTCGCTCACTTTAGCTACTACTAAAGGCGTCCCTCCATTATTGCCTCCTCCTGTATCATCGTCTTCTTGACAAGCTGCCCCCTCTGGCACAGTCAGCGCTACTGTATTTTGAGTAAAATCAGTAGGTATTGTTTGTCCATTATAGACAACGGCTCCTCTTGTTTGAGCGAGCGTCGTCCCATCTGCTACTGGAGCAGTTGCCACGAGTTTGATTGTATATAAAATGCTGTCCTGACCTGCATCACCAAAAGAAAGCGGTGTACTATTGGGCAGTAGTATGGACAGGGTATTACCATTAACAGATATAGTGGTTGCAGGCAAGCCCGCCATTGTAACGTCGGCTTCAGCTAAAGTTAGGTCTGTATCTGACCAAGTCAATCGCTGATCGAATGCAATAATGTTCTGGATGCCCGATCTAGCTACAATATCCACGAAAACTTCACATTCATCGCCCGCTCTAGTTTTTGCTACTACAATTGCTGAGTCGTCGTTATTTCCACCATCGTTGTTACAATCAAAACCAGTGGGTTCAGACAAACTGATCGCTGCTAGGTTTGTAGCTTCCGAATCAGCAGCTCCTAGAGATACTAGCCCACTTGATTCCTCCAACTGTGCTGCATTACTGATTGTTCCATCTATTTCAAAGAGCACACTGTAGAGTCTCATTCCATCACTGAATGAGGTAGTGCTTGTATTTCCCCATTCAATATTTATGGTTCTTGCTGTATTATCAAAGGAAGAAATTATACTTGCCAAGGAGGCTTCTTCTATGGCTATTATATTCAATGCGGGGTCGTTCCAAGACAGTGTTTGCAGTAGGCTATCAATATCTGTGAAGTTGAGGGCATTCACATCAACAGCAAAAGTATCACAGCCAATGTTTCTTTGAGTAGCGGTTAGATAGTTAGTATTTCCGTTATTCGTTACACATTCATCACCAAAACCTTGAAAGCTATCCCCTCCTGTAAACTCTTGTCCACGAATCAACGAGTAGCTATAATTAATAGGAATAGCACTGCTGATTTCACTATTCAAGTCGAATGTTACAGTATATAATGTATCGTTATTTGAGGTGATGGTACTCCCCAAAGGTATCCATGTGATCCTTGCAATACCTTCCCCCAAAGCTGGGTCTTCCAGTCCAGTCAATGTTTTTTCCTCTATGTTTAGGGCAAGTGTGGCATTGTTCCAAGTAAAATTTACTTGAATAGATTGTATATCGGTTAAATTTCTGGAAACTACCGCTACCTTGACGGAATCACAATCTGATTGAGTTACAATAACATCAAGTGCTTGACTAGTGAGATTAAATGATAATAGTAAGGCCGTAGTGAGACTGAGTAGTGTCCTAATGTATATCTTGTGCATTAGATTGTATATTATGTTCAGAGATTGAATCGGAGAATTTTTTCTAAGCAATCTTTTTAAATTAATCTAAGTTATGCCATTCTCAATAATAATTGCGAATCAAAAGGGCAGTCGTTCATTGAAAATGGTAAATGCCGATAACGAAATAATCTAATCTTTATAATAATTACTTCAAATCAGTATTATTGGGAGGCTTCTAAAGTTTTAAAAACTTTAGAAGCCTGTATATTTTATTCTATTTAGTCCAGCAATATCAATTTTCCTGTCGCTTGATCATGTGAAGAGCGAACACTAAAGAAGTACAAACCAGCAGTTTTCAATTCTTCTTGTCTTACTTTCCACTCATTGAAACCCGCTTGTGCTGTTTTTACTTTTTGCAGTACGACTTGACCCGCAGCATTCCATACTGTTAATTCAACTTCATCCTCATCTGCTAATTCAAATTGGATGGTCGTCGTAGTTTGGAATGGATTTGGCAATACCTGAATCAAGCTAAATGATTCAGTCACGCTAATCTGCTTGCCTTTTAAATCCAAATTGCTTAGTCCATTCTCGACACTGTAAGTTTTATTCCAAGCTACATTCGAGCGATCTAATCGAACTACTTCGCTTAGTCTATTTACTGATTGATTAACTTTAACAACTAATCGTACCAATGCCGTATTTGCAGCAATTGTTTGATCTTCGTTAGCTAACAGTAGAATTGGCAGTTTATTGTCAGTTGTATGAGCTACCATATTTGCACCATCTAGCAAGTTTTCAATATCAATAATTTCTATATCTGTGAAATCCATCATCAGATGCAAAGCAGATAAGTCCATTGTCGCGCCTGACTTGATAACTAAAGTCTGCGTTGTGCCTGACTGTAAAGGTGCTTCACTTTCAATGATTAAAGTATTAGTATTTCTGTTCTCAATACCTGTGTTAGCATCAGCCTCATCAATAGCGGTAGCATTTATATCACCTTTTTTGATTGCCAGTACATTAAAGTCTGTCATAGAAGCCGTCATATTCTCAAAAGTAAACATGTTCTCATCCAACATGGTGAATTGGTAAGACAAGGTCATATTCTCAATGGCACTCTTTTCAACAAATACCCATTCTTCTTCAAAGCCAACTACGTCGCCCAAGAAAGAATTAATAATGCCTACGCCATCCTGTAATGATACATTTTTATTGGTAACTACGTCGGCTGCAATAATTTGTGTTTGTGAGGTCAAATTTGATACTCCGCTAGGAGAAAGGCTACTTACCATTCTTTGAGCAAAGTTGACATCTCCCAGATCAATCGCATCCGCATTGCCTGTTTTCGTAAATGAAACGGTTACATCTGCACCTGCCATGATACCATCAAAACTATATTCACCAGCGGCATTAGTAGCTGTGGTTCTTGGATTATTTCCCTCCATTAGGGTTACTGTAATACCTTCTAGTGGAATGCCTTTATTCATGAATTCAACTTTTCCGCCTAGCGTCAAGTTTCCATTACTTACATCCGTATTTTCGCCTACAAAAATAGCACACATATTACTAATTTGTAGTGGTACGTTTACTCTAACACCCATATTCGTCAATTGCTCAACTGTTCCATTGAGTAGCGTAACATCTAAATCACTCCCCACAGTGGCACTGGCAGGAATATCAACCACAAAAGAGAAGATTCTTTGACCAACCGATAAATCTCTGCTTGCACCTGTCCACGAAAAGCTGATGACTGTATTATTATTTGAAATAGTAGCAACATCATCGGGGAAGCCAATTGGGGTTGCCGAAGCTACAATGGCATTTGGAACACCTGAGACTACGATATCAAAATCTAAGGCTGTTATGTTATCGAAACTTTCCGCTATTTCAAGCTGGATAACCGTGGGAGAACCTGGCATGACATCATCAGGGCATATATATCTCAATTGTAGTGGCGTTTTTGTTCCAACTTCGATAGTGAAAGAAGTGGGCTCACAATAGAGCGAACTTTCTATTGAGATCGTGTAAGTGCCATCTGGTAAATTCTCTATTGTATAATTAGATGAAATATCTATTGCGTTGCCACTTACTGGCCCCATCCAAGTAACGTTATACTGTTGAGTAAATGAGGGATTGGTAATAATAAAATTAATTGACCCGTCACTCATGCCAGCCGAAGCAGGCGTTACAGCAAAACTGGCAGCCACTTCCTGATTTTCACCTTTCACTCCAGTTACGCCCCTAACGCAATTAGCCAATACTTGACCTGTACTTGCATCCACGAGTTCAGTCAGCACATCTGTTGTTACGCCAATATCGCTACAATTAAACATAACCATAGGTAAGTCTTCCGTGCCAACTGCAGCAATGAAATTAAGTGAATTTATAGTCAAAAGGAAGTTGTCTGTAGAATCCACTGGCGAGTTTGCAGGAGAAAGTCGCTGCATACGCACATAAACAGTAACATCTCCAACGCAATCTACTACATCATCAGATGCTTGGATAATGGCATTCAAATCTACTAAATCGAGGAAATTAACCGTTGTACCTTGGTTGTCTAAAATAGTAGCTTCAAAAGGGTCGCTATCGCAGTTTACCGTAATGTTTCTAAAGTCAACCTCTACATTCATGTTGAGTGTAGTAACATTACCGACTGGATCAGAAAATCTCAATTTTACTAGATATTTAGCCCCACCAGCTAGTTGAATAGCTTGCCCAATTTGATAAGACCCGCTTTCAATCAAGGTCAATGAATTATTTGCGCCATATTCTTCTACTTGATAAGTAGCTGCTAAATAAGCGGCGTTGGCACAATTATCGAAGACAGTAGGCGTCGGTATGAAGTTAACCGCACATCCTTCTTCTCGTATTAGTTGAGTGACTTCATACACTTTGGACTGGTCGCCATTGCCTAAATTCTCATTTAAAACTGGACGCAATCCTTTATATACAGAATTATTAGTATCAATGGTAGGCGACTTTGTATCTCTTACCTCATAATCACGACGTGCATAGGAAACCAGACCACACTCATCGAAAACTCTCCACCATCTTTGTACAGTATAGTTATAAAAACTTGCTTGAACAGGATTTGCATTTAGATTTCGTTCATCAACAAAACCAACTGCCGCAGATCCTCCAATGATACCACAATTATCCTCTGCACTTGGCAGAAAACTCACTCCTGTTGGAGTAAACAGCGTACTCGCATTCTCACAATCCACCACTACCGCAGGGTACTCGTAGTAGTCATCATATATTATTGTTGAAGGATTACCTTCAAAATCAGTGTATGCAATAATATCCGACACTACTGCGGGAGTGATGACTTTACCATTCTCTGTCATACTCTTATAAACTGGACGCTTATCATCCCAGACTAAGATAGATTGTCCATCTGAGGTATTGTTGCCTGAATTGTCTGTTGCGCGCCAAGTCCTAATAATTTGCTTACAAATAGCACCTCCCAAGTAAGGCTGCCCTCTTTGAGCTAGATTATCAAAGTCGAAAAAAGTTAATTCTGCTATTGTTCCACAAGCATCAGTAGCAGTTGCCGTACCTGTGATAGTTGGAGAAAAATCACCTGAATCGCATTTCAAATCTTTATCTGTGGGAATTGTAAGTGTAGGTCCTACGCCATCTCTAACTGTATTAATTAAAATACCTTTATAAGCAGTATAGTCATTTGCCTCAGCACTAGATTTCGCTCTCACAAAAAAGAAAGAACCCGCCCTTGCCATTGATTTTCCATCTATATTATCAGTTGTGAATTTAAAAGTACTGCTAGGAAAGGAAGGATCACCTGGCATTACAGTACGATCTTCTGTTGCAATGACACTACCGCTTGCATCGTAGTACTCAATATAATTGCAGCCAGTTGAAAATGTTGTTGAAATAGAAGAAAAAGAAAAGAAGGCTTCACAATTGTTGTCTAAGTCAATGTTTACAGCAACGTATTCTACTGAATTGCCTTGAAAAGTTGTTGTTCCATCAACGCCATTAGTGGCTGTTGTAAACTGACATTGTCCACTAGCTTGATGCACAAAACCAATTGCAATGAGACTTACTAGCAAAAAGGCTTGTTTTAAAATTGGTAAAACATGTTTCATAGGAATATGATTTTTCATATTTGAGTGATTAAGTTTAGATGTGTTTACGAAAAAAAGTAAAATAGGTTTTACAAACAGAATTAATTTGTCGTCTATCAGAAAAAGTAACAAATTTATTATTTTAGTTGTGTATGGAAACTTGTCCTTTACACTCAACACTAGGTCAAATAAAATAATATATTAGACTTTGATTATGACTAAAGTAACAATTTCACAAAACTACTAGTGGAGCGGAAGCAAAATGAATTGCCTACCTATTTTGATGAGATATAACTTAAATAAAAATATGGATGATTAATATACAACCAAAAATATACACAAAAGTAGTACAATACAAAAGAAAAAAATTACCTAAAAAAAGGTATAAAACATATAATTTAATTTAATATACTAAAAAATTAATCAGTAAGTTCAGAGCAAGTATTTTACTTTTTTATAATCTCCTGCCCTAATATTGATAGGTAATTAGCTAGAAGACTTAATTTGCGATAGCCTTGTCGCCATCAATCTACCTTTCTACTCGTTCGTTTATTTACTCATTGCTATTGAGCTTTGGATAATAAATGCTCCCCAACTTTAATATGCTCTATGAGTGCCTCTAACTGCCAGGCATCCTCCACACCATATTGACCAATGTAAGTGCGGCGAAGTGCCGTAAGATAAGCACCACTATCCAATGCTTTACCAAAGTCATGGGCGAGTGAGCGTATGTAAGTTCCCTTGCTGCATCTTACCTCAAAATTAACATTGGGCAGGTCAATTTCTGTCAATTCAAACTCATCAATAATGACTGTTCGAGGTTCTACTTCAACAATTTCTCCTTTTCGAGCTTTTTTGTACAATGGTTGTCCATCTACCTTTATAGCTGAAAAAACAGGTGGATACTGTTCTATTGCTCCAATAAAAAGCTGTCTTTTTTCATGGAGTAGTTCAGTTGTAATATGATCCGTTTTATAAGTAGCATCTATTGCTGTTTCAGCATCATACGAGGGCGTGGTAGCTCCTAGTTTTAATGTGCCAGTATAGACTTTTTCTAATCCTTGGAATTCGTCTAGCCGTTTAGTGAACTTTCCAGTACAAATAATTAATAGTCCTGTCGCAAGTGGATCAAGCGTACCGGCGTGTCCAACTTTAATCTTTTTAATCCCTAACTTTTTCTTAATAGCAAACCGCAACTTATTGACTACATCAAAAGAAGTCCATCCTTCTGGTTTGTCCACTAATAGCACTGCTCCCTTCTTGAAGTCATAGATGGGGAGAGGCTTATCCTCATGACTCATTCACTTATTTTTGATTATCAATTGCAAATTTAGCAAGTTTTCGTATTGCTTACATCATTTTGCTATTTCACTTTTCTATGCTCAATGCCTATGCGAATACCCTCTGCATAGCTGTTTCTAATTTCAACATATCCTCCATTGTACCTGTACTCACTCTACACCAATTCGTGAATGGCGGAAATGGTCGCCCAACCAACACCCCATTTTCAGCCATTTGCGCCTGGAAAGTGTTAATATCCCTGCCTGTTTTAAAGAATACGAAATTAGCATGTGACTCAACGTACTCTAAATCTAGATCTTTACAGATACCGTAAATATGATTTCTTGCCTTTGCATTCATCTTCAAACTGTAATCATAGAAAGCATTATCATCCAAAGCAGCAGCAGCTCCATAAATTCCCATCATATTAACATAGCTCATCACTTTTGGTCGAAGGCGATCAATAATATCTGGTCGAGCAATTAAGTACCCCACTCGAACACCTGCCAAGCCATACACTTTTGAAAATGTTTTCGATACAATAACATTTTTACCTGCCCTTACCAATGGGATCATGGAAGGATAATTCTTATCCGTTACATAATCATAATAGGCTTCATCCGAAAATACAATTGTGCGATTACTTGCCGTTTCACAAAAGTCCTTTACCCGTATTGGATCAAGCAATGTACCCGTAGGATTATTAGGATTGCAAAGGAAGATCAATTGCGTATTAGCATTGATGCGCTTTTCAATCTCATCCAAGTCAAACTTCAGATCATCTGTTAGAGATACTGCATTGATATATGCTCCAAACTCTTCAGCATAGCTGAGCAATGCTTTGTAAGTAGGTTTTGCTGTTAGAATTTCACCACCTGTTATGCCAAAGGTTGCTCCTGTTACTCTCAGTCCCTCATTGGAACCAGAAGTTAGTAGGATATGGTCGCTAGTAACACCATGCTTCTTCGCCAATTTATCAATCAACACGTTGTAATGACTAGGTGGATAACGAAAGCAAATATCAAAAGCATCACGCATCGCATCCCTTGTTATTTTGGATGGTGCATAAGGATTCTCATTAGAAGTTAATCGTACAGGCTTATTAGCAGCTACATGAGAAGGTAGGACAGAGGATAGATCGGTTGTACGCCCTAGTTTTGTAGTTGCTACAACAGTACCTGTTACACCTGCTACTCTCAACCATTGTCTTCTGTTCAATTTTTTCATAATTGGATAAAGTTTAAGTTTCTATCAAAATGCTTTAATTAAATCTACAGCTGTGATTGTTTTAATGCTTGTTCCTCAGTATCACTAATCGTTCTAAAATCTACGTTTTTAGATATCTACAATTTTTCAATTTCCTCTTCTGTTAGTCCAGTTATACGTTTGATTTGTTGGATGTCTAAACCTTCTGCTTTCATTTTTTTTGCAGTCTGCTCTATTCCTTGCTCTATTCCCTCACTAAATCCTTCTGCTCTTGAAGTATCCACCACATTTTTTATATCCCGATAATACTTCAAACTTTCTTCGTAATCGACTCTTTCTTTTGGATTGAACTTCGCAATCTCGGCTGCTTCAAATAGTTTTCTAAAAATCTTTTCCTGCAACTGCTTTGGACGATCTTGCAAATTAGATAAATGAGTAAAAATGTACATCCACTTATCAAAATGCGTCTCTAATCCTTCTGCTGTTTTACTAAACTTTGGTAACTCAATATAGATAAACTTTAATTTATCATAGAAAACCTCACATCGCTGATCTTTTAGTTCCACAATATGCAACAATTCTTGCTCATTTTTATGGTCATCAAAAACAAAATCTAAAATACCAACTGAATAAACAGGAGTTAATTTGTAATTCCATTCATTTCTATTTCCCTGCTCCTGTATTGGAAAAGAAGCATAAAAAATACTTCTATCTTTGAAGTAATTCTGTTTCGCCTTTTGCATTTCAACAATAAATCGTTCGCCCTTGTCTCCAATACAGTACAAATCGAATATGGCTTTTCTATCCAAAGCTGTTAGTCCTTGCTTTTCACCTGATGAGTAGGTCAGATCCTCCACTTTCCTATCGGGTAGTATTTGGTTGAGAAAGTCAATTAAAAGTTCTTTATTGGGTTCTGTTCCAAATAGTTTTTTAAACCCAAAATCCGTTAAAGGATTAATATATCTGTCTTTTAGTGTGTTCATTGTATCATACTTTCATTTTCTTCCTAACCAAAGATAAGCGAATATTAAACTTCATACAAGTTGTTTAGGATGGATAATTTTAAAGCTAGACGCTTTATTATATTGTAACTTAGGTTCTTTTGCTTTCTTGTTGAACTCTTCCCGCACCTACCCCGTTTCTTCCACAAGAGAAACAACGCTTCTAGCTTGCGAGAGCCCCATTTCGAGGAAGTTGTGCTTGTGTGAAAGGATATGGGAGAGAACAAACTTATTTTTGTTACACGGTACTAAGTGCCAGTACAAAACCAACTGCACTTCGTATCTATAGTAAAGTATTAATTATCAATATTTTAGATATTTATAATTCATAATTTAAATTACACATTGACT
This sequence comes from uncultured Saprospiraceae bacterium, assembly GCA_964458705.1. Taxonomy (GTDB): domain Bacteria; phylum Bacteroidota; class Bacteroidia; order Chitinophagales; family Saprospiraceae; genus JAAUTG01. Next base: position 5,210 of record CAYWKD010000037.1, on the reverse strand, counting down.
TAAACAGAATTAGTATGAAAAAATGGTTTGCACTAACAGTTGCAGTATGCAGTTGTGGATTAATGTTTGCACAGACAGAGAAGGTTGATAAATTAGCCGATGAAATCAATGCAAAAGTTATAGAATGGCGACATGACTTACACCAGTATCCAGAACTTTCCAATAGAGAGTTTAAAACAGCTAAAAAGGTGGAGAAGCATTTACGCAGTCTCGGATTGGAGGTAAAAACAGGCGTTGCTCACACTGGCGTTGTAGGTATTTTAAAGGGTAAAAAAGCAGGACCTACCGTCGCTTTGAGAGCAGATATGGACGCTTTACCAGTAAAAGAGCGAGTAGATATTGCTTGGGCTTCAAAAGAAACTTCTACCTACTTAGGAGAGGAAGTAAACGTAATGCACGCTTGTGGACACGATACGCACGTAGCTATGTTAATGGGGGTTGCAGAGATTTTGACGAGCATGAAAGAAGAGCTAGCTGGCAATGTCGTTTTTATTTTTCAGCCCGCTGAAGAAGGTGCCCCTCCCGGTGAAGAAGGTGGAGCAGCGTTAATGGTGAAGGAAGGCTTGATGGATGAAATTAATGCTGATGTGGTATTTGGCTTACATATCAACTCCATGCTAGAAGTAGGAAAAATAAGATATAAGCCAGGTGGAGCACTGGCTGCTTCTGACCGATTTGTAATCAGAGTAAAAGGTAAACAAACGCATGGTGCTCGACCATGGGGTGGTGTTGATCCGATTGTAGTTTCCGCTCAAATTATTAATGGATTACAGACTATTATTAGCCGTCAGACTGAACTGACAAAAGAGGCAGCCGTAATTTCAGTTGGAAAAATTCAAGGTGGGGTTAGAAATAATATTATTCCAGAATCGTGCGAGATGATTGGTACGATAAGAACGCTAGATACAGCAATGCAAAGAATAATACATGAAAAAATTCGCTTAACGGCTACCAAAATAGCAGAAAGTGCAGGAGCAGAAGCAGAGGTGGATATTCAAAAGGGCTATCCTGTTACCACAAATAATCCAGCATTGACAAGGGACATGATTCCTACTGTATTCAGGACAGCCGGTGAAGAAAATGTGCTACTGTCGCCAGCAGTAACTGGTGCAGAGGACTTTTCATTCTTTGCGCGTGAAGTGCCAGGCTTATTTTTATTCTTGGGGGGGCGTCCAGCAACAACTAGTATTTTTGATGCTGCTCCACATCATACTCCGGACTTTTATGTAGATGATAGCGGTATGAATTTAGGTATTCGTACTCTATGCAATTTGACTTTGGATTACATGAAGATGAATCAATAAACGTGAGAGTTGCTTCAAAAGATTATTTCTCGAGGCAACTCTTATGTCTAATCATAACACTCCCCTATACTTGCAAGCTACTTGTTTTGTTGTGTGATTATAGTTGGATACATCAAAGTGGTTGAATAGCTATAAATTTCGTTTTTTTGACACGGATAAATAGCTCAATATTTTTTTATATTTCTCAAAACATTACATTTGTGTAGTGGTAACAGTGAGCTTATTAAAATGCTACACAAAATTTATGTTTACACCGTCTTTGTGTTGAGTATGCGTAAATAGCAATGTAGTTTTGATTAAGTGAAATACACAAGAACACAGCAGTAATTTCTAATACTAAGTTCAAATTTAATATATATCATTTTTCAATCAAATTAGAACGTTGTGGATAAGGATAACGGGAGAAATTCAAGGAGATATGAGAGTGTGTACTCCAAGAAAGTTAGGGCAGGAAAAAGGCGTACTTATTTCTTTGATGTACGCCAGACAAAGGGAGAGGATTACTACCTAACGTTAACGGAAAGCACAAAAAAATTTAATGATGATGACGGCTACGAACGCCACAAAATTTTCTTGTACAAGGAAGACTTTAATCGCTTTCTTGAAAGTTTGGAGGATGTAATCAATCATGTAAAGACAGAGCTACTGCCAGATTACGACTACGAAGAATTTACGCGCAGAAATGAAGAATATGAAAGAATGAAGAATGAAGAAAATAACGAAGCTAGCAGCGAAGGCTTTGAATCAGAAGATGACATTTCTTGGTAGATCTTTCTATTTGCGGCTTAAATCTAAATCCCAGTGCTTCTAAAATAGATTAATCTTAGGAGCACTGCTGCCTTCCAAGCGATTTATACCTAAAATTAGAGTGCGAAAAAGTACCGCCTAAATAAATCAAAAACTACTAATTGCACTGCAGTAAACACAAGTAATCTTCAAATTATTCTAGGTGCTTATCTTTGAAATATTTAAGTAAATTTTTTTAGCGGCAATGTACATAATTTGGAGTTTATACAAATTCATCGTAACATTGCGATAAAGTAATGAAGTAAATGATATGGGCTTAGTCAAAACTGAAATATTTAGCAATCAGCAAAACGAAATTGCTCTTTTTGCAAAAGTTTTTGCCCATCCAGCAAGAGTTACTATCATTCAGCACCTCTTTAATTTAGATACTTGTGCTTGCGGCGACTTGGTTAACGAAATTGGATTGGCGCAACCAACTATCTCTCAGCATTTGAAAGAATTGAAAAACTTAGGACTCATCAAAGGAAATGTGAAAGGGACGAGTGTTTGCTATTGTATTGATGAGAAAAACTGGGCGAAAATGAAGACTTTAATGATTGACTTTCTAAATCAAGATATTCCTGAAACAGATTGCTGCTAGATCAAATACCATCTTTCATCAGCACCAGATTTACAAATCTTTTGAGCTAACACAAATTATAACAAACAGCACTGAAATAACATGGCTAAGAAAAAATTAAGCTTTCTCGATAAAAACCTAACGCTTTGGATTTTTGTAGCAATGGCTATCGGGGTTGGGGTTGGATATTTTATACCAACATTTCCCGAGATCGTCAATTCGTTCAGCAGCGGGACAACTAATATTCCAATTGCAATTGGCCTGATCTTAATGATGTATCCGCCATTGGCAAAGGTCAACTATTCACTCCTACCAAAAGTATTCCAAAACACAAAAATCCTTTCAATATCGCTGATACTCAATTGGATAATTGGTCCAGTTCTAATGTTTATTTTGGCGATTACCTTCCTGCGGGACTATCCAGAATACATGGTCGGACTTATTTTAATTGGACTGGCTCGCTGTATTGCGATGGTTTTGGTTTGGAATGATCTTGCAGAAGGAAGTAGCGAATATGGAGCAGGCTTAGTTGCATTAAACAGTATTTTTCAAGTGTTTGCATATAGCTTTTACGCATGGATTTTTATTACTGTGCTTCCCCCTTATTTTGGATTTGAAGGTGCTATTGTAGATATTTCAATTGCTACAATTGCAGAGAGCGTAGCCATCTATTTAGGTATTCCATTTGTGATGGGCATTTTAAGTCGATTAATTTTAATAAAATTAAAAGGCGAAGAGTGGTACACAAAGAAATTTATTCCGACAATCTCACCCATAACTCTGATCGCTCTATTATTTACGATTGTGGTAATGTTCTCCCTGAAAGGAGAATTGATTGTTGAAATTCCGATGGATGTTGTCATCATTGCAATTCCCCTACTCATCTACTTTACGTTGATGTTTATTATCGGCTTTTTCTTCACTAAAGCAATGGGGGCTGAATATGACAAAACAGCTTCTGTTGCATTTACAGCAGCCGGGAACAATTTTGAATTAGCCATCGCTGTTGCCATCGCCGTTTTTGGACTAGACTCAGGACAAGCATTTGCAGGAGTGATTGGCCCTTTAGTAGAAGTTCCAGCTTTGATCTTATTGGTTAGGGTTTCTTTTGGGTTGCGAAAAAGATACTACGGCGTAGCCAATGCTTAGTAACGATCGGTTTGCGTGTATGAGCAATAGCGGACTTAAAAGCACTTCACTTTCAGTTTGGTGCTGACTTTATTAAAAGGTACTTTGGTGAGAAACTAACTGAATTTTGTGTGAGTTTTACCACAGTTCTTTGTTGTAGCCAGTTATTTTTTCAACACTTCACCCTTCTTCAAATCAACCCCCTTTATTCCACCAACAAATTTAATTGGTATTGATTTTAATCCGTCTTCATTATTCACTGGAATAAGGCAGCTAAAATGTAAATGTTCCATCGTACTTTGTCCCGTGTTACCAGACAAAGCTATTGGTTGCCCACGTTTAATCTTGTCTCCAATCTTTACTAAACTCCCATTTTGAACTAAATGAACGTACTGACAAAATACTCCTGAATTGGGGTCGTATGTAGTTATAAAATTTCCATAGGATTTCCACTCCGAACCAAGTCCAGAAGACCTATATTTATCTACAATTCCTACTACATAACCATTAGTTGCAGAGCATATAGTATCATTTGTTTTTAGATCAAAATCTAATGCATACCTTGACATATTGGTGTTATGAGTAAAGTTCGTATTGTTCCCTTGCAATATGGTATATTCTTTTCCTTTTGGAAAGGGTAAATCTAGTTGAATTTTATCGACCTTTTTTAAGGTGCTACCTAAGCGAGAACTAAATCTAATTTCGTTATCAAATTCATTGATGTTTGATAGAATAAGAAGTGTGTCGGATTTATTTGCTAAAACAATAGGTGATATTTCATTAAATTTTTTCTGCAATTCTTCGCTTGCTGAAAAAATCCAAATTCTTAAAGGGCTTTCCAAAGGATTTTTCAACTCAATTTTTAAAGTATCATCTTTGTAAGTATATGATTTTCCATATTCATACTGATTATATTTTACACTAGGCAATTTTGTAGTTTTACATCCTGACAATAAAAATACTATTGCCAAGTTGCAGATTATAAATTTTATTGAGCATTTTTTCCTTTTCATGTTTTACTATAACGTTTTGTGGCTACCCGAAGGTGGCGATTTCGAAGCACTTCACTGACAACCAATCGCAAAGTTTAATAGAAACACAAAACTTGATTTAACCACTAAATTGCTACTTTTGGATAGGTGCTGTTAGTATTAGTTATCTAGTACCTTTATAACCCAATAACTTCCTAATCAGCATGATTTGTCCTAAATGCTCAAAGCTGTGAGTGAGTCCCAGATGAACAAGAAACCACGCCTTTTGCTGGGTTTGGTAAATCTCTTCGACCCATAATGCATTCTTGTGAAGCACTCCTTCCTCAATCATTACTTTGTGCAAATAATCCTTATCCAAATTTTCATAGAGGGGTATGTCAGAAACTTCTTTAAAGACTTTTATGGTTTGTTCTCCTACTG
>CAYWKD010000036.1:0-40090 GCA_964458705.1 uncultured Saprospiraceae bacterium | reverse complement strand
TGCTTTTTCTCTTTCTTCCGCCTTCAATTTCATTTCATTGGTCTCTTTCTGAAAGGCTTTGTTGAGCGCATAAATTACAAAAAGTAAAATAACCGCAAAAGGCAAACCAGCAGAAATCACAACAGCCTGCAAGGCTTTCAAGCCTCCTGCAAATAGCAATGCCGCTGCAACTGCTCCTTCCATAAGTGCCCAAAAAATGCGTTGACCAACAGGTGCATCCAACTTCCCGCCTGAGGTGATGCTATCCACTACTAAAGAACCAGAGTCGGATGAAGTTACAAAAAATATGGTAACAAGAAAGATACCTACAAGAGACGTAATAGACGAAAATGGAAACTCTTCAAGCATGACAAAAAGTGAAGTAGATAAATCCTCGTTCACTGCCTCAGCAATATTGCCGATTCCATTCATTTCCATATAGATGGCGGTACCTCCAAACACAGCCATCCAGAGGAAAATCAGCATAGAAGGCACAAAGAGCACCCCTAAAACAAATTCACGCACCGTTCTACCTCTCGACACTCTAGCAATAAATATCCCAACAAATGGCGACCAAGAAATCCACCAAGCCCAGTAGAAAACCGTCCAGTCGTTTTGCCAAGTACCTCCTGTGTAAGTTTCTGCCCAACTTCCTACTTTTAGCAGGTTGTTAAAATACTGCCCAACATTTTGGATAAAACCATTAAGCAATGTAACCGTCGGACCAAGCAAAAGCATAGTAACCAGAAAAACTAACGCTACTCGCATATTCAATACACTTAAAAAGCGCACTCCTTTATCTAAGCCTAGCACCACAGAGGTAGTGGCAGCTAGTGTGATTAGCGCAATCAAAATGATATGTGTATTGGTCGTATTCGGAACATCAAAAAGATAGTTCAATCCTGCTCCTACCTGCTGTACGCCAATACCAAGCGTGGTAGCTAAACCAAAAAGCGTAGCCACAACTGCAAGTACATCAATAGCACTTCCCTGCCAACTGTAAATCTTTTCTCCAATAAGTGGATAAAAAAGTGATCTCACCGTTAGTGGTAAATTTTTATTGTAGGTAAAGAAAGCTAGCGCTAAGCCAATAACCGCATAGGGACCCCAACCGTGAAGCCCCCAGTGTAAAAAAGTAAACAACATAGCTTGCTGTGCTCTTTCGACTTCGTTGGCTACTTCAAGTGGTGGGTTGGAAAAATGATAAATAGGTTCTGCAACACCATAAAATAATAAACCTATACCAATACCCGCTGAGAAGAGCATAGAGAACCACGAAAAGGTAGAAAAGTCAGGCTTTGCGCTTTTGCCACCTAGACGAATGTTTCCGTATTTGCTGAAGGCAAAGTAAAGAGATGCTACCACAAATACATTAGTACAAATAATAAAAAACCAACTTGCATTATTTGAAGCTCCAGCTTGAAATGCCGAGAATACAGTAATAATATCTTCACTAAAAAAGAAAGATAACCCAATAGTTGTTAGTATGATGAATGCTGCTGGATAAAATACAGGAGCGTAAAAGTCGAAGTATTTTTTTTTAGTTCTGTGTTCCATTTAAGTGTGATTTATAATCAATAATGAAGCCATGAGCATCAATATTAAATTGCTGAAAAGCAGTAATGATAGAAGTTCTAGTGTCATTGCCAAGCTCCCAAGCCCTTGCGGGTGAGTCACTCCATGCTGCCACCCAGCATTTGTAGCTGTCTTTCTCAAGGCTCATAACCCAAAAAGTAGGGGGTTCATAATCAGCGAAAAAAGAACTTATGCGTGCGCTTTCAATAGCAATCTGTTTCACTTGTTCAAGATCAGCACTAAATGCCACCCAAAATTCTACTTTCATCCAAATAAAATTATCGTGAAGCGTATAGTTGATGACTTCTTTATTTAGCATTCTTACATTTGGAATGACCATTCTGCGCCAATCCCAGAGCTTTATAATGGTGCTGCTCATCGTTATATCTTCGATTGTTCCGTAATTGTCATCTATTAAAATGGTGTCTCCAATTTTAAAAGTTTTATTCAAACCAATGATTACGCCTGAGACATAATTCTCAATGAAAGGTTTGGAAGCTACACCAATAATGACAGCGACTGCACCTGTAAAAACAGAGAGAATTGTAATCGGAATGGCTTCTAAAAATGGGAATATTGATAGAATCAAAATGATTAGCAAAAATAGGACAGTAACATTACTTCTAATGATGCTAAATCGTTTTGAGATATTTTCAATCCCTTCTTCTTTGAAGTCCAGTTTGGGGCGATCAACAGGTGACTCTGTATTTATTGGAAATACGGCACTTCGTTTTTTCAGAAATGCAATCCGTTTTTTACTGATTTTTGAAATTCTTCTCAGCAGTAAAATCAAAACAAGCAAGCCTAAAACTACAACTGCAAAAGAATAATAAACTGGCAATTCAAAATTAAACATAATAATGCTACAAGTGATTATGACTAAAAATGGACGAGCAACTGTGATCTGCTCGTCCACCTATATAGCAATTATATTTAATTATTTTAGCACAATCGTCTCTATTCCTTTTTTATATTCATAGAGTGGCGACATCCATTCTGATTTCGCCATTTTCCCATCTGCTTCAAATTTGTAAATCTCTAACCCAAAAGAGTCTCCAACTCCCCAAACACCAATCAACTGATCGTTTTGTTTAAATGCAAAACCTTGATAAGGCTGACCGTCCCCTAAGTACCATTCTAGAGTATATAGATCATCTTTCTTTTTATAGATTTTTAATGTGCCGCTGTATGTCTCAGAAGTTCCTAAATCAATATCTCCTTTTGAACGACGTCCAACAATTGAATAGATTCCCTTAATTTCTTTTTTATTCAATTCCCCTGCCAGCAATTCTGTTCCCACTCCTTTATGAGAAGTCCAAGTAGCGTTTCCTTCCAGTCCCCCTTTGTCATTTAGTGGATATTGAATTAAACCATAACGATAAGTCTCGACGCCATAGGCAGCAAACATGACGTTTGATTTTTTATCATAAAGCCCAGTGCCGGGAAAGCTATACTTACTCTTACCTTCATAAGCTACCTCCCAGTCCAACTTGTACAACACTCGATTCAATTTTTCAATACTCACTTTTCCCTCATAGGATTCTCCTTTCGGATTTTCACCTTTTACTACCCAGTTCCCCGATAGATCAGCGTTTTGAGCATTTAAAAAAGTAGTAGCAAACATTGAAATGAACAAAAATAGACTTCTAATTATCATAATATTTTTTGATTTGATAGTTTTTAAAGATGAATTTCATCCTTAAAGTTTGCCAAGCCTCTTGAAAGACTTGGCAACCCAGATATAAATATTTTTTCTACTGCACTAGCCACATTGCTGCATTTTGATCATTCCCTCCTAGTGCGCTTACGGCAGCATTATAATTTGCTGCATTTAAACTTTGTTCTTCACCTGGATAGAGGAATCGCAATGGAAGATTATTACTGTTTACATTTCCACAAGCCGCAGACAAAAAAGGAATGCCATCGAAAGAATTTCCACTTTCTACATACCATCTTCTTACTTCAAAGTAAGGCTCTAGCCCGTGAAAGAAGAGCGCCAACCACTTTTGTTTCCAAATGTCTTTGACCTCCTGATAAGCGACACCCGAATTCGTGTAGAAGTCTTCAAAATCACTCCAGCCAAATGGAGCTAAATCTACTTGATTAGCAGTCATTGATGCGGCAATACCATTTTTGTAGTGTGCCTCAATGTCTCCTGAGATCCATCCTTTTGCTATTGCTTCTGCCAGTAGAAACTCTACTTCAGCATAGGTAATAATAATACCGTTAGCATTTGGCAAACCGAAATCAGCTGCCTTAGCTAAATCTGGATAATTATAATAAGCTAAGCCCAGACGAGACGCTCCATCTTTGTTACAACCCTCACCTTGACCATTGATTGCACCAATAATATTTGATGGATCATAAGTCTTGAAATCATCATTGTTCGGACGAGTATAACGGAACAAACGCGGATCATTATTTTCTTTCATTACAGCTACCGAAGCAGCGGCAATTCCTACTGCATCCGCATCACCAATTTTCAAAGGAATTAGTGGAAATTCGTTAGGAAAACTTCCCGTATAAACCAATTCTACGTTGTCATCATTGCTAGAAAGAATATTGCCGCTATTCACAATAGAAGCAAATTTTGAACTCGCATTTACCTTATCACCAGCGTGCATCAATAAGCGCAATTGCAATGAATTAGCAAACTTTAGCCAGTTTTCTTCATTGCCACCTAGCAAAATATCCCCGTCAATGCTACCACTCCCTTGCAGTAAAGTAGCAGCTCTGTCTAGTTCTGAAATCAGATCATTATAAATCGTTTCTTGGCTATCGTAAACAGGCGTAAAATTATCGTCTGCACCTCTAGTTGCCTCAAAGTAAGGCACATCACCGTAAGCATTGGTCAGATTTTCAAAAATCCAAGTTCTTAGTATAATGGCAGCCCCTTCTAGCTGCTCATTACCATTTTTGATAGCAATTTTCTCTACAGAAGATACGTCAGTTAAACTTTCGTACCATCCCTCCCAATATTTTGGAAAAGCACTAAAACGATAAGCATCAACTTCTAACCTTAAAGTCTTTGCTGATAGTTGAGCAACATTATTACCTATCAAAAAAGAAGCATCTACTGAAGTACTAACGCTTGACCTGATTGCATTAGGCAGCAAAACATCTGCCGACACTTCCGTTGGTTCATTTGGATTGGCGTTAGAGTCTTCAAATTCCTCACAAGCAGAAAACGTTATAATCGTGAAGAGAAAGAGTATATATTTTAAATTTATTTTATTCATTATTTATTATTTTGAAACTTGAGTAGTAACACGGACTAGACTAGCTAGCCCGTGAATTTCTTGTAAAGACGACACAATACTGGAAGTCTATCGTGTGTTAAAATCCTAAATTGATAGAGAAGCCTAATTCTCTAGTTGAAAATATTTGCTGACTCTCGAAGCCTGGAATAAAAATTCCATTTCTCGTAGAGTAAGTTTCAGGATCGATGGTTGGTACATCTGAGAATAACAATAAATTACGCCCCACCAATGAAACTCTAGCTGAGGATAAACCAATTTTCTGTATTGCTGCACTTGGTAAATTATAACCGATGCTTAGTTCTCTCAATTTTACATAAGTTGCATCGTAGGTAGAAGCCTCGATGTTGTCCCTTCTAAATCCATTACCATAATACTGATAAAAATACCCAACATATCCAACACCACCCGGCTGGACTGCAGTAGTGTTCTGCTCACTGATTTCGTTCATCTGGTAATTCTTTGTACCATCGTCGTTTAAGGTATAGAAAGCTCCATCACCGTTCAAGTCATTCCATGATCTACCCGGACCAACTACTCCAGCACCTCGATCTAATTCTGTGTAACTTGTTAGATTACCACTAGCGTCGTAGTTGGGCGCATAGTGTTGTCTGCCATCCGTTGTTGCAATGGGTAAATTTGGATCATCATCGTGCGTAATCGTACCACCTGTTGCATACAAAGCATGTGAGCGAGCATAGATTTCACCACCAATTTGACCATCGAATAAGATGCTGATATTGAAATTGCCAAAGTTAAATTCATTATTGAAACCAATTCTCACATCTGGCTGATAAGAACCTACCGATACTTTTTCCTCAGAAGTCAGTGGAGTACCGTTTTGGTGAATAATCTCCCCTGTTTCTGGATGTCTTTCAAAACCAAGTCCATATAATTGACCGAATAATTCACCTTCTTCTGCTACAAACTCTAGTCCTGCTGTACCACCATCATTTGGGAACATATTTGGTACAATAGAGTAGCGACCACTTGTGATAATGTCTGGTAAAGACTCCACCACCGCTCGGTTATGACCTAAGTTGATTGTTGAAATCCAAGAGAAATTACTGTTTTGAACAGGTGTACCTGTTAACAACAATTCAACCCCTCTATTGCGAATTGAACCACCATTTGTCAATTTAAAATCAAAACCACTTGTTGCAGCGACTGGCAATTGAATAATCTGGTCGAAACTCAACATATCATAGTAAGTAAAATCCATACGAAAACGATCTTGCCACAAGCGCACATCTGCACCTATTTCAAAGGCTTTCGTACGCTCATTGGTTAAGTTTGGATCAGCTACAGTTCTGTTAGTAGTAAAAACAGAGTTGCCACCATACGGAGCTTGTGGTGTAAAGGTTGTACCGAAAGCATAAGGTGGCGCACCGTTACCCACTTCTGCATAGTTTCCTTTAACTTTTAAGAAGGAAATTGGCGAAGTAGCAGGCAAATCCATTATTTCTGAAAGAATCAAACTCATTGAAACAGATGGATACAGAAAAGAGTATTCTGAGTTATCCAAGCCTAAATTTGGATTGACTAGTGTGCTTGACCAGTCATTTCTCACAGAGGCATCTAAGTAAATAAAATTTTTGAATGACAACGTTGCTATACCGAATAAACTATTGATACCTGCAGTTGTCTTTTGCGACTCTACCAGTACACCTGCTCGATTGTTGGTCAAAGTATAAATACTAGCTGCTGTACCAAAGAATTTCAACTGCGGGTTATTAGCGACCAAAAAGTTAGCATCTTGGCGCATGATATTACCACCTACACGAACATCGTATTGAAAATCATTGCCATTTAAGCGATCACTACTATACGATAGCAATGCTTCAGCATTAGTTTCTGTGAACGAGATTTCATCTTCTCTGTAACTACCAAATAATACAGCCTTCGTAGAGGGCGCTCTTTTGTATTGACGACCTTCAGAGAGCACGTCTGCTCCATAGCGTAAACGCAATGATAACCGATCGGTGAAATTGTAATTCAGTCGTAAGTTACTGATCAAACGGTTACTTTGAAAAGCATTCGTATTTTCATTAGCAATAAAGTGAGGATTATTCACCCAGAGGTTCTCTACATATCTCTGCTCTGCTCCTTCTTTCCCTGGTTGCCAGTAGTCCTCTAACTCATCGGTATGTACTTGACGAGGATACCACAACCATCCGTATTGAATAGATGAGGACTCATCGTATCCTGCATTTGGAATATTATCAGAACTTGAGTTGACATACATTGCATTCAAGCGAATGCTCAATTTTTCATCAAAAAGCGACTTTCCTATACTCGTTTGGAAAGTATTGCGCTTTAAATTAGTGTTCGGAATAATGCCTTCTCGATCCATTCGAGTATAAGAAAAACGTAAGTCGCTGTCCTCCGTAGCATTATTGATGGCAACGTTACTAATATGCGAAATCCCTGTTCGGTAGAAATCTTTTACATTATCTTCAGAAGAAGTAAATGGAACGGGCTCACCGTTACTATTGAATTGGACAATATCTGTACCATTGTCTAATTTGGGTCCCCAGTTTTCACCATAAGCTTCGTAGTATTCTTCTGCACCAATGTAATTATTTCCATTCAAATAGGAATATTTTCCACCACCACCAAATCCAAATTCATTTTGGAAATCTGGCATCTTCAAAATATCAGAAAATGTGGTCATATTATTAACTTCAACACCCCAGCCTTTTGCATCTTTTCCTGTTTTAGTTTCTATAAGAATAACACCATCGGCAGCTCTAGCACCATATAAGGCCGAAGCAGCTGGTCCTTTTAATACATTTATAGAGGCAATGTCATCAGGATTCACAATCTGTGCAGCATTACCAAAATCAATGGTAGATGAACCATTCAACCCATCATCAAAGCTATATAAGTCATTGGTGATTGGCATACCATTTACCACAAAAAGCGGCTGATTGTTACCCAAAAGAGAGGCTGCACCACGAATGTTAATGTTAGCTGAAGCCGAAGGTCCAGAAGCACTTCCAGAGATATAGACACCCGAAACTTTACCAGCTAAGGCATTAGTTACGTTGGCTGGCTTCACGGTTGCAATTTGTTTTGCACCTAGACTTTGTGTGGAGTAACCCAGTGCTTTTTCTTCTCGCTCCACCCCAAGTGCGGTAACAACCACTTCATCTAAAGAGATAGACTCCGAAAGTGTGATGGTATAGCTTGTTTCACTTGTAAGCTCGACCAATTGACTTCCAAAACCTATATATCGCACTTCTATTTGCGTGGTTTTTTCTGGCACTTCCAACTCGAAATTTCCATCGAAATCAGTTGTTGTACCAGTCGAAGTATTTGGAATAAGAATATTAGCAGCAATTAAAGGTTCTCCATCCTCATCACTCACTGTGCCTGCTATTGTTCTAGTCTGTGCGAAAGTACTCAATGACAAACACACAAATAAAAAGAGCAAACAACAATATTGTAGTTTAGAATTCATAAAAGTAAAGTTTTAATTATTTATAACGTAGCAACAAAGGTAACAAAAAATAGTTCTTATAGAAACTAAAATAGGTCATATATTCACAATTCCTCTATTTTATAGTATTTACACTTATCGCATCAATACAAAAAGCTAATGTTTCTTTGTGTAGTTATTTCGTCAGAAATAAAAATAAAATTTTCTTAAGACACATCTAATCGTATAAGTATTGTTACATACTGTCCTTGAGTGGGTAGTAATTTTGCTAGCAGCTAATTTAAAATGATTTAATTCGTATGGAAAGTTATGCAGCGCTCAGTTATTAACGTTAATAGTAACCACTGGTGAAGCATCAATATTTTCTGCATCCATGAGCTTAACGAGCAAATCAATATTTTCATAAAGTGAGTTAATTTGCTGTGGAGAAAGCTCTACAAGACGATTGGTAAGTTTTTCTTGTAGCGTCGTAGGAGTAGCTCTCAACAATTCTAAGCCCTTTGCTGTGAGGATGACATAAGCAGCTCTTTTGTCTCCTAGTTTTGGCAGTTTTGCAACCAAGCCTTTGTTTTCTAAACGACTAATTATACCAGAGATAGTGCTAGCATTTAGATTGAGATAGTCCTTAATATGGGCGGCCAATGCTTTGTAATCTTCCTGTTCAGAAAGATATTGCAAGCACAATAACTGAGGAATACTGATACCAAAGCTCTTTTCTATCTTTTTGCTCTCTAAATTAATACTGCGGATTACTTTTCGGAGCTTCACTAAAATTTCTATATATGTCATTTTCTCAGCAAATTTTTCAATTGCGTTCAAATATAAATCTAATTTGGATGTGCGACAAATTGTAACTTGTATATTAGCAACTGAGATGTAATATTAAGAGAAAAACTATACAATTGACTTGTGCCTTTAGGCGAGCCATTCTGAAAACTTGTCTTTCAAATAGTACGCCATAAATGAATAGTCAGATTTGAGACTAACAAAATCTCTCAGACCTCATAACTAATTATTTATCAAACTTCGCAAGTCTCCTTTAACGTCTAATAATATGCGAATCGTCATCCAAAGAGTCAGTGAAGCATCTGTTACTATTGAAGGTGTGGTAAAGTCAGCTATTGGAAAAGGAATGCTGATCTTGCTAGGTATTGAGCCAGAAGATAGCCAAGCAGATATAGTGTGGCTGTGCAAAAAAGTAACTCATCTCCGCATTTTTGAGGATGAAAATAAAGTAATGAATCAATCCATTTTGGACGTGAATGGTTCATTTTTGGTAGTTAGTCAATTCACGCTATTTGCCAGCACCAAAAAGGGGAATCGTCCATCTTATATTCGAGCAGCCAAGCCTCCTGTCGCCATTCCATTATACGAGGCTTTCGTGGAAGAACTCCAGAAAGTATCGGGCTTGAAGGTTGGAACGGGTGAATTTGGAGCAGACATGAAAGTGCGCTTGCTCAACGACGGCCCTGTTACGATTTTAATAGATTCCAAAAATAGAGCGTAGATGAACGATCAGGAACTGAAGGCGTATTTAGAACAATTGGTGGAACAACATAATCGCTTAGATTTTATTAAGGATGATCCCATTCAAATTCCACATCGCTTTAGTAAGCAGCAAGATATTGAAATTACAGGTTTTTGGGTAGCCATCTTGGCTTGGGGACAGCGCAAGACCATAATTAATAAAGCCAATGAATTAATCACACTCATGGATAATGCTCCTTACGATTTTTTGCTCAACCACGAGGAAAAAGATCGAAAACGTTTTTTATCTTTTAAACATCGCACTTTTCAAGCCATTGACACGCTGTATTTTCTGGAGTTTCTACAGCAGTTCTACCGTCGAAACGATTCGCTGGAAGCTGCTTTTCTTACACCTAAACTAACTGATGCTAAAACAATTGAACCTGCTTTAATCCATTTTCAAGAGCAGTTTTTCAGTTTACCAAATGCTCCGCAACGCACTCAAAAACACATTGCTACACCTTCTCGAAACTCGACTTGCAAGCGACTCAATATGTTCTTACGGTGGATGGTTAGGAAAGATGAAAAAGGTGTAGATTTTGGTTGTTGGCAAAACATCAAACCTTCACAATTACTTATGCCTTTGGATGTTCATGTAGAAAGAGTGGCAAGAAGACTAATGCTTATTGAACGACAGCAACGAGATTGGAAAACTGTGCTTGAACTCACTGAACGACTCAGACAATTCGATTGTGATGATCCAGTCAAGTATGATTTTGCCCTCTTTGGAATGGGTGTCTTAGAGAAATAAGCGAAGAATAAGAATGTACTCAAAAATAAAAATTCACGCCAGCTCTCAAATTGAATCGTCTAGCTTGTGGATTATCAAGATAATTCAATCGCCAGACAGCTTCTATGCGAAAAACCTTAAAGATATTTTCAATGCCAATGCCTGCTTCTAAGTAAGGATGATCCGTTGGTGTGCGAAAACCATTATAAGTATTTTCATCTGTTTCCTCGAAGATATTGAGGGCATTTGCTGCCAGATTTTCGTTACTTATTGAGCCAATAACTGCTTTGAAACTAGCAACTTCTCGTAAATTGAGTTTTCGGATTAGTGGAATTTTGTTGAGGAAAAATCCTTCAAAATGATGCGTTAGGTAGATACTAGCATAAGTCTCACTAGCAAATTCGTAGCGATTCATTGTATTGAAAGCGTTGAAGTTATGAAACCAACCTTCGTTACCAGGATGTACATCAAGCAGTAAAAATGGTACTGTACCAAATGTTTTACCCACTCTAATTTTGTAAGCTAGCCAACCTAGTGGGTTTAAATATTTCCAATGTTCATAGCTAAAGGCAACTTTGTGATAAGTATAGTTGCCGCCTAGCCCTTGAAAACCAAGCGTGTACTGCAGTTCAATGATCGGATTATCCGAACCCAAAGATACGCGATTGAAATTACCATCCAAGTAGCGTTCACCTAAGGCATATTTTGTTTTGAACAAGAATTCAGTTGTAGCAATAGTTGTATCAATCTGAGTTGGAATCTCGATATCTGGTAAATAGCCGTAGTTAAATCCATTGCCATTAGCAAAAATACTGCCGTAAGGGTCTAATTTTCTGTGAATTAGAGTGAATTTATTAGAAAATCCTGAATTTCCCCAAAATCGCTCATAATGTATCTTGGCTTCTTCTACATCAACTAATTTCTGTATAATATTTCTGCGAAAACCTCCCGAGAGCGCATCTCCTTCTTCGAAGGCTTCGCTGTTTTCACTATTCAAACTGATATCCCTTTTATACCCTACCCCTATTTGCGTTCGAGGGTTTTTATCCATTGTCCACTTCCCTTCAATGTTATATTTGAATCGCTTATCTCCTGTACCATAAGCCAAGTATCCACCTATGAAATATTCTTTACTAAAATCAGCAGTTGTATTGATTCCTATTCTAAAGCGATTGCGCTCCACTTGGTTAAAACTCCAAAGTGAAGAGTAAGGACCTACCTGTACCTTTCCCAAATCTTTATAGCCCGCAAACAATAAGTAAAGTACGTCCACATAAGTTTTATAAATTGGAACATTACCAACGCTATCAATCATGGCGTAGGTAGTAGCTTCACTTTCAGAAAGAGGTTCGTGGCGCACTTCTTCCCAGTAGGTCGGGTCTTCTTTATAAACTTCTTCGTACTCATAGTTGGTTTCGACTTTCTTATAAAGTGCTTCAATTTGTGGCTGATTAATCTGAAAGTTCTTGTAAGAATTGGTAACTCTTGCTATAATGCCTAAGGACGTTTCGTTGGGCTTGAAATCAATAATGGTTTTCTCCTTTTTGGGTAGCCACTGATTATTTTTTTCTTCAAACTCCTGATAAATAATTACTCGCTTTACAAAGTTAATATTAACATCAGGACTCATTCTCATATTCAGTCGCTGAATAGCAAAAGAACTATCTGCCACCCAAAAGTCGCCATAGAAGGTCGTTTCTTGTTTGCGTTTTGGTTTGAATTTGAGTTTATAGCTCCAATGCCCGTTCACAAATGCGCTATCAATAAGATAGTATTCATAAAAAAGTAGTCCAGATTTAGAAAGTGGGCTTGCAAAGCCTTTTTCCAACACATAAATCCAGTTATCGTAAATGTTGTACTCACTCTCCGTCTGTTTGATGAATTCTGTGAACGATTTGTTCATTTGATTAATAGAAATTTGCTGAGCCTTAACAATTTCCTTTGGGCGACTTCCTTTTTTGGAATAATAAATTTCTGAAATAGATTCGTGAAGGTAAATCGGCAAAAAAGGTTGTTCATCTGAAGTACTATCAATATTTTCGAACACAAAATCAAAGGGTTTAAATAGCTTACGCTCGCGCCACTCTGACGGTATATTTTCTAAATCCAACTCTACTTTAGCATATTTTTCACATTGGTAAGTATCCAGTTCATCAACACGATTATTGGGCTTGTTTTCAATAATTGCTCTGAGAATACGGTGAGCAGGATTTTCACCAGCATAAACGACTACTTCATCCAATCCTAGTGTAGCAGAAGAAAGGCTAAAATCAATTTTCTGCACAAAATCTGAGCTAATGACTTGTGATTGAGCATTATAGCCAACTGCTGAGACAACTAGGCTATCTCCTATTCGGTCAGTTGTGATGGTATAATATCCTTCTAAATCAGTAGAAACACCAACCGTTGTACCTTGAATGAAAACATTACAAAATGGTATAGGTTCTTCTGTATCAGCATCCCGCACCTGTCCTTCTATGGTTACTTGTGCAAACATTAAAGTGGAAAAAACGCAAAAGAAGAGTAAAATTGATAGTTGTTTCATCATTCAAAAATCAAGTCAATGTGGTACTAACACGCAAGCATAACTTTTAGCTTGATTACAACAGGTTAAATATTTAATAAGACAAGAACCCGACACTTTATTTTTCTATAATCATATTCTTTTCTTGAAAAGTCATCCCAGTGAATATGCCAATCGCACTGTTATTCTCAGCATTTAAGTTCGATTGAATAGTACTAGGTTGTCCAAAAGGGTTACCATTGGCATTATTTGCATTAGTAATACTATTCATAAAATTGTAGTGATCCTCTGTAAGATGGTAAATAACATTAATTATAGTGTCTCCTATCTCGTAGTCAAATCCCGTTCCCACTACCAATTTTGTACTATCAATAAAGTTATCATCTAAAGTAAAATCAAATTCAATACTATCTAGTGTTCCAAAAGCTAGAATATTCCTATAAAAATTAGTTTCATCAGGATTGTCCGTCCAATAAGTCAGCACTCTAGCAGCAGTATCTTGAGCCGTAAATTCCACAACTACACTATCAATAGGAACATAGGTGGGAATGTAAGTTTCACCTGTAACTATTCGGTTATCAGGTGTAATAATCTCTATAGTAAATGGCTCATTAAACCGCTCTGGCACGCGCTTGGTAGAAACGTAATTGTATAACTTTCCAGTGAATAGATTGAAGAAGTTTTGATTTTGTAATTCTACTATTTCATTGTCGAAACGAATACGAACACTTGCTCCATCCAGTAAAATGGATTCAATAAAACTTTCACTACTAGTCGGAAATGGATCAAAATAAGACGCTGATCTTGTGATGAGTGCTGTAAAAGGCTCACCGGGTACAAGATAACACTCTACTACTGTTTGCGATTCGTAAACGGGCAATTCTATCTCTACTTCTTGGGTCAAATTACAGGCAGCACTTGCCAACAAAAGGAGCAGCGATGTACCAATAAATATATTTTTCATTTTTTAGATTTTGATAAAGGTTTAAAACTTGAAATTCCAAGTTATGGATGGAATAATGGGAAATAAAGACTGTTGCTTAGCAACTACTCTATCGGGTACTTCAAAAATCTCCCCACCAATTTCAACTGGATTAAGCTCTGGCTCTAAATAAACAAAGTAAGCGTTTCTTCTGTCATAAGCATTATAGACACTGATTGTCAAATCACTTTCTCCCCATTTAGGGAATAATTTAATGACTAAGCCTAAGTCTAAACGATGATAATCAGGCAAACGAAACGTATTTCGGTCACCATAAATTGGAATGACTGGTTCGAAGGCAGCACCTTCCACATCCTGAAAAGTGAATCGTCCAGAAGGCAACCAACTCAAATCACCAGAACCAAACACCCAAGTTGCGGAAGCGGTGAGGCGACGATTTAATTCGTAAGTAGCAACTATTGAAATATCATGTCGCCGATCGTAACGTGGCGCAAAGTAACGACCATCCATGATATCTTGTTTCACACCTCTGAAATTTCCTTTTCGGATCAAGGCTAGTGTATAACCGATCCAGCCTTGCAATTTACCTTGGCTTTTTTCTATACTGAACTCTGCACCGTAGGCGTAGCCGTCACCAAAGGCAAATTCCTCTTCTAAATTATCATTAACAAACAATTGTGCACCATCAATGAAGTCTATTTGATTACTAAGCCATTTGTAGTAGTATTCGTTGGTGATTAAAAACTGGTCGCCCAATGCAAAGGATGCACCAAAGGCAACTTGGTCGGAAATCTGAGGTCTTACATTGGCAGACGAAGGATACCACACATCCGTAGGCAAAGCCAAGCCAGCATTGGAAACAAGATGGACATATTGATACATTCTGGCATAGCTTGCTTTTAAGGATAAATCAGAAGTTAAGCTGTACTTACTCGCAAATCTTGGCTCAATACCAAAATAAGTTGTGCCATCATTCGTAAAACCCGAAAGCCTTATGCCACCATTAATCGTTAGTTGATCGCTGCCGATCCATTCATCAGATAAATAAGCACCAAATTCTGTACCATCAAAATCTTGACCAGCAGAAAAGGATACATTACCATCATCACTTCCAGCCTTCAATCGCCCGACAGTAAATTGATGATAAGTTCCTCCAAGACCAAACCTCAAGGTATGCTCATCTGAAAGATTAAAATAGAAGTCCGACTTTAGATTAGTGTCTCTAATTTTTGATCCTACTTCAAAAGAAAAGCCTGTTATTTTATTGGATAGATTGTATTGGTAATCAGAGTAAGTAAGGGTGGTGTTGGCGAATAAACGAGGATTAAATACGTGATTCCAGCGAGCAGTGCCTGTTGCATTGCCCCAGTTAAAGTTAAAATCAAAAAATTCGGATTCAAAGTTGAAGGCATCTCTTCCAAAATATCCACTCAGAAAAACACGATCCTTTTCGCCGAGTTCATAATTGATTTTAGTATTCAAATCATAGAAAAAGTAAGCTGGAATCTGCTCGGAGTCTTCATTATCTTCATTCGCTCTATTGATGGCATTTGTAAAGATATCTACGTAGGTTCTTCTACCAGAAACGATGAAAGAAGATTTTTCTTTCTGAATAGGTCCTTCCAGTGTTAAACGCGAAGAAATTAGTCCTATGCCGCCCGCTCCTGAGAACTTTTTGTTGTTGCCCTCTTTTAGTTTTACATCAATCACAGAAGAAAGCCGCCCACCGTACTGAGCAGGAAATCCACCTTTGTAAAGGCGTAAATCTTTTACGGCATCAGCATTGAACGTACTAAAAAACCCAAATAAGTGATTGGGATTATAAACTATGGCCTCATCTAGCACAATTAAGTTTTGATCGGCAGCGCCACCTCGTACAAATAGTCCTGTTTGACCTTCAGAACCCGAAGGAATGCCAGGCTTCAGTTGTAAGGTTCTCAATATATCAACCTCCCCAAGCAATGCAGGCAGTAGTTTTGCTTCTTTTACCGTCAAAGCCTCTAGGCTCATTTGTGTAGAGTTGACCTGCTCTTGATAAGAGTTCGCTTTTATGACTACTTCGTTCAATTGTAGCCCTTCACCTAGCTCAATATCGAAGGTTTTATCTGAATCTAATAAAAAATTACGCACAACTGGCTGAAAACCAACATAGCTAAAAATCATTTGAACAGAATCGCCTGCAGCTAAAGAAATCGAGTAAAAGCCGTATTCATTGGTGGTTGTACCTTGCTCTTGTTCAACGGCTAATACAGTAGCACCGATAAGTGTCTCACCATTCTCAGCATCAGAAATACGTCCACTAACCGTAAAGGATTGCTGTGCCTGTAAGCCATACTGAATAAGAAGAAAAGCGAAAGTACATAATAGTAGTTGTTTTCTCATAAAGCGTAATTGTCGGGTGAATAACAAATTTATTTTTTGTTACAACAGATAAAATGAAGTCTTGTTATTCCAATGCTAAAATTTATTCCAGTAAAGCCACGAACTCTCCTGTTAGTTGAGATGTAATAACTCTGTGCTTGCTTACGTTTAAGCAATTCAAATAGAAATACTCAATATTTTGTATGGAAGCAAAACTTCTACTTTGCTGTTTAATTTGCTTCCCCAGTCTGACTTTATTATCGGCACAAGATGTGCTGACAGAGTGTGGTGTACCTTATGTTGATCCACAAAATGTAGCTCTGAGTGATACTTTAATCTACCAAGAATTTTTTGATGACAATCAACAAATCAGAGCGTATCACATTGACATCAATGCTTTTGGTGGTCAGCAAGTGGATCAGGTAACTGTTTTTGCTATTCTACCAGATGGCACGAGAAAAAAAGTGGGAAAACTCGCTTTCGGAAACTGCACATCATGCGTGAAAGGTTTTGCTTTGATGCTGAATGACTCAGTTGTTGTGCAGCGCATCGACGAAATTGAAGCAATGGAACTTTGGTTGGATGCCTATGCTCAACCGCCTTTTTCGCTAACTGGTAATTTGCAAACCTTAACAGGAGCAGGGCGCATCAGTGGGCAATTGCCTGTTTGTGCCACAGGATTGGAAGTTCAATATCAAATTGCTGCGAATGCTAACAATACAACAACTCAATTCGCCACTCAAATGCTCTGTTCAGAAATAGTACAAAATTGTAAAGTAGAGTTACAATCTGTCTTAGATTGTCAGAATGACCAAATTGCGCTGATTGCCAATGTGCCTGAAATATGCTACCCTGAGAACACAATTTTCAGATGGAAAAATAAGCGTGGCTGGTCTTTTGATAGTCGCAACGCTTCTCTACCACTCTCAGGGAATGAGGGTTGGTATTACTTAGAAATATTGGACGAGTGCTGCTCTATCCTAGACTCTGTCCTGATTGAGAGGAACTTTGAGGTGAATGTAGGACAAGATCAAGTAATATGTGAAGGCGGCACTGTTTTTTTTGAACCAACTGTTAATGAGGAGTTTCAGGAAATTGGTGATTACTGGAAAAATCCAGCAGGTGAATTTTCTAATTTCCTCTCTTTTGAGTTAGAAAATGTACGACTCAATCAGTCAGGTAACTACATCTTCTATGCAACTAACCTAGAAGGTTGTACCGCTACCGATACTGTCCAAATAATTGTTAATCAACCCATTTTACCAGAAATAGAAATTCCTAGTTTTTGCCTTGGCGACACCGTACGCTTTGCATTAATCAATGAACTTGATTTTAGTGAATACGAATGGCGGAATCCTGAAGAGGCATCCACTGTTAACGTAATAGAGAACTTCTCTAGCCTCAATGAAGGCAAATACAGCCTCATCGCCACAGATATGAATGGCTGTGAAGTGAAAAAAACCTTCGATTTACGAGCCTCTATGTTAGAAAAAATTAATATTGACTTACTGCCTTTTTGTGATTCTACACAGATTAGTTTACAGCCTACTGAATATAGTTATCAATGGGAAACGAGTGAATCAGGGGCAATAATAACAACTGCTCAGGTAGGTGACCTGCTAGTTACTGTCTCTGATAGTAATGGCTGTCAAGATGTCTTAACCGTTAGTATTCCTGATCCTTCTGAGATTTTAGTGGATTTGAATATTACCCAACCGCTTTGTTCCAACAACGCTACGGGAAGTATTGAGCTTGTTCTAGCAAACAGAGCTGTTCCAACTATTTTCTCTATTGATGGCGGAGCGACTTACACGGTCAATCCTATCTTCAGTAAGCTCACCCCTTCTGAGTATGATATTATTATTCAAAATGACTTGGGTTGTCAAGACACCCTTACTGCTGTTATTGAAGCTCCCACACCACTCGATGTAGCTATTACACCTGCCAGTCCTCTAAACGTTCGTCCGTTTACGCCTATTGAATTACGGGCTGATGTAATTGGCAACGTGCAAAACTATCAATGGCTACCAGTTTCTATTGACAATGGTATGGCTGTTGTAAATTTCATAGCTACAAAAAATATGGATATTAGAGTTGTCGTAGAAGATGAAAAAGGCTGTAAAGCTACGGCTAGTTTGCCTTTGAATGTTAAGCTGGGAGAAATATATATTCCAAATACTTTCTCGCCAAACACTGATGGTGTCAATGATCGCTTCACTTTTTATAGTGATGGGCAGTCAGGAGAAATCATTGAACAACTACAAATTTTTGACCGCTGGGGTAACTTATTGTTTCAAGCAAACGAATTAGCACTGAACAATAGCAATCTCGGCTGGGATGGCAAAAAGGCAGGTCGAGATGTACTTGAAGGAATCTACGTTTACAAAGGGATAGTACGATTCGGTAATGAATCGCGAAAAAAGTTTAAAGGAAATGTAACATTAACCAGATGAAGCTAAAAAACAATGCAAAACTAAATTGCTCACTTTACGGCTCAGCGAGAACTTTTAGTGCTTTCAAGACTTGGAAAATTTCACTGCTCTCTATTTATCTTCCGATATTATTGCTTTTGTATGTTCATCAAAGCCATGCTCAACAATTTGAATTTGGGCTAACGTCAACTTTTGGTCGAAGCTACACTACATTTAAGGGAGAATTAAGTGAAATAGTAGGTTTCGATGAATTGGAACTAAGCACAGGACAAGTGGATACAGCCTTAGCCAGCATCGACTTAAATGCGCCCAATTGGCTGAAAGATTTATTTCCCGGTATTCGCATAGATATAGATCAGACACTTACGAAACAGCTCAGTCGAAACAATCGCTCAGCACAATTTTTTGCCAGATATGCTTGGATAGGTGGTAGTTTTATGATTTCTGATCCTCGTCTTTCTCCGCAATTGCCATCTAAAAAAATAAGTAATCAGATAAAATCACTGCGTTTCTCTATAAATGGTGAAGCCGAAGCCCTATCCAAACACCTTGCTAATCTAGCTTTGGAAGATAGCAAAGTCGTATCGCCATTTTTCCAAAAACGGTATGATTTAGACTTATATATTCATCTTAAAAAACTATTACTGGGCAATGAGCCACTTTTTGAGTGGGCTGAGAACGGTGCATTAGATATAGAAGTAACTACTGGTTTGCGCTTAACAGCCGATCCCTCTCCAATAGTGGATTTGGGTAGTATTTTGTTCATCAGTGAACGACTAGACAGCCTCATGGAAGGTCGCTTACTTAACAGCGTTGAGAGCACTACCGACCAAATCGCTCAAGCCATTCAAAGCACTGTTTTTGGTAAGTTCAAAGACCCTCGCATTGTCTCTTCAATGGGTTGGTTCATCAGAGGGCAGATGCCCGTTGAATTAAGAAGAGGTGTAGCTGTTTTGCTCGGAATAGAAGCTAATGTCAATCAGCATTTGAGTGTCAAAGGCACGAAGCCCATGTTTTCCACTTATGGCTATCTTGGTCTGCGGTGGAGTTATCGTTGATGGAGCAGTTAAATTAGATAATTGGTACTCATTCAATAACTAACATAACCTTATTATTTCGATAAAGGGCTTTCTTATAAAACCTGATCCTACGCAAAGCGGGGATTAATTCATTAGAATCACCTTTTTTACAAGAAAGCCATTACTTTTACATACTGTGCAGAAATAAAAGAATACATGAAATACTACATTATAGCGGGTGAAGCTTCTGGCGATTTGCATGGAAGTAATTTGATGAAAGCACTAAAAGCAGAGGATAAGCAAGCTAGTTTTCGAGTTTGGGGAGGTGATCTCATGGAGGCAGCCGGAGGGCAGTTAGTGAAGCATTATCGAGACCTAGCTTTCATGGGGTTCGTGGAAGTAATTGCCAATTTAAAAACGATATTCAGCAATATGAAGTTTTGCAAAACTGATATTGCTGAATACCAACCTGATGTATTAATTTTAGTTGATTATCCCGGATTTAACTTACGCATCGCAACGTGGGCACATGAGCAAGGCATTCGTATTTTTTACTATATCTCTCCACAAATTTGGGCATGGCATACGAGCCGAGTACATCAAATAAAAAAAGTAGTGGAACGTATGTTTGTGATTTTGCCATTTGAACAAGCATTTTATGAAAAATACGACTACAAAGTAGATTATTTTGGACACCCACTCCTAGATGTAATCAAGCATCTCTCTGCAAACAGCACATTTAGGTCGGTGAATCATCTTGCGGACGCACCCATCATTGCACTGCTACCGGGTAGCCGAATGCAGGAGATCAATCGAATGCTCAAGGAAATGCTGCAAATGGTAGGCTTATTTCCAAATTATCAATTCGTTATCGCTGCAGCAGCTTCTTTACCCATCGAGAGTTACCATACTATTCTCGAACAGCAAGGATTTCTGACCCATCCTAATTTGAAGTTAGTTCACAACCAAACTTATGATCTCTTGCAGCAGTCAACAGCCGCTCTAGTTACTTCGGGTACAGCCACTTTAGAAACTGCCCTATTCAATGTACCACAGGTGGTTTGTTACAAAGCTAATAGCTTGAGTTATCAAATTGGGAAACGATTAGTAGATCTGGAGTATATTTCTTTAGTAAATCTGATTGCCGATCGAAGAGTGGTGGAAGAATTGATTCAGAAAGACCTAAATCCTGAAAAGTTAGAAAGGTCATTGAGAAATATACTAGAACATCCTGAACCCATCTATGAAGGATACAAAGAAATCGCATCTAAGCTAGGCAATGCTGGGGCATCTCAACGTATCGCAAAAGCTATGTATAAATACCTAACAGAATAAGGAGTGCAATAAATCAGCATTGATGGCTCTGAAAGTCAAAAAACAAGAATAAGGAACGAATGACAATACAACGAGTTTGAAAAGCATACAAGTATTTGAACATCAAACCTTAAAGATTGGTACAAGTCAAAATAGTATTACTTTTGAACTTAGGCATTTCAAGCAGTTCAAGGCACAGGGTAAATCTAAATACTACCAAATTGTACACGAAGGCATACGATTCAAGCAGTATGTGGGTGCTATACAATGTGATGATTTGACAATTGAAATACTTCCAAAAACAGACCAATACAATCAGTCTCCCACTCTTTGGCGCAATTTTTTGATTGATATGCTACACTATTGCAAATGGTTAAGATTAGACACTAGCAGTGTAGCTCAATTGTCGTTAAGGTCAAATAACATTTTAGAATTATACTACGAGATTTTTCTGGATGAGTTGAAAAAAATTATGGACAGGGGGCTTTACAAAAGTTACACTACAACGGCTGGCAATCGAAAAAGTGTGAAAGGCAGTATTCAATTTGAAAAGCATCTATCTCAAAATTACATCCATAAAGAAAGGTTCTATGTTAAGCACACTCAATACGACTTCAACCATCCTTTAAATCAAGTATTGTTTCAGGCACTACAAATCTTAAAACAGGCTAAACTATCCAATTGGCAGAGGAATAAGCTCCATGAAGTACTTGCCATTTTTCCTAATCTTTCCGATCCAATAGTTGAATTGGATCGGCTAACTTTTAACTCACAAAATGCTCACTACCTTACAGCCATTGATATTGCAAGATTGATTCTTCAGAATAAGGGTGCTTCCCTACGCACGGGAAAACAAAAATTAATCACGCTACTTTTTGATATGAATTTACTCTTTGAAGCCTACATCTATGAACAGCTAAGAAAAGCAGGGGCAACTGCTCGTCGTCAGCAGCAAGTACCTTTTTGGAATCGTCGAACCATTCGTCCAGATATTATTTTAAATTGTCAAGAACAAACAGTCATTATTGATACTAAGTGGAAAGTACTCCACCGAGTGCATCCCGCTATGTCTGATATCCAGCAAGCCTACGTTTACAGTCAATATTTTGATGCTAAACAATGCGTACTGCTCTATCCGAAAGTTTACGAAACTACAAATTTTCCTCCCACTCCATTTCAGTCTCATCATAGCCAAACCGCTTACTACTGTACTATTCACTTTGCAGAAGTCCTTAAAGATGAAAGGCTCAATCGCCAAATTGGCAAGGAACTGCTAGAAGCCATTAATAAATCCATTTTAAACCTTTGACATATCATTGAGCTATACTTTACAATTACCGATCCATAATTTGAAAATACTACACAAACCTTGTACTTTTGCACTTCGGAAGAAAAGTGGTATTTCTAAATAGATAAAATTATTTAGAACGCATAAAAAAACATCATTAAAATTTAGTGGAAGAATGGCATTAATCAGTAAGATTAGAAACAATAGCTGGCTACTTATAGTCTTGATTGGATTGGGTTTAGGAGGATTCCTCATCATGGATATGACATCTGGGCAGCAGAGTGTTTTTGGAAGTGACGTAAATACGCTTGCCACTATTGAAGGTGAAAAAGTAAGCATAAGTGAATTTACACAAGTGGAACAAATTCTTTATGGCGGCGGCGGAGGTAATACTTTTTCACAAAGGGATTATCTATGGAATTACTTTATGGACAAGGCTCTAATGAGTCAAGAAGCCAATAAAATTGGACTGGGAGTCAGTAGTACAGAATTGAGGGAATTACAATTTGGTCAAAATATTAGCCCAATTATTGAAGCAAGATTCAGAAATAATCAAACTTTTCAAATAGACCGTGAACGTCTCAATAGCTTTCGTGATGCTATTGATAATGGTCAATTCACTGATCCCAACATGCGTGCTTATTGGGCACATCAAGAAAAAGAGATCAAAGTTGATCGCTTAAAAACCAAGTTAGGCAATTTGGTTGCTAAAGCCATGTATGCACCTACTTGGATGGCGGAAATGGTAAGTAAAGAACAAGCGGGGAAATTGGATTTCGCCTATGTACAAGTACCATTTTCAGAAATTGAGAATAGTGAAATCGCATTAGAAGATGCTGATTTTCAAAATTACTTGCAAAAAAACAGTACATCGTACGAGCAAAAAGAGGAAACAAGAAAAGTAGATTATGTCGTGTTCGATGTAGTGCCAACACAGGAAGATATTGATTCTATTTACGCAAGTATGGAAAGAATAGCGGAAGAATTTGAGAAGGTAGATAACGATACCATTTTTCTGGAAAACAATTACAGCAACCTTGATCCTACCTATTTTAAGAAAGATGCTTTAGACCCAACTATTGCAGATACATTGTTCCAATTAGCAGTTGGAAGTGTTTACGGGCCTTATGAAGAAGATGGTGTTTATAGAATTGCTAAAGTAATGAATAGGAAGGTCGTTCCTGATTCTGTTCGCTCAAGGCATATTCTTATTGCTGCTCAAGACCAGGCGAGCTACATCCAAGCACAACGCACAATTGATAGTTTAAAAAATCTTATTGAAACAGGCGTAGAGCCATTTGACTCTTTGGCTGCTAAATTCGGCTCAGATGGGACACGCCTCAAAGGTGGTGATTTAGGTTATTCTGCTCCCGATCAAATGGTAAAACCATTTAATGATCTGATTTTCTTTGATGGTGAACCGAATGAGCTATACACTATTGCTACTCAATTTGGTGTTCACCTAGTAGAAATAACAGGTAGAAAATACGAGACCAACGAAGAAGGCATACAGGTTGGATATATTGAGGAAGCTATTATTCCTAGTGAGGAAACGCAAGACAGACTTTACAGAGATGCCTTAAAATTCGCAGCCGATCACCGTAAAAGAGATGCCCTACTCGAAGCAATAGAAGCTGACAATGATTTAGAATTACAGACTTCTATTGGACTCAAAAAGAACGATTACAGCATAGGAGACCTTGGCAGCGTCCAATCTTCAAGAGATATTATAAAGTGGGCATTTTCATCTAGTAATTATGAAGGCAATGTTTCCGCCGATGTATATGTGTATCAGGATGAGGTTAATTTCTACAATAACAAATATGCGGTGGTCGCATTAAAAAGTATTCAGGCACCAGGCTTACCGAATGTAGCTAATATCCGTGACGAGATCGAAACGCAAGTAATTAATGCTAAAAAAGCTGAACTTGTATTGGAAAATGTGAGTGGAAAAGATATGCAAGGTATTGCTTCACAGTACAGCTCGAAAATTGATACAGCGGCTAACGTAACATTTAGTTCTGGCTTTATTCCGGGCTTGGGAAATGAACCTAAAGTTGTAGCTAAAGCATTCAGTTTAGCACAAGGCGAAACTTCAAGTCCAATAGAAGGAAATAATGGTGTGTACGTGATAAAAGTGCTAATAAAACCAGAAGAAGTAGCAGCTACTAATTTACCACAAGTGAGACAAACAATAGATGGAAATACGAAAAGTCAGGTAGCCAATTTATTGAGTAAGGCATTACAAGAAAATGCCAAGGTAACCGACAATCGTTCAAGATTTTATTAGTATTTCATCTATGATAAGTAAAACTTTAGACCTGCTGATGTTGAGCAAAGAAATTGTGGTAACTTTCATAAGCATTTAATCTTCGAAGTGCTGAGTAGTTACATAGTTGAGATTTCCCTTTTACTGCAATTCATATGGATGTAGTTTCCTATTTGCTGTTCTGATAAGAAACTAGCCACTAAGTCTATCAACTTAGTGGCTGTAAAAAAAGGTCATCTAAATTACTAATCTTAGGGTAGATGCCAATAAATTTTTGCTGCTTGCCGATATTGTTTTGCGTGAAAATGTATAAAATAAATCCCTGCTGGCAGACCATTCATTGGAACATTAGCAACTGAATATGTTGATTGATGCGATTTATTGTAGTGCACCCTGCCTTTAATATCGATGATAGAAATATGGACAGGTTCTTTCAAATGACTTGGCAATCGCAGTGCTAATTCATCCGATTGTTGCTGCCATTCAATAGGCTCATCGAAACGATTAACTTGATTGGCTTCAACCTGAATCGGAAAAGAAGCTCCATTAGATAAAATAACCCTCAATTGAAAATTATCAGCCTCTCCTGAAGTAAAAATACAAGCAGATTTACCTTTCCAAAAGTCAAAATCCACTTTGTAATCTTGGTTAATTTCTTCCAGAGTTATTGTTGTAGCACCTGCTGTAATATTGATAGCTGTTTCTATCGCTCCGTATGCCAACCTATTTGAAACAGACACTCTGTTAATCTTGAAATTCACTTCTTCCAAATTAGTACTACCATGAGCTAATGTAATAGCTATATCACCACGATCTGGTGCTTCTATTTTAACTGGAGGACTCTGCGAAATTGAAGTTTGCAAGATAGTATCTTGAACTACTCCGTTGATAAGTAAAATATGGGCATCATTAACATTAAAATTAAATGTGTAGGATTCTACAACATCTTCATAAGAACGACTATTGTATGGCGCCAATCCTATTGCTACTTCACGATCAGCGGGGAAATCCACAAAGGAAGTTCCTTGCCGAAATACCAAATCGTTCTTCCAAAGCATACTATCAACATAGATATCTATATTTTTTCCGATGGCATTATTCACCATTTGAACTTTAGTAAAGTTTAGTGGTGATTCCAACTCCACTTTTTCCAATGGAAAAGATGCACCATTGGACAACACTACATAAGTACCCAAACTTGGATATCTTCCGTCAGCATAGCCAGAAGTAAAGATAAAAGCTGTACGTCCTTTCCAAAAAGATAGGTCTAAATTATGCGCTAGATAGATAACCGATTGGTCGTTATTAGTTAATTGTATTTCAAAATTGATCGGTGGAATACTAACAAAATCACTGAACGCTCCATAGCTAATATCATTAAAAAGTGAAAAACCGAGTGTTACAAAGTCCATCTCAGGCACATCCATACTGCCATTTGCAAACACAATACCTGTGGTTGTTCGAGTAGCAGAAAAGGGCTTTGCTCCATCATAGATAAACAATTCTGGATGAAAAATATCTTTTCCGCTAATCATAAGATTATAGGACTTTAGCTTTTCCAACTCAATTGTAAATGACTGAATCGCATCATTGTGCGATTGACTATTAGCTGGAGCTATCCCTATGGATAGATTCCCCGAAGGAGAAAACAAGTAAGATGTACCATGCCTAAAAACTAAATCATTCACATATAATTGATTATTAATATATATATCAATGCTTTTGTCTGGCAAATTATGAATAAACTGTAGCTGTGCTACAGCTTGAGCCATAAGTAAATGCGAGCTCATAAATAAAAATAGTGCTAGTAGTAAGTACCTCATAATATATTTATGTCATTTTAAATTAGTGCAATAGTGGTGAAAAGCAAACACCCTGATTTGGGCGTACTTTTACACTCAATACTACACTTATTGAAATATTACCAAAATATTAATACTTACTTCGCTACTAAATTCTATGTCACTTTTCTTTACCTACAAGGAAAATCTGAAAGGTAGGTTAATACTTTTTTTATACTACTACCTACAAATGTAAATAAAATAAATATATTTTTTTGTTTTTGAAGCAATGATTTTGAAAAAGTAGCACCAGACATTGCAACGGAGTGTAATCAATGAGAGATTAGCAGCAAGGGGTCAATATGCTGTATCAAGAAGATTGACTACAGGAAATTTAACTAGCAAAAACGGGAAGAGATCGTTGGAATGACGAACTCCCTTCCCGCTTATCCGTTTAAAGTTTTAACTATTATTTTTCAAAAGCCTCCACCCATTGAAGCACGCCGCCTGTCAAGTTGCGTACATTGCTGAATCCTGCCCGGCGAAACAACTCTTGAGCCACGGCACTCCTAGCACCGGAGCGGCAATGAACGATTATTTCGCTATTTTTATAATCCTCAAATTCATCCATTTGATTTGAAATATCTCCTAGTGGAATAAGTTTTGCGCCGATGTTATACTCGGCGTACTCATGAGGTTCACGAACATCAATGAAAACAAATTCTTCTTTGTTATCGAGTTTTTGCTTGAGTTCTTGTACTGTTATGTCCATATTCAAAGTTATTTTTAAATGATTGAATAAACTTTCGGTTTGTTTACTACAAAGATAGTTTTTACTTGAATTGAGCTATTACCAGCTATTTGTTTTATCTAAAGTTTTCGCAATTCTTGCGTGATCGTCTCCAATTCTAACTGAACGGCTTGAGCATCTTGCAATGAACTACTTTCCAGCATTCTATAAGATAGCTCATCAATGGTGGAAATATAGGACTGCTCAAAAGCTAGAGAAGATTTCAATTCCTCAAAATCAACAATATCTTCTTGATTTTTTTCTCGAAGCTGCCTAAGTGTTTGTTGCTTTATCTCAAGTTCTTTAGCCAACTGATGATTGTGCAGAAGTGCTTGAAGTTTATTGATACAAGTTTGATAAAATTCAATTTTGGTGTTTCGCAGGTCTAACTCTTTTCTAAACTCCTTGATTATACGCTGGGTTTCTTCAAGAGTGGGACTAGAAATATGTCGACTAGCGCTCAGTTGTGATTCCAAGTCCTGAATATCTTGCTCAATGGCTAATTTTTCTTTTTGAATACTACTAATTGACTGCTGGCAGTGCTTCAGTTTTTTTGAAACGATTCCTTCTGTACTATTAGCGTATTCTTTTCGCTGTTGAGCTTTCGATAAATAATCAATAAGTGCTAAACCTCCCCAGACTATTCCACCCAGCAATACAATCCAAGGTAGAAATCTAAACAGTATGGGTATGTACCTAATTAGTAGAACTGTTGCAAGTACTCCTAATGCTATTAAAACAAAGTTTTGAGTCGTATTTTTTCTATTTTTCATCTATGTGATTCATCGTTCAAAAATTAGATAGTCTAACCGCATTTTTCATAAATACATAAGGCTTAGGGATAGTTTCGCAAAATAAATGATGGGAAAACATCAACCGAATACTTTTAAAGTGCTATCCGTACAGTTTTTTTCATATTTCTCTAAACCAAAGAAACAAAAGTCTGTTTATGACACTAAATTTTCAAACATATAACAATTCCTTAAAACCTAAGAAGTTAATGTTTTTTGTTTGTTTATAGTTTATGTAGGCACACTTCGCTTAGTGTGCCTTTTCTTTTTGAATTGTTACTTTCCTCTTTACATTTATCCAAAATAAAATTATTGCTATGACTGGATTTATGTATGAATTAGCTATTGATCTACTCAAAACGCTCATCAGCGTTCCCTCGTTCTCAACCAAAGAAGACAAAACCGCAGCCATAATCCAAAATTTCTTTTTTAAACAAGCAATTACTACCGAAAGGTGGCATAATAACATTTGGGTTAGGAATCAGTTTTTTGATCCTAATAAACCTACCATTTTACTTAATTCTCATCACGATACAGTTAAACCAGCAAGCAGCTACGAAAATAATCCGTTTTATGCTTTTGTGCGAGATGGAAAGCTATTCGGGTTGGGCAGCAATGATGCCGGAGGGGCATTAGTCTCCTTAATAGTAACCTTCTTATATTTTTATAAACGTAAGGATCTACCATTCAATTTAATGCTCGTAGCGAGTGCCGAAGAAGAAATATCTGGAAAAGATGGTATCGCCGCTATTTTACCAAAGCTAGACGATATTTGGGTGGGTATTGTAGGCGAGCCAACTCTTATGCAAATGGCAATCGCTGAGAAAGGTTTGATGGTAGTGGACGGCGTAGCACACGGCAAGTCAGGGCACGCTGCTAGAAATGAAGGCGAAAATGCACTCTACAAAGCCTTAGAAGACATTGCATGGATTCGAAGCTACCAATTTGAAAAGCAATCGGAAATGCTGGGAGCAGTCAGAGCAACGGTAACACAGATAGAGGCGGGTAGGCAGCATAACGTGGTGCCAGATCGCTGTTCTTTCGTGATTGATGTCCGAACGAATGAGTTCTATTCCAACCAAGAGGTTTTCACGATTTTACAAGCCAACACGCAATCTGTACTTAAAGCTCGCTCTTTTAGACTCAATTCTTCTGGTATTGGCTTAGAGCATCCAATAGTACAAAGTGGCTTGAAGTTGGGCTGGCAGTATTATGGTTCTCCCACGCTCTCAGATCAAGCCCTGATGCCTTTCCCAACTTTAAAAATAGGTCCAGGAGATTCGGCACGTTCGCATACAGCAGATGAATTTATTTACCTAGACGAAATAAAAAATGGAATTGATGGCTACATCAAATTGATTGACGGCATCTTACTTTAAATTTTTTACGGTCTACTAAAACAATAGTCACGGAGAATTTAATACTTTACTCGAACTAATTTCAAGCGATTTCTTCGTTCGCTTGGCACTAAAAACTCATCTACACCAATCTGCACACCCGCTTGAAAACGAAGTCGTAGTTTTTGATTATCAGTACTCATCACACTTTTTCGCTCAAATGCACCTGAGCCTTGAATAATGTACTCACTAACTGTGGTTTCTTCCTTCACTTCGTCATTAAAAACAAAGCGAAGATTTGTTGGCGTTTTTATCAAAAAATAAGAAGAATAAGCTCCTGCATCATCTTGTGAGAACTGCTTTTTTCTGAGTACATCCGCCCAGTGCAACTCCCCGTCTGGATGTATCGAAATAACTAAGAGATGCTCAAAATAATAATCCGTCAATGTAGAGTAAGTATTGCGAGAACCGACATAGCTTGCTGTTGTGCCATAAGTCCGATTGGTAGATTTCGCACGCTCCACAACCATTAGAATTCCCCCATCTTTTCTCAAAATAACTTCTTGAACAACTGACTCAATAATTCCTTTGTTTTTTTTACCTGCATCTTTCTCTAAGTAATTTCTTACAAGTTCATCTTCAAATGGCTTAAAATAAAGTGTATAGTCTTCTGGTCGCTTATCTGGAATCCTCATTAAGAAATATCCAGCCGCCCAAACTTTATCTTTCTCCGCGTATAAGCCTCCGCAAACCAGTTGCTTATTGAGATTATCATAGTCAAAATAAGCATCATAAGTTAGATTACCTTCTAGCGGAATTAGCATCAGGCGCGGTTCCATAAAGCTTTGATTGTAGCTAAAAACTTCGTAATGATGCACCTTATTTTGAGATCGGAAATTGTGCTTTTGAAGAATTAGGTGCAAGCCTCCTTCATTATCTACTAATATTTGATCTGCATCTCTTCCAGCAATGTAGTCCTCAGGTTCAATTGTTTTATCCCAAAGCAAATTCATATTTTTCACATCAAAACTAAGCGCATGGATTTTGCTACCGTCTTCTATATGCCAGATAAGAACTTTTGAGCGGTCTTCTGAGCGAATGATTTGGAAATCAGGTGTTGTAAATTGAAAGCCATAGTTTTTGATCGTTACGGAATCTTGCAAATTTGCTCTATCATCGTAACGATGAGTTTTAATAATAGTATGTCCCTTATCTCGAAATTCATAAACCAAATATATGGTATCTTCTAATCTATCAATTCCCAAAACGGAAGGTCTGCGCTCATCTAATTCAAGTTCTTTTTCCCATATTTCTTTTAAATCTTCATCGAAGGCAGTAAGCTCAAAAGAAGTCTCTTTGTCTTGAAAAAGTAGATGCTTCCCCTTTATCTTGCCCAGCAACTCATAAGAAGCATCTGTGCGAAGGGAGACTTCCTCAGAAACAGTAACGACTTGAGCCAAGCTAATTACTTGAAGCAATAAAAAAAACGAGAAAAAAATTAAAAATCGCATAGCATTTCATTTGAGTATAAAAAATAAGAATATTGCCATTTATTCTACACACTAACTTATACAAAATGAAGAAGATAGAGCTAGTGTTCAAAGGAATGTAACTTTTATTCTCAAATGTCGCTTTATCTCTATCACAGGATCATTGACATCAAAGAAAAAAAATAATTGTATTTTGTAATACAAAGAAGAATATTTATTTATATATTTGTGGTAATTCTTTATTACATCCCTACAAGTCGATTACATCTGTTATCTGCTACAATAGTGCAAGGTTTATTAGTTAAGCACTTGTCCCTATCATAAGATAGCAAAAAATATCTCACTAGAAACATGATTGGCGCATGGCTTCCTTAAGTTGGCTATGCTATTTTTCTGTATTCTACTACATGTTGGATAGCAGAAAAGATATCTAGAATTAGTTATTTAACCGATTTAAATAAAAAATTATAGTGAGACTATTTACAGTTTTAATTATTGCTTTATTGATTACTCTAAGTGCGGATGCAAGCACAATATTTGTAAAATCGAATGCTCAAGGAAGTGGCACAAGTTGGAAAGATGCACTTGGCGACTTGTCAACTGCATTAGAGCAAGCACAATACGGTGACCAAATTTGGGTAACAGCGGGTACTTATGTTCCAACAGATATTGATGATCGCTATGCTTACTTTGAAATAGCGGATGGTGTTCAATTGTATGGAGGCTTCAAAGGCGACGAGCGGTCATTATCAGAAAGAAATTGGGTTCTGAATTCAACTATACTTAGCGGTGAGATTGGAGCTACCGATGCTATTGATGACAATTCATTTACTGTGGTCTATACTTTCAATGTGAGTTCTGCTACTATTGTTGATGGCTTCACAATCACTGGAGGAGTTTCAAATGGATTGGCTGAAAAAGGAGATATTGAAAGATGCGGTGGAGGCTGGTTCAATCATGGAGAAGGGGGTACTTCAAACCCAACTATTCAAAATTGTTCCTTTATAAAAAATTCTGCTAGAGATGGCGGTGCTTTGTATAATTTTGCAAATGAGGGAGTATGCAGTCCACAAATAATCAACTGTGAATTCATTGGCAACAAAGCAGATTTGGATGGTGGCGCAATGTTTAACGATAGTAGAATGGGCATTTGCAACCCAGTGTTAAAAGATTGTAGAATTACTCAAAATGAAGCAACTTATGGTGGAGGCATTTTGAACTATGCAGATGGCGGCGAGAGTAGTCCTTCTATCAGTGGATGCTCATTTGAGGATAATATTGGATATATTAGAGGAGGTGGCATCTATTCATCTGAAAATGGAAATGGACGTTCCAATCCAAAAATAACTGCTAGTTTTTTCTCTGATAATAAGGCAACTGTCGGAAGAGAACATAATACTAATGATAAGAGTCAAGTCGTTTCTTCAGGTACTTTGAAGAAAATGTAAGATAGCATTGTATCAGGGTTTACCAATAATAAAGCCAAGTGAATAAATTAATCACTTGGCTTTATCTTTTTCTATTCGCTTCAATAATTGAGTTACTTTACAAAATTTATTAGTTTAGCTAAAATACACGATTAGATTTAGGTTTGCTAAAGCCAAAACCTCTTATCTCAAGTGTATGATTGTCATTCAAAAAATATATTCCATATCTTGCAAGCATTAGAATTAAGCGGAGATTTTAAATATGCCCTTGACCTTATCGAAAAAACCAATGCTAGTATTTTCATCACTGGCAGAGCCGGTACAGGCAAGTCCACTTTACTGCAATTATTTAAAAATACGACTAGAAAAAAAACAATTGTACTCGCACCCACAGGTGTTGCAGCACTGAATGTAGGTGGGCAGACAATTCATTCATTCTTCAAGTTCCCAGCAAAATTCATAACAAAAAAAGACATTAAGAAACATCGCAATCGCAAATTATTCGAGCGCATTGAAGTCTTAATAATTGATGAAATATCAATGGTACGGGCTGACTTGTTAGACAATATTGACCACTTTCTTCGACTCAACAGAGAAAATATTAAACCATTCGGCGGGGTTCAAGTAGTATTTTTTGGTGATCTATTTCAGTTGCCTCCTGTCGTATCTAGCGAACTAGAACACGATTTATTTTCTAATTTTTATGAAAGCCCTTACTTCTTTTCTGCAAAAGTCTTTCAGGATTTTTCGATGGAAATGTTGGAATTACAAAAAATCTATCGCCAAGAAGCACGCTATTTTATCCGTTTACTTGATGCAGTTCGAACCAATCGCTTGGATAACGATGACTTAGAAGATCTCAATGAACGTTACATTCCCGATTGGAAATCAGATGATTTTTACATTACGCTCTCCGCTCGCAATGCCACTGTCGATCAAATTAATCAGAAAGAACTTAATCTCATTCCACTACCTGAGCAAGTCTATTTTGCCCAAATAAAAGGCGATTTTAATCCACGACTCTTTCCTACCGAACAAGCTTTGAAGTTGAAGCTCAATGCACAAGTGATGTTTGTGAGAAATGATCCTGAACGTCAATTTGTAAATGGAACAATTGGGAAAATTGTAAAACTTGAACCCAAAACTATTTCTGTAATGGTAGAAGAGCGAGACGGTCGCAAACGTTACATTGATGTACCGCAGGTGGACTGGAAGATTATGCGATACAAACAAGGTAACAATAACGATATTGAAACGGAGACAGTTGGCACATTCACGCAATACCCCTTAAAGTTAGCATGGGCAATTACCATTCATAAATCACAGGGCAAAACCTTTGATAGAGTCATCATTGATTTGGGTAAAGGTGCTTTTGAGCATGGTCAAACCTACGTTGCCTTGAGTCGTTGCCGATCACTTGAAGGCATCGTATTGAAACAACCACTCCGCAAAAGTGATATTAGGACAGATGAAAGAATTGTAGAATTTTACGAACGCAATTTCTAAATTTAATTTTTATTTATGCCTATATTAGCTTAATTGTCAGTATTTTTATTGCTCATCATAAAATAAATTACTCATGTCAAGAAGTAGTAACAAAGGAATACGCCAGCGTCAGTTAAAAAAACAACGCAAAGCACAAGCACAGGAAAGACGTTTCTTCTTTATTGCGGCCATTGCTGTAGTGCTAATACTCGCTTTACTTTTCATTATTTATCAGAGTAGCTAGGCTAATATTCATCCATCGATTTAGCAATTACTCATAGATTGAAAGCTGTATTACTTAACATTATAATACACTCAAAACCAAAGCAATATAAACGAAATAGATACTAATTAAACATGGCTCATAATACACAGCCACATTAGTCAGTAAATGGCAATAAAATTCTATATTTGTGCCACAAAAAACGTATCATTTTAACATGAGAACACAACATATCTTAATAATCCTATTGACAGTTTTCTCACTCCAATCTTGTCAAGAAGATAGCAAAGTTCCAAATTTAGCAGCTATTGATCTATCTGCTGTTGATTGGCAAGCTCACAGAGGAGGTAAAGGACTTGCACCCGAAAACACCGTAGCTGCGTTCACTTATGCTGTTACATTCCCCAATGTCAAAACGCTAGAATTGGATGTGGTAGTAAGTAAAGACAGTCAACTGATCGTATCACATGAACCATGGATGTCTGCCAATATTTGTTTGAAGCCAGATAGCAGCGAGATAAGTAAAGCAGAAGAAAAGTCCTTGAATATATTCGAGATGACGTATGAAGAAATTAAAAGTTATGATTGTGGGTCAAAACCTGTAGAGGGTTATCCGGATCAGAAAAAAATGAAAGCATGGAAACCTACACTAGAAGCAGTCGTGAAATCAGTAAATGCTTATACTGCTCAACGTCAATTAGATGCACCAAAATTTAACATAGAAATCAAAAGCGATCCCGAAGGCGATAATATTTATCATCCAACTCCAGATGTCTTTGCGACTTTATTACTAAGTGCTATTAAACAATTGAGAATCGAGGATCGCACTACTATTCAGAGTTTTGATGTACGCGCCTTACAAGCAGTGCATCAACAAGATAGCACTATAACTTTGGCTTATTTAATTGGCAAATCTGATGGTTTAGAAAATGACCTTAAAAAGTTAGGCTTCACGCCCCAGATTCTAAGTCCAAACCATCAGCTAGTTTCTACAAAGATGGTAAATGAGGTACATAAGAAAGGCATGAAAGTTATTCCTTGGACAGTGAATGAAGTAATACAAATGAAGTCCCTACTAAGTATGGGTGTGGATGGTATTATCACAGACTATCCCGACCGTATCGCTTTACTAAAAATGGAGCAAGAAGTAAGCGTGGATTCAACATTAGTGAATTGAATAGAGCTAATGAGTTGTAAGGACTTTATTATAAAAACCGATTTGAGTAGTGTTCGACAGTAGTAGGGTACATTTGGTATTATCATTCTCGAACACTACTGATTAATTGAGATGCCAAGTATATTTTGTGTGTTATCGGTTGTGCTTTCTGTTGGCTCTAGTTCAAC
The DNA here is from genome assembly GCA_964458705.1 of uncultured Saprospiraceae bacterium. Lineage (GTDB taxonomy): Bacteria > Bacteroidota > Bacteroidia > Chitinophagales > Saprospiraceae > JAAUTG01. The sequence continues at coordinate 4,762 of CAYWKD010000036.1, read as the reverse complement.
ATTTCCTGTTGCACCAGTTATAAGTATCTTATCCATTTTGTCACATCAAACAAATAACAATTATTTTCATCAGTTTTTACTTTAATCGCCTCAATCTGTTAAGGCTTTTTAATGATCTTGCTAATTGAGAAGCATCTCCATTGAATACTATAACATTCTTTACCGTCAACACTTCCAAGAAACTGGGTTGATCATCACTTGACTCCTCAAAAAGTTCTTCTAAAAAGCTGGGTAGATCACTAAAAAGGTTGCATCGCAACAGTAAATAAGCTTCTTTCACAAGATCATAAACAACTAAGAGGTAGTCAGAACTCCCGTCTAATGTCTGACACCAAAGAAAAACGGGGTACTTCAAATAAGCATCGTCCCAGTAAGTGATAAGATGTGTTTCAAAGAGTGGATAATAGTAAAGTTGGCAGTATATACCTATTTGAGCGAGTTGTTTTCTAGCTTCTTTTAGTTTTTGTGCCATCATTTCCAGAGGCATATCTTTCTCCTCCAACGTTTTGTGAGATAGCCACTTTTGTTGACCAACATTAAAGTAATCTACATCTCCAATATTCACCTTGTAGTCAAATCGAGAATAACCCGATACAATATAACCCGGATAGTAATATTTGAATCCATTTTCCATACCAAAATTTATCTCTGCCAGCATAGTAAAATTTCCTAAACTCATTTTAGCATAATCAGGATCATACATTCCTAAAATACTAGCAATGCTGTAATTACCTAAATCAAAAAAACTAGCAGCGATTAGTCTATTTTTATCATAAATGCAGCACTCCATAGTGTGATATATATTTTTTCTACCACCATCAAACAAAGATTCTTTCAAGCTAGTAGAAATATTACCGCGAAAACGATGCCAACGATATTTTTGATAAAGTGCCTCTTTTTGTTTGTCTATTTGCAATGGAACAATTTCTATTCTAAGATGGCTGTTTCTATTGAGCAGCTTGCGCTGCCGCTTCTTGAATTTGTGATTCCCCAGTTCTAATCTCAACCAAAGAGCAGAATAGATGCGTTCTCCAAAGCAAAGAAAATGACAAGTAAAAATACCCTGTCCCATGCGATACCAACCTTTGGATAGGTATTCATCTAGCGCAGCACGGGTGAGATAATTAGGATATCTTTTTTCTGTAAACATAGTTTTGTTGAAGAATCAGGTTAATAGCTTAGATAGCACAAAATAATAGATAAAATGCGGTATTACAATTACAGATTACAATATTATGAACACCTCTGAAGAAAAAAATATCGCTAATTGTTGAAAAAAAGATAAATTTGCATCATTGAGTATCGGCATTATTGCCGCTACAAATTGATCAAGCACCACCTTGACGCCCTCCCAGTTACGTTTTTTTATTCAAATCAAGTTTTCACTTTAATTCTTTTGTATGAAATTACTAACAGCACTTTTCATCATCACAATATTTTTATTTCATCATTCCACTTTAGCACAATCAGCTACTATAAAAGGAATCGTAAAGGATGCTACATCAGGCGAGTTACTTATTGGTGCTACTATCCAATTAGACGAGCAAGGTACCGTTACTGATGTGGATGGCAACTTTGAGATTGTTGTAGCAGCAGGAAGATACCAATTGAGTATTTCATACATTGGCTATTCAACCTTCGTTAAGACAATCAATCTCAAAGCCAATGAAAATAATATCCAAAATGTTGCTCTTGAGCCTTCAACCACACTCTTAAACACCGCCACGATTACTAGTGGCAAATTTGAGCAGCGGCTGGCTGAAGCTACTGTTTCGTTGGAGGTGTTGAAGCCTGATTTATTGGAAAGCAACAACACCGTGAGCGTTTCCTCTATATTAGGAAAAGTGTCAGGCGTCAGTATTATTGATGGTCAAGCCAACATTCGTGGTGGATCAGGCTATTCTTATGGTGCTGGCAGTCGAGTATTATTATTGATGGATGATATTCCTATATTAACAGCGGATGCAGGCTTCCCCAATTGGCGAGACATACCAGTGGAGAATATTGCTCAGATTGAAGTAGTAAAAGGAGCATCTTCTGCACTTTACGGCTCGTCTGCTTTAAATGGAATCATTAATATTCGCACTGGCTATGCCAAAAGCCAGCCTGAAACCAAGTTTTCTACCTTTTTCAAAACTTTCAATAAACCTAAAAATGACCTTGCTTGGTGGGAGGATGGTCTGGCGAATGCACCTTATGAAACTGGGGCAAGTATTAATCACAAGCAGAAATTTGGCAAGCTAGATGTTGTAGCTGGTGGCTTTTATAGTTATAGCTCAGGAATTATACAAGATGAACGGGAAGGAGTAGAACAAAAAGGTAATTTCAGGAGATACGGTAGATTTAATGCCAATTTGCGCTATCGCTTTAATGATCGATTGAATATAGGTTTCAACACAAATATAAACAGAGGTAGTTCAAAGGACTTTTTCTACTGGAAAGGTGAAAATGATCTATTTACAGGAGATACAACTACCCTTTCAGAAGGCACGCAGAATCGCATAAATATTGATCCGTTTGTGAGTTATTTTGACAACTCAGGTAATCGCCACAAGTTGCTAGGTCGTATATATCGGGTGAACAATGCCTTTAATAATGACCAATCCAACGGCTCTAATTTATACTATGGAGAATATCAATTTCAGCGCAAGTTTGAGCCTATTAGTTTAGTTATTACTGCGGGACTCGTCGGTATGAGTGCCAGTAGTTCATCAGCTTTGTACGGGGGAAATGAATATACCTCTCAGAATGTAGCAGTATATCTACAAGCCGAAAAAAAATTCTTTGATAAGCTAAATGTGTCAACAGGATTTCGTTGGGAACACAATTCTATTTACAATGATGCCTTTTTAGAAGCCTTCACCGACAAAGAAGTCCCAGAACAAACTAAAACTGAATCAAAACCCGTCTTCAGGATTGGAACAAATTATCAGGCAGCAGAATATACCTTCTTGCGTGCTTCTTGGGGGCAGGGCTACCGCTTTCCGACTATTGCAGAAAAATTCATCTCTACTAACGTAGCAGCGGGCATTCAAGCGGTGCCCAACCCAGATTTGGAATCAGAAACGGGCTGGTCAACAGAATTGGGTATTAAACAAGGCTTTCGGATAAGTGAATTTGAGGGCTTCGTAGATGTAGCAGCATTTTGGTCAGAATATCAAAACATGATGGAATTTAGCTTGATCTTCCAACCGCCATTTAGTCTTGGCTTTCAATCTCAAAATGTGGGTAACACGCGCATCAGAGGAATTGACTTTAGTATTGCTGGGCGTGGAGAATTATTCGGCTTGCCCACTACCCTACTCGCTGGTTATGTTTACATTGATCCTAAATTCAAAGAATTTGACGCAACTGGAAAAGGTCTGACTGTCAACCGATTAGCTGATGCCCCAACGGCTCAATTAAACGCATGGAATTCCTCTGTGGACTACAATATATTAAAGTATCGCTTTCGGCATTCTGCTACCTTTGACATGGAGAGTAAAATTCGCAAACTATCTATTGGCTTGGCAGCAAATTACAACAGCCACATGGAAGCCATTGACTTCTTGCTGGAATCCAGGGAAGATATAGTGCCGGGAGCAAAGGCTTTCAGAGAAGAAAACAATAATGGCTATTTTTTACTGGGCGTGAGAGCAGGTTACTACTTTACCCCGAAAATAAAGCTATCCACCGTCATCAATAACTTGTTAAATGAAACCTATTCTGTTAGAGTAGGTGTGATGAATGCACCTCGTAATATAGCACTTCGCTTGGATATGACCTTTTGATTTTTTTGCGTAGCTATAAGTTGTATTTTGTATGTATTATTCTAAAATGTTTATTTTCGCATTCTACACGCTAGGACATCCTTCACAAACACTTTAAATGATATGCAATACGAAATTCAAGAAGAGGGAAAGTTTAAATATATTGAATCGAAAGGAAGCGATAAACATTTGCTGCTGCTACACGGTCTATTCGGGGCATTGAGTAATTTTGAGGGCATCATTAGCGCTTTCAAAGAGGAGTATAACGTAGTAGTGCCGATGTTACCCATTTTTGATTTGCCACCTAAAGAAGTATCATTGGAGAAATTAGTGGAGCATATTGCAGAATTTGTGGAGATGAAAGGCTACAAAGAGGTAAATGTAGTAGGCAATTCTTTGGGCGGGCATGTGGCACTGCTATTCGCAATCACTCAACCTGAGAAGGTTAAATCTATAACACTGACGGGCAGTTCAGGACTTTTTGAGAATTCAATTGGCTCTACTTTTCCGCCAAGAGGCAATTATGAATTTGTAAAAACCAAAACAGAAGACACTTTCTACGATCCTAAAGTGGCGACAAAGGAATTAGTAGATGAGGTTTATGATATTGTAAATACCACCGAAAAAACGTTTGCAGTTATTTATACGGCTCGCTCTGCCATCAAAACCAATTTAGAAAATAAATTAAATCATATCAAAGCTCCTACGCTGCTGATCTGGGGCAAACAGGATACTATTACACCGCCATTTGTCGGGGAGAAATTTGACGAATTACTCTCTGATTCAAGATTGATTTTTATTGACAAATGCGGACATGCTCCAATGATGGAGCACCCAGAAAAGTTTAATGAGTATTTGAAGGACTTTTTGAAAGAGGTAAATTAAGTTCACAAGGCTTCCTAAGTTTGGAAACCTAGGAAGCCTTTATACTATTTTCAATATTAAATTGAATGATCTATCGGTTGTGTTGTCAAATGTATGATGACTGAGAATTTAACCAGTGGACAAAAATT
>CAYWKD010000035.1:19808-41439 GCA_964458705.1 uncultured Saprospiraceae bacterium | reverse complement strand
ATTTTCAACCCTTTTTCCACTAAAAGAAATAAGGTCGAATAGCTATTTATTATTGGTTTGCGTAACATCAGTTACAACTTTTGTTTGAGCATTTCGTTTTTTATCTGAGTTGGATAGCCCATAATCATCAAACGCTAGTTAGCCAAGTTTCAGCATGGGCTAAAGAATGATTTTAAGCACTTAGCAAGGACAAAAATATGAGAATAGCACAGCCATTACTTCTGACCCTAATCGCCTTTTTTTTCACCGTTGAACTATCTGCACAGGACGCCCGTCTGGCACAGCAGTACTACCAAGATGCGGAGTACGAAAAAGCGGCTTCTATTTACGAAGAGCTGTACAGCAAAAATCAGCGCAACGATTACTATTTTGATAAATATATAGAATGCTTGACGCTACTGGAAGATTTTGATACGGCGGAAAAGATAGTCAAAAGAGAAATTGGGAGGAAAAAGGAAGAAGTGAAGCTATTCGTAACTTACGGCAATCTGCTAGAACTGCAATTCAAAGATGAAGAGGCTGTAGAGCAGTACGAAAAAGCAGTAAAGAAATTACCGGCTGATAAGTTTTACATCCACAAGCTGGCGAATGCTTTTCTGGAGTTGAGAAAATATGAATATGCCATTCAGACTTATGAGCGGGGAACAAAACTCTTGAATTCGCCTTATGAATTTTCTTATAATTTAGCAGAGCTATATCGCAGGAAGGGCGAGGCAGCTCCTATGATTGAGCAGTACTTAAACACTCTTTACGTTCGACCTGAGCGATTGAACACGGTGCAGCAACTTATGCAACGTTACTTGGAAGTAGAAGACTATGATCTGCTAAAGGAGCAATTGTATGCTCGCATTCAAGATGAACCCGATGCTTTTTTCTATACAGAATTGCTGACTTGGGTTTTTATTCAAGAAAAAGACTACAAGCGAGCCTTGCGGCAGGTTCGTGCGCTGGATAAAAGATTAAACGAAAACGGTGGGCGCATTTACCGACTGGCACAAATTGCTTACAACGACAAATCCTACGATGCAGCTATAGCCGCTTTTGATGCTATTGTAAAGGAAAAAGGAGCAACTTCAAGTTTCTATTTGGATGCCAAGCGAGAGTCCCTTAGGGCTAGGCGCAGCAAACTAGTGGAGGGTTTTGAATATACAAATGAGGATTTGCGAGTATTAGAAGCAGCTTACGAGGTCTTCTTGAGTGAATTTGGTCGCACGAAAGTAACTGCACCAATTATACTGGAGTTGGCTGAGCTGCAAGCCTATTATTTGAATGATCTCGAAAAAGCAACTATGCTATTGTCAGAAGTTATTGAATATCCTGGACTCAATCGCTTCTTATTGGCCAATATCAAGCTCAACTTAGCAGATTTCTATTTGATGCAGGACGAAATTTGGGAAGCAACATTGCTTTATTCGCAAGTAGATAAAGAATTTAGAGATGACTTACTCGGTCATGAAGCACGCTACCGCAATGCACGACTTTCTTACTTTGCAGGTGATTTTCAATGGGCGCAGGCGCAATTCGATGTACTGAAAGCCTCCACCTCGAAATTGATCGCCAATGATGCACTCGATAAAGGGAGCTTCATCATGGATAATCTAGGACTCGATACCACTGCTGCTCCGCTAGAACTTTATGCAGACGCTGAACTGCTAGTCTTTCAAAATCGTTTTGAAGCAGCCTTTTTAAAGTTGGATACGCTTCTGAAGGAGTTTCCATCGCATGGGCTACAAGACGATATTTTGTATTTAAAAGCACAAGTTTATAAGAAGCAACGCAATTATGAAGCTACTCGAAGTGCTTTACAAGCTATTGTTGACAACCACACCGAGGAGATTCGAGCAGACAATGCTCTTTACGAATTAGCGATGCTTTACGAAAATCAACTAAACGACAAGGACAAAGCTAAGGAACTTTATGAGCAGTTATTTATTGACTTCTCTGGTAGCACTTTTGCTGTTGAAGCCAGAAAGCGTTATAGAATTTTGCGTGGGGATGAGGTGCAGTAGGCTCTCTATTTGTTGCGGTTACTCATCGTGTGTGCTAGCCCAATTGCTCCGAATGACTTGATGGTTTCAGCAGCATAAGCAATGATTGCTTTTAGTGCTTTCTGCTCTTCGCTGGTCCACTTTCCCAGTACATAATCAGCCTGTTGTCCTTTAGGAAAATCACTACCAATGCCGATTCGCAATCTTGCATAATCGTTACCTCCAGCCATTACATTTATATCTTTTAAGCCATTATGACCGCCATCGCTGCCTTTACCTCGTAGTCGTTGCTTACCCAGTGGCAGATTGAGATCATCCACAACTACGAGTAAATTAGATTTTTCAACTTTTAATTTGGTCATCCAATGTCGAACAGCCTTTCCACTTCTATTGACGTAAGTGTTGGGCTTCAGTAAAGTGAATGTTCGTCCTTTGTGCTTGATGGTGGTAACATCACCTAGCGTTTTTGTTTCCCATTCTGCTCCTGCTTCTTCTGCTAGGAAATCCAATATCTCGAAACCTACATTATGGCGAGTGCCATTGTATTCAGCACCTACATTGCCAATTCCTACAATTAAATACTTCATTGGGTCAGAAACTACTTCTTTTTTGGGCTGCTCAAAAATTGATCGCACAACAGTAAACAGCTTAAAATTAAAAATAGACATTTACTATTGGTATCTATTCACAATATTTTCTGTTAATAGGATTATTATATCACTAAACGTATAAAACTGCTCACTTATATATCACTAAACGTATAAAACTGCTCACTTACTTGAATCAAAATATTATAGATTAATCAATTGCTACATTTCTACTTTCCGTAAATAGAAATCAACTTGAGCAGTACGCCATTCGACCAGCCAAAGCCATCTTGCACTGGATACTCTCCACCACCAGCATCTAAGCTCATATCCATCACGTTGTATTTTTCCACCATTTTACCTGTATTTTTATATACTTTGATGTTCAAGTCAATCCAGCGGCTAGCGATAGTTGCTGCAAGATCATCGTAGCCATAATTTCTCAAGCCTTGAATGGTAATCCACTGCAAAGGTGCCCAGCCATTGGGAGCGTCCCACTGTTCGCCTGTATTATTGAGTGTCGTAACGACCCCACCAGCTTTCAAAAAATCTTGTTGAATGACTGCCGCTACCGCATCTGCCTGATCTTGATTGGCAATATTAAAAAATAATGGATACATCATGGCTAAAGATGGCACTGGTGTAAAAATATGTTTTTTAAAATTGTAATCTCTATAAATACCACTTTCAGAATCCCAGCAGAAAGTTTGTATAGCTGCTTTTCTTGCCATCGCTCGGTCATTGTACTGTCTTGCCATGTTTTCATTTCCCACTACCCCATAAGCCTCACTTATAGTCAGCTCAAGGTTGTAGAGCAGCGCATTTAAGTCCACAGGAATAATGTCAGTGGTTTCTATGGTATATAAATTTCTAGCATCCGCAAACCAACGGCTACTAAAGTCCCATCCAGATTCTGCACCAGAGCGGATATGATTGTAAATCAAAGGTTTATCTCTACCACTTTCTACTGCTACTTTTATATCTTCTTTATACGATTCCTGCCTTGGTATAGCCTCATCATCGCAATAGCGATTAAGTACTGTTGCACTGTCTAGTCGAACCAATCTTCGATGTACGGTTTGTAGCTTTTCCTCGCCTGCCATCCAGAATTTATATTCTTGCTCCAAGGCGGGCAGGAAACGCTGCAGTGTTTCCACTCCTTGCGTTTCTGTTAATAAGTTGACCATAGCAGCAAAGAAAGGTGGCTGAGAACGACTTAAATAGTAAGTGCGATTGCCGTTGGGAATATGTCCAACAGTATCAATTAGATAAGCAAAATTTTGGAGCATATTCTCGATTAAGACCGTCTGACCAGATTCTTGTAAACCTAGCATTGTGAAGTAGCTATCCCAGTAGTAAATTTCTCCAAAGCGTCCTCCTGGCACAATGTAGGCATTGGGTAAGGAAATTAACGAACCTGATGCTGATTGATCTGCCTCGCGTTTTAGGTAATCCCAAAGCATCTTGATATGCGCTTCCACACTGCGGGTCGTATCACTTTGAAAGTTAGTAGCATATTGCTTAGGTAAGTCAAAATACTTTAATACAAAGGCCTCTAGATCAAAGTCTTCCAGTAATTTGGCTTCTTCGTAGTTTGATCTAATTTCCTGACGGGGCCTTTTGGGCGTACAATCTACAAAAGTCTTAGAATCTGGGAAGATAGCAGCTAGCTGTACTGCCTCAAACAATTCTCCATAAGCCTTATCAGGACTTTGCCATGCAGTGGTTTCGACTGCTTCAGCTTTACTGGATATTTTTTCGTTTGGCTCTGTTTTACAACTCGGAGATACAACTACCAATATCCATAATGCCAGCATCACATTCTTCATATACTTTATTTTTATAAGTGTAAACTACTATTTTGTAAATCTTGTTTACCCCTTATTTAATGTTGAGTAGATAAAATGCTAAAAATAAAAATCTTCCTAGTGGCTTGAAGCAATGATTTTCACTTTAACTTAATGCTAAGATTCCTGGAATGATTTTTATGTCCCATGCTTCACTAATGAATTAAGCCTTACAAAGATGAATTTAACGGATTGGTTGACTTATGAGGTGGAAATTGGAAACTACACGATTTCCATTCAGGACATAATTATTAGTTTGCTGCTGATAGCATTACTATCTTTAATATTCCTACTGACTAAGCGTCGTTGGCTGCCCCGTCTCTTTCAAAATGTGAAAGAGGACATCGAGCTCAAAGAGCGCCAGAGGATCAACCGTTCTGTTAATATTGTCTTCATTGTTACTTTGCTGGCTGGTCTGTTGATTACTTTGAATTTAAATCAAACGATTTATATTAGTGAAAACGAAAAATATACGCTTTCAGTTAATACGCTTTTAGTTGGTGTTTTGATTTTTACTTTGGCACGTCTTTCCGACTGGCTGATATCAAAATGGTTAATTCAGAATTATAAAGATCAACGCAAAAAAAATACATACGACAAAGCAACGCTCGTTACTAAAGTTACGAACAAAGAAAAAGAAGAGCATCGGGCTGGACAAATGATTCAGTCTATTGTTTATGGATTTTTGGTGTTTTTCTTACTAAAATTGTTGCAGATTGATGAGTTGTTGCCTCAGCTTCCCGTCGGTTCAGGAGATCGCATGATTACAATCACTGCCTCAAAGATTGTATTTGCGATTACTGTCATTTTTATTGCTCGGCTCATTTCTTGGATAATTATTCAAATTGCCCTTTTCAACTATTACAAAACAAATAATATACACATTGGTGGTCAATATGCTGTTAATCAACTCGTTCGATATTTTATTTTCTTTTTTGCCATTATCATTGCCTTGCAAAATTTGGGCTTACAGCTTACCGTAGTATGGGGTAGTGTTGCAGCCTTATTAGTGGGGGTTGGACTGGGCTTACAACAGACTTTTAATGATTGGGCTTCTGGTATCATTTTGCTGCTAGAACGCTCCGTTGAGGTTGGTGATGTCGTTCAGATTGATGGCGCAGTTGGCCGTGTCCGAAAGATCGGTTTGCGTGTTTCGAGGGTTCAAACACTAGAAAACATATCCATTCTTGTCCCCAATTCACATTTAGTAAATGAAAAAGTCATTAATTGGAGTCATTATGATAATAAGGCGCGCTTTATTATTACAGTGGGTGTCGCTTATGGTTCAGATACTACATTGATAAAAGAGTTGTTGCTCGAGGTGGCTAAAGAAAACGAAGCCGTCTTGAAGTACCCTGAGCCATTCGTGCGCTTCGTTAATTTTGGAAATTCCTCACTTGACTTCGAGCTACATGTCTGGATAAAAGACCTTATTCAAGTGGAAAATCACAAAAGTTCACTGCGCTTCGCCATAGATCAAGCTTTTAGAAAGCATCATGTCCAAATTCCATTTCCACAAATGGATGTTTGGTTGAAAAAGGAAGAATGACATAAATAAGTATAAAAAAAGGCTTATTTTTCCCTTCTATAAACAGAAAAATAAGCTCGAAACAGCTCACTAATCTACACGTACAAACGACCATATGATTCTTAATAAAGTTTCGCTAAAGCGACAATAAGCGTAGAATTTAGGGGAATTATGTGATATTGGGTTTATGTGGATGCTGTGCGGCAAGTCAATAAAAAACAATGACAGCAGAAAAAGAACTTTTACAAGATGCTGAACAACTTAGACAACTGATTAACAAAGTTGGTAAATCATGTTGGCTGAACTGTAGTATTTTGTGAAGAGAAAAAAAGATAAAAAATGACGTATTATACGAGCTAAATTTAAAAATGCCTACTGATGATTTTCAAGGTCAAAACTCTGCCAGAGTGCTTCCTTTGGAAGGTCGGCTTGCAAGCTAAGCACTTGCTTTGTCGTCGGATGGATAAAACTCAGCTGCCAAGCGTGTAAATGAATGGAACGATCGGGATTGCCTCGCTTAAAACCATATTTAACATCTCCCTTGATAGGGCAATTTACTGCTGCTAACTGCGCTCGAATTTGATGATGTCGCCCTGTCGCCAATACCACTTTCAATAATTGATAATGCTCGCTTTGGGCGATCACTTCATAGTTCATCATGCTTTTCTTAGTATCTTCCTCTTCCGTATCCAATGCAATACTTTTATTGAGCTTAGCTATTTTTTTTAAATAGTGCGTTAGTGTACCTTTAATTGCGGGAGGCTCATGCTTGACGACCGCCAAGTAAACTTTATTTATCTTTCGTTCCTTGAATTGAGCAGAAAGGTGCTTGGCAGCATTATCTGTTTTTGCAAAAACAACTAAACCGCTAGCAGGGCGATCAATACGATGCACAAGAAGCAATTTTTTCTTAGTATAAATTTCAGCTAGTTCTATTAGAGATTTTTCTTCAGAACTATCTGGCTGAACGGCAATTCCGGGTGGCTTATTAAAGACAATAAATTGGTTGTTTTTTTCTAAAACCCAATCGCCTATTTTTGTTTGCTGCATACAATTTCGTGTTCCCTCGTTTGTAAATGAGTATATTTTTACAATTTAACACATCAATACATAAAAGTATGCAAAAAATAAATGTTCCTACATTGCTACTAGACAAACAGCGCTGTTTGAGAAATATAGAACGCATGGTTACCAAAGCCAAGCGCAACAAAGTTGACTTGCGCCCACATCTTAAAACGCCTCAGTCTAATGATGTTGCTGAGTGGTTTCGAGCTTTTGGAGTTGATAAAATCGCAGTATCTTCCTTGAGAATGGCCAAGTATTATGCTCAAGGTGGATGGAAAGATATTACGGTGGCTTTCCCCTTGAATATCTTGGAAATGACTACGGTCAATGAGTTAGCTGGTCAAATTCAACTGAATGTGTTAATAGAATCTATTGATACTTTGGATGCTCTTCAAGCACAACTACGGAGCTGCGTAAGTGTATTTATTGAAATTGATGCAGGTTATCATCGTACAGGTGTTGCTGTTGAAAATTTTGAGCTCATTCAGCAGTTAGTAAATACGATAGATAGGATAGAAAAATTGGATTTTAAAGGTTTTTTAATACATGCAGGACATACATATAAGGCAACAAGCACAACCGATATTCAAACAATACATGAAAAAGGCATCGAGGAAATTTCCGAGTTAAAAGCGCGCTTTACTACCGATTATCCAACACTTGTTTTTTCTTACGGTGACACCCCTTCATGCAGCACCATGGACGACTTTACCGCTTTCGATGAAATGCGCCCTGGTAACTTTATGTTTTATGATCTTTCTCAATATCATATTGGTTCTTGTGCATTAGATGACATAGCCGTGGCAATGGTCTGCCCTGTGGTTGCATTACATCTTGAGCGACAAGAAATTGTGGTATATGGTGGTGGCGTACATTTCTCAAAAGATAGAGCAAGCCATCCTCAATTTGGAGATTATTACGGCAGGGTAGTGGAGCGAACAGACAATAGCTGGACTGTGCCAACGGAAGAAAGCTATGTCAAATCACTCTCTCAAGAACACGGTGTCATAAAGGCTTCTGAGGCGCTACTTTCCAAAACTCGGGTAGGAGACTTACTCACCATTCTTCCAGTTCACTCCTGCATGACGGTTGATTTGATGCCTTACTATTTGACATTAGAAGACAAGAAAATAGAAATTTGGAATAAGCTATAATCAATGGGAAGCAAGCTATACATAAATAGTTACTGGAAAGCAGAACGCCATGAATCACTATTCTTAATTGGATGGGGAATTTTAAGCGTAGTGGTAGGAATAGTGTTGCTTTTGAGATACAGCAATGAACCTTTCACACAGGGGTTCAGCTATGTCATCATGCCGATGGGAGCTATTTTTTGCCTATCTGGCGTTATTGCACTTGTTCGACATACTCTTCGAGCAATGAAAAATATGGATCAGTCTGATCTTGTTGCCCAAGAGCAAAGCCGAGCAAAGCGTTTGCTACATTATCTCGGAAACTGGCGCACGCTTGATCAATTGCTTTTTTTAGTTGGCTTTGGGATGATGCTGCTAGGCGGCTTATTTGATTTTGGCGTTTTCATGGCAGGTAGCGGTATTGGTCTGACTATTCAGAGCGTTGTGCTATTTATCAAAGACTTGTGGGCACTGTGGCGGACGAGCTTATATTTGGTGGAGTTGAAGGAGGATTAGCTATTTTTTCTATTGATGGCTTTTCCTGTTTATTTTGACATTCTGCTATGCCGTCTTTCTCAATCTGTTTAGCTTTTTTTCTTTCTGAAATGCTAAAAGACCTTGATTGAAAGTAGAGTGTTTATCTTTGTGTTTCTAATCCTTGAGCCACATTATCAAAATTATATTATGACCAACAAGCAAATCGCTAAGTCTTTCCAACTCTTGGGGCAATTAATGGAGTTGCACGGCGAAAATCCATATAAAATCAGATCCTATGATAAAGCATACAGAACGCTGAGGAGTTGGGAACGCCCATTGATAGAAATGAATGCAGACGAAATTGCTGCAATTCCTGGAGTTGGAAAAGCTATCCTTGAAAAGATTAGCGAACTGCTAAAGGATGGAGAGATGAAAACTCTAGAGCGATACCGAGCGCAAACACCAGAAGGGATTCAAGAAATGATGGACATAAAAGGATTTGGTGCAAAGAAGGTTCGGACGATTTGGCGAGATTTAAAAATAGAGTCAGTTGGTGAATTGCTTTACGCCGTCAATGAAAATCGCTTGACTGAATTAAAAGGATTTGGAACAAAAACTCAAGCAGATTTAAAACAGAAATTAGAATATTTTCAGCAATCAAAGCATCAATATCATTACGCTAAGTTGGAGTCGTTAGCAGAGCGTATTGTTCAAAAGCTCCGTTCATTACTACCTAAAGCCAGGGTGGAACTGACGGGAGCAGTTCGTCGAAAAATGCCAATATTAGCCACAATAGAAATCCTAATTGCTACCGATGAGGACATATCAGAGCTGCTCCTATCACATTTTGAAGTAGTAAAAACAGGAGAAGATAAGGTGCTAATCTTAAAAGAGGAAGGAAGTACTGCTCCCATAAAAATCTATATTTGCACTCATCAATCGTTTGGTAATCAACAAGTTATCAGAACGGGTAGCAAAGCGTTTACAGATTCATTTTTCCAGCTATCGAATGAGCAGTTGATTGATATGGACAACGAGGCAAAGTTATTTGAACAAGTAGGACTACCTTTTCTGCCTCCCGAATTGAGAGATGATCCCGACAACCTCACTTTAAAATCTATTCCTTCACTTATTGTTGCCGAGAACATAAGGGGCGCACTACATGTTCACACCACCTTTAGCGATGGAGCGCATACGCTAGCCGAAATGGCAAACTGTGCAAAAGATTTAGGATATGAGTATATTGGAATTACAGATCATTCAAAATCAGCATTTTATGCTAATGGGTTGAAAATAGACCGATTGGAGGATCAATGGCAAGCTATTGATGAATTGAACGAATCTTTATCTCCTTTCAAAATATTTAAGGGGATCGAAAGTGATATTTTAGCTGATGGTAGCCTTGACTATGAAGATGAGATATTAGCGCAATTTGATTTTATTATTGCTTCTATTCATTCTAATTTAAAAATGGATGAGCAAAAAGCTACTCAGCGACTTATCAATGCTATTGAAAATCCACATACTAAAATATTGGGTCATCCAACAGGTCGGTTGTTGCTTTCAAGACAAGGTTATCCGATCAATCACATAGCAGTCATTGATGCTTGTGCTGCTAATGGTGTAGCAATAGAACTGAATGCGAATCCTTACAGATTAGATTTAGATTGGACTTGGATTCCTTATGCTTTAGAGAAAGAAGTATATATTGCCATCAACCCAGATGCACACAGTAAGAGTGGCATACATGACATTCACTATGGCCTACAAGTGGCAAGAAAAGGATTACTTACCAAAGAGATGTGCTTAAACGCTATGAATCTAGCTGATTTTTCAAAGTGGCTTAAATCATGAAAGATCGGAACTTCTACGAACCGATCTTCTACTTTTTTCAATTACAAATTGCTTTGAAGTTCTCAGCCCTATGACTTACTCTTAGCAGTAGCGGACTCTTTATCTTCGTCTTTTTCCTCCGTTTTATACTTATCCCCCATAATGCTCTCTTTGATTTTTTGCTCAATCTCAAGAGCTACTTCTGGATTGTCTTGTAAAAAAATCTTAGCTGCCTCTCTTCCTTGTGCAATTTTGGCACCTCCATAGCTGTACCAAGCCCCACTTTTGCCGATAATATCTTGATCTACTCCAATATCTACAACTTCTCCGACTTTAGAAATACCTTCTCCATACATAATGTCAAACTCTGCAATGCGGAAAGGCGGTGCCAATTTATTTTTTACCACCTTAACTTTTACGTGATTACCAACTACATTACCTTCTTTATCCTTAATGGCTGCGCCACTTCTACGAATATCCAAACGCTGAGAAGCATAAAATTTCAAAGCATTACCACCAGTAGTCGTTTCAGGATTGCCAAACATAACCCCAATTTTTTCACGCAACTGATTGATGAATATGCAGCAGCAACCTGTTTTGCCAATCGTCGCCGTTAACTTACGCATCGCTTGTGACATCAATCGAGCCTGCAGTCCCATTTTAGAATCCCCCATTTCTCCCTCTAGCTCGCTTCTTGGAACGAGCGCAGCAACAGAGTCAATCACTAAAATATCAATGGCTCCCGAACGAATCAAATTTTCCGCAACTTCCAGTGCTTGTTCTCCACTATCAGGTTGAGAAATTAATAATTCCTCTACATTCACTCCTAGTCCTTTCGCATAAAACCGATCAAAGGCATGTTCCGCATCAATAAAAGCTGCAATACCACCATTTTTCTGACATTCTGCAATAGCGTGAATGGCTAGAGTTGTTTTTCCAGAGGATTCGGGTCCATATATTTCAACGACTCGACCTTTAGCATAACCATTGATGCCTAAGGCTATATCAAGCCCCAGAGAACCCGAAGGAATTATTTCTACTTGCACAATTTGTTTATCCCCCAATCGCATGATTGTCCCCTTACCGTAGGTTTTTTCTAAGCGATCTACCGTGAGCTCTAACGCTTTCATTTTCGCTTCTCTTTCCTTATTGTTTTTATCAGCCATATATTATGTGTGGTATGTTAAATATTCCTGCAAAAATAAAACATTTCTTTTTAAAAGTCAATACTTTAAAAACAATTATCAACTTTTTGCTTTTATTATAGTGATTAGATCGCAAAAAGGTTATGCTTTGTATTTTTCTACGACTAAATATACAGTAATTCTTCACGAAAGCGTAAATCCGTGCTATGATTCCGCAGCAAAAAGTGAATCTACAAAGGCTTGCTTGCTAAAAACTTGTAGCTGCTCCATTCCTTCGCCGACACCAATGTAACGAATCGGTACTTTAAATTGATCCGAAATACCAATTGCCACGCCTCCTTTGGCTGTACCATCAAGTTTAGTCAATGCCAAAGCGGAAACATCAGTAGCTGCCGTGAAGTGGGTAGCTTGCTCAATGGCATTTTGCCCTGTGGTTGCATCGAGCACGAGCAGCACTTCGTGTGGTGCAGTCGGCAATCGCTTACTGACTGATCGGCGTATCTTGGACAATTCTTTCATCAAATTGACTTTTGTATGTAACCTTCCTGCGGTGTCAATAATAGCTACATCATAGCCTTCTTCTATAGCCTTATCAACCGTTTCATAAGCAACTGCAGCGGGGTCAGTATCCATACCTTTACTGTAAAAACCACAACCTACGCGCTCTGACCAAATTTTTAACTGATCGACCGCAGCAGCTCTAAAAGTGTCGCCTGCTCCAAGAATAACCTTTTTGCCTTGTTGCTTGTATTGGTGAGCTAGTTTGCCGATAGTTGTCGTTTTTCCTACGCCATTTACACCTACTACTAAAATAATGTTAGGTTTAGTTTCTGAAGGTAAGGTAAAGTCTTCATAATCAGTAGTATTGTTCTCAGCTAGTAGTTGAACGATCTCGTCTCTCAGCATTTTATTTAACTCAGCAGTACCTAGATATTTATCCTTTGCTACACGAGCTTCGATGCGTTCAATGATTTTTATGGTTGTTTCAAAACCTACATCAGAAGTAATCAGTACCTGCTCTAATTCATCTAGTACTTCATCATCCACTGTGGATTTTCCTGCAATAGCTTTGGAGAGTTTTCCAAGAAAATTTGTTTTGGTCTTCTCTAGCCCTTTGTCTAAATCTTCTTTTTTTTCTTTACTAAAAAATTTGTTGAAAAAGCTCATTTATTTTAATCTTGTGAGTCTCCATCAACTATTTAGCAGTTTAATGAAAACGGTCAATGATAAAGGTGAATAACCTAGTGAGTACTTAGTTTACTACTTAATACACGAAAGGCTTTTAACTCAGTGTTGAGCTAAAAGCCTTGATTATCAACCACACTTACAAAAACATAGTTTATTTCTTATTGAAAAAATCATCCACTTTGTCCTTGTGAATGATCTGTTCCTTGTAGGTATATTTTCCCGTTTTTGGGTCTTTTATACTTTTAATCACTTTCACATGATCTCTTCCTGAACCTGCACTAGCAGCACGTTGAGCCACACGAGCGTTTTTTGATACCTTAGCCATAGTATGTTATTTTTACCTTTTACAGATTATTTAATTTCTCTATGTACCGTAACCTTACGAAGAATAGAGTTATACTTTTTTAAC
Source organism: uncultured Saprospiraceae bacterium (assembly GCA_964458705.1). Taxonomy (GTDB): domain Bacteria; phylum Bacteroidota; class Bacteroidia; order Chitinophagales; family Saprospiraceae; genus JAAUTG01. The sequence continues at coordinate 28,239 of CAYWKD010000035.1, read as the reverse complement.
TCTAAACGATCCGGTGTATTTTTTCTGTTCTTTTGAGTTACGTAGCGAGATGTGCCAGGCATGCCCGATGCTTTGTGCTCCGTACACTCTAAAATAACTTGTTGCCTATTTCCTTTACTCTTCTTAGCCATTGCTTATAATTTTTTATTTCTTTTCTTTCAACACTACTCCAGTGTCAATACCTTTAGCCTCTAACCGCTTTAAGTAAGCATAAATACCTAGCTTATTGATATTGCGAATTGCCTTAGTAGATATCTTTAATTCTACCCATTGATCTGTTTCTGGAATAAAGATACGTTTCTTGTGCAAATTTGGAAGAAAACGACGCTTTGTTTTCATATTTGAGTGAGAAACATTGTTTCCTGAAATTGGACGCTTACCCGTTAACTGACAAACTCTAGACATTACTTATTTAATTTTTATGCCATTTCAAACAATGACGTTGACATCTGAAAGTGACTCTGTAAGGATTCGAACCTTAAACCTCCTGATCCGTAGTCAGGTGCTCTATCCAATTGAGCTACAGAGCCTTAGTGAATAAAACATAAATACTCTTTTAGGAGCAGCTGCAAATTTAATGCTTTCCTTTTGAAAATGAAAGATTTGAAAAGCAAAATACACAAAATTTATTTATTTTGATAAAAAGCCACTTCTTAAAAATCTAACAGCTTGATTAAAATTTTCGTTCTCCGTCAAATGCTCTTTGTAGAAAAGCTGAAAAATGAACCGAGAAAACTATTAAAATGCACTATATTTGTTGGCATGCAACTACTTAGCTATGGAATACGAAAAGCAACATATACCCATTAAGGACTGGGCAGAGGACGATCAGCCAAGAGAAAAGCTTATCAAAAAAGGTAAGGCAGCACTTTCTAATGCTGAGTTGCTAGCCATTTTGATTCGTACAGGTTCAAGAAAAGAATCCGCTTTAGATCTAGCCAAACGAATGCTTGCTCAAGTTGACAACAATCTCCATGAGTTGGGTAAATTTTCTACTGATGACTTGATGAGTTTTCATGGAATTAAAACAGCTAAAGCTGTAACGATCGCTGCTGCGCTGGAGCTCGGAAGAAGGCGACAACTTTCTGACATCAAGCAACGTCCACAGATCAAGAGTAGTCAAGATGCCTATAATGTCATTGCACCTATTTTGGTAGATCTACCCCACGAGGAGTTTTGGATTATTATGCTCAATCGAGCCAACAAGGTACTTCATCGTGAGCGAATCAGTCTCGGAGGCACAGCAGGCACAGTAGTTGATGCTAAAATTATCTTTCAAAAAGCCTTACAACAGCAAGCATCTAGTATAATATTAGTTCATAATCATCCATCTGGGAATTTACGTCCCAGTCAAGCAGATATAGATATCACAAAAAAGCTAAAAACCGCAGGCGAGACCCTAGATATTAGTGTATTGGATCATTTGATTATTTCTGAAAAAGGATACTTCAGCTTTGCAGACGAAGGAAAATTTTGATTGAAGATGGGAGAGATATTGCTATATTCAGTACTTGGATTATTTGCAGCGATGCTATTCTTGAATATTTATTTCAGAGTGAAAGTTTTGAAGGCCTACAAAGTGTTGCTAAACAACAAAGTAGAATTTGAAGTGAAACACTTTTTGAGCAAGCAAAAAATGAAAGAAGAAATCTATCCTCAGTATCCACATTTACGAAAAGAAATCGAAACTTTTGTCAATCATATTCGCTACTCTGTGCGAATGGCTACGGTGCTGATAACACTCATTACCCTGTTTGGAGCGATTCTGATGTATTATAAATAATTTCGCTCAACTCCTCAAATAGGACGCTCCGTTCACATCCAAGATAGCTCCCGACATGAACATTGGAGCTTCGGAAGCCAAAAATACAATAGCTTTAGCGACCTCATCTGGCTGTGCAACTCTTCTGAATGGGCTTTCATTTTTTATGCTCGCTCCAATAGGGCTTTCCAAAACGGACTTCGCCATATCAGTTTCGACAAAGCCAGGCGCAACTACACCCACAAAAATATTGTATTTGGCAAGGGCTTGAGCCATTGATTGGCTCATTTGATTCAGTGCTGCTTTGCTGGCACCATAAGCGGGATGATTGGGTTCTCCACGAAAGGCACCTCGCGAAGATACATTCACCATGCGTCCGCCTCCTTGTCGAATCATTTGTTGAGCAGTGCAAAAAGAAAGATTAGATGCTCCAAATAGATTGATACTCATAGTTTTGTGCCAAGCTTTCTGCCATTGTTCATAAGTGCTTTCATCTACGGGGTGCTCAATGTAAACACCCGCATTATTAACAAGTATATCCAATTGATCGAACTCCTTAATCACCTGTTGCACTAACTGCTCCGCCGAAGCTGGTATAGAAACATCCGCTCTAATAGCTATGTGCTGCTCGGAGTTAGGCAATTCGTCAATAGTGCGACTAGCGGCTTGGTGATCTTGCACAAAGTTAATCGCTACTCTTGCACCCATTTCAGCAAACGCTATGGCTGTTGCTCTGCCAATACCTCTTGAGCCTCCTGTAATTAAAACCGTCCTACCTTTAAGATTTCTGTCTTTTTCAAGCATATTTAAGTTGTGATATTAATTTAAAGTTAAGCAAATACTGATGTTGTGCCAATAATGATAAAGCAGTTCATTAAGCTAATATAACGTAATTGTCAAGTTTTTTTAACTAAATCGAACAAACAGAGCCATTTACTTTGTTACTATGTTTATCGAAGGATTGTGATGGTTGAAGTCAATTTTTGCCTATCTAAAACTAACCGAAGTAAAATCAGATTAAATGAATACAAGCGAAGAAGTGCTGCTAGATGTTTTTCCCAATAGTATAGATACTCAAAGTGAAACGTTTATCAAAGAGGCTAAAGAAGACTACCAGATTTGTCTAATCAGTCGTGAAGTAAGCCTATTAGGAAGACGTGAAGTGTTGACTGGTAAAGCTAAGTTTGGTATTTTCGGAGATGGAAAAGAAGTGCCACAAGTCGCTATGGCTAGGGCATTTAGGAAAGGGGACTGGCGTTCTGGTTACTACAGAGATCAAACCTTTATGTTCGCATTAGGACTTTCGACCGTGGAAGATTTCTTCGCACAACTTTATGCTGATACAAAAAATGATCCATTTAGTGGCGGAAGGCAGATGAATGCTCATTACTCTTCCAAAACAATTGACGAGGAGGGCAATTGGCTAGACCTCGCTAGTTCATATAACATTTCAACAGACGTTTCTTGTACGGCAGGTCAGATGGCTAGATCTGTTGGGCTAGCCTTGGCTTCCAAAGCCTTTCGCAGTAATCCCGATTTAGCCGATCTTCAACAATTATCCAAAAATGGCGATGAAGTTTGTTTTTGTACGATTGGAGATGCTAGTACTTCTGAAGGTGTTTTTTGGGAAGCTGTCAATGCTGCTGGAGTTATGCAGATACCAATGGCGATTTCAGTTTGGGATGATGGCTATGGTATTTCTGTCCCAGTGGATTATCAAACAACCAAATCTAGTATTTCGGAAGCGTTAAGAGGTTTAGAAGCAAATGAGCAAGAGGACGGAATAAACATATATACCGTGAAAGCGTGGGACTATCTTGCGCTGCGGAGCACTTACAGATATGGGATTGAAAAAATGCGAAATACTCATATTCCTGCTCTATTTCATGTACAAGAGGCAACGCAACCTCAAGGACATTCCACTTCGGGATCGCATGAACGCTACAAAAGCAATAAGCGGCTAGAATGGGAAAGAGAATACGACTGCATTGAGCAGATGGAAGCGTGGATGTTGCGAGAAGGCATTGTAACGGTTGAAGAGATACAAGAAATAAAAACAGAAGTCAAAAAACAGGTAAAAGAAGCAAAAAATAGAGCGTGGGCTGCCTATTCAAGCCCCATCAATGAGCAAAAAGCAAATCTACTAGGTATATACGAGCAACTTATTGATGAGGCTCAACCATCTACTAAAGTACAGTTAAAAAAACAGCACAGTGCCATTAGAAATAGCAAAGTTCTCTTTCTGAGTGAGTTAGTGGAGAACGCTCGAAATGTATTTTATCTACTGATGAGCAATCCAACCAAGTTTGTTGGTGAGTTGGAAGAATGGCTAGATGCTAGTTATCAAAAAGCAAATGTGGATTATCGCAGTCATCTATACTCTCAATCGAAGTATGCCGCAACTAAAGTGCCTACCATCAAACCTGTTTACAGCAAGAAGTCTCCTGAAAAGAATGGTTATGAGATACTCAACACGTTCTTTGACAAAGCCTTTGCCAAAGATAAGCGACTAATAGCCTTCGGAGAGGATGTAGGAAATATTGGGGATGTGAACCAAGGATTTGCAGGCTTACAAAAAAAATATGGCGAAGCGCGTATATTCGATACAGGCATCAGAGAATGGACGATAATGGGGCAGGCTATTGGATTGGCGATGAGAGGTTTACGACCTATTGCAGAAATTCAATATCTGGATTATTTACTTTACGGTTTAGAACCCTTAGCAGATGATCTCGCTTGTTTGCGGTGGCGATCAGATAATAAACAACAAGCACCTGCCATCATAAGGACGCGCGGACATCGCTTGGAAGGAGTCTGGCATGCAGGTTCTCCTATCGGCATGATTATCAATGCACTCAGAGGGATGTGCATTCTAGTGCCACGCAATATGACGCAAGCAGTAGGAATGTACAATACGATGCTCCAATCGGACGATCCCGCTCTAATTATTGAATCCTTAAATGGCTACCGATTAAAGGAACAACTTCCTGACAATATTGGTGAATATACTGTTCCGGTAGGTCAGGTAGAAATATTACAACCAGGAAGCGACGTTACATTGGTAACTTATGGTTCTTGTGTGAGAGTGGCAGAAGCAGGACTTGAACTATTAAAAACGCATGGTATTTCAGTTGAATTGATTGATGCTCAGACCTTAGTGCCATTTGATTTGAGTGAAACCATCTTGAAGTCGCTGCAAAAAACAAATCGCATTGCGTTCATGGATGAAGATGTGCCAAGCGGAGCTACGGCTTATATGATGCAGCAAGTATTAGAAAAACAAAATGGCTATCGCTACTTAGATTCGCAACCGATTAGCATTACGGCTAAAGCACATCGTCCTCCTTATGGGTCTGATGGAGATTATTTTACCAAACCCAATGCTGGAGATGTCTTTGAATCAATTTACAATCTTATGCGAGAGGTAGAGCCAAGCCGTTTTGCTCAAGCATTTAAAATATTTAGATAAAAAAATAAAATTTGGAAACACTTATCAACAAAACTGCCTTTATCACAGGGGGAACAAAAGGAATTGGCTACGGCATAGCAGAGGCTTTGCTAAAGGAAGGTATGAATGTAGCGATCACGAGTAGAAGCCAAAAAGCAGCGAGCGAAGCAGCCGAACAACTTAATCAAATAGGCAAGGCAAAAGCTATTGGTATTGAGGCGGATGTACGTAATTTTCAGTCACAGGCAAACGCAATAGAAGTGGCTAAGGCAAAATTTGGTGCGCTAGACGTGCTTATTGCCAATGCTGGAGTAGGGCATTTTGCATCTGTTGAGGATATGACGCTAGAGCAGTGGAACGAAACCATCGATATAAACTTAACTGGCGTCTTTTATAGCGTAAAAGCAGCTATACCAGCTTTAAAAGAATCACGAGGTTACATCATTACCATTGCAAGCCTAGCTGGGACGAATTTCTTTGCAAAGGGAGCAGCCTACAACGCCAGCAAATTTGGATTGGTTGGATTCACGCAAGCGGTTATGTTGGATGTGCGTCAATATGGTATCAAAACAACCACGATTATGCCTGGCTCTGTTTCAACTTATTTTAACAATCATACGCCTTCAGAAGCCGATGCTTGGAAAATACAACCAGAAGATTTAGGGCAAATGACGGTAGATTTGCTCAAAATGCCTGCTCGAACTTTGCCTAGTAAAGTAGAAGTTCGACCCGCACAGCCTCCTCAAAGATAGAACCTATTTTGCCAATTTGTCAAGTAAATACATAAACTGATGAAGAACTAATCATAGCATATAGGCTTAGACTAATCCTTCATCAGTTGGTATTGTTCATTCAATACGGTTTACGTACTATTTATCCCACCACACAGGAACGGTCAACATAGAAGAATAATCGTCAGGTAATCCTTGACGAGTTCTCGCCTCTCCAAAGTTTGGATTAAGCGTTGTTTCTCCTTGAGGGTAAGCTAAGCGCGAAGGAATTTGTCCATTCGTTACATTGCCCTCATAGTTGACAGGTACTAGCTCAGGATAGCCTGTTCTTCTCCAATTAGCATAGGCTTCGTATTCATTCAACAGCGTTGCTGCCCAATACTGCCAACCAATTTGGCTCATCGCCTCGTTCATATTGGCACTCAAAGGGTTGTTGCTCAAATAAGCACTGATAGCGGCATCTTCTATTGCCAAAGAACTATTGTATTTTGCATACAATTTCATGGCACTTTCTATACCAGCAGCGTAATGAGCGGCAGCATCACCACCTCCCCAGCCTCTCAAGGCTGCTTCTGCTTGTAGAAATTCTACTTCTGCATGCGTCATAAAGAACATTGGTGATTCTACTTTTACGATCAACGGATTGATTCGATCAAAGTCGTCTAGGCTTGTTCCTGTTGGATTGTCTAAAATCGTTGTTGCATCCAAGCCATTAGGCAGGCCGTTATGCACGCCGCTACCACTTGCTGGAAGTTCTCCAATCACATCCAGTCTTGGATCTCCTGTACTCAACATCCAGTCCACTAGAGTGGCACTCAATCGAGGGCAGTCTTCACCAGCAGAACCATTTATTCTATCCAGTACTTCTCCGATTCCATTTTTGTTGATGCCTTCCGGACCGTTAGTGTGCTCAATAAAAGCATCATCGTTAGAGCTATTCATTACACCGCCAGCAATCGCTTTAGATACCCAAGACTGAGCCGAACCTGGGTCAACGTCTGATAGACGCATACCCAAACGAAGCATCATTGAGTAACCAAATCGCTTCCATTGATCTGCATTGCCACCGTAGAGCAAGTCAGCACCATCGAAGCCACCACTACCAATTTGTCCAATCGCTTGTTCTAATTCATTCAACATATCATCATAAATGTCTTGTTGAGCATCGTATTTCGGGAAGTCAATTCCTTCTAAGAAACCCTTTCCAGCTTCTGAATAAGGAATATCGCCGTATAAATCTGTTAAGCGATGAAAAATGACCACTCTCCAAATTCGAGCCATTCCTAGCATTGTTTGATCGCCCGATTTTCCACTTTCTAGTGTGTTAATCAAATCTTGAGCATCCTTTACTTGTTGTTCATAAGCACGATCGTAAAGAGAAGAAGAATAACCCGCATTGTAAGTGTATTTGTCGCCACTCCAATAGCCACAAAGTGCCGCCATGTGCTGAACCATCATGGAAGAATAAATCAAACCTGCCCGCCAGTTTTCATAGCGTTCACCAGAAGTTCGCAATTGAACCCAAGTAAACTGAAAGTTTGGATTGATTTCGTTGGCGGCGTTTGGATTGGTGTTAATTTTCTCAAAATCCTCATCACAAGCTGTTTGCGTCATGGTTAGCGCCAACAAAATGAGCATATATTTAGCAAATTTCATTATTTTATGTTTTTGTATGAGAGATCAGACTAAAGATTATTCCTGCCACTGCGCGGACTATCTTTAATCTGATATCGTAAATATTAATTATCAAATTTTTAGCATTAGCTAATACTAAAATCTCACGTTTAGACTAGCATTAAAACTACGTGTTCTTGGTACACCAAACATTTCCAACCCCTGCCCGTTGCCAGAGCTGTAAGTAGATTCAGGATCAATATTATCTGTTTTGCTCCAAAGCAATGCCAAGTTTCTACCCGATAGCGAAATACCGATTCCTTCAATTGGCAACTTATCTATCATTTTTCTAGGCAAATCGTAGTTTAATACAACTTCTCTCAGTTTTAGGAAATCTGCATCCTGGATAAATTCTTCTGTAATGTTATAGGTTCCGCTGTAGTAATCCTCTGCTGTTGCAGCACCTACACCGCTTTCTCTTCCTTCAAGCGTATTCAAGTGCAAGCCACGTAGATACGCATAAGCATTGGTGGCATTGTAGATACTAGCACCTGTTTTCATGTCCAACAGGAAGCTAAAGCCTATATTTCCAATTCTGAAGCTATTTCTGATACCCATTGCGTTTGGATGCACACCAGTTCCAAAAGCCATGAACTCTCCTTGTTGTGGAATACCCGAACCATCGTTAACAATGATTTCGCCGTTTGCATTTCTAGCATAGGCAAAACCATAAATTTGGCTATACGGTAAACCTTCTGTGTGCTGTATGTAGGCATTCCGCGTACGACTTTCACCAACTCTCAGTGTTTCCTCATCTGATGCTGGCGTCAATAACTGCTGCACTTCGTTTTGATTATTACTGTAATTAATAGATAA
>CAYWKD010000035.1:3398-19708 GCA_964458705.1 uncultured Saprospiraceae bacterium | reverse complement strand
TTCGCATAAGTAATAATAGAAGGTAAGTCCACTAAGTCAGACAATACGACACTAGCTCCAACTGATGGATATAAAATACTGTTATTTGAATCACCTGCGGGACTTGTCAATGTGGAAAACCAGTCATTACGTGCTGTCGCCGAAAGATAAATAGCATTCAAGAACTGAAATTCAACTGATCCATACAAGGAGTTCACTTGTCTTTCGCCAAATCCGTAGATCAAACTAGGTTGTGCTATATTGGTAATGTTGTGCAAGAAAGGAACATTGAAGTTGCTTCCACTTGTGCCTAGTGTTTCGTCAAAGTTGCGTTGTTGATTACCACCAACGAAAGCAGAGATACCAAAGTTCTCAGTGATGTCTTTGTCATAGCCTAAAAGAAAATCCATATTCAATTCTTGGACTTCTCTATTGCTCTCGCTTAGCTGACCCAAAGGACTATAAGCTGTACCGTAAGGCGTTAAGTTTCGTCGTCTTTCTACGAAGCGATCAATACCAATTCGACCTTGTAGGTATAGTCCATCAATAAATTCATAGCGCATTTTTAAGTTTCCGAGTAAGCGATTTTTTTTGTTGTTGGCTTCAAATTGATGCGTTGCCCACCAAGGATTGGTAACAAATGTATTATCATTGAATTGCAGCTCTGTTCCGTCTTCTGCGGCACCTAATTTATTTGGATCACCTTTCAGATCATCCACATTGATGCTTGGAGGCAGTGAAATAGCGGAATAGTTAGCATTACCTGGTGAGTCTGACAAGCGCGGACGATTTTCAGCATCTTCATTAACGTAGGTCGAAGTTAAAGCAATAGAGAATTTTTTGCTTACTTGAGCGTTGATCTTGGTCGAAACATTTCTTCTACTCAAACCAGAATTAGGAATAATATCTTCATTATCCAAATTAGAAGCTGCCACACGGAAATTAATTTTTTCAGTACCACCGCTTATGGATATTGTATTTGTAAAAGTATTTCCTGTTCTGTAGAAGCGATCTAGGTTATCCCCTTGATTAGAATAGGGACGACTCACGCCATCAAATTGAATCACACTGCTTCCATCTAGTCTTTCTCCCCAAGCATAAAGCCCATTTTGGAAGGCTTCCTCTACTGTAGTAGGTTTAACGCCATCTCTACCATGTCCGTATTCTGTTTGGAAATCGTTTAAGTTGATGATGGATTCAGAACGAACCTGTGAAGTAAAATCAACTTTCAGTTTTCCTTCTTTACCACTTTTGGTGGTAATCAAAATAACACCATTGGAAGCACGAGCACCATACAAGGCCGCTGCGGTATTACCTTTTAAAACGGTCATTGATTCAATATCGTCTGGGTTTAAGCTAGAAACACCATCTCCCCAGTCTTGTCCACCCCACATACCAGCAGAGCCGAGCTGTGTGTTGTCAATTGGAACACCATCTACTACATAAAGTGGTTGGTTATTTCCCGTCAATGAACTATTTCCACGAATCACAACACGCGTTGAACCACCCGCACCTGTTGCAGTACCAGAGACGTTTACCCCTGCTACTCGACCAGAAAGCGAGTTGAGTACGTTGATTTCTCTAGCTTTAGAGAAATTTTCAGTAGCTACCTCTGTTACGGAGTAAGCTAGGGCTTTCTTATCTCTTTCAATACCTAATGCCGTTACGACTACTTCGTTCAAAGCAACCCCTTCTGACATTACTAGATCAATAGCGCCTTGATTGCCAACTGCAATCGTTTGTTCTTCGTATCCAGTAAAAGAAAAACGAAGACTTGCTCCATTCTGAACGGTAATTTCATATTCACCGTTGAAGTCTGTTACTGTACCGTTGGTAGTGCCAACTTCTAATACGTTTACACCTATCAGTGAAACGCCATCTTCGCCTACAATTGTACCGGAAATGGTCTTTTGTGCCATTAGACCCAGTCCAGTTGTTAGTCCTAAGATGAGTAAGAGTACCTTTTTCATACAAAATTGAATTTAGTTAAAATTAAGTCACAAATCAGCCAAACAATATTTGGCTAGGAACAAATTTAAGAAATTATTTAACTTTGTTATATTATTTGAAAAATATTAAGACCAATGAACTTATTTCGTCGAGCGCAATAGCTAAAAATTTAAGGTTATTAGCTTTTATTGAGAAAAAAATTAAACAAAACTGCATCTATTTTATCGTTAAAACAAAAACTTACGTATTCGAACATGAAGTTCATTTCTACTTTTATAATGATTAATGTGATAAGTAGTCAAATACTATTTTCACAGAACTTATTCACACTGCTTCCATCTGAGCATACAGGAGTTAATTTTGAAAATACCATAGTGGATCATCGAGCACATAATATTTTGATCTACTCCAACTATTACGGCGGGGGAGGAGTAGGAGTGGGTGATTTCAATAAGGATGGTTTAGAAGATATTTTCTTCGCAGGCAATCTCGTAGCAGACCGGCTCTATTTGAATAAAGGCAACCTAAGCTTTGAAGATATTACTCAGAAAGCTGGTATTGAAGACAATGGAGGTTGGTCCTCAGGCGTAATTGTTGCAGATGTGAATAATGATGGCTGGCTAGATATTTATGTAACACGAGAGTTGTATGATGATCGGTCTGAATTACGCAAAAATTTGTTGTACATCAATAACGGTGATTTAACCTTTACGGAAAGAGCAGAAGAATATGGTGTGGATGATAGTGAACGAACGCGTCATGCTACTTTTTTAGACTATGATCGCGATGGGTGGTTAGATTTGTTGCTACTTAATCAACCGCCTAATCCTGGTAATTATTCACCGCTGTTTGGCACGAATTTGAAAGATGAAAAATATAGTATTCGACTGTATCGAAACACAAAGAAAGGTCGCTTCAAGGATGTTACAGAGGAAAGTGGTTTGCTGCGAGTAGGCTTCCCCAATAGTGTCTCTGCAAGTGATCTAAATAACGATGGCTGGACAGACCTTTACATTGCTAATGATTATGACGCACCTGATTTTTTGTACATCAATCAGCAGAATGGTAGTTTCAAAGATGTACTAAAAAGTGCTGCTCGCCACACCTCTTTTTATAGCATGGGCGTAGATGTTGCCGACCTTAATAGAGATGGTAACTTAGATGTGATGGTGCTAGACATGGTAGCAGAGGATAATTTCAGACTGAAAGCCAACATGAGTGGGATGAATCCTAGTGCCTTTTGGAAAGTAGTAGCAGATGGAGGACATTATCAGTATATGTTTAATAGCTTACAGCTTAATAATGGAACAAAAGAGGATATACCTATCTTTTCGGATGCTGCTCAGTTAGCTGGTGTTGAAGCGACGGACTGGAGCTGGTCAAATTTATTTGCCGATTTTGACAACGATGGCTGGAAGGATTTATATATCACCAATGGTTTGATGCGAGATATTCGCAATACGGATTCGGAAAAGAAGTTTAGCCAATACGTTAATAAGGTCGTTCAAGACTACATTGCTGCTCATCCTAACGCGGGGGAAGTGAGTATTTGGGACATTTTGGACTTAGAAAAAGCCTTAGCGCAAATTCCTTCGGAGAAACTCCGCAACTATGCTTACAAAAATCAAGGTGATTTGACTTTTACTAATGAAGCGCAAAACTGGGGTTTGGATCATAAGAGTTTTTCAAATGGAGCGGCTTATGCTGATTTGGATAACGATGGCGATTTGGATTTAGTGGTGAATAATATAAATGATAAAGCATTTATTTACAGAAACAATTTAGATCATAACAACTATCTAAGACTAAAATTGGAAAGTGAAAAAGCCTTGTTCGGTACAAAAGTCTATTTAGAATACAACGGAGAGGTTCAACTGCATGAGTTGACCAATGTTAGAGGGATGTACTCCACCTCTGAACAAACTGCACATTTTGGACTTGGAAAAGCAAGAGTAGTGGATAAGATTAACATTCAATGGGCTGATGGGACAAGCTCTACCCTAAACGATGTGAAAGCCAATCAGACGATAAAAGTCAATCAAGCAAGTAACAATACGACTGCTAACTCAACTACTACTCGCACTTATTTCTCGGAAATAGAGTTGAAAGGGCTGCAATTTGAACACCGAGAAAACGATTTTGATGATTACAGCAAGCAAGTATTGCTACCACATAAAATGTCTCAGTTCGGTCCAGCACTTGCAATAGGCGATGTAAACGGCGATGGTAAAGACGACATTTTTGTTGGTGGCGCTTCTCAGCAATCCGCTGTACTTTTTTATCAATTAGAAAATGAAAAATTCAAACAGCAAAAAATTGCCTCCTTTGAAGAAGATGCTCCTTACGAAGATGTGGACGCTCAATTCATTGATGTTGAAGGGGATGGCGATTTGGATTTGTACGTTGTGAGTGGTGGAAATACTCATCCGCAGCAATCGAAATATTATCAAGATCGCTTGTATTTGAATAACGGTAAAGGGCAATTTACACTTTCAGAAAGCTTACCGAGATTTAGAGATAGCGGCAGTTGTGTGCGTCCTTTTGACTTCGATCAAGATGGCGACTTGGATTTGTTTGTTGGAGGAAGGCACACTCCTTGGGACTGGCCTAGACCGGCAATTAGCAGGTTGCTACGAAATGATGATGGTCAATTCGTTGACATCACGAGTACTTACGGACCTGTGTTAGCGAATTTGGGGCTTGTAACAGATGCAGCTTGGATGGATTTTAATGAGGATGGTAGAACAGATTTGGTTATTGTCGGGGAGTGGATGCCGATTACTTTTTTGAGTAATACAGGCGAAAAATTCGAGAAAATAGCAAGCCCTATTTCTAATAGCAGTGGTTGGTGGTACAGCATCAAAGCCATAGATATGGATGGTGACGGCGATAAGGATTTGCTGGCAGGAAATCTAGGTTTAAACTATAAATATAAAGCAAGTCCAGAAGAACCTTTTGAAGTGCATTATGATGATTTTGACAACAATGGCACGAAAGATATTGTGTTGAGTTACTACAACTTTGGTGAGCAGTATCCACTTCGGGGTCGCTCTTGTTCTTCTGAGCAAGTACCTATGCTAGCGGAGAAATTTCCTTCCTACAACCTCTTTGCTGATGCCACGCTTAGCGAAGCTTATGGATCAGAAAATCTGAGTGGTGCGCTCAATTATAAAGCGACTAATTTTGCCAGTGGCTATATCGAGAATCTAGGAAATGGAAATTGGGAAATGACACCTTTTCCTAACGAAATGCAGCTAGGGGCTATGAATGATTTCTATGTTGATGATTTTAATAAAGATGGACAAAAGGATTTCGTGTTTGCTGGCAACTTATTTACTTCAGAAATAGAAACTACTCGTAATGACGGTAGCATTGGAGGAGTTGCTCTGCAACAATCAGGAAGCCAATTTGAGTTTATTCCTGCAACAGTATCAGGTATCTTTCTGCCCTATGATGTGAAAAAAATTAAAAAATTAACCACCGATGCTGGTGATTATCTCATAGTAGCAGTTAATGACGGATTAATAAAAATTTTACAAGTCATTGACTGATAAGTGAGTAGCTAGATTGGAGATCGATAAATTTATAAAAGATCAGACTTTACGGCTAGCTGTTTATCAATATTGAATCAAATAGATTGTTGACCTATTAACATAATATGTAATGAAAAAAACAAGACGAGACTTTATCAAAAAAACGGCTATTGCTAGTGTGGCGGCAACCGTAGGAATGTCAGCAAAAAGCTATGCTAATATTCTAGGAGCAAATGATCGCTTAGTAGTGGGCGTTGCTGGCGTGAGAAGTAGAGGACGTGCATTGATAAGTGGTGTGGCTAAAATACCCAACACAAAAATCCAGTATGTATGCGATGTAGATAGTAGAGAAGAAAATCGTACAACTCAACTAGTCATGGAAAAGAACAATACTTCTCCTTCTTTCTACACAGATGTAAGAAAACTGCTCGAACAAAAAGATTTAGACGTTTTAATGATTGCTACGCCCGATCATTGGCATGCTCCAATGTCTATTATGGCTTTGCAAGCTGGCAAGCACGTTTATGTAGAAAAACCTTGCAGCCACAATCCTGCGGAGGGCGAACTACTAGTAGCAGCACAGAAGAAATATGGTAAGGTTGTACAAATGGGTAACCAACAGCGTTCTGCTCCTACCTCTATGCAGGCTATCAAAGATATTCAAGATGGAATTATTGGGGAGGTATATGCTGGTAAAGCTTGGTATTACAACAAAAGAGGATCAATTGGAATAGGTAAAAAAGTAGCTGTACCGGATTGGTTAGATTGGTCGCTTTGGCAAGGGCCTGCACCTAGACAGGATTATCGAGACAATTTAGTGCATTACAACTGGCATTGGTTTTGGAACTGGGGCACAGGTGAGGTCAACAATAATGGAGCACACGAGATAGATATATGCCGATGGGCTTTAGGGGTGAATTATCCAACCAAAGTAACTTCCGCTGGGGGGCGCTATCACTTCAAAGATGACTGGGAGTTTTATGATACACAGGTGGCTTCCTTTGAGTTTGATGACGATAAAGTGATTACTTGGGAAGGTAATAGCTGCAATCCTTACAAAATAAGCAAAACCGATCGTGGCTCAAGTATTCATGGTACAAAAGGAACGATCGTTCTCACACGCAATTATTACCAACTCTACGATATGGACAACAATTTAGTGAAAGAGTTGAAAGAATCCGAAGTTTCCGCTACAACTAATCTAGTAGGTGGTGGTGGCTTAGATGCTTATCATATTGGTAACTTCGCAGATGCCATTAGAACAGGTGTAACTCAACATTCTCCTATTGATGAAGGACATAAAAGCGTTCTACTTTGTCACTTGGCTAACATTGCTCAAGCAACAGGAGATACACTAAAAACAGATCCTACAAATGGTCGCATATTGAAAAATCGAAAAGCAATGAAGATGTGGAAACGCGATTATGCTAAAGGATGGGAGCCAAAGGTTTAGCAACAATCAAATAGCTATCTGCCGCAGGCAGAGTTACTTATTGATTTATGATGATATTTTTTGCGCTAAATAATTTGCTTCAAGAGCCTACATTGATCCTGATTTCAATATTTTTAGGTTGATTCTTTAAGAAGAAGATAAAGCATTCAAGTGTAGATAAATAATCGCGACCTAAGTTTTAAATGCTACAAGGAAATAGGCTGACAGAATTGTTCGCGACTGGAAATTAATTCTGTCAGCCTGCAATACAAAGAACTAATCTATCTTTCTAGTGATCTGTTGCGAGTGTTTCTTATGAATAGCAACATTGCAACGACAGCAAATGAAATTAGTAGTTTTGTGGTTGCAACTTCACTGAATGACGATTCCTCTGCAAAGGTATTTACAACTAGAAGTAATGAATTCATATCAATGGATTTTAGTTAATAAAAATGAGTAAATGTAATCATCTATAAATCTTCTTCATTTTCACGAATGATCACTATGTCAATATCAGAGTGTTTGGTACTGATAAATGGATAAAAACTCCTACAAGGGCGGGCATTGGCAAAAAGATTAAGTGCTTTTCGAGTTGTTACATTTAAACTTTTGTAACCTCCACCTTGCGGCGTAGTGATAGGCGCTTTTAAAAACACTTTATTTTCGCGAATTATTGACCATGCTTCTGGAGAAATTCCGGACGAGTGTCCATTTAGATAAGCCTTTTCACCAATCTCAATTTCATAAAAAGCAACATCTACTTCCGCCGCCTCCATGATCTTATATAACTTCATTCATAATTTCAGTGCCAATGCCGTCTCCTTTTGCAATAGTGATTTTTTTCATGCTATGAACTTTTTTGTTTGATAGAAATACTCGACAGAGGGCTTTTTTGTTTATAAGTTATATTTTATATTTTTAATGTAAGTCATAACTAATATTTATGGATAAAATTGATGGAAACCAATTTTTCAGCTTTTGGTCAGGAATAGGCTTCATTGATCGCCAGTGATTATTCAACATTCCATCAATGAAAAGTAAAATAATCAAGGTTTAAAGCAATAAGCGCAAGCGGCTGCCGACAGCTTAAATGCTAACATGTAGCGTGGCTTTGTAAAATTGCGAGAAGAAAAGGGTAGGATAGTTTAGATAACCGCTTTATTTTATCAACGTAATAAGTTGTTGACTGAAGTCGTCTTTAAGAACGGGTAATTACTGCTTCTGAAATCGGTAAATGAATGACTACTTTCGTACCCACGCCATTGCCGAAACTATCTTTTAGATCAACTACTTTGACACTTGCATTGGTTTTGAAAAGCTCATTTGCCATAGCAATGCGGTCGCGCGTAATTTGCATGCCTACTGACTTGTGCTTGGCTGCGGTTCTAGTGCGGATAAGCATAGCTCTCTCTCTGCCAATACCATTATCCTCAATCACAAAATAGAGTCCATCTTCAGTGGGTTGTATTTTGATACTCAATTTTCCGCGTCCGTCTTCTTTGTGCATCAAGCCGTGCCATATTGCATTTTCGACATAAGGCTGCAATATCATTGGAGGAATGTCCACATCTTCTACATTCACCGACTTATGTACCATGATTTCATAGTCAAACTTGTCATTGAAGCGAAAATTTTCCATTTCAATATAAAGTTCCAATGCGCTCAACTCTTCACCAAGTTGAATCATAGCAGATTTACTATTATTTAAGATCAATCGAATGAGGCGAGAAAATTTAGTGAGGTATCGTGCAGCCGTTCGAGCGTCATTTTGCACCATGTAGAGTTTGATCGAGTTGAGCACATTGAATAAGAAGTGTGGATTCATCTGCGCTCTAAGTGCCGTCATTTCGATTTCAGCAATCTTTTTATTGAACTCTGCTTCTAGTTGAGATTTAATGATTTCATTTTTTTCCTCCAATAGTTTTTCGTAATTGAACTGCTTAATTTCAGACTGAAATTGATAAGAGGCAATTACAAAAACAGCTCCCGTCAAAGCCCAACATTCAAAGATGTTTCCCACCTTGTCAAACTCTCCAGCATCTACGTAAATTATGCCTAAAGTTACGAGAACTATGGTGATGATATTGATAATTATATTAGTCTTCAGAGGTACTTTGAAGCCCAAGTTGACAATTATGATAAAAATAGCAAAAACAACAATACTGCCTCTAGATTGTAGAGAGGCGATTGCTAAAGGCAGTAGCGACCCTCCCAGAATAGTCAAAGTGAAAAAGAAAAGCACTCTTTTATTCTTATAGATGCCTGATAACCAGTTTTCTTTTTCTCCATGTATAAAAAAAGAAGGAATTAATAAAAACGAAAGCAGTGCATGAGTAATGAATAAAAGTGAACTGATGATGCGGTCAGCCGTCTCTGCATCTCTGAGCTTGAAATAATCAGATACCAATAGCAAAAAAAAGGAAATAACCCCCATGACACTTATCAAGTAAGCCCGCTCAAGATTATTTAAGTATAGCTTTTCAAAAAACTCCTCTTCGTATCGCTCTTCTATGCGATCATTGAATCGCTCTAGTATTTGCTTATAAACATTCAATCGTCTTCTTTTTTGCTAAGTGTGAGGATGAGTTTTCAAAAAAAGTTAGCTTTTTCTTGGCGTCTGAAAAAGCTGTAGCAATCCCTCTTTCTTACTACGAGAAACGCGCACTTTTCCATCATTTGACATAATCAAATATCCGCCATCTGCTTTGATATAGCTCTTGATCTCATTCAGATTGACCATAAAAGAATTATGCACCCTGTAAAAATGATATTGGCCAAGCACTTCTTCCATCTCTTTTAAGGTCTTTGAAATAAATAGGTCTTTGCCTTCCTTTAGAAATATTTTAGTGTAATTGTTATCAGATTGGCAGTAAATGATCTTATCCACTTCCACGAAAACGAGCCCTTCAAAAGTGGGTAATGCAATTTTTCTTATGATGTTTTGTTGAGGATTTTCTGCATCTGAGGACTTACCTTTTTTGCTAGTTGCAGCGGCACGTTCCTTTGCTTTTTCAACTGCTGCTGCGAGTTCATCTTCGTCAATGGGCTTTAGTAAATAATCAATAGCATTAATCTTGAATGCCTTAACCGCATACTCGTCGTAAGCAGTGGTAAAGATCACTTCAAAATTTATATCCTCAACCAGCTCTAACATCTCAAATCCATTCATATACGGCATATCCACATCCAAGAAAACAATAGAAGGTTGATGTTGCTTGATTGCTTTGAGTCCCGCTTTTCCCGAATCGCACAGTTCCATTATTTTCACGTCAGGGCATGAGTTTTGGAGCTCCCATTCTAGCATTTTTAGGCAATTGGGTTCATCATCAATAAGAATTGCTTTTAACATTTGATTGATACTTTATTCCTTAAATATTGATTGTAGACTTGCATCAAAGGTAAAGATAGAAAACACTCGCTTCAACTAATAAAGTTTAGATCGGGATATTTACAAAATCAAGACCTAGTGGTTTCAGAATGAAGTTAGTGGCACAAATAAGCAGAGCATAATCAAATAGTCACTTGAAAAATAACTGTCAGTCAATTATTTCGGTCTAGTAATACTAGTCATTTAGCTTACAAAAGAAATATAAGAACTTTATTTGATTAAAAAACTCTAAGATAGAGTAAAGTTTGGTCAAACAAGACTATATTAATGCTTTATTCGGAAGTGATTGATTATACTCATTCTCAGGTGAAGAGTTCAATAAATATTTATCCCAAAATGTTGGTGAATAGAAAGACTTGCTTAATTTTGCGTAGAAAAACTACTCAATCTTTAATTTTAAAGATCAGTGGGGACAAATAATCCATAGATTTTGTAAGCGATGTTAGTAATAATATAGCTACTATGTCAGCAGCAAGAACACATGAAAATCATCTTCACGAGGTAGAATCTCGGTGGTTTGCTATATACACAAACTACAAGCGTGAAAAGCTAGTGCAAAAGCTACTAGAGAAAAAAGGTATAGAAGCATATCTGCCCATACAAAAGTTAACACGCCACTACACGCGAAAAAGAAAAACAGTAGAACTGCCGCTAATAAATTGCTATGTATTTGTAAAGATCAAGAAGTCAGAATACGTAACCGTTTTAGAAACAGAGGATGTGCTAAGGTTTCTAAAAATTGGAAGAAATATGATTGCCATACCTAATGAGGAAATGGAATTGTTGAAAAGAATAGTGGGAGAAGGAATGGCAGTTGATATCGAACCTTCAAGCTATACAGTTGGAGACATTGTAGAAATTATCTCTGGTAATTTAACAGGACTTCAAGGCGTATTAGCAGAAGTAAAAGGTAAAAAGAAAATGGTCGTTGAATTAAAGCAACTTAGCCATTCAATATACATGGAAGTAGCTCCTTCGCTTTTGCGTAAAGCTGCATAGTTAAGGTTATTTTAATCTTAACTAGATTCAAATTATTTGAAATAATGTCTTCAAAGCATTATTCAATACACTTTTTTATTAGGATAAATCCTTGCGACTTATCGTGGGCGAAGCCTTATTTGTTATCTAAATTCATCAACGATTTTACTTAATATGACTTTCAAAAAACACGTACTTGTTACTGGAGGTGCTGGATTTATTGGTTCTCATGTTATTCGACTATTGGTCAATAAATATTCTGATTACAGAATAGTTAACCTCGATAAGTTGACCTATGCAGGTAATTTAGAGAACATTAAGGATGTAGAAAATGCTTCAAATTATGTTTTTGAGCGCGGTGATATAACGGACTTAGAGTATTTGAGAACGCTTTTCAGCCAGTATAAATTTGATGGGGTAATTCATCTAGCAGCAGAATCACATGTAGATCGCTCTATCACTAACCCTTTATTATTTGCAAGGACGAATGTAATTGGAACATTAGCACTGTTGCAGGCTGCCAAAGAATCATGGAATGAGCACCATGCTGGAAAACTTTTTTACCATGTTTCTACTGATGAAGTCTATGGCTCGTTGGAAAATGATAATGAGTTTTTTGTGGAAACAACTTCCTACGATCCCAAGAGTCCTTATTCTGCCTCGAAAGCAAGTTCGGATCATTTTGTGAGAGCCTATTTCAATACTTACAAAATGCCAATAATTATCTCCAACTGCTCAAATAATTACGGGTCGTATCAATTTCCCGAGAAATTGATACCACTCTTTATCAATAATATCATCAACAAAAAGCCTCTTCCTGTTTACGGAGAAGGCTTAAATATCAGAGACTGGTTATATGTAAAAGACCATGCTAGAGCAATTGATGTGATTTTTCATAAAGGTAAGCATGGAGAGACCTACAACATAGGAGGCTTCAACGAGTGGCGCAATATTGACTTAGTAAAATTACTTTGTAAATTGATGGATAAAAAGCTGGGTCGAACGGCAGGTGCTTCTGAGCAATTGATAACCTTCGTGAAAGATCGAGCAGGGCATGATATGCGATATGCCATTGACGCAACAAAGCTAAAAGAAGAACTCGGCTGGCAGCCATCCCTACAGTTTGAAGAAGGATTGAGTGAAACAATAGACTGGTACTTGAGCAATGAAACTTGGCTGAAGAATGTAACTTCGGGAGCATATCAAGCATACTACCAAAAGCAGTATGCCACGGAGCAATCTAGCCAATAAACTTCTTTGTTTACAAACAAATAACTCAACAATTATCTAGCACGATGAAAGGAATAATACTAGCTGGCGGTTCAGGAACAAGGCTTTATCCAATAACAAAGGCAATTTCTAAGCAGTTGATGCCGATTTATGATAAGCCAATGATTTACTATCCGCTTTCCATACTCATGTTAGCTGGTATCAAAGATGTGTTGATTATCACGACACCCCACGATAGTTTACAATTTCAAAGGTTGCTGGGAGATGGCAGTGAAATTGGTTGCAATTTTCAATATGCTGTTCAAGAAGTACCAAATGGATTAGCACAAGCGTTTGTGATCGGAGAAAAATTTGTAGGCAATGATAGCGTTGCATTAATTTTAGGTGATAATATTTTTTACGGAACTGGACTTAGCCAATTACTTCAAGAAAGTGCAAGATTAGAGAAAGGGGCTAAAGTGTTTGCTTATCCTGTCCATGATCCTGAAAGGTATGGTGTGGTAGCATTCGATGAGCACAAAAAAGTCATCTCTATCGAAGAAAAGCCCAAACAGCCAAAGTCAAATTACGCAGTGCCAGGTTTGTATTTTTACGACAATCAAGTGGTAGAGATTGCTAAGAACATCGCACCTTCTGCTAGGGGCGAATATGAAATTACAGATGTCAACAAAGTATATCTCGAAAAAGGAACACTGAGTGTGGGCGTAATGAACAGAGGAACAGCATGGTTGGATACAGGAACGTTCAACTCCTTGAGTGATGCTACCGAATTTGTAAGAGTGATTGAGCAAAGGCAGGCCACAAAAATTGGGTGCATTGAGGAAGTCGCTTATAGAATGGGCTTCATAGATAAAGCACAAGTTGAAAAAATAGCACAGCCCTTAATAAAAAGCGGCTACGGCAAATACTTAATGAGCATTATTAGTTAACCAAAAATCTTTTGAAATCATGTGTGGAATAGTTGCTTACATAGGTCAAAAAGAGGCTTATCCAATTTTAATTAAAGGGCTAGAAAGGCTGGAGTATCGTGGTTATGACAGTGCGGGGATCGCATTGATGAACGGAGATTTAAATGTTTACAAAAAGAAAGGGAAAGTCTCTGATCTAGTTGCTCACACGGAAAAAATAGATAAACATAGCACTATTGGAATTGGTCACACTCGTTGGGCAACACATGGTGAGCCTAACGATAGAAATGCTCATCCACACTATTCAGGGGATGGTACATTAACAATCGTTCACAATGGTATTATTGAGAATTATGCCATTCTAAAGCAAGCACTAGAGCAGCAGGGGCATGAGTTCCATAGCGATACGGATACAGAAGTGTTGATTCATCTCATTGAAGAAGTTCAAAAAGGAGAAGCTCTTTCATTGGAAGAAGCAGTTCGAGTTGCTCTGTCCAAAGTAGTGGGAGCGTATGCCATTGTTGTTATTGATAAAAAAGAGCCCAATAAATTAGTAGCTGCTAGAAAGTCTAGCCCACTTGTTGTAGGAATAGGGGAAGGAGAATATTATCTAGCTTCTGATGCTACTCCAATTGTAGAATACACTAAAAAAGTTGTTTATCTAAATGACGAAGAAATTGTAGTAGTCAACAGAGGTGCTGACTTTTCAATTCGCACTATTTTAAATGAAGTCCAAGAGCCTTATGTTCAGTACCTAGATATGCAAATTGAAATGCTGGAGAAAGGAGGCTATGATCACTTCATGTTGAAGGAGATATTTCAGCAGCCTAAGACCGTAGCAGATTGTATGAGAGGTCGATTGAATGCTGATGAAGGTTGGATTCAACTTGGAGCACTAGAGGATCATTTAGAGAGGTTTGTAAACGCCAATCGTATCATTTTTGTTGCTTGTGGTACTTCCTGGCATGCTGGACTAGTCGCAGAGTACCTGTTTGAAGATTTAGCGAGAATACCTGTTGAGGTAGAATATGCCTCAGAATTTAGATATAGAAATCCTGTCATAAAGGAAGGAGATATTGTTATTCCAATTTCTCAATCGGGCGAAACAGCAGATACACTAGCTGCTATTGAACTAGCCAAAGAAAGAGGTGCTTTTGTCTATGGAGTTGTCAATGTGGTAGGTTCTTCTATTGCAAGAGCTGCTCATGCAGGTTCGTATATTCACGCAGGTCCTGAAATTGGTGTTGCTTCCACTAAAGCATTTACTGGACAACTAACATTATTGACATTAATGGCATTGTCCTTAGCACACAAAAAAGGAACAATTTCTCATACAAGATATCGTGCATTACTCACCGAGTTTGATCGCATTCCAACTGTTGTAGAAAAGGTTTTAAAACAAGATTTCAAAATTCAGCATATTGCAGAACAAATGCGAACTTCTTCCAATGCCCTATATTTGGGACGAGGCTATAATTTTCCATCAGCATTAGAGGGGGCTTTGAAGCTAAAAGAAATATCCTACATCCATGCAGAAGGCTACCCTGCTGCCGAAATGAAGCACGGACCGATTGCTCTAATTGATGCTTTTATGCCAGTTGTAGTGATAGCGACCAATAAGAGTGCTTACGAAAAAATAGTGAGTAATATTCAAGAAGTGAAAGCTAGAAGGGGTGTAGTGATTGCCATTGTCGCAGAAGGTGATCAGCAAATTGAGCGAATGGCAGATTTCGTGATCGAAGTGCCAGAAGTAGAAGAGATTTTTTCTCCACTCGTAGCAGCTATTCCGCTGCAATTGCTTTCTTATCACATAGCTGTAATGAGAGGATGCAATGTGGATCAGCCTAGAAATTTAGCAAAGTCGGTAACGGTAGAGTAAGTAAAGTATAGCTATCTATGGCAGAATATGCTCAGCCTCATAAAGAATCACATGTTAGGAGTATCATAAAGGGGCTCACTTGGCGGGTAGTTGCCATGCTTGATACTTTTGTTGTTGCACTTATTGTTACTTGGATTGTTTTTGGAGAGCCGCGATTTGAAGCGTCAGGATGGATTATGCTTGTAGAAACACCTATAAAGTTAATTACTTATTATCTCCATGAGCGAATTTGGCAATCTGTCTGGAAAAATCATCTAGTAGGTAATAGAGAAATCCTTCTAAAAACTATTTCATGGCGTATTTTTGCAACAATAATGACCTTTGTAATTGCTCTTAATATCTTTGAATTCTATGATAAGTCCAATGCTGTAACTTCTTCATTATCAAATTCAACAGTTGCTTTTTTAATTTCTATTGTCGAATTAATCAGCAAAAGCGTGCTTTACTTTTTTCATGAAAAAGTATGGCTGAGGGTTAAGTTAGGACGCGTTAGAAGAATGTACAAACGTTTAAAATCAAGACTATAATGAGTTTTCCCACGAATATACACCCTATTTTTGATCGATTATTGCAACGGTCAGACCGAGAAAAGCGATTGGGACAAAAAGCAAAAGTACTTTGGTTAACAGGGCTTTCGGGTTCAGGAAAAAGCACTATTGCACAGCATCTGGAACGAAAGCTATACAACGAAGGCTATTTCGCACAGGTTATTGATGGAGATAATATTCGGTCAGGGCTAAACAATAACTTAGGTTTTAGCTTAGAAGATCGGCAAGAAAACATTCGTAGAATTGCAGAAGTAGCAAAATTGTACTTGAATAGTGGCATTATCACGCTCAATTCTTTTGTGAGTCCAACGCGCAAGATTCGAGCATATGCTAGGGAAACTGTAGGTGCTTCTGATTTTATAGAAATTTACATCAATGCACCACTTGAAGTTTGCGAAGCAAGAGATGTGAAAGGACTCTACAAGAAAGCAAGAAATGGTGATATCAAGGGCTTTACAGGGATTGATTCTCCTTATGAAGCACCT
>CAYWKD010000035.1:0-3298 GCA_964458705.1 uncultured Saprospiraceae bacterium | reverse complement strand
GAGTCAATTTTTGTATTGAGAGAAGTAGCCGCTCAGTTTGAGAAACCCGTATTGATGTTCTCAGGTGGTAAAGACTCCATTTTGATGACTCACTTGGCGATGAAAGCATTTTATCCCGCCAAAATTCCATTTCCCTTGTTGCATGTGGATACAGGACATAACTTTCCAGAAGCTATTGCTTTTAGAGACGCATTAGTGGAGCGACTGGGGGTAAAGTTAATTGTGGGCAATGTACAAGAAGCTATTGACGCAGGTAAACTAGTAGATGAAAAGGGCTATAATGCAAGTAGAAATGGTTTGCAGATTCCTGTTTTATTGGAAGAACTAGAAAAAGGAAAATTTGATGCTGCACTTGGCGGCGCACGACGAGATGAGGAAAAAGCTAGAGCCAAAGAACGTTTCTTTTCTCACAGAGATGAGTTTGGTCAATGGGATCCTAAAAATCAGCGACCAGAGCTATGGAATTTATTTAATGGTAAAAAGCATTACGGCGAGCATTTCAGAATATTCCCCATCTCCAACTGGACAGAATTAGACGTTTGGCAGTATTTAGCAATAGAGAATGTACCACTACCAAGTGTTTACTATGCACATAAGCGAATGGTGTTTGAGCGCGATGGCGTTTTACTGGCCGACAACGAATATACCCCTCGCCGACCAGAAGAGGAATTAAAAGAAATGATGGTGCGATGTCGAACGATGGGCGATATGACTTGTACTGGCGTCTGGGAATCGGAAGCTACCACACTAGAAGAAATTATACAAGAAGTTGCCACTACAAGAACCACCGAGCGTGGCGCAAGAGCCGATGATAAGCGTTCTGAAACTGCCATGGAGGATAGAAAAAAGAAGGGATATTTTTAGGTGTTTCGGTATTCGGTATTTGGTGTTCGGGTTTTTAATTCTTTGGTAAGTGATGGGAAAGTTTCAAGAGTTACGAGTTTGGGAAGAAGGAAAATTGCTAGCTGTCGAAATTTATCAGTTGACGAGCATAGGTGATTTTTCTAGGGATTTTGGACTTCGCAACCAAATAAGAAGAGCCGCAGTTTCTATTCCGTCCAATATTGCAGAAGGGGATGAATTGCAAACGAATAAACAAAGTGTTAATCATTTTCACCATGCAAAAGGTTCAACAGCCGAATTAATCACTCAACTTCTGATTGCAAAAGAAATTGGTTACATTGATAATGATAAATGTCAAATCCTCGTAAATAGAGCAGAAAAAATAGCAGCGATGATTAATAAATTGATTCAAGCAAGAACCTAAAACCAAGTACCGAAGAGCTAAAACCGAGTCCCGAAGACCCGAAACCAAACTCAACAATTAAACAAATTTAGCAATGTCATTAAATTCACATCAAACATCTAGTGTTAAAAACCAAAAAACAGAAAACACAGAACTCCTACGTTTTACCACCGCAGGTAGCGTGGATGACGGGAAAAGCACTTTAATTGGTCGATTGCTGTACGACAGTAAATCTATTTTTGAAGATCAATATGAGCTCATTCGAGAGACAAGTGAGCGTAGAGGCGAGGAGGGAGTCAATTTAGCGTTGCTGACAGATGGTTTGAAGTCGGAGCGAGAGCAAGGCATCACTATTGATGTAGCATATCGCTATTTTGCTACGCCCAAGCGCAAATTCATCATTGCGGATACGCCTGGTCATATTCAATACACCCGCAACATGGTTACAGGAGCATCCACTGCTAATGTTGCCTTAGTGCTGATTGATGCTCGCAATGGCGTTGTGGAACAAACTCGTCGTCATGCGATTATTGCTTCCTTGCTACAGATTCCTCATCTTGTGGTCTGTGTCAATAAAATGGACTTAGTGGACTTCAGCGAGGAAGTGTACGAAAATATTAAAGAAGAATTTGAAGGATTTGCTTCAAAGTTGGATGTAGCAGATGTGCACTTTATACCTGTCTCAGCCCTTTTAGGGGACAATTTAGTAACCCGCTCAAAGCATACGCCTTGGTATGAAGGACCAACCTTGATGTACTATTTGGAAAATGTACATATCGGTAGCGACCACAACTTGATTGATGCGCGCTTTCCTATCCAATATGTCGTGCGACCTTACAACGATGAATTCCATGATTATCGTGGCTACGCCGGAAGACTAGCAGGTGGTATTATGCGAAAAGGCGATGAAGTGATGCTATTGCCTTCGGGATTTACGACTAAAGTGGCTAAAATTGATACCTACGATGGCGAGCTAGAGGAAGCGTTCCCGCCTATGTCCGTAACCGTGCATATTGAAGACGATTACGACCTTTCGCGCGGCGACATGCTCGTGCGAGTGAACAACACGCCAGAGGTAACACAGGACTTGGATGTAATGATTTGCTGGTTTAGCGAGCGACCACTCCAACTCAACGGTAAGTACACCATCATGCACACCACGCAAGAAGCGAGATGCGTAGTGAAGGAACTGCGTTATAAATTAAATATCAACTCCTTGCATCGAGATTTAGAGGACAGAACCATCAGCATGAACGATATTGCTAGGATTGTACTTCGCACCACCAAACCGCTATTTGTGGATAAATACCACCGCAATCGCATCACAGGAAGTATCATTTTAATTGATGAAGCCACTCATAATACGGTTGGAGCAGGGATGGTGATATGAGTTTTTGGGGTTTTAGGAAAGAAAGTTGAAGAGCTAATTTGTGGAGTAAATAGACCAGTTTAAACAAAATAGTATAATAGATACTACAAACAATTCATCCAAATCTTTATTGCCCAAAACGGGGACAGTGCTTGATCGATTATCGAAGAACACAAAGCCATGATTACCAACATCAATCAATTAGACTTTTCAAAAAAATATACCTATGCGGACTATTTGACTTGGCAATTCCAAGAGCGAGTAGAACTGCTCAAAGGATATATTTTTAGAATGTCGCCTGCGCCCAATCTAAGGCATCAGACCATTTCGAGAGAGGTGTTGCTTCAAATTGGTTTTTTTCTTAGACAAAAGCCCTGTCAGGTTTTTCATGCACCATTTGACGTTCGGTTGCCTCTGCCTTCGGCTCAGGTTGCTGCCGATAAAATAGATACCGTGGTGCAGCCAGATATCGTAGTGGTGTGCGACGAAGAAAAACTAGACCAGCAGGGTTGTAATGGCGCACCCGATTTGGTCGTAGAAATACTATCTCCAGGAAACACAAAAAAGGAGATGAAAGACAAACTAGAAATATATCAGTACGCTAAAATTCCAGAATATTGGTTGATAGACCCTGAGCATGAATTTGTTATCACTTACACGTTGAATGAAGCTGGTCAATATAT
>CAYWKD010000034.1:0-41553 GCA_964458705.1 uncultured Saprospiraceae bacterium | reverse complement strand
ACTAAAATGATAAAAACTCTCGCCATATTTTATTTTTTGTGCTGACCGCTAATGGGAATATATACGCAATAAGTTTTACATATTCACAAAATCATAATCACCTCACTACCACAAACTTATTGTCGAATATATTAGTTATACGTTGCAAAGTTTCGTATAACTATTACTTATGCGAACTAAAGTTCGCATTTTTCGAGTTCATTAAATGATCTAAAGGACTTTGTACCCTTTGAATAGTGCGATTACTTACATGTGTGTACCTTTCAGTAGTTTTAGAACTGTTGTGTCCCAAAAGCTCTTGAATGATACGAATATCAGTGCCTGTTTCATGCAAATGTTTTGTGCTTTAGGTTATCCACTACTTCTGAGTTGGCTTATTTATGTTTACATTATAAAAATAAGACTATTGTGCTAAATATCCAAATCATCTAAAGAATTTTATTTGGTCGAAATCTTTGGTGGTAACATATGTGCATATTCGTGTAGTTATTTTATTATTTCGATTGATAAACGAAGCCAAGATTGACTACTGATGAAAGACCTGAATGAATAGAAAATAGGTCATGATTGGGATATATTTGCGTTTTAAATTGTTGAGTAACGATCAAAGAATATTGATCTTAAATTCATGAGTATGAAGACAAAAACTTGTCCGACTTGTAAAGAAGAACATACTACGATGTATCGGATTCAAATTAAAAAAGGTAAAGAATGGATTTTTGTATGCCCTGATTGCGTGAAAATTCATAGCAAAGGAGCATACTACAGATACGGTGGAACTTGGAAGGGATATCGGCATTGACTGCGCTTCTGCACAGCGATAAAATTTTTCTTTTTTAATAAAAACAGTGATCTATTGCCATGCAATTTATATGCTATTGACATCAGATATGTGGCATATTAAGTGTAATTTTGTAGCCTATAAAAAAACGAGGTACATCTTGAGTAAAGCAATTAAACGCAAAAAATATCGAAGCCGACGAGAGCGATTGCGGCGCGACTTAAAAAATATTAGACTCATTCTATTATTTGCAGTAATTGCAATTGCCATTTTGCTAATTAAAAATGGTCGAGAAATCTGGTTTTGGTTACGCACTTTCTTTTACTAGCTCTTACGTTTTACTTTGGCAATAGCAAATAGTTGCTAATAATTATTGCTACGCATCCTCAAATTGTCTAATTTCGCACTCCTTATTTATATAACAGCAAAGCTCTATGGCATCAAAGCGCATTCAATCTGCCCTCATTTCTGTGTATCATAAGACAGGTTTGGAACCCATCGTTAAAGTATTGCAATCACTTGGCATTACTATTTATTCCACAGGCGGCACACAAGAATATATTGAAAAATTAGGAGCTAAAGTAGAGCGAGTTGAAGACCTCACTTCTTATCCTTCTATACTCGATGGCAGGGTCAAAACGCTGCACCCAAAGGTATTTGGAGGTATCTTGGCTAGACGAGAAGAGGAACATTGGAGAGAACTGGAACAATTTGGTATTCCTGAAATTGACTTGGTGATTGTTGATTTGTATCCTTTTGAAGAAACGGTGGCTCACACAGAGGATGAGGCTACGATTATAGAAAAAATTGATATCGGAGGTATTGCTCTGATCCGAGCAGCCGCTAAGAATTATAAAGATGTTGTTGTTGTGCCTTCTCAAGGAGAATATGATGATTTATTGAGCTTGCTGCAAGCACAAAACGGGGAAACACAACTCGAAGATCGCAAGGCGTTAGCACGAAAGGCTTTTGCAATTACTGCTCACTATGATGTTGCGATTTATAAATATTTCATGGCATCGGATATGGATGAAGAGTTTAAGCATAGTGTTAGGGAAAAACATCCGCTTCGCTATGGCGAAAATCCTCATCAGCGGGGCGTTTTCTATGGTGAGTTATACTCAATGTTTGATAAATTGGGAGGTAAAGAACTGTCCTACAATAATTTAGTGGATGTGGATGCTGCGGTTGGTTTGATGCGGGAGTTCAAAGATAACGCACCTACATTTGCTGTTTTGAAGCATACGAATGCCTGCGGTGTAGCCACTCGCTCAACGATTGCGGAAGCTTGGGAAGCCGCATTGGCTGGAGACCCTGTTTCTGCTTTTGGAGGAATTCTAATTGCGAATCAAGCGATTGATCTGGCTACTGCTACTTCGATTAATCAACTATTTTATGAAGTGCTGATTGCCCCAGATTTTGAAGAGGATGCGTTGGAGCTACTGCAAAAAAAGAAAAAGCGCATCTTACTAAAAATCAAAACATACAACGCTTCACCGAAGACTTACAAGAGTTTACTAAATGGCGTTATTGTCCACGATACAGATTTAGCTATTGAAGCAGAAGGTGATCTAAAAATTGCTACCGAAAAATCACCAAGCGTAGCTCAAATCAATGACTTATTGTTTGCAAATGCTGTTGCTAAACACCTGAAATCCAATACGATTGTACTGGCTAAAGATCAACAATTGCTGGGTATGGGTTGCGGTCAAACTTCTCGTGTGGATGCTTTGAAGCAGGCTATTGCTAAAGCCAAGCATTTCGGCTTTGAGCTATCGGGTGCTGTAATGGCTTCAGATGCCTTTTTTCCGTTTCCTGATTGTGTTGAAATTGCCGATCAAGAAGGAATCAAAGCCGTCATTCAACCAGGAGGTTCAATAAAAGATCAAGATAGCGTTGACTACTGCAACGCCCATGATATAGCTATGGTAATGACAGGGGTGAGACATTTCAGACATTGATGAGTTTGAGGTTTTAATTTCCCCATCCAAAGCCAATGTTGACTTCGAGAAAATTTAGGAAAGGGCTATCCCAAGCCACAGGAAAACTATAGGAAATACCAATGTTGGATAAAAACAATCCCTTGCTATTGATGTAGCCACCATCAGTGTCTTTGACGAAAAGTCCAACTTCTGTGTGCATCATTTTTTGAGTGCTATATCCTGCTCCGAGCCAGAATATTTCTCCATAGACCAATCTCAAATTAGTGTCCATACTGAATGGAAGATTGCTAAGTTCAGCGTTGGTAGTTACTGAATTGCCTTCATCTAAAAAGGTAGAAAAATCCAGTCCTGGCACATTTCTAGCCCATATTGAAGCCTCTAAGAAACTGCGTGTGCGAGAACCCAAGCTAAGCGGAAACAAAGCACCTGCAATTACAGAAATACTACGCTGAGGAGCAACGTAGATATTGCCCTGCTGAATCTTTGAAAATGGCACCAACGCACCCGTAGCTTGCGGAACAGAAATGCCGAGGTAGTATTCTGATATGAATAATTGTTCCCACTCGTGAGAGAGGCAAGCCAAATCATGAAAGCGTTGATTAAAAAATACACCAACCGATACGTCCAAGAAACCTTGTGAGAATACATCGTCGGGAGTGTAGGTCGTGCCACTTGCGAATCGAAGTCTTTCTACATCAATACTATTTCCAATCCAGCCTGCATTGGCACCAACAGATAAATTTGTCCGGCCCCTTCCATCTAGTGCAATCACAGCAGCGATGTTTCCTTGTACTCTTGTTGTAGTGATTGCTCCTGTTTGTACGCCTGTGCCGAATAGTCCAAATTTCAATGCTGTATTTCCATGTTCGTTATCCAAGTATTGTTCGTATCGGAATGTACCATATAGTGGCGATCCTTCAATATTCTGACCTAGCCACTGATAGCGTCCAGTAACGTTAAGGATGGTAGATTTGTAATCATCCATCATCCGCAGTCGGTTGATTGCAGCTGGGTTGATGATCTGCATATTGGAACGATAGATGGTGGAAAGGTCTAATAATTGTGCTTCTCCGCTAAAGCAGAATGCTACACAAAAGCTAGCTATTATGGTTTTAATACATCGTAAATTATTTGTTTTCATATTGAGGTAATTTGTGCGTTTTTAGTAATTAATTATCTAGAATAAATAGGCTTAAGGTTTGATCCAAGTCATCTGCTGGCATAAACGGTGTCTGTAAAGCAGCATTACCATACTTTTGTCTCACTAAGTCGGGTACTCTTTTTTGTAGAAAACGATATATTTCATTTATCGAAAGAATGCCTCGACCTGCTATGTCTTCCTCAGAGTCGCAAGTAAGGATTGTGCCATCACTCAGATGAACATCTTTTCCACTTAGTGCCTCTAGCAGTGCTTCTGTGAACGCACCGTTTTGCCAAGTTCTATCTTCATAAGAAAGTTCATCATCCTTGCAGGAACTCATTGTTACTAATCCAGGACTTGCCGCATTCAGGCGATTTAGTGCCGTACTAATGGCAGAGGTTACTACGTTTTTGGCAGCACCACTGTGGCAAGCATCCATAAAAACCAGCTTTTTACAATTAATTTTTTCTAAGAATCGTAGCACATCGTACTTGTAATCAACAGTGGTTGTTAAAGCACTATCTTCATTATAATCAGATGGTACGATTTTAAAGCCATCGTATATTTTCTTGCCATGCGAGGAAACAAAGACCACCAGAACATCATTAGGTGCAATTTTATCTACTCCGTCCATTTTAGCAAAACGGTAGTACAGCCCTTCAAATGCTGCTCGGATACTTTGCGTACTGGTGGATGCTTCCGTTGTTAGTTCTGTAACGATTACATCGTTAAATAAACCTTTCCCTTTTTGAGCGCGCATGACTGTTGAAAAGTCTTTTGCATCTTGACTGGTAAATTGTAAGTCTTCATAAATCGGACCGATGGCAAGTACATGCAGGTTAGGTAATTGCGGCTGGTACTCAATAGTGATCTCCTGTGCCTTTGCTCCATCCACTTCGATGTAAATGGTATTCTTACCTTCCATCAGAGAGATGGACTGTATAAATTCCGTAGCGTAAATATCAGCATTTGTATCTTTCTTTGACCTCATAGGTTCCCTGCCTTTAGAGTCTTCCAAAATAGAGCCATTGACATACACTTTTACATCTTGTTGTTTTAAAGCTCTACTGGAATAGATGTTAGCTTTGATTTGTGTAGTATTTTCTGTTGTTCTTCGACTACTACTACTATTATCCCAACGGATAAAGATATCGCCTAGTGTTTTTTCTTCTTCCTCTGAAGGCTTTGCTTTTCCAATGGTGAAAGATTGACTGAGTAGTTCCTTTCCTCTATCATCTTCGAGTTGAATAATTCCTTTGAAACTAAAATTATTCGTTACAAACAATTCATCAGGATTAAATGGTAAACTCACATTTTGCTCGCCTTTTGCCCGAATGTGTGCGATATATACTAAGCTTTCATATCGTATGGACTTCAGATTATCATTCGTTTTTAGGAAGACTTTTAAGGCACTCAACCCAATATCTCCATTGTTTTTAATGCTGAAATCAATAGATGCCCGTTCTTTGGGGGCGAGAATACCATCTCCATTTTGGTCTCTCAGATAGGGAGGCGTTACAATCTGAAGCTCAGGCAGTCCTTTGCTGTTATATACAAAAGGACTGCCTTCTTGAAGGCTAATTAGTTGTATGGCATAATGGTTATTACTTGAGGTTTGCCCGACTACGATAAAGTTTTTTTGAAATGTTTGCAAAGCATCCACTACACCAAATTCGGTCGAAGGAGGAAGCATATAACTAGCAGTTGTACGAACACCTTGAAGTAGATAGCTTTGATTTTGTCGGTAATTCCGAATTAAACTAACCAAAAAATAGCGATTGCTAAAACTACGAATGACTCCCTGACCCTGCTCATCTGTGTCTTCGCCAAATGGTTCATCTACTATTGTCTTTAAGTTGTTATCCACTTCTAATATCCACGCATCTCTTCGGTTCGCTGTTTTTTCTCCAGTCATCAGCAGCATATCGTCGTAAGTGCGACGTGCTTGTACTACTTCAAGCCAGCCTTCTTCTTCAATTATTCGATCATTAATAATCGACCCTGCTTTGTCCAGCTTAGCGAGCCAAACACTTCCTTCTTTTTGGTTATGTGTTTTCGACTTAGCCGTATTGCCACACAATAATATATTGCCATCCTGCCCTTCCTCCATTCCCTCCAGCGTCTTGTACTTTCCATCACCTATGGATAATTCTATCGCTCGACCATCGTATTTGATAAGCATAATATCACCATCGTCCAAAGTCTTTTTCCCACCAATCAATAGGCTATTATCTTCTAACACGACCACTTTTTGTAAATCGCCACGACCTAGTAAATCTGTTTTTAGGCTTTGTCCAAATTCATCAGTGCGGATCACTAGCCCTAGCGTTTCTTTTTTTTGTGTTGAACTTCCCACTAGATAATAACCTCCATCCCTCAATTGATCGATTCCCCTAATGACATCATCTCGACCATTATTTCTATTGTAAATATGCCGTTCTTTTACTTGCCCAGTAGCTTCTTCTACGATCATGAGCAGCCCATCGTGTTCTTCTTTATCTGACCATGTTTCTCCAACAACAACGAGATCACCATTTACAGATTGATAAATAGCATGGACGATATCGTTTTTCGCATTCGAGTTTAGCGTAACTTTCCATTTTTCGACCAAACCTTGAGCATTAACTGCTAAAAAACCACTTACTATCCAAATTAAAAATGTCAAGCACTTTCGCATAAGTTATTTGGTTTTAGATTTAAAATTGACATCAATCACTACTTCCTCTGCTACGGTTGCGGATAAGCGTGTACCCATCGGAATATCTACCTCTCTTCCCGAATTGAATAGTCCTCCCAAAAATGGAAAAACACCGATGCCTAAAATAATCATCCAGCTACTAGCACCAGTAGCTATTGCACCTATTCCTCCAATAAATATTAAAGTTAGCCCAATCCAAAGCAATGACAAAGCGAATTGCCTTTGCTTGCGTCCTGCTTTTTTTAATAAAGGCTGACCAATCAAAATAACTCTTTGACCATCCACTGCTTGTGCGCTGCTGGCTCTAATTTCTAAACTTGCTCCTCTACCTAGCATTCTTCTCTTCTTGGCTTCCGTTACAAAACCCTCCGCATAAGCACCCGTCGCAATGACAGCTTGTGTATTCACGACTACATCTAATGCAACTTCCAGTTCGATCAAATTATTTTCTTCAACTAGGGCTGAATTGACATCTTGTAACAAACGCAGCGTAACAGGTGTGCCACGCTTTAGCACAACTTTTTCTGTCGAGTGAACTGGATGCAGCACAGCAAAAGCGGTAGCGCTATTGAGCGAAATAAATAGTAGTAGTAAATACTTTACCATCAGTCTGGCTTTTTATTAATAAGTGTAGCATTGGACTTCAAAGTTCCCCTAATGTAGGAGAAAATGGTTAAAAGTTCAAATTATCAATTGCTTCAAATGGGTTCAATTTGTCAAAGCTGATTTTAAAAGTAGCCCGCTCAAAGAAGCCTTCCCTGCCACTCGCATTGTGGTTGTTACTAATATCGCTACTTTCAAAAACAGGAAAGTAAACTTCAACAATATTTTTGATAATAGGCAATACTAATCCAGTGCTGTAATTCAGATTTGCCTCATCACGCCCTTGCGAAATAGCAGCATCAGCAAATAACTCTATTGGAATCAATCCAGGTAAAGTCGAGCGCAGACTTGCTGCTATCATCCAATCCGAACTAGCGCCAACGTTGGTGATCGTCTTGAAACGAGCATCTTGATCGAAAACTTGACGACTAAAAAAGTCCGTTGCTTCTGATCTACCTAGCATTACTTGATCGAATAGATAATCTTTTTGAAAAGTACTTGAAGTCGTTCCGCTTAGAAAGAAATTTGGGCGGACACCATTCTCTGCTAGTTGAGCTGCATCATAATTAAAGAACGTTCCCGCAAAAGCGTGGAATTGCAATCCTTTATCTTTTTGAGCATAAGCAAAGTCTTGATTATAATGAGCAAATAGCTTTGAAAAACCTTTACCCTGCTGAACTGTCGCCGTTGCACTAACAGGGTTTAATACATCGCTTTTACTCCATTCGTACTGCAGTTCATTGATGCCATAAGTTCGGCTAACTCGCTCAAAATCAAGTGTTTCAATATCAATTCCTTGTCCATTGTCTTGGTCAATATAGATGTAGCGATATGCTATTTTTTGCTCAACTGGATGTGCTGACGTCTTCTTTTTCAAGGTCAACTCTAACTTTGGAGCAAATTTAGTAAAGTAATTATCAAATCCGTAGCGATCGTCTGTGCCGTAAGCGAATGTTCGGCCGTTTATTTGCAATGAAATTCTTTTAATTGCTCCATTTTTAGGGAAGATATTATAGCGAGTAGTACCAAGCCCACTGATGCGCTCTGAACCAAAAGCGTACATAGGATTGAATCCAAATTCAAAATTTCTACTTGGAACAACTTTGTTATGAAAACCTAAGCCAAGCATGAATTTGTCGTAATTATTCCAACTCAACGAAGGCAAGACGAATAGCTGTTTTTTCTTGTCATTTTCAAAGTTGCCGATCAAGCCTAGCCTAAGACCACCCTTCTCTGCTTGATTGTTCAATTTTACTCGATTATCCGTTCTATCAAAATCAATCGTCCACCGCTCCACATCAATCACCAAAGCGTCGTAATCTCCCATAGGAAATTCCACTTCTTGTTGCTCTATTATGCCGTCGTACCAAAGCGTTTTGACAACTTTTCCACCTTTTATTGCTGAAATTGGAAATGGTGCAGCAATGCTGCCTTTGTTGACGACATGCAGTTGATATTTCCCATCGACTTCTTTAGCGCTCGCCAACTTATAGTCCAAGCGATCATTAGAAAACAGCATCGCATCGAAAAGCCAACTCAAGTCTTCATTGCTCTCCTGCTCAAAGTGTGCTTTCAAATCTGATGGATAAGGATGCTTAAATTTCCAATTATCATAGTAGCTGTGCATTATTTCATCAAAACGCTCTGTACCTAAATACTGCTCTAGGTGCTTGAATACAATGACTGGCTTCATATAAGCCATGATGCCGTAGTTTAATTGATTCATATCCTCGGCAGCTGTATTGGGTGCGACATCTTCATTGCGCCTCGCTACATATAGATACGCCAGTTCGTTTAAGTCGGCTTCTATATCTCCCACTAAAAATTTAGGGGCAAATTCTCCTAATGAAGTAGCATTTTCATAGTATTCGTTCATGTACAAATACTCATAATAAGAGTTCATACCTTCATCCATCCAAGCGTGTTGGCGTTCATTTGTACCTAGTATGCCATAAAACCAATTATGCCCCACTTCATGCGTGATGACATTATCTAGGGATTTATCACTGCCCGAAGTACCAATTACTGTAATCATAGGATATTCCATGCCGCCCCCTGCACTCAAGGCACTTTGCACAGCTGTTGCATGAGGATAAGGATACTCTCCTACTTTTTCTGAATAAAATTTTACGGAGCGATTCATATACTCAATCGCATTTTTCCATAGTTCTTCTTCTGTACGAGTAAACATCACCCAAGTATCTACTTTTCTACCAGAAGTTAAGGTAACTTCATCTTTTAGCACTCTGAATCGTTTGTCTGCAAACCAAGCAAAATCGTGGACATTGTCCGCAGTATATCGAATGGTTTTCAACTGCTCACTAGATTCTGGAAAGCTATTATTAGCACTGAATTTTGTAGAATCTCCTGCAATATAGGCCTCTGTCATGGCGATGCGTTCTGCCAAAAAATCTTTTTCACTGTCTGTTTGCAAAACGCCTGTTGCGCCTACTACATAATTACTTGGCAGAGTAATGGACACATCAAATGAGCCAAAGTCTGAGTAAAACTCTCCTAGATCCAGATAAGGCATGGGATGCCAACCGTTGCGATCATAAACGGCTGGTTTAGGATACCATTGCGTCATTTGATAAGAAGTGCGAACATGCCCTAGTCTGGAAAAAGAACTCGGAATTTTTAGGACAAAAGGAGTCGTAATTTTGATGGTTTCACCTGACTGAATAGGCTTTGGTAATTTCACTATGGCTATATCTACATACTCTTCATCGTAGCTCCAATCAGCTCTTGTTCCATTTGCTGTAAAGTCTAAATTGGTTATGCCTCCTAATTGGTCAGCTCCAGCATAGTGGAATTCGGTATTTCTATCTCGGAGTTTTTGCTTGGCAAAGGCGGTTGATTTATCGCTGTAAGCATTTGGCCAAACGTGAAAGTAAATTTCATGGAGAGCACTGGCGGCATTGTTGGTATAGTTTATTTCCATCATGCCAGTCAATGTGTGTGTATTGTCTTCTAGGGTTACGTTTATTTTGTAATCTATTTTTTGCTGAAAATAATCATTGTCTTGTGCTATGATAGAGATGCTCAATAGCATAGAGCAAAGTAACAAATAGTATGATTTCATGCTTTGAATAGAATTTAGAGCGTAAAATGTACTGAGTAGAAAAAGTTATTTTTTGATCTTTACTGAAGATCAAATATACAATAAGGCTTGCTTTAAAACTAAGAAAGCAGTATCAAAATGAATTGATACTGCTTTCTGCTAAACTTGATTTTTCTTTTCTTGAAGACTAATTAAAAGTCATCTGTCATGGAACGACCTAAGAACGTTAATGCTGAACGGAATCCAATGTAGGATTTCGTTGTATCTTGGAATTCCCAGTGACGAGTGTGATTTGCTAAAAAATGCTTTACATCTTTCCAAGAACCTCCACGAATCACCTTACGCTTGTATGCTTCAGGATCGTCCTCTTGAGCATCATAACGAATATCTGGGTTTAAGTCGTGGATAAAAGAGTAAGCGTTTTCATAGTATGCTGTATTCGTCCATTCCGCAGCGTTACCAGCCATATTGTACAATCCAAAATCGTTCGGGAAGTAAGCATCTGCCTTTACAGTATAAAGCCCCCCATCATCGGCGTAGTTACCACGACCTGGTTTGAAGTTAGCTAATAAACATCCTTTTGCGTTTCTCATATAATAGTCACCCCAAGGGAAAGTTGCTAAATCATGACCTCCACGGGCTGCATACTCCCATTCTTGCTCAAACGGCAGACGGAAGTCTTCTGAGTTTACACCTGTTTCACTAGCCTCATAAGTGTTCCACAGTTTTGTACGCCAGTAGTTAAAAGCATTAGCTGTATGCCAATCCACACCCACAACAGGATAATCATCATAAGCTGGATGCCAAAAGTAGTTACGTGTCATTGGCTCGTTATAAGAATAAGCAAAGTCGCGTATCCAAACCAACGTGTCAGGATAAATATTTACTTTTTTACGCTTGATAAAAGCGTTGCGAGGCGACCGACCCTGATCGTGGGCTGCTGATTGCCAGTCATACCATTCGTATTCAAAGACTAATTTTTCAATATCATACTCCTTTCTACCAGCAAACTGATCGTCGCCTTGATAGTAAAGGTCTTCCAATGTTTCGTCCTCCCAATCAATATCGTACTCCCAATCAATACGTTCTTCGCCAGTTACCTCATCCTCGTAAAAATGGTCTAGGTAAGCGTGTGCCAAAGAATCTCTCACCCAATGAACGAATTGGCGATATTCGTTATTTGTTACTTCGGTGTCATCCATAAAAAATCCTACTACAGAGATAGATTTCGGTCTCTGTACGAATGTATTACTGATGTCTTGGTCTCCAGCCCCAATGTGTAAAGTCCCAGATGGGATATATACCATTCCATAGGGATTAATACCTTTCCAAGTAGGGCGGTCAAGCACTCCAATGAGTTGACCATTTTGCTTTGAGCCACAAGATGTAGCAATGAAAGCTAATAAAACGAAACTGATTTTAAGCAATCTTTTCATGTTGATACTGCTATTTTCCTTCAATTGTGTACGGTTTTTGAAAGAGCGGCTTAAATATAGCCTGTTCAAGAGTGTTATCAAAAATTCAACTCAGCTTTAATATAATAGCTTCATTAATTTCGACATCCATTGAACGAGTGTGATTTTGAATTAGTATAGCCGCCCTGAAAAATAATGGTTTAATTAATTAGTCGCAAATTATATTCTATATAAAGTCAATAAGTATACATTCTTATAAAAGTCATCAGAAAGTAAATTTTAAGAAGAGCCGCCTGTTTTCTAATCAGATAGAAGTACATACATGGTAAAAAGTTTTGTTTAACTTAGGTTATTCAACTCAATTTTTTAGCTAATCCTACTAAGAAATTATAAAAATCTTGGATTGTAAATAATTTGAGGAGGTCTTCCTTTCCCTATGGCTTTATTCAGATTGTAATTGACCAGAATCTCGTGTGATCCAGTATTAGCGATATTTAAACTTGAAAGTGAAATATCATAGCTGTAATACAAGCTCAGATTTTCACTAATATCCAAACCAGCAATAATGACTGCTGCATCAATTGTATTTGCACTATATCCTCTTAACGATGTTCCAATTGATATATTATTATTGTACGTAAGAACAGCAGAAAAATCTATTTGCGTTTGAATAACATCCGTCTTTACGAGTACAGAAGGGTGTAAAGTTAAAATTCTATTAAGATCAAGATGAGCAGAAGCGGTAAAGAAATAACTTCTGATAGGAAGTACATTAAAATTATCATAGGCTAAAGGTTCTTTTACAACATTCCTTGTAGAGAATCCAGCCTCAAACACTTCGCTTTTGTAATAGATGCCCGCTTCTAATAATGGTGCGCTTGCAGTTACTGCTGTCAAAGGCAGCAAATCGTCCTTATGGTTGATGCTACTGCCATCAGTGTATTCCCCGTCGGGAGTACGCAATTGTGTACCATCCAATGTTTTTTGCAAAATACCAGCTCCAACGCCTATACTCAAAATGCCTGTTTGCCCTAAAATTAATTGATAATTATAAGCTCCTTTCAAGGATAAATTTCGCTCAAAGCCTAACTCATCATTCTCCAGCGAGAATCCTATTCCACTATTTAGAAAGTAGAAAGGAGCATGAACA
Organism: uncultured Saprospiraceae bacterium; assembly: GCA_964458705.1. Taxonomy (GTDB): domain Bacteria; phylum Bacteroidota; class Bacteroidia; order Chitinophagales; family Saprospiraceae; genus JAAUTG01. The sequence goes on along the minus strand of CAYWKD010000034.1, from coordinate 28,761 downwards.
TTGAAATTTTGGGAAGAAGGACTATTTTCAAAATCTACCCACTGCCGCCTGATAACGCCGCTTGCACTCAGAGAATTATCTAGCCCTGCATAAGCAGGATTATAATTCATGCGATTGAACATGTATAAGGAGTATTGAGTAGGTTGTTGAGCATAAGCTATACTTACAGCGAAAATAAAAGTAAGAGTAACAACAGGAATTTTCAACATATCATTAATGATTTTCATAATAACGGAGTTCGCTCCATTGTTACGATATTCTACTTCAACGAATTTTTAATGGGTGTAGTTCTCATAAATTAGTATTAAAGTGTCGGGTTCTAGTTATTTTCCACTCGTTGCTTCATTGCTTGTTGATATTCTTTGGTCAGTATTTAAATTTTGTAATTGATATATTAGAAGATATTTCATATTGTACTAAGCTAGATTTATCTAATTTGATCAACCTGCCAAGCAGCTAAATAGTTAGCGATTGCTTTCACCTTTTTGTCAGTTTAGTTGTTTAACACGAAATATAAAATTACTAGACAATGGTTGGAAAAAACGACGTAGTGGAGCTAAAAGTGGATGGGATGACTTGCAACAACTGCGCCATGAGTCTCAATCGCTTTTTGGAACGCAAAGGTTTTGATGAGGTATATGTCAATTTTCAAACCAAAGAAGTAAGATTTCAACAAGGTGATGCTGACTTACAACTAGAGGACATTAGAGCTGGTATTCATAAGTTGGGCTTTGAGGTAGTGGATGAGCAACAGCCAGCTAGATGGTGGACTTTAGAGCGAAAGCTACTCATTAGTGCTATTTTTACGCTTCCGCTTTTATTGCACCATCTTTTTTATATGTTTGGTGTCAATCTGATCCCGCCATTACAGAATAGCTGGGTTCAGTTTGCAGTATGCCTCCCCGTTTTTGCTATTGGCACCTGGCACTTTGGGAAAAGTGCGATCAATTCCTTGAGAGGAGGAGTACCCAATATGGATGTATTAATTTGGATTGGTAGTACCGCAGCTTTTGCCTATTCTGTGGTAGGGAGCATCCAAGGTAATCACGATTACATCTTTTACGAAACTGCGGCGACCATCATCACACTGGTATTGGTGGGCAATTGGCTAGAGCATCGAGCTGTTGAACAGACCACAACCGCCATTGATGAACTCAGTAAGTTACAACCTACTAAAGCTAAGCAGATTATGCCCTCTGGTGCAATAGTAGCAATAGATAAAGAAGATATTAAGGTAGGGAGCACACTTCAGGTAAATGAAGGGGATGCAGTGCCAGTGGATGGGATTATTGTAGCAGGACAAGCTCGCTTAGACGAATCTATGTTGACGGGAGAAAGCGTGCCAACAGAAAAAAGTGTAGGCGATAGCGTAGTGGGTGCTTCTATTGTGAATGCAGGAGCATTTCAAATGGAAGTTACTGCAACTGGCAATCAGACTGTCCTGCAGCGCATTATTGACCTTGTCAAATCGGCACAGCAAGAAAAGCCAGCTATTCAGCGATTGGCAGATAAGATTTCTGCTATTTTCGTTCCTGTCGTGTTGACAATTTCAGTATTAACTTTATTAGTTTCTTATTTCTTTTTTAATATCCCATTCCAAAATGCTTTGATGAATAGCATCGCAGTGTTAGTCATTTCTTGCCCTTGTGCGATGGGACTGGCTACGCCAACTGCAGTGATGGTAGGTGTGGGGAGAATGGCTAAAAATGGTATTTTAGTCAAAGGTGGACAAACACTAGAGACCTTTGCTGGCATTCAGAATTTCGTGTTTGATAAGACAGGAACACTGACCACAGGAGATTTCCATGTAAAAGATATTCACTATCTGACTAGTGAAGAAACAACTACTCGTGCCATTATTCATGCAATGGAGCAGCAATCTTCCCATCCAATTGCTCAATCACTAGTTCGTGCCTTAAAGCCTGATGCGGCAATAACAATTCCTAAGCTAATTGATATTCGAGAGCATAAAGGACTAGGACTTGAGGCTAAGGATGAAGCTGGCAATCACTATCAAATCGGTTCATATCGCATTGCAAAGAATTTAACAACCAATGATAAACATGCTCTTTATTTTGTCAAAAATGAACAACTAGCTGCCACCATTGATATTGAAGATGAATTAAAAAAGGATGCTAGGGCAGTCATTCAATACATTCAATCCAAAGGTGCTCAAGCTATTATTTTGAGTGGGGATAAGATGGCTAAAACTGAAAAGATAGCTAAAAAACTAGGTGTTAAAACTTTTTTTGGGGAGCAGTTGCCCAATCAAAAGCTAGATAAAATAACAGAATATACTAAGACGGCACCAACTGCTATGATTGGAGACGGCATCAATGATGCACCAGCACTTGCCAAAGCAAGCATCGGAGTTTCTTTGAGTAATGCCTCACAAGTTGCCATTCAATCAGCGCAGATTGTGCTGCTAAATGGACAATTGAACAGCCTAAAGAAAGCACTACAAATCAGCGATCATACCTTACTCACCATTAAGCAAAATCTATTTTGGGCATTTGCTTATAATATTGTCGCCATTCCTATTGCAGCCATGGGATTTCTTAACCCAATGTGGGGCGCACTCTTTATGGCATTTTCTGATGTGGTTGTCATTGGTAACTCTATCCGCTTGAAGCATAAGCGAATCAGATAGGGATTTTTAGATTTATATATATAGGTAACTCGAAATCGTCCTCATAAATACAAGTTCACGGTCTCACCCTTTAACAACAGCGGGATATGGTCTCTACATTTTAGAATGAATCACAATTTCCACTCGCCGATTTTGGGCTTCGTTCTCTTCACTATTGATCTCTCCCTTTCCCTCCAAATAAACTTTAGTTACTAAAATACTCATGTTTTTCAGAAAACTAGCAACGGATTTAGCACGTTCTTCGGAGAGTTTTAAATTATAGGCATCTGAACCAACATAATCTGCATAACCAATAATCTCCACTTTGGTAATCTTTTCAGGATCAAGTGCCTCCACGAAGCGGTTCAGGTGATTGCGATTTTTGTTATTAAGGTCGCTTTCATTTGTGCCATAGTAAAGGCTCAGTGTGGATACTTTTTTTAGATCAACTTTTTTGGGTTTGGGTAGTTCAGGTGGCTGCTGATCTAAAGTGTCCGTTGTTGTTTCATTACCCATAAAGGCTTGTACCTTAGGGGAGAGTAAAATATCTATGGTATAAAATGATTTATTTTCCCAATATGGAACCTCAAAAACGTTTTTGTACGGCAAAAAACCTCGTTGATCTACTTCTATGCTCAAGAATTCATTGGCAGGAAAACAGATAAAGAACCGCCCTCGCTCATCTGTTTCGATAGGATAGCGACCTGGAATCTCTACAGTAGTTCTGACTGGCAGACCGAAGTCTTTATCCTTTACTTGCCCTTCAATGAAAGTAATAGGATCAGCCATCAGTTGAGTGGATAGCTTAAATTTGTAAATATCCATACCACCATAGCCTCCCGTCCTGCTACTTGCGAAGTAGCCTGTTTTGCCATCCGCAGACAGGAAAAAACCTAATTCCCTTGCGGCAGAGTTAACAGGAGGCCCTAAGTTTCTAGGTTTTGACCAATAGCCTTGTCTTGTTTTTCTGGAGAAGTAAATATCTTGTTCTCCCATACCGAAGTGCCCTGTTGAAGAAAAATAAAGCATTTTGCCATCATTCGTAATAAATGGCGCCTCTTCATCACCTGCGGAATTAATATGCGGCCCCATATTCTCAGGTGCTGACCACAAGCCATCTGCTTCTTTTTCGCTCCTCCAAATATCTGTGCCGCCATAGCCTCCCTTTCGATTGCTAGCAAAATAGATCACATTACCATCACAACTAATAGAGGCTTGCGAATCCCAGCGTTCAGAATTCAAATAACCCTCAGAGGACTGAATATCCTTTATTTTTTTGCCGTCGGCAGTGGCTTCCCAAATGTCACAAGTGCCTAATATGTTGTCTCTTTCGCAAGCAGTGAAGTACAGTTTTCTGCCATTTCTTACAAAAGTAGTCATGCCTTCATTCCAACGACTATTAAACGAACCAATAGACTGCCCTGCTTCCCAAATTTCATTATCTCCTGCACTGACAAACAAATCTTCATCTTTTTCTACATCTTTTCTACGAGTGTAAAACATCAAACTGTTGTCATTCACAATGAATGGGAAATATTCATCTGCTTGAGTATTAATGGCTGGACCGATGTTAATGATCTCTCTAATGTTCAAAAACTGAATACTATCAATGGATACTTGACAGGCGATCATACTCTGAGAAAGGTCTTTTAAATAGTCTATTTCTTTAGTGCGTTCTCGTTCAATGCTCAGTCCAAAATTTTCGTTGCTTAATTCCTGTAAACCTGCAAATTGACTAAAGTAGTCTAGTGCCGAGTGGTACTGCCCTAAGCGATAATAAGTTCGACCAATTTCGTAATAGATGATTCTTGAAAAATAAGGGTCATTGTTCAATACTTTTAAGTAAGCGACTAATGCTTTTTCATATTGACCTAGCAGGTCATAGCATATTCCCGCTGCTCTCAGCGAAGCTGTATGCAAAGGATCAATTTTCAAGACGCGCTCAAATTGCTTAAGCGCTACTTTGTACTTTTGCTCAAGAAGTGCCTGTTCTCCATTTCTGTAAGTATCATTAACTGCCTTAACGCTTTGCGTATTTTGAGCAATGGCAATTATGGAACAAAAGAGTGTCAGTAAGGTCAAAGCTAAGACTTTCATGTAAAAGTAGGTTTAATACACCAACACTAAATCAATGTAGAATTTGAAATTACTAATAATTAAAACACTGATAATCAATGATTTAATGTAAATACAAACTGTACTTAATTTCACACTGGCGTCTAGGAGTTGAGTGCCAACTATTAAATGCTAGCATTCATTTTTGTCTAGGTTAAGCGTGCTCCGTATCAGAAGCAGCATTTAAGTCGCGTTCTATCATCTCCATGGTGAGGAAATCTATGGATTCCGCAACGGTTGGGATGATGTTCAATACAGAATCTAGTCTTGAGATTTCTATTAGCTTTTTAACACTTGGATGCTCAATACCTGTCAAAATGAACGAACCTAAGTTTTTCCAAAGCCTATTGGCTGTCAAAATGGCACTCAATCCTGAGGAATCCACAAACTTTACGCCAGAAAGATCAAGAATTAAGTTTTCCACTCCTTCATTAGAAAGAAGAACAAACTCCGACTTTAGGTCTGGAGCCATTAATGAATTAAGATTTTCTTCTTCTAATTTAAAAACAGTATATCTGTCTTGTTTATCTACGCTGAATTTCATCTAATCAGTTTTTATGTGCTTGAATGATCTATATCACAGGATTAATTTACTGCGACCACAATAAGTAGGGCTGGTTTCTCAAAATATTTAATCAAAACCAAAACCGCACACAAAGGTTATAAATAGTATTCACAATATCAACAGATCATGCTATTTTAGAAGCAATGAAGCAGTCAACAACCTGACTAATTGAGTTGTTAATTATTTAGTCTTACAGATATTTGAATAAGTAATTTCCATTACTTTGTCAAAGTTGGCATCATTTTTTCTATAAGGTAAAACTGTTATTGATATTTTTGGTTCTAAACCTATATAATATGCAGGAAGATATTTAAAAATCTTCCCAAATTAGAGTTTTAGAACTAATCCTATCTTGTAATCTTTTATTTAGACTGTTATTCTTATTAAATTAATAGCGTCTAAAGAAGCAGAATATTACTAAAACTATGGATCGTAATAAAAGATTTTCCCCACAAGTTAAGCAAGTCATTCGTAGAAGTCGAGATGTTGCTATTCGGTTAGGACATGACTATATTGGAATTGAGCATTTACTTTTAGGTATAATGAAAGATACTGAAAGTTTAGCGGTAAGAGTGCTAGATTCCTTAGATATAGATATGGATGAGTTGAAGGATAGTGTAGAAGAATCTATACAGCAACGTGGCAGTACTTCAAAAGCATCTTTAAATGAGGTTGGCAATATTCCATTGAATAAGCAAGCCGAAAGAATTCTAAAGGTAACTTTCTTAGAAGCCAAAATGATGAAAAGTGATGAGGTGGCACCAGAACATTTGATGCTGTCCATTTTAAAACACAAAGATAATATGGCATCTAGAATACTCAATCAGTTTGATGTGGACTATGAAGGCTACAAGAACGAGCTGCAATACGTAGAGCAAGATATGGATTACTCCACTAGCTTTGAAGCGTATGCTCAAGCACCTTCCGATCAAGACGATGATTATGATGAGGAAGGGGGACGCTATCAGCGGAAGGGCGGTAATAAGTCACGTACTCCTGTGCTAGACAATTTTGGTCGTGACATTACCAAATTGGCGATTGAAGGGAAATTAGACCCAATTATTGGTCGTGAAACTGAGATTGAGCGCGTATCTCAGATTTTAAGCAGAAGAAAGAAAAACAATCCTATCCTCATAGGTGAACCTGGTGTGGGTAAGACAGCTATTGTAGAGGGTTTAGCACTTCGCATTGAGCAGAGAAAAGTATCTAGGACTTTGTTTAACAAGCGTTTAGTGATGTTGGACTTGGCGGCTCTAGTGGCGGGTACTAAGTATAGAGGTCAGTTTGAGGAGCGCATGAAAGCTATCATGAATGAGCTAGAGAAATCAAGAGATGTGATCTTGTTCATTGACGAAATTCATACAATTGTTGGAGCAGGTGGTGCGACAGGTTCTTTGGATGCTTCCAATATCTTTAAACCAGCTTTGGCAAGAGGAGAGTTGCAATGTATAGGAGCTTCTACCTTAGACGAATATCGCCAGTATATTGAAAAAGATGGTGCATTGGATCGTCGTTTTCAAAAGGTCATTGTTGAGCCACCTTCAGCAGAAGAAGCGGTCAATATTTTGGAAAACATCAAGCCGAAATATGAAGAATTCCACAATGTAACCTACACAGATGATGCAATAAGAGCCTGTGTAAAGTTGAGTGACCGTTATATTACAGATCGTTATTTACCAGACAAAGCGATTGACGTGCTAGATGAAGTAGGAGCAAGAGTACATCTCAAAAACATACATGTCCCTAAGCACATTGAGGAATTAGAGACTAAAATTGAAGAAATAAAAGAGTTTAAAAATCAAGCAGTTAAGAATCAACAGTACGAGCGAGCCGCTGACTTGAGAGATAACGAATCGAAGCTAGTGCGACAGTTAGAGTTCGCAAAAGTAGAATGGGAGGAAGAAGCAAAAACAAAACGCTATCCAGTTGATGAGGATGACATAGCAGAAGTGGTTGCTATGATGACGGGAATCCCTGTGAAGCGAGTAGCAGAGAGTGAAAGTAATAAGCTAGTCCATATGAGTGAGGATATGAAAAAATCCATCATTGGACAAGACCAAGCGATTGAGAAAATCACGAAAGCTATTCAGAGAAACCGAGTAGGATTGAAAGATCCAAGTAAACCCATTGGTTCATTCATTTTTCTAGGTCCAACGGGAGTTGGTAAGACGCAGTTAGCTAAATCGCTATCTAAATATCTCTTCGATTCAGAAGATACGTTGGTGCGAATTGACATGAGTGAGTACATGGAAAAATTTTCTGTTAGTCGCCTAATTGGAGCGCCTCCAGGTTATATTGGCTATGAAGAAGGGGGGCAATTGACAGAGAAAGTACGTCGCAAACCTTATTCCGTCATTTTACTAGATGAGATAGAAAAGGCGCATCCTGATGTCTATAATATCTTATTACAAGTATTGGATGATGGTCAATTGACAGATGGCTTAGGTAGAAAGGTGGACTTTAAGAACACTTTAATTATCATGACATCAAACATTGGAGTGCGTCAATTAAAAGATTTTGGTCAAGGAGTTGGTTTTGCGACCAAGGCGCGTCAAGAGTCTTCCGAAGATTACTCTAAAGGAGTGATTCAAAACGCACTAAAGCGTACCTTCTCACCAGAGTTCTTAAATAGAATTGATGATGTTGTGGTGTTTAATAGCCTAAGCAAAGAAGAAATTCACCAGATTATTGATATTTCATTAGATGATTTGTACAAGCGTTTGGAAGGAATGCAACTTTCTTTAACGCTTTCTGAAGAAGCAAAAGATTTTGTAGCAGAGAAAGGGTTTGATCCACAGTTTGGTGCAAGACCTCTTAACCGAGCCATACAAAAACATATTGAAGATCCGTTGGCAGAGTTCATCCTAAATGAAAAACCTGCGGAGGGGAGTGCTTTAGAAGCTGTCTTAGATAAAGAAAACAACAAAGTCCTTATCCAATTCACTTCAGATGTAAACTCTGACGCATCTGTTTAGCTTTGATTTCAAGCAAAAAAGATTAGTCCAAGGGAATATTTTTTTCTCTTGGACTATTTTTATGGAACTTTTCTTTAACTTGATGCCTTATAATATTTAGAGGAGTAAACGAGAAGTTGACTTAATTAACAAAATTTTATTTTTTAACAAAAAATTAATTCTTTGGCAAAAAGATTTTCAAGAGGTAAAAGAAACGACAGGCGAGACAACCGAGATGAAAACGAATTTAGAATAAATGAACAAATCCGTATTCCTGAGGTGCGCTTAGTAGGAGATAATATTCCGCAAGTGGCAGAAAAAGTAGGGGAAGAAATAGGTCCTGGAGAGGTTCATCAGACTAGAACAGTAAGGAAATGGGCAGAGCAAATGGAATTGGACTTAGTAGAAATCTCCCCTAAAGCAAAGCCACCCGTTGTAAGAATAATAGACTACAGAAAATTTCTATACGACAAAAGAAAGAAAGAGAAAGAGATCAAAGCAAAAGCACTGAAGACAGTTGTAAAGGAAGTCCGATTTGGTCCGAATACAGATGAGCATGATTTTGAGTTTAAACTACGCCATGCTCAAAATTTCTTAGCGGAAGGTTCTAAAGTAAAAGCCTATGTCCACTTTAAAGGAAGAACTATTGTATTTAAAGATCGTGGTGAATTATTATTACTTCGTTTCATCAAAGAGTTAGAAGAGTATGGTGCTGCTGAAACATTACCTAAAATGGAAGGCAGACGCATGATTGTCATTGTGCAACCCAAAAAAGTCGTTAAGAAGTAATACAAGTTTCGCATTCTGATACCGTTCGTTTGGAAAGCAGTCTAAAGCTGCATTCCAAATTGATAAGTAAACTTACACGTTTACAAGTTCATCCTTCTCAGAGCTATACAATAAACTTCACTTTAACACGCTCCAACTGTATCTTTTTTTGTTTACTGCATTCTACTCATGATAAATCACTTGTTTAGACAGAAAGAAAATAAGTTTGAATGCTGGCAGATTCGCAGATGAGCCATACTCTTGTAGAAAATTCTATGCGAATGCAGAGAGATACATCTCAAAAAAGTTTAGCACAAGAATGGCAGCAGATTCAGAAAGCTCAACTCGATCCCACCGCGTTCAAGCCACTATACGATCGTTACTTTGAACCTATTTTTAAGTTTGTTTTTCGACGGACGGGAGATAGGTCTCTATCTGATGATTTATGTTCACAAATTTTCTTAAAAGCAATGGAAAACCTCGATCGGTATGAGTACAAGGGAGTTCCTTTCTCTTCTTGGCTTTTCCGAATTGCTAGTAACGAAGTTTCGCAGCACTATCGTAAGATACAGAAAAATAGAGTCGTGAGCGTAGAAGATTATTCACTAACGAGTATGATAGATGAAATTGAAGAGCAGGATACAGAACAGTACAAAAGAGCATTGCTAAATGCTTTGGAACACTTGAAAGAACAGGATATGCAATTAATTGAATTGCGTTTTTTTGAGCAACGACCATTCAAAGAAGTTGCAGAGATCATGCAAATTTCAGAGAGCAATGCTAAAGTCAGAATATACAGGATTTTGCAAAGATTGAGAAAAAAATTACAGGCTAAAATGTAGTATTACTTGTGTTTTTAGCCATAATTAAAATTGCCAAAGTCGTCACATGAAGCAGAAGTACCAAATAAAACGAAATCCAAAGATGCCAAGTGCTGAAGAAGTGAGGCAGTTTAAAAATTTTGATGCCTTATTAGAAGCATATCAAAAAAATGGTAAGCCAAGTTCTGAGCGCAGAAGCAGTCCCTTTGTTTGGACGATCAGTGGGTTGGCATTAGCTGCGTCGCTTGTGGGCTTGTTCTTTTGGTTCAATGCAGAAGAAACGTTCTCAAAAGAAAAATACATAGAACAGCAGCAAGCCTACTTTGAAAGCCAGCCCTTTATTCAACCGCCAATATCGGAGGTGCAGCCTACTTTTGTTACTCAAAAAGTTAATACATCGGAAGGAGGCATCTTAGAATATGCTAATCAAACTAAATTAATTGTTCCCGAGCAGGCTTTCGTTGATGAAAACGGACAACTCGTCGAGGGAGAAGTAAAAGTATTTTACAAAGAAATGCAAGATCCTATTGATTTCTTCCTCTCTGGTATTCCACTGACTTATGATTCAGCAGGCGTAACTTACTTACTAGAATCAGCGGGTATGATAGAAGTGTATGCAATGCAAGATGAAAAGCAGGTGCGATTGAGGCAAGATAAGACAATAGACGTGCAATTGGTTTCAGAAATTACACGTCCTAATTTGACTACTTTTCCTAGCTTTAATATTTATAAATTAGATGAAGCGAATCGAGCCTGGATTTATCAAGCAGTGGATGATCTTTCTTTTCACACAAATAATTCAGAAGCAATATCAGCTATTGAAGCATTAGCGCTATCAGAAGCAGATGCTTTAAAAAAAGTGGCACAACAGTTCCCTCTACCGTCAAAACCAATCGAACCTCAAGCACAAAATAAGAACTTACCCAGCTTTGACTTGACAGGTTTAGTAGATACCGCTTACAAAAGTGTTGTCTGGCAACTCACACCTGATAGTCCAGCCCCTCCCGAAACAACCAATTTACTAGATGCTCAAATATTTCCTTTAGAAAATGGCAAATATCGAATCGCGCTGGTACATAAGGACGGAACAAGCAACATTATTGCAACAAAAGTGCTGCTAGATGACGAGTATGAATCAGCCTTAATGAATTACGAAAAGGCACTAGTCACCTATGAAAAGCAACTCAATCAAAGAGATAGCTTGGTGGAAGCGCAAAAAAGACAGATCATTCAATCTTTTGAGAAAAGCAGAGTGCTTTTGAAAAACCAGCAGAATGTTCAAATTGGGAACGTTCGGAAGGTAGTTAATAGCTTTAAAATTAATAGTTTAGGTATCTGGAATTGCGACCGTCCAGTTTTGCCAGCTACCCAGCAAGCGGTAGTAGCATTTGAAGATCAATTTGGTCATCGATTCAAGCATACTACTGCTTATCTGTGGGATAAATCCTTAAATACCATTCAACGATTCTATGTCGGAGAACAAACACTTCTAAAATATAACACCAACACAGTTAATATGCTTTGGATTGTGAGCAAGCAGAATCAAGTTGCGTTGCTTCGCCCAGAAAAATTTAAACAGATTAATCCAGCAGCTAAAGCGCAAGTTATTGAGTTAGACTTGATTGAAGAAGCGTTGGATACAGAAATAAAAATTCGCCAAATCGTTAAATTATAATTTTTTCACAGGTTCATCTACATTAAAATAGCTTAAATTTGTTTAATTTTAAAATCAAATTTCTTGTTAGATGAAAGACTTAAAATATGTAGTGGCTTATATTGTTCCTCTTATTGCGATTTTAGGACTTATAAAACTTGGAGTTTACGCTCATGCTACTGCAATCTTTGTTTTTGGTATTATTCCTTTGATTGAACCACTCTCCACTAATAGCCAGTACAATTTTGATAGTAGCGAAAAAAGCAGCCGCCTCAAGAATCGCTTATTTGACTGGCTACTTTACTTAAACTTGCCAATTGTTTATGGCATAATTACGCTATTTTTGTACATCCTGAATACTCATCAATTAACGACAACTGAATTAGTAGGCTGCATCTTATCCGTAGGTATTGTGCTTGGAAGTTCTGGAATAAACGTGGCACACGAACTTGGTCATCGTTCTAACCAACAAGAACAATGGATAGCTCAACTGCTTTTGCTGCCGTCGCTTTACATGCACTTTTTTATTGAACACAACAAAGGTCATCATAAAAACGTCGCCACTGATCTTGATCCCGCTAGTGCAAAGAAAAACGAAATGGTCTATTTTTTTTGGATTCGTTCTACAATTGGAAGTTACCTAAACGCTTGGAAACTGGAAGCCAAACGGATGAAGTCTTTAGAAAAAACTATTTTCAGTTTTGAAAACCACATGATTCAATTTACGATAGTGCAATTTACTTACATCGTAATCATCGCTTTGCTAAGTAACACTTGGCTCAATTTTGGTGCGATTGTAGCAGCAGGGATAATAGGTTTCTTGTTGCTTGAAACAATCAATTATATTGAGCATTACGGACTCAGAAGAGAATTATTACCCTCTGGTAGATACGAACGAGTGCAGCCTAGACATTCTTGGAATGCCAATTATGAGATTGGCAGGATTTTACTCTATGAACTTACACGCCACTCCGATCATCATTATTTAGCCTCTAAAAAATACCAGGTACTAGATCATCAAGAAGACGCTCCACAACTCCCTTTTGGTTATCCGACAGCTATGCTTCTGGCATTGATTCCACCAGTTTGGTTCTTTGTGATGAATCGTAAATTGATAAAGCACTCAACTTTCAGTAATAATTGAAAATAAGGGAATTGTTTAATCAACTTCTACAATGTTTCCTGTGTTTGATGGTAAATTTACAAAAAAGACTTAGTATTATGCAAACAGACGATCTATTGCAACGAGCGTTGGATTTAGAGTTTTTGACGGCCGAGGAAGGTGTTTTCCTATTTGAGAAAGCGAACACGGCAGAGTTAATGTACGTAGGCAATAAGCTGCGTCAACATCATGTACCAGGCAATACAGTCACTTGGATTATTGACCGAAATAGCAATACGACCAATGTATGTATTGCCAACTGCAAGTTTTGCAATTTTTATCGTCGCCCTGGACACGAGGAATCTTACATCACAACCATAGAAGAATACAAGCAAAAAATAGAAGAAACTTTTCAATTTGGAGGTGAGCAGCTATTATTGCAAGGTGGACATCACCCAGACTTGGGCTTGCAATATTACGTGGATTTATTCAGCCAACTAAAAGAGTTATACCCTAATTTGAAGCTACACGCACTGGGGCCACCTGAAATTGCACACATCACGAAATTAGAACAATCCACTCACTATGAAGTACTTAAAGCCCTGAAAGAAGCGGGTTTAGACTCACTTCCAGGAGCAGGAGCAGAGATACTAAGCGATCGTGTACGACGATTGATTTCTAAAGGTAAATGCGGTGGAAAAGAATGGCTAGATGTTATGAGAGCAGCACATCAATTGCACTTGACTACCTCTGCAACTATGATGTTCGGTCACATTGAAACCAATTTGGAAAGGATGCAGCACTTTGTAGAACTGCGTCAAGTGCAATCTGAAAAACCAGCCGATGCCAATGGTTTCTTAGCGTTCATTCCTTGGCCATTTCAAGATTATGACACTATTCTACGAAAAATAAAACGCGCTAGAAATACTTGTACAGGCGACGAGTATGTCCGAATGATTGCTATGAGTCGGATTATGCTTCCAAATATTATCAATGTTCAATCTTCTTGGCTGACAGTAGGCAAGAAAGTGGCTCAAGTTACCCTACATGCTGGCGCAAATGATTTTGGTAGTATTATGATCGAAGAAAATGTCGTTTCCGCTGCTGGTGCCAATTATCGTTTCACCGCTGATGGTATCCAGGATGCTATTCGAGCTGCTGGTTTTGTGCCACAATTGCGTAACCAAGAATATGAACTTAGAAAATTGCCAAAGCAAATTGTACAACAGGAATTGGATAAAGTGGCAATGGTGGTAGATTAAAGCCACATAGTTTTCTGGAGGCTTATAATTTTAACATCTTTAATATTCAAATATGTTTTCTTTAGTAATTGCCAAGCAGAAAAATTAATGTAGTTATTTCACTGCTTACTCTAATATTTATTTGTTATCTTCACCTAGAACAAAATAATTGATGATGAATAATCCTACTTATCTTATCTTTGTGCTCTTAGGCTGGCTTTCCTTAGCTTGTGGTACTAGCAAAGAGGTGGTTGCACCTAAATTGTCCGAACTTTCCATCAATGATATTTCGAAGATAGAAAGTGGTGAAAAAACGACTCTTGATTTTACCCTCACCTTGAGTGGTGAATACAACAAACCAGTGCAAGTAAGTTACAAAACGGCTGATGGCTCAGCATTTGGTGGCTTAGATTATACCATTGCTGCTGAAACAGTTACATTCACTTCGCCAGAAACGGCAAAAACGATTTCTATTGAAGTCATTGGCGATGATCAAAAAGAAGGCAATGAGTTCTTTAGAGTGGTACTTTTTGATCCCATCAATGCGGAGCTAGGACAAGCCTTTGGTCGGGGAACTATTAACAATGACGATGAAACACTTACGCTATCCAATGATGGCTATGAAACGCTTACGAGCTACCCGACCCTCAATTTAGTTTGGGCAGATGAATTTAACGGCGATGCTCTAAATTTGCAAGATTGGACTTATGAGGTAGGTAGAGGGAGTAATGGCTGGGGCAACAATGAATTACAATATTACACCGCTGGCGAAAACGCCAAAGTAGAAGATGGATTATTGACCATAGAAGCGCGAAAAGACATCAACCACAACTACACTTCCACCCGCATAAAAACCCAAGACAAGCAAACTTTCACGCATGGTCGCATTGACATTCGTGCAAAACTACCTAAAGGACAGGGCATTTGGCCCGCCCTCTGGATGCTCGGCAGCGATATTGAGACCAGTAATTGGCCTGCCTGCGGTGAAATTGACATCATGGAATTGGTCGGGCATGAGCCAGAAAAAACACATGGCACCGCACACTGGGGGTATGATTTTTCGCAGCATAAGTATAGAGGCAATAGTTACTCCCTCACCAATGAAGATTTTTCGGAGCAGTTTCATGTATTTTCTATTTATTGGGAAGCCAATGCCATTTATTGGTACGTAGATGATGTGTTGTTCTACACCATCACGTCCAGCGACATGGAAGGTCAGCCCTACCCTTTTAATAAACCATTTTTCTTTTTATTCAATGTAGCCGTAGGCGGAAATTGGCCCAAAGCACCTGATAGCACTACTACCTTTCCACAGCAAATGGTAGTGGACTATGTTCGCATGTTTCAACAAAAGGAATAGTTGTTTACTAAAACTCGTCTGTGGCAGTTAATTTTACTTCAACATGAACAAGCCAATTTATTAACAGAACAATATTCGCTTTTCCCAAAACAACTAATGCTACGCACTAGCGTCTTTAGTTTTTAGTGCGTAACATTAGTAATTTATCTTGTTGTCTAGTTTAGTACGTAACATAAATCATGTAATTTCATTCGTTTTGTTTAGTAGATGTAGAGTAATTATTTTATAATAATTGCATCTTATCGCTTATTTTTAAGTTTACAATAAAGACAAACTAATTCAACTTATTTATTTGAAGATAGATGTTGCTTTATAATCCAGTTGTTTATCTAAAAATCTCAGTGCTATGAAAAAAAAGAACTTATGGCTTTTGTCTGTGATAATGGTGTTGGTCATTGCAGTTGTTTTTGCGTCTTACACAAAAGATGAAAAAACAGAATATAGTAGTTCAGTTGGTGATAAAGTGATACCGCAATTGATTAAATCAGTTGATTTAAACAAAGACTTCACCTTTGCAGGAGAACTTGTACCTACAAAAGACTTTGATGTATTACAAAGATTAGATAACGAATTGACGCTCAACACCTATCGCCACGGTAGCACTTCTCTAAACATCAAAAAAGCAGGAAGATACTTTCCGGTTATCGAAAAAATATTTCGAGAATATAATGTTCCAGATGACTTAAAGTACATCGCAGTAGCAGAGAGTGATTTGAGTAATGCTACTTCGCCAGCAGGTGCAAAAGGATTCTGGCAGTTTATGCCAAAAGTGGCAGAGGAGTATGGGTTAGAAGTAAATCAAGAGGTGGATGAACGCTACCACTTGGAAAAAGCAACCGTAGCCGCAGCAAAACATTTACAGAAATACAAAAATTATTTTGGTAGTTGGACACTTGCCGCTGCTGCCTATAACGGTGGTATTGGGAGAATCAAAAATGCTTTAGAAGAGCAGCATGCAACATCCTTTTATGATTTGAACCTGAATCAAGAGACAAGCCGATATGTTTTTAGAGTGCTTGCCATGAAGGAAATTATGAGCCAACCCAAAAAGTTTGGTTATTACTTAGATGAGGGTGACCTGTACCCCGTTTGGAATGATTACTATGTCGTTGAAGTAAATACTGCCATTGAAAGTTTAGGGAATTTTGCACAAAAAAATGGCATCACTTACCGCCAACTAAAGTTTCATAATCCCTGGCTACTAACTTCTAAATTGACTAACCCTAAGCGAAAAACTTATCACTTCAAAATTCCTTATCAGAAATTCTGAGGCAATGCAGTTTGTTAATCTGTTTAAAGTATTAACAAACTGCACTTTTCTAATGCCTAAATAGCATTGATAATACTGCCATCGGTCAATAATTCTAATTCGTGAATTTTGGACGCTTTTGCATCAAATCCTATTTCGTCATTAGCTTTGCTTCGACCTGTGGCAATATTAATGAGCCAGTTTTCTTCTATATTGGCTATTGACTGGGTAATGTATTGCCCATCGGAAGCTACACCTGCAATCACTCTCTTATTAATCAAGTCTCCATTTTTCAGAAAAGTAGCTAAAGTATATTCGTAGTTCAACAAATCCGCTCGCCAATAAATAATTGCAATAAAGTCTTCTTTTTCTATTGGAATCCTCAAACAAGGAACAAATTCCGTGAATTCGTCTATCGATCTATCCTCAAGGGGCTGTATGAACTCCTCCACTACTTGCTTCGGCAGTGGTTCGTTTTGTTGACTAAAAGCATGATGTGCGTTTTCACCTAGTGAGATAGGTAATTCAATTTCAGGGAAATATTCAATAAAATGCCGAAAAGATACCTTCATGAATAATTAAAAATTAGTTGATTTGTATAACTCAAATGAGATAAACTGATAAAAAAAGCGACTACCCATACATTGGATAGCCACTTTAGACTCGTTGGTTTTTAAAGACAAATTTTACCTCTGTAACCATCTTCTCAACAGTTGTTTTATCCCATGCGTGAACTCTAGTTCATTTGTAATGGTCATCACAAGGCGATACGAGCCAAAAGCCTGTGATTGTAATTAACAATAATTACGCTTATTTCGTTTGACAGTTACGCAAAGAAGAATTAAAGGAGCTATATTTTTTTATCAATGTCTGCCAAATCGGCTTCATCATAAGCCCCAAACCACATATTTAGTTTTTCTCTAGCATTAGTTCGGACTTCTTCATTAATGTAGGAGGCGATGGTTACTAAACCAAAGCTCAAAATTCCAATATCATCTGTCAAACCTACAAAAGGGGTGAGATCAGGAATTGCATCGAATAGTGTTACGAAGTAACCTAAGGCTCCAATGACAATGCGCTTTGCCCAAGCAGGTGTATCTTTTCTTTGATAAGCGTACCAAAGCAAAAGTACCATGTAAGTCGTTTTAATACCAATGTTTTTTGCAAATCGCCTTAGTGTATTCCAAAGGGTAAGCTCCGAGAAATTTTTCCTAAACTTATCTAATTGCTCTTTCATGAAATAGGATATTTTAAACAGTAAAACACAGCCGAAGGGAATCTGGTTGTGTGGTTGTTCCACCGTACAATAAGTTTAATAGAAAGCTGACATTCTTGATTTAAGGGCATAATCTATCTTTCTTAGTTATTCTGTAAGTGCCATTCATTTAGCATGACTCATTCTGCTTGAAGGCAAACTTCAAAAATCTTCACTTTTGATTTACAGCTAAATAGTCATTCATATAGTGAAACTAAAACTCAAATTTGTAAATTTGTTTTGAATCAAAACGAAAATAACTAACTCATGAATCACTTTAACATTAATCGCAGAAAATTTCTGCACACGGCATCGGCTTCGCTTGCTCTTTCCATGTTAGGCACAAAAGGTTTGGACATTATCTTTTATGAGCAGCCTCGAAAAGTTGCTTTAATCGGTACAGGTTGGTATGGAAAAAATGATTTACTCCGACTGATACAAGTGGCAGATGTAGAGGTCGTAGCACTTTGCGATGTAGATAAAAACCAGTTAAAGGGTGCGGCAGAAATTGTAACTCGCCGACAAAAATCGCATAAAACGCCTCGTCTTTACAGCGATTATAGAAAATTGCTGGCAGCAGAAGAACTAGATATTGCTGTAATTGGTACACCCGACCATTGGCACGCTTTAACTGCAATTGCAGCAATGGAGGCAGGGGCACACGTTTACGTACAAAAACCTATAAGTCGAGATATTCATGAAGGCGAAGCAATGTTATCAACTGCTCGACGGCTCAATCGAGTAGTTCAAGTTGGTATGCAGCGACGCAGTACGCCACATCTAGCAGAGGCGAAGCGCAACATTATTCAAGAAAACAAGTTGGGCAAAATATCCCACATCGAAATCTGTTGCTACTATCACATGAGAGCCAATGGAAATCCTGCAGTGCAGCCCATTCCAGATTTTTTAGATTATGACTTTTGGACAGGTCCTGCACCACTTCGTGCCTATGACGGTTTGCCACATGTTCGTTGGTGGCGAACATTCCGAGAATACAGCAATGGTATTATGGGAGATATGTGCGTGCACATGCTTGATACAGTTAGATGGTTACTTGATTTGGGTTGGCCGACTAGCGTTAGTTCACAAGGAGGCATTTTTGTTCAAAAAGATGGAAAATCTACTATTGCAGATACACAGACCGCTATTTTTAACTTTGATGAATTGACTTGTGTTTGGCAGCACCGCACTTGGGGTGCACCTGCTGATCCTGAATATCCGTGGGCATTCAAAATTTATGGCGAAAAAGGAACGCTAAAGGGAGATGTACATAAATATGAATTTATTTCACAAGATAAAAATGAATCGACTATCAAGGGTACAGCACTTTACGAAAAGGAAAAGTATCCTGAAGATGCCGAAGAAGAAAGAATGGAACATCATGCTGCTCCTGCAACTCGTCGGCAGATGCTCAATTTTTTAGAAGCTATTGATGAAGATAAACGTCCTGTTGCTGATATTGAAGAAGGGCATATTTCTACCGCAAGTTGCATAGCAGCTAATATTTCTATGGATTTAGGAGGAAGAAATTTACGCTATGATGCTAAAAAGAAAAAGTTTATCAAAGATCGAGAAGCAAACAACATGCTACAACGAAATTATCGCAGTGGTTGGAAACATCCGTACTAATTATTTGCTGTTCTATTTTCATAAAACTGCTCGAAGATAAGCATGTGTGGCAGCGTTAGTAAAGAGATGAATACAAGTGCATAAAGCGTGAGATGCTGCCAATTTCTTATATCTAAAAATAAGAAAATTATTACAATACCTGCGTAAGACACAAAGGTCAGTGGGCTAATTTCCTTTAAGTATTGCTTTAAGGAATACTTATTGGCTACTTGAGATAGTTCGGTGTATTGATGCTCCATAGCATTGAATGAATGAAACAACACAAAATAAATTGTAAACCCTATGATGAAAGGTGCATTAAAATAGATCAGCATCCACATTCCTGTGTAAAGCACTACAGTCATCAATTGCTTGTTGGTGATGCGACTGCGAAAAAACAAATAAGAAAAGTAAGTAACACTAATGGTTGGGAATAACAGTGCAACCGCTAATGATGTTTGAAAGGAAAGTTGAGGTAATATAGCACCCGTTGTACTTGTGATATATTCGTTGGCTTCTTGATAATTTAGGAAAAGCGGCATAAGTAAAATGACTGATCCCCAAACCAAGAACGGTACTTTAGAATTTACTTTCACACCTAAGGTCTCCGTAAATTCTTGTCCAAAATGATAAATGCCTAAGGCAATAAACAAAAACATGGCTTTAAGTGGAAATACAATCCAAACCACTAAGTAAGCCAACATACACAAAACATACCAGCCAATGAATCGCTGATAGCTTATTGTAATTTTATTACCTGAGATGACCCTTCGATGAATGATATGATCTACCGCACCATGCGGTATGCCTAATAATAAAATAGCTCCGCCACATACAAGATATTGAATAGGTTCTATTTGCTCTTGAAAGATAATATAAGTAACAAGTAGCAATACAGAAAAAACAACTTGTAAGATGGCTTTCGTCATTATCTTAATGATTTAGCAAAGAGTAAGTAAATGAAATGATAGCACCATACGATGCTATCACTACCAATTATAAATTTCTTTTTACTTACGCTGCTACTGCCTCTTGCTTTGTAGAAGAAGCAACTGCTAAAGAGTAAATCACCAAGCCAAACCCAATCTTATTAATAGCATCACCAATGTTATAAACAATATCCATTGGTAAACCAGTTAAGACTTGAGCACCAAACAATCCACCTTCTGTACCAGCGATGTAGCCAACTGGATAGATCGCCCAACCTACTAGTACAAACCAAGCTAAGATATTCACAGCTTGTGCTACCTTTGGTCCTGCATCTTGAGCCAATTTCTTCACTTCTCCAAACATCACTAATGCAAGAATGTAGAAGTAACATGCACCCGATAGTGCACCCATTACCCAACTCATGGTAGCTGTCTCAGGTGTGTTGTAAATACCTGTACTCTCTCCCAAAAAGCCGAACAATAACATACCTAATGCCGCAGCAATCAGACGCCATAACAATCCTATCTTTGCACCCGCTTTCTTAGTGATAAGATAGAATTCTACACACATCAATGGAACTGTTAGAATCCAGTCGATGTAACGAAACTCTGTTGGAGAGATCTTATTCTCTGCCCAGAAGTCTCTCATGTAGTAGTAGTGAACAGCTGCAATAAAAGTAATCAAACCAGATACTAGAAGTGAAGTTCTCCACTTAGCATCTACATTTCTCATTTCAAAGAAAAAGAATACTGATGCTGCTGCCATCGCCATAGAGCCGATGAAAAACGTAAATCCGATGTAATCTCCCTGCTGAAGATTAGTTGCTAGGAATAAACTATCCATTTTTAAGTGATTTTGTTAACAAATTTATACTTTGAGTTTAACAGAGTATGAAGAAAAAGGTTTTAGCATTCGATATGTTATTTGGTCGGTTTTAGGATAGCAAAATATAATTTCAGTATACAAAGATCACATAATTTTTTGAAAAATACTGTTAAAATGTGTTAACGAATCAAAGTGAATGTTAGCGTTACATTTATTTGATAAAATGCTCTCTTTTTATCAAATGTTTTTTGTCGAAGCGATTTTACTTGTTTTATAGGCTTATAGCTACCCTATAAAAAGATAGATAAGCAGTTAATATTTTTTGTTTAGAGCTTTAGAGTCATATTTAGATACAATCTATAGCTTTTTATTTCTATTTAAAATAAAAAAGTGACAGCTAAAAAATAAACATTAACTAATTGTTAAGACTAATACATGCTGAAAAAAAAAATATAAATTCAGGTTAAAAAATACTATTTGACAAATTCATGACAATATGAGCGTGTACTTCTATGCGATTAAGTTAAACCAAATTAGAAAGTATAGCTTAGCACATTCCAATTTTACGACTGCTAATCAAGATTATTCTAACTTTGTTATTCGTAATTGCGTTATATAGTCAAGTAAAATCAAGAGCAATGAAGCAAGCAGTTCCCTATACCTTGAATCATAAAGTACGATTGGTAACAGCAGGTTCTCTATTCGATGGGCATGATGTAGCCATTAATATTATGCGCCGAATATTACAATCTTCAGGTGCAGAAGTGATTCATTTAGGCCACAACCGATCAGTGAAGGAAATCGTGAATACTGCTATTCAAGAAGATGTACAGGGAATCGCTATCACTTCCTATCAAGGTGGCCACAAGGAATACTTTAAGTATATGTATGATCTCTTGCAAGAAAAAGGAGCAGGTCATATTAAAATTTTTGGTGGAGGAGGTGGAACTATCCTAACTGCTGAAATTCAAGAACTCCATAATTATGGGATCACAAAAATATATTCGCCTGATGATGGACGCAGCATGGGATTGCAGGGTATGATCAACGACGTGCTGAAGCAATGTGATTTTCCACTGGGTTTCCATCTAAACGGAGAGATACAACATCTCGAACAACAAGACAAAAAATCTATTGCTCGCCTCATTTCCGCTGTAGAAAATGCACCCAATAAATATAGCGATTTATTGCAACAATTTGAGCAAAGTGCAGCAACAAAAGCAATCCCAGTGCTGGGTATCACAGGAACAGGCGGGGCGGGAAAATCGAGTTTAGTAGATGAAATCATTAGAAGATTCCTACGAGATTTTGAAGACAAGACGCTCGGTATCATTTCTGTTGATCCTTCTAAACGCAGATCAGGTGGTGCATTACTGGGCGATCGCATACGAATGAACGCCGTGAATGATGAACGAATATATATGCGTTCGCTTGCTACACGCCAGTCCAATCTAGCACTATCACAGCATGTAAAAAGTGCAATTAATATTCTGAAAGCTGCCCATTTTGACCTTATCATTTTAGAAACTTCGGGTATTGGGCAATCCGACACTGAAATCGTAGATCATTCTGATGTTTCGCTCTATGTGATGACGCCTGAGTATGGTGCTGCCTCACAGTTGGAGAAAATAGACATGCTTGATTTTGCAGATATTGTAGCAATCAATAAGTTTGATAAACGCGGTGCAGCCGATGCCCTTCGAGATGTCAAAAAGCAATATCAACGCAACCATCAACTATGGACACAAGACTTTGAAGCCATGCCAGTTTTTGGGACAATGGCTTCGCAGTTCAATGACGCTGGAACAAACAAGTTGTATCGCGCTCTGATGCAGATTATATCCGATAAAACAAATACTGACTTTCAATCTTTTAGCACAATTAATACTAAAGAAAATAGCGAGAAAACTCATATTATTCCGCCCAGTAGGGTTCGCTATCTTTCTGAAATTGCAGAAAACAACCGTCGCTATGATGAACAAGTCAATCAGCAAACGGTGATTGCTCGAAAGCTGTATAATCTCAAATCCGCAGCAGCACTGCTAGATGAAGCAACAGCTAGCGTACTAATCGAAAAATACCAAGAACTAGAACAGCAACTTCAGTCTGAGAATAAATCTACATTAGAAAACTGGGAGCACACCAAAGCCACCTACCAAGCCGATGAGTTTGTCTATCAAGTACGAAACAAAGAAATTCGAGTACCTACATTCACAAAATCACTATCTCATAGTCGCATCTCAAGGATAGTGCTGCCCAAATTCAAAGATTGGGGAGATATTTTAAAATGGACTTTACAGGAGAATGTGCCGGGTAGATTTCCATTTACAGCCGGTGTGTTTCCCTTTAAGCGAAAAGGTGAAGACCCTACTCGTATGTTTGCTGGCGAAGGCGCACCAGAGCGCACGAATCGCCGCTTTCATTATTTGTCCTCAGGGATACCAGCAAAGCGACTTTCTACAGCATTTGATTCAGTAACACTCTACGGCGAAGATCCTGATGAGCGCCCTGATATTTATGGAAAAGTAGGCAATTCTGGTGTCAGTGTCTGCTCTTTAGATGACGCTAAAAAACTTTACTCAGGCTTTGATCTGTGCAATCCTCACACTTCAGTTTCCATGACAATCAACGGTCCTGCTGCTACAGTATGTGCCTTTTTTATGAATGCTGCCATAGATCAGCAATGCGAAAAGTATATCAAAGAACATCACTTAGAGCATAGAGTAGAAGCCAAATTAAAAGAATTGTATGATGACAAAGGTTTAGCTAGACCACAATATGCTGGTGATATTCCATCGGGTAATAATGGTTTGGGTTTGCTATTATTAGGAGTAACTGGCGATCAGATATTGGAAGAAAGTGTTTACAGCGAGCTGAAAGCTCAAGCACTCAACTCAGTACGTGGTACAGTACAAGCTGATATTTTGAAAGAAGATCAAGCACAGAACACTTGTATTTTTTCAACTGAATTTTCTTTGAAGCTAATGGGCGATGTGCAGGAGTACTTCATTTGGAACAAGGTAAAAAACTTCTACTCGGTTTCTATTTCTGGCTATCATATTGCGGAAGCAGGAGCGAATCCGATTTCTCAACTGGCATTCACGCTGTCCAACGGATTTACTTTTGTTGAATACTACCTCTCGCGAGGTATGCACATTGACGATTTCGCACCAAATCTTTCTTTCTTCTTTTCCAACGGTATTGATCCTGAATACGCCGTCATCGGTCGAGTAGCCCGCCGAATTTGGGCAAAAGCAATGAAGTATAAATATGATGCCAACGAGCGTTCCCAGAAACTCAAGTATCATATCCAAACCTCTGGTCGCTCGCTTCATGCACAAGAAATTGCCTTCAATGACATTCGTACTACATTGCAAGCATTATATGCGATTTATGACAATTGCAACTCACTGCATACCAATGCTTACGATGAAGCCATCACCACTCCAACAGAAGAAAGTGTGAGAAGAGCGATTGCTATCCAATTGATTATCAACCATGAATTAGGGCTAGCAAAAAATGAAAATCCATTACAGGGTTCATTTATTATTGAAGAATTGACGGACTTAGTAGAAGAAGCCGTATTAATAGAGTTCGATCGCATTACCGAACGTGGTGGTGTGCTTGGAGCAATGGAAACCATGTATCAGCGCAGCAAAATCCAAGAGGAAAGCATGTATTACGAAGGTCTAAAGCACTCAGGGGAATACCCAATCATTGGAGTTAATACTTTTCTCTCCAAAGAAGGCTCTCCAACGGTGCTACCCAATGAAGTTATTCGAGCAGAAGAAGAAGAAAAGCAGCGTCAAATCCAAAATTTACAATTGCTTCATCACGCTAAGCAAGAAAAGTCAAAGCAGCAGTTAGAGCATTTACAGCAAATTGCTACCCAAAATGGTAATCTCTTTGCAACACTTATGGAAACAACGAAATACTGCTCTCTGGGGCAAATTACTCATGCGCTTTATGAAGTAGGAGGGCAGTATCGAAGAAATATGTAGAAATGGCAAGATTCGCTACAATTTATTAGCAATTGAACATAATCGTAGTACAACTCAAGCGATACTCCTGTACTATATCGCTTGTAAAGTTACCAGCTTTTGATATTCACCATCCTGCTTGAGTAGCTCAAAGTGTCTGCCTCGCTCAATAATACGTCCTTCTTTCATGACAATAATTTCATCAGCATGCTGGATGGTGGAAAGACGATGTGCTACAACAATAGTTGTACGATTTTGCATGACTTTTACAAGTGCTTCTTGCACCAATTGCTCCGATTCTGAATCCAACGCAGAAGTGGCTTCATCTAAAATTAGAATGGGCGGATTTCGGAGTATCGCTCTAGCTATGGTAAGTCGTTGTCGTTGACCACCACTCAGCTTCATGCCTCTATCACCAATATTTGTACTGTAACCATTTTCAGTATCCAAAATGAATTGATGGGCATTAGCAATTTTCGCCGCCTTGATAACATCTTTTTTATCTACATTTTCTAAGCCGAAAACAATGTTATTGTAAATCGTATCATTGAATAGAATTGCATCCTGAGATACAACACTAATGAGGGAGCGCAAGTCTTGCAAACGCACTGATCTAATATCTTTTCCATCTATTAAAATTGATCCTTCGGTTACGTCATAAAATCGAGGCACCAAATCAATCAAAGTAGATTTTCCTGCACCTGAACTCCCTACCAACGCAATGACTTCCCCTTTAGGAATTTCAAGACTGATGTTCTTTACAGCTGCCTCATCTGCATTTGTGTATCGGAAACTCACCCGGTCAAATTCAATGGAATGTTCAAACTGCTTGATGGGCTGTGCGCTTGGATTATCATAAACTTCCTCGTTAGCATCGAGTATAGTATCTATTCGATCCACGGCTGCCATACCTTTTTGAATATTGGCAAAAGCCTTTGAAAAACGCTTGGCAGGTTCAATGACTGTGTAAAATGCAACAAGGAAGGTAAAAAAGAGATCACTAGATATGCTGCCTGTTTGTACTTCGTTGAAGCCGTACCATATCAAAACAGCTACTACTGAAACCCCCATTAATTCTGATAAAGGAGAGGACAAATCTCTACGCCAAAGTAATCTTGTGAGCAACTTCCGATATTGTTCATTTGTACGATCAAATTTTTGTTTTTGATAGTTTTCTGCCTTGAAAGCCTTAATAATTCTTATGCCTGATAGCCCTTCCTCTAAAGTCGAGACTAATTGCCCCAAAGTATGTTGAACAACAGTTGATTTCTTCCTCAGTATTCGCCCCATTCCTCCAATCACAATACCCGTGAAGACAATCAACACTAAAACAAATAAAGTCAATTTCGGACTAATGAATAACATAAAGCCAATAGCACCGATCAATACGAGTGGGTCTCTAAAAATAGTTTCTAGGATGTTGAGAATACTCCATTCTATTTCTTGCACATCTGAGGTTACTCTCGACATAATATCGCCCTTTCTGGTATCTGAAAAATAAGTAATCGGTAAGTGCATCGTCTTATCAAATAGCTGCCCGCGAATATCTCTGATAATACCATTTCGCACAGGTGCCATAAAGAAAAGAGAAAGATAGCGAAATAAATTTTTGAAAAAATAAGTAATAACAATCAGTCCGCAAACATAAGCTAGTGCAGTAGAAGCTCCCTGTTCAATGACGAGTTGGCTCATGTAATAGTTAAAATAAGTAATTATTACATCTTTATCCCACTTGAATTGAGGTACACTTGTTACAAGTTCACCTTGATTAAATAAGATTCTTATGAAGGGACTTATTAAAGGTAGGCTAGTTAGGCTGAAGATAACCATTAGAACATTACTGATAATATTACCAGCAATATTGAGCTTGTAGTTTTTTATATAGGCGAGTAATCGAAAAAAGCGCATAATGTTAGTCGCAATTAGGAACTACGAGTTGATCTAATAATGCTTGATCATTCGTAGCTCCTAATGGTTGGTAAATAATTACACTTTTTCGTAATGAGCTGCCTTTTCTGCTCCAATTTTCTTGTAATAACCATCTTGTAGTTTATCTCTAACCTCAGAGAAAGCATCCAAAGTCTGCCTCACATCTTCTTCTGTATGCGCTGCTGTTGGTATAAGACGCAGCAAAATCACACCTTTTGGCACAACTGGATAAACAACCACCGAGCAAAAAATGTCATAATTTTCACGCAAATCATATACCATTTCTCCTGCCTCTGGCACAGAGCCTTCCAAGAATACAGGCGTTACACAAGCATTCGCATTTCCAGTATCGAATCCTTTGGCTTGCAAGCCGCTGCGTAGCATATTTACGTTTTTCCACAACTTTTCTCTCAACTCGGGCATGGATTGAAGCATCTCCAATCGCTTTAAATTCCCTATTACAATTGGCATAGGTAAAGACTTAGCAAAAATCTGAGAACGCATGGTAAAGCGCAGATAATCGGTTATCTCAGTTGTAGAAGCTACAAATGCACCAATACTTGCCATTGATTTGGCAAACGTACTAAAATAAACATCTATATCTTCTTGGCATCCTTGTGCCTCGCCCGCTCCGACTCCCGTATCTCCTAGCGTACCAAAGCCATGTGCATCATCAACTAATAATCGAAATGAGTAGTCCTTCTTGAATTCGATGATTTCTTTTAGCTTACCTTGCTCTCCTTGCATTCCAAAGACGCCTTCCGAGATCACCAATATTCCGCCACCCGTTTCTTGTGCTGCCTTTTTGGCTTTCTCAATTTGTTTGGCAAAGCTAATCATGTCATTATGCTCAAATGGGAAACGCTTGCCTAAGTGCATTCTGATACCATCATAAATACAAGCGTGACAGTCTTTGTCATAAACCACTACATCTCTGCGATCTAACATTGCATCTACGATAGACATAATACCTTGGTAGCCAAAATTTAACACAAAAGCCTTTTCTTTGCCAACAAATGTCGCTAACTTTTGCTCTAGTTCTTCATGTTTAGCGGTTTGCCCTGTCATCATCCTTGATCCCATTGGGTAAGCCATACCCCATGCTTCGGCAGCTTCAGCATCTACTTTCCTCACTTCTGGGTGATTTGCTAGCCCTAAATAACTATTAATGCTCCACACAATTTTCTCTTTCCCATTGAAGTACATGCGGCTTGCAATTTCTCCTTCTAGTTTTGGAAAAAAGAAATAGCCATCTGTTACATCACTTTGAAATTGTTGCAGTGCTGTTCTAGAATTTGCCAACTTATCGAATAAATCGGTCATATTAAATGTATTTGATGAAAAGTCATCCTTAATGATATAAGAATTAACTCATTTAAATTTAATCAAAGGTATAAACTTAAAACTAAAATCTATTGCAAGTTGAAACAGCAATGTAAGGTCTTTGTTAAAAATTAATCTGTTTACGAAGCCTCCAAGGATTCGTAAACGTATCCAAGTACCAGAAAAACATCCATTAAATCGAAAATAGTTAGCGGATATTTTTTAATTTAGTGAAGAAAAGTACATGTACTCCAAATTGTAATAGATAATGAATACAAAGCAATATACACAACAAGTTCGCGACCTCATTGCAAAAGACCAGCTCAACGAAGCCCTTGGTATGCTGCGTTCCCTGCTCGATAGCAGCCCACAGCTAGACGAAGTCCTCCACCAATCCAGTCGCTTTGCCGCCATCCGTAAACAGATACGGCTCGGCACGGTCAGCCACGAGGA
>CAYWKD010000033.1:0-43633 GCA_964458705.1 uncultured Saprospiraceae bacterium | reverse complement strand
ACAAACTTTGTTAAAAAATTGAACATAAAAATCAGGTTTTTATAAGAAATAATAAATTAGTGACCATCCACATGAGCATAGCTTTTATTCAGATACCAATGGTGTCCAAATAGTTATTACAAACTGCAGCAAAGGGATTTCAACTAGTGTTGTTGTGATTGATAGTGTGATTTAAACTAATCAACTAGAATGATTGACCGATGTCTCTTAAAGTCTGGTAAGCATCATAGAAGTGTAATATTCTGCTTCTATTTTAGCGCAAAGGTAGGATTAAATATCAAACAAATCAACCATCGATCCTCAAATTTAGAATCAAAGCCATTGAAGAGCATTCTTTTAATATACAATTAACGCACACTTCTTGCGTAATTGTTAGCTTGCTTTTAGTTTCACTTTTTTAAATAAAAATAAAAATTCTTAGACATGAGATGTATAAGTTTCGTAATTACAATTGTGCTATTGCAGTTGTTTCAGTTTGGAATAGCTCAGCAAAATTTACTACAGTCAGGTCCCATGGTGGGATATTCAGAAATGAAAGAAGT
The DNA here is from genome assembly GCA_964458705.1 of uncultured Saprospiraceae bacterium. Lineage (GTDB taxonomy): Bacteria > Bacteroidota > Bacteroidia > Chitinophagales > Saprospiraceae > JAAUTG01. The sequence continues at coordinate 43,091 of CAYWKD010000033.1, read as the reverse complement.
AATGATTTGGGCACAGACAAAAGAGGCGGCAGAGGTACATATTGCCTATTGGGAAAAAGACAAAGAAAAAGGCACTGCAAGACTATCTAACACAGTAACAACCAAGGCTGATGGAGCTTTCACTGCAAAACTAATTGCTGATGAAGTAGAGCCAAGTAAAATTTACAACTATCAGGTATATATCAATAACCAACCTTTAAAGTTTGATTATCCCACTACTTTTCAGACTCAAGCCCTCTGGCAGTGGCGTGCAGATCCGCCTAGTTTTAAAGTAGCACTTGGCAGTTGTTCTTACATCAATGAACCAAAATATGATCGCCCAGGAGAAGGCTATGGCGGTGATTATCATATTTTTACAAATATATATGAACAAAATCCAGACGTGATGCTTTGGTTGGGCGATAATGTTTATCTACGAGAAGTAGATTGGTATGCTCAATCAGGTATTTTTCATCGCTATACACATACGCGATCGTTACCAGAAATGCAGCCGCTATTAGCCTCAACGCATAACTATGCCATTTGGGATGACCATGACTTCGGACCGAATAATTCAGATAGAGGCTTTATTCATAAAGATAAAACAAAAGCAGCATTTGAATACTTCTGGGCAAATCCGACCTTTGGTATTCCACAAGCTCCAGAGGGCATTACTACTCAGTTTAGATGGGCTGATGTTGACTTTTTTTTATTAGACAATCGCTACTATAGAAGTCCTAATAATTGCAAGAATTGCGAAGCTACCATGCTAGGAAAAGAACAGTTAGATTGGCTGATTGATGCGCTTATATTCAGCAATACTACTTTTAAAGTCATTGCTATCGGTGGTCAAATGCTGAGTGATGCACCCGTTTATGAAAATTATATGAACCACCATCAAGCGGAAAGAGATTATTTGTTGAAGCGCATTGAGGAAGAGGAGCTACGAAATATCATCTTCGTAGATGGTGATCGCCACCATACAGAATTGAGTAAAATGACTAATCGAGCGGGATATACAATTTATGACTTTACCGTTTCGCCACTTACTTCTGGAGCAGGAGGCAATACGGATGAGCCTAATCATAATCGAGTGGAAGGAACGTTTGTAGCAGAACGCAACTTCGGTACAATGGAATTTTTTGGAGAACGAACGGCTCGCTCCCTGAAGATGTCTATATTCAACTCAAACGGAGAAGAACTCTGGTCTCAGACCATTGAAGCGGAAGCAGCCAAAGGGCAAGACTAATAAGTTATCTCTTCCATTTCTTTGACAATGAAAAAGCCATCTTCTCCCTGTGTTTGGTAGAGTGGCATTAATATTCGCCCACTTTCTTTTGCATGTATTGCACCGTGCTGATCGTGGGCGAGTAGTTCACCCATTGTTACTTTTTGAAAGTTCTGATAGCCGGGCTGCATCACAAAATTGTCATCTGGCTGAATGTGGTGTACGTATCTAAATTGTACGACTCGTGGTAAATAGCGAGCGTACTCTCTTAGCAATTCATCATGCTTGCTCTCAACGATTCTCTTTTCTACACAACCAATTGTCCTCAAGCAGCTCACCATTGCTGAAATACTCCGATCCACAGAAGCCACTTCCTCGTGCTGACCTGCTTCAAATGCAATTGCCATTACTTCTATGGGCAGCCTTAGTTGACTGAAATAGTGCAAGCTCGTTCCTCTAAGTCCTTTGAGTAAGTCGGTTATAACAGGAGCGTGCATATTGACTGCTATTTGCAGACTTCTTAATTGATCGGTTACAATAGAAAAAATACCTCCGCTAGAAGAAGTCGTATGCAAATCTAGTACGACTAGTTTAGTGGGCTGGTACTGGTGGAGCAGTCGCTCAATAGTCAAAATAAACTCTTTCAGTTCAAGGTCTTCGTTATAGAGTTGTTGATTGGGCATTCCTTTTACAAGTGCAATATGTTCTGGCACAAAAAGGCGATTCATGTCTCGACTTATAAATCTTTTGCCTTGTATTATCGCTTGCTTGTTGCCTAACAATCCAATAAATTGTCCTTTGAATTGAAAATCAGGATGTTTAGTGGCTTCCAGTTGAAGTAGGATTAATAATTTATTGATGGCATCAATGCCTGCTTTTTCATTTCCGTGCAGTCCGCCTATGGCTAGAAGCATAGGTCCGTTTGCTTTTCCGATGTATTCTCCGATCACTCTTTTCATTCAACGAATACTTTTTTATTTGTTGAGAGTAGCTCTGTTGATAATCAGTAATTAGTATTCAATGCGTAGTACTGCGAGTTTGAGTGCCTTACAATCTACATCTTTTAGGCACTTTCAAAAAAGCCAGTTTTGGTATTTTTTACCACGTCATCCCAGTTAAAGTATCGTCCATTCATGACTACATAAACGCCTGCTGAAAGCATTTGCACAAATGCCAAAGCACTTCCTAAGTTAAAGAAACCATCAGAAGAATGACCAAAAGCATAGGGAATCATTGCGCCTGTCAGGACGATTGTTTTGTTGGGAGCTGCCTTCTTGGCTACAAAATGAGCAGTTTCCACCATTCGGTCAGTTCCGTGTGTTATAATAATTTTATCGGCAACAGTTTTGGAACAATTATAAGCGATGATTGCTCTATCGGCATCGGTCATTTCGAGACTGTCCATCATCATTAGTGTTTTTATATCAATATCGAGCGTGCAGCGTCCTCGATTGAACATCTGCTTTAGGTGAGTATCTCTGAAATAGAGTTCTCCGGTAATGTAGTTGTACTCCTTATCGAAAGTTCCTCCTGTAACAAAAATTTGAATCATATTTAGTCTATCATTTTTTTAGCCTGCTCCAATTTCTCTTGTCGCTCAAAGGAATAGATATCACTTTTTTCATTAACATAGTCAAAAAGTTTTACGGCTCTTTTCAAACGGTCTTTGGCTGTTGCTCGTTGTTCTTGCTCAAAAAGATACTTTCCTTCTGTAAAAAGTAATTCTGCTAAAACCTCAATATGCTGAATGGCACATTGTTGTTCTTCAATGAGCCAATCAAGCAAGTCTTCTGGTAATTGCTGCAAAACTTCTGCTCGCTCGAAAGGTAACCAATCGTGATAAACTTGCTCTATTAGAAGCATGGTTTTCTCCCAATCCTTCCCAATCATTCTTGCCAATACTTTTGCAACCTCCTGCGTCAGGCGTTCTATATAATCTCGTTGAATCAAAATTTAATAGTTTTAGTGTAAGATATAAGGATTTCTTATCAAAATAGATTGTCTTATAATGAACCTTCTTTTCATTGAGGCGCATCAATGGATAAACTGATTTACTCAATCGGTCACAAATACTGTCAATGGTAAAGATAAGAAACTGAAAGTGAGCAGTCAAAGACTGGAATTTATTAGATGATTGTCCTACTAAGAACAATATGCAAAAGTATGCAACACAGGTAGTTTTGTTCAAGCCATCTGCTAATGAGCTTGATTTTAATCTTGTAATTTCTTTCGCTCCTGCATTCTATTTTACTTAAAGCAGTTCTCCGTTAGTAGTTTTACTTTATTACCTCTCTGGGATCAACAATTTTACCTGCCACTGCCACTGCGGCTGCTGTCAGCGGACTAGCGAGCATTGTTCTCGCTCCTGGACCTTGACGCCCTTCAAAATTTCGATTGGAAGTAGAGACGGCATATTTGCCCTTTGGAATTTTGTCATCGTTCATGGCTAAACAAGCCGAACAGCCCGCTTGACGCATCTCAAAACCTGCCGCTTCTAAAATCGCTACAATGCCCTCTTCATGAGCTTGCTTAGCTACTTGTACAGAACCCGGTACGATCCAAGCCGTGATGTTATTTGCTTTTTGTTTGCCTTTGACATAGTCAGCAACAGCTCTTAAATCTTCTATGCGACCATTAGTGCAACTACCGATGAAAACATAATCCACAGATTTTCCAATCATACTTTCGCCAGCCTCAAAGCCCATATAGTTCATAGATTTATTGAAGCTGCGTTGTTCTTTTGTCTCGATTTGTGCTAAGGTCGGAATGCTGCCTGTTATGCCAACGCCCATGCCTGGATTTGTACCAAAAGTAATCATCGGTTCAATCGCTGCTGCGTCGAAGTGAATTTCTCTATCAAATGTGGCATTTTCATCAGAATAGAGTGTTTTCCAGCGTGCTAGAGCCTTATTCCAATCTTCACCTTTTGGTGCAAATTTTCTTCCTTTTACATATTCAAAGGTCTTTTCATCTGGTGCAATTAAACCACCTCTTGCACCCATCTCAATGCTCATGTTACAGACTGTCATTCGACCTTCCATAGTCATATTGCGGAAGACTTCTCCAGCGTATTCTACGAAATAGCCCGTGGCACCACTCGCTGAAATCTGCGAAATAATGTATAAAATAACATCCTTGGGCGTTACATTTTTGCCTAAGTTGCCGTTTACGTTGATTCGCATACGCTTTGGTTTGGGCTGTAGAATGCACTGAGTGGCTAATACCATTTCTACTTCGCTTGTTCCAATACCAAAGGCAATGCTACCAAATGCACCATGTGTTGATGTGTGACTATCTCCACAAACAATAGTCATGCCAGGCTGCGTCAGACCCAATTGGGGTCCCATCACATGGACGATTCCTTGATACGGGTGGTTCAAGCCGTACAATGTGATACCATGCTTTTCACAATTTTCGGTCAATTTGCTCACCTGAAAACGAGATAACTCATCAACAATGGGCAAGTGTTGATTAATAGTAGGTACGTTGTGATCAGCTGTGGCAAAAGTACGCTCTGGTCTCGCTACGGAAAGATTGCGTTTTTCTAAACCAGAAAAGGCTTGCGGTGAAGTTACCTCATGGATCAAATGGCGATCAATATACAACACACTAGGCCCGCCTTCGATTTTGTTCACTTCGTGTGCTTCCCAAACCTTGTCAAACAATGTTTTACCGACCACCATATTTCGATTTATTTATTGTAAAAAATTAGAGGTGTAAATTTACGAAGGGTATTATCGAATTTACAAATCTATTCACCATATAGAAACGTAATTTTACGAGGTCAAAGGAGGAGGATTTTAATTTTTTACCTTTTAGTTTTAGCATAAAGCTATCCCTAGCAAATTTACCATATCTTCAGGAAATAGATGCTACTTGATGGCAGTATCAATTATGTTTTTTGTTAATGTTTTGAAACTTTGTTGAAGTGATGGCGTAAAAAAGGCATCCTAAGCGGATGCCTTCTACCATATCCATGAGATTACAGATTGCCAATAGTAAGTCGTTAAAATTTAATATGTTCTTGGATGCCGATCATTTCTTTCGACGATACAAAGATGCAACTAGAAAATAGGTTCAAACAGTTCAAATTATACTGTTTCTGTAATTTTTAGTGATTTGTATTTGAATTTATTTAGCTAAAAATCATACCTTTACGTAGCAAATAAATAATTTTTCTGCACTTAAAACACATTAAAATATTTACTATGTATAGTAGTAGATTAATAAAAACGCTAGAAAATCTCCCTAATCGGCAACAAGAACTATTCAAATCGTTTGTCATTTCTCCTTATTTCAATCAACATGACCAAACCATAAAGTTGTTGGAAATCATATTGAAAGAGCTGGACAAGCCCAAACCTCAATTGGACAAAGGAGTAGTATTCAAAAAGTTGTTCCCCAAAAAAGAATACGATGAACAAAAGATACACAATGTGATGTCCTACCTTATGCGTTTGTATCATCGTTTTTTAGCTTATCAACAGTTCGAAGAACAGAGTCTGCAAGAACAATTCAGCACAATCCAACAAGCCTACTCAGATAACCAACTGGATGTTTTTACGAATCGGTCGAAGCTTTTCGAGCGAACAATTGAAAAGCGAGAAGTGCTTGATGGTGATTTCTACTTTTACCAATATCGTTATCATGACTTGATGCGAGACTATAAGATCAATCATGTAAGTCGCTCCGATCAAAGTAGCGCACAAAAAATGCTTAATTATTTAGATCAGTTTTACATTTTAGAAAAGTTGAAACATTCTGCTATGCTAACGGCGCATCAGATGATTACAAATACGAAATACGAATTTGAATTACTGGATGAAGTTTTAGTACATGTTCAATCAAATTGGAATTATTATCAGACGCAACCTACTATTGCTGCTTTTTATACGAGTTTAAAAATGCTCCTAGAAGAGCATAATCCGGCATATTATCAGCAATTAAAAGAACTCCTTCAAACCTATCCTCATCATTATGCTCACAAGGATTTATCAGAGCTATATAATTTCACTTCTAATTATTGTATCCTAAAAATTAATAAAGGTGATAAGGATTTTGAGTATGAATTATTTGAAACCTATCAGCAGGCACTCGAACGTGAAGTGCTACTCGAAAACGGAAAAATAGATGGCTGGATGTATAAAAACATTGCTACTCTGGGTTGTCATCTGAAGGCGTTTAAGTGGACGCTCCAATTCTTGGAAGACTACAAGAATATACTCTCGGACAAGCACAAAAGTAATGCCTATAATTATAGTTTAGCTTATTACTATGTCTCCACCCAAAACTACAAAGAGGCACAAAAGCTACTATTGCAGGTAAAATTTACTGAAACACAATACCATCTTGGGGGTAACTTGCTGCTTATCAGAAGCTACTATGAAGAAAAAGATCATGAGGCTCTACTCTCTCTCCTAGAAAGTATGCGTTTGTACGTGCTGAGAAGTAAACGAATGACTACAAAGGAGAAGAAAGGATACAAAACCTTTGTTAGGCAGACCAAGAAACTAACGCAACTCACTATGGAGGCGGACTATATGTTAAAAAATGATTTACAAAAGAAAGTGACCGCACTAAAAAACAAGGTGAGAGAATCGGATGGACTTGCCAAAAGCTGGATATTGAACAAATGTGAATTACTATTTCCGATGGCAGTATAAATCGCACTGAACAAGGTGTTCGGTATCCAACCGTTATAATAATAGGGGTTCTGAGATTGCTAATTTGTACTTAATTCAATTAAACTTTGGTGGTTTGGTATTTCCCGACTTAACTTTGCACACACAGAAGAACATTTGATTATGGGATGGTTTAAAAGACTCAAGAATGGGATTCAGACTTCTACTAACAACAAAAAAGAAGCTCCTGAAGGTATCTGGTACAATTGCAAGCGTTGCAAGGAAACCACTCGTGTAAAAACGATACGGGAGAACTATTACAAATGCCCAAAATGTAATTATCACATCCGCATTGGCTCGCACGATTATTTCGAGCTACTTTTTGATGTTGAGGAATACGAAGAACTATTCACTGACTTAGTATCTAAAGACTTTTTGGAGTTTACTGACCTAAAGTCTTACGGCGAACGCCTAGAGAAAGCAAAGAAAAAAACAAACCTGAATGATGCAATTACCGTGGCAGAGGGAACAGTTGATAATCAAAAAATTATCATTGCTGCGATGGACTTCACTTTCATCGGTGGTTCAATGGGTTCTGTGGTTGGAGAAAAAATTGCAAGAGCAATCAGTAAGTGTTTGGAGCAGCGCATTCCACTATTGATTATTTCAAAATCTGGTGGGGCTAGGATGATGGAGTCTGCTTTTTCATTGATGCAGATGGCAAAAACTTCTGCTAAACTTTCTCAACTTGCTAAAGCTGGCATTCCATACTTTTCTTTATTAACTGATCCGACTACTGGGGGCGTTACGGCTTCTTTCGCTATGTTAGGGGACATCAATTTAGCTGAACCCGAAGCACTCATAGGCTTTGCGGGACCTAGGGTTATTAAAGAAACCATTAAGCGCGACTTGCCAGAAGGCTTTCAAACTTCTGAATTTCTACTCGATCATGGTTTCTTAGATTTTATTGTGGATCGCAAAGATTTAAGAAATAAATTAGCTGATCTACTTCACCTATTCAATCAAAATACACAAGAGATGCCACATATTAGCCAAGAGAAAGCGAAGTTTTTTTCCTAAACACTAATATCTATTCCGCATCGTTGCTAAAAAGAACTCAGCCTATTTTATCTATATGACAGTGCTTATACAACAACCTCTTATTAAAATTGCGCTTTGGTGTAGCCTATTTACGCTATTATTTGCATCGGCTTGTACAATTGAAGACAGTAGAGATTTTCCCAACATTGAACTAAGTAGGCAACTTGAGCTCAACTTCGAAGACGGAAGTGTCTGCATCGGTCAATCTATAAAAGCCCAGCTTTTCATCAATCAAGGAGATACAAAATTGACGCAGCTTGAAATATATGAAAATACCAAACTTATTCCCACAGAAAGATTAACTATACAGAGCAATGGCAACTTTATTAATGAAAATCCCATTCTTTTAGCCTCAGAAGAACGTACTGAACTGACCTTCGATGTTGAAATTCAGCCTGATCCAATGGATACTGTTGGGACAGTCAAAACTTATTTTTTTAAAATATTAGACGCTAATAATCAACCCGCAATAGCTGCTTTTACAATTGAGCATAAACTGCCAACTATTGAACTAGTACCTTCGTCCAATTTCATTCACAGCGATACCAGTCTGTTTGTTTGTAACGATTTAAAGATGAAACTCCAACTAGAGGCTTGCTGGCAAGACCTTCAAACGCTTGAGATACTGGAAAATGGAACACTAGCAAACAGCAATAACCTTAGTATATCCTCAATTTTTGAGGAAACAGTTAGTATTACTCAAGATAGCTCAATCGTAGTTGCTGATACAGTGCTATTAGCCAGTGAAAACCCTGTTAATATTGCAGAAAGAGATAAAGTAAATGCAATGTTTGATGTTTTTATTAAGCCCACTGGAGCCATAGGAGGTGGCGAAACTTATCAATATGACTTCTTATTGACCAATGCAAGAGGACAGGTGGATACCGCTACTATAAAAATAGTAACCAACGCTGGTACGCCATTTGAGTTTTCTGATAATCTTCGTTTATACAATGAAGCAGGAGGAGACAATTCAGGTGGACTAGATTTTGATACTGGTACTCGCACAGGGGCGAATGATGTTAATGCAGACGTTCAAGACGAGGGAGTACGATTTCAAGGTCAGGATGTAGTATGGCGCAAACAAATTTCAGTTGTTAATACCTCTGATTCCATTCGCTATTACCCTGCTGTAAGAAAGATTAAAGTAGATGAATTTTGTTACAAAGAACAACTCGCTGCTGCTTTTGAGGCTGCACTACCTTTAGACGGAGATGATGAGTTAGAAGCAAGTCTCGTTTCTGATAAAACAATTCAAGAAAATGTTTCCAATCCAGTTGATATAGGTGATGTATTTGTCCTAAGAAAAGGAGCATCAATGCCTTTCACTTACTACCTCTTCGAGTGTACTGACGTTAACGATCCTGCTAATAACGAAAATGACTATTATGAGTTTTTAGTGAAATTCTGATTTGTAATACTAGGAGTTCAATGACCAATTACTCATGGACACTTAACTCCTAATATCCTACGGTAAATTTATTCGACTAATGAATCATATACTACTACCTTATCCCAAGCACCATTCGATGCTGCAATAAAATCCTGATGGATTTGATGAGGTTGATACACCCCTTCGCCAGCAGCATCCTTGAAGTGGATAATCAGAGCATAATCGTAAGAATTATCTACCACGTCCCGAGGTGTGTCAGCAGGTTTTCCCCAATAAAACTTCTCTACTGTTTCAATTTTACTCAGGGACTTCAAGCCTGTTTCAAACTTCGCAATATCTGCCTCAGAAGCATCTTCATTCATCCAGAAAAATACTGTATGGATAAAACCAGACGAATCCATTTGTGCTTCTTCCAATGCTGATTTTGCTTCTTCTAATGCTCCTTGAAGTGTTTCTATTTGCTGCTCCATTGCAGTCGTATCTGCACAAGCAGTTGAAAGACTCAAAAGCAATAAGCACGCAAATAATTGTTGAATTTTCATGTTTTAGTTGATTTAAAAAATTAAAAAATAGGTAACCATTTATTATTGCTGATATTCAAAACGATGAGTATGTAACTCGTCAGATTTAGCGTTAATGATTACACAAAAATAAAGATAAGTACTCTACGGGAAAAGAATTTGAATTTGTCATTTTTCTTTCATAAGTATTTAATTTCAGTGCCAAGCAGCAACCAGATAAAATCATCAACTTTTTTAATCCTTAAGGGAACTTTTTAAATTCTTTTGTAATTACAAATAAGATGCGAAGATTTACCATTTCTGATATACACGGTTGTGCGCTCACTTTTGAGGCGCTAATCCAAAAGATTAATCTTTCTCCAAAAGATGAGCTCTACGTGCTGGGAGATTACGTCAATAGAGGCGCTAACTCCAAAAAAGTATTTGACATCATTTTTAGTCTGAAACAAGAAGGCTATCGCATTCACTGCCTTAAAGGCAACCATGAGCAAATGTTACTTGATAGCTTAACCGACAAAAGACTTTTTCAAATCTGGGTTGAAATAAATGGTGGCAAGCAAACACTAGATAGTTTTGGTGTGGAGCGAGTAGATCAAATACCTACTCAATACCTAGATTTTATGGCTTCATTACCTCACTACCTTGAAATTGATGGTTACGTATTAGTGCATGCTGGCTTTGACTTTAATGAAGCCAATCCTTTAGAAAACCAAGAGGCAATGCTCTGGAAGCGAGACTGGTATGGGAAAATCAACTCAGATTGGCTTGATAATCGAATTATTGTGCATGGTCATACGCCACAATCAGTATCTGCCCTGAAATTTCAACTATTCAATATTCAAAGAACGCCCGCTATAGACATAGACTGCGGTTGTGTATATGCAAAAATAGGAATGAATCAACTTTGTGCGTTTGAACTCAATGAAAGATCACTAACCTTTCAGCCGAATATTGATGGCACAGACTACTCCAACTGAGCATAACTTAGTCGCGCTATCTTTTCTGTTGCATGATAGGCATCTAAACCGCTTATAGTAACGACATCATGGTTTGATAGATTAATGTAACCATCCTTTGCTACACTTCCTTCGGGCAGCCATACTTCTTGTACTTTACCAATAATAAGTCGTGTATCATTGGATTTAATGTGATGCTCTTCCTCAAATTTTAGACCTAATTGTATGGGACTTTCCTTGACATAAGGCACTTTAAAATCACCTTTAAAAACTGGCGTTAGACCTACTGCATCGAATTCTGAAACGGCTAGATCATATTTTGCAGAAGTTTGGTGTGCTTTCTCATAAATTGTTTTAGTGATATGATTAATAGTATAATATTTAGTTGCTTTAATATTTTCGTAAGTGTGACGCAGCACTGTAATAGGTCGCAAAATAAAACCTAAATAAGGAGGATTCGCTCCGATATGTACCACAGAGTTGAATACAGCTACGTTGTGTTTGCCATCCTCGCTGATTGTACTAATTAAATTAGCACTTTTAAACCCAGAGAGATAATTCATCAAATTAGAGCGTTTACGTTTTTCGAGGTTTAATATTTGGTCAAGTGATAAATGTATCATAATAAAAAGTTGTTTGAAGCATTAACTACTGTTTCTTACAATAAGTTACAATGAGGTAAATGATAGTTTAATAATTATGTTAGAGTGAAATATTTTCGATATGCTGTGTCAGCAAGGATTTTTTTAGCCTATGAAGCTAATCAATAGCTTTTATATTCAATTTTAACAACCAAAATTCCACTTTCATCGTATCTTCAAACTGAATAAAAGCCGATGAAGTAATGCGCTATACTACTTTAATTCTTGTATTATTTACAACTTACGCTATTGATGCACAAGTTAGCATTGGTGGCACTCCGTTTAGTTTTTCTAGCCAATTTCAAGTACTTTTTCCTCAGGCTTCAGAAATCATGGAATTACCTGCCGACAAGCAGGTGTTGACCAAGCCCTACGATTGGAATAAAAGTTTTACTGTTCCCATACAAACGAGTTTTGATCTGAAAAATAGTGGTCGCTGGCTTGACTTACCCAATGGCGATCGCCTCTGGCAGTTGACGATCAAAGTGCCCTCAGCTCATGGTTTAGTCTTGATGTATGATAAATTTCACCTGCCGCATGGCAGTAAATTTTTTGTTTATGACGCTGACAAAAAACAGGTGCTTGGGGCGTACACGCATCAGAACAGCACGAAATCCAATCGCTTTCTGACAGGCATCATCAAAGATCAAATCGCTACAATAGAATATTATGAACCTAAAGCAGTTAAAGGGGAGGGGCATTTTCGCCTCTTTCGAGTAGATGCGTTAAAAAAAAACCTCAACGAAGGAGCAACAGGCATTGGATTTGGTACATCAGCTAGCTGCCATACTAATATTAACTGTCAAGAAGGAACAGCGTGGCAAGATGTAAAGCGAGGAATCTGTAGAGTAATGATGGTCGCCACGGAGGGTATATTTTGGTGTACTGGCAATTTATTGAATAACACAAACGCAGATGGAGTACCTTATCTTTTGAGCGGACATCACTGCATAGAAGGCATCACTCCACAGTTTGATCTTTGGCGATTTGATTTTAACTATGAAGGGACTAGCTGTATCAATCCTATCGAAAATCCAAGTTATCAATCCTTACTTGGCTGTGAATTGCGCTCAAAATGGGAAGATACAGACCTACTCTTGGTAGCATTATCAGCAAATATTCCACAAAATTATAATGCCTATTATTTGGGTTGGGATGTACGCAATCGTGTACCTGAACAATCTACGTTGATTCATCATCCTTTTGCGGACATCAAAAAAATAACTCTGGAGCAAGGCACGGCTCAGGTATTTAATGCAGAAATTCCTTGGCTGAAAAGAGACAATAGGTCTATTTATAAAACGCCTATTGCTCACCACTTTAGAGTAACTTACAATCAAGGTGGTACTTTTCAAGGTGGTTCGTCAGGAGCAGGAATGTTTGATGAGCACAAGCGATTAGTCGGTCAGCTACATGGTGGCATAATAGATACCTTGTGCCGAGTTTCTACTGCATACTTTGGGCGGTTGCATAAATCTTGGGAAGGAGGTGGCACTCCTGATACTCGATTGAAGGATTGGTTAGACCCTATGCAGACTGGAATATTGGTTTTAGATGGCGTAGAAAATCCAGCACCTTTGAAAAAATACACTATAAAAGGTACAATCACGACAACAAAAGATGAGGCGATAAGCGATGTAGAATTAATGTTGAACGGTGAATTAGTTGCAAATACAGATATATTGGGGCAGTTTTTTATAGAAAACTTAGATGCTAACACTAATTATGAAGTTAAGCCTTCATTCAACCAAAATCCATCTAATGGACTAAGTGTACTGGACTTAATTCAAATTAACAATCACATCTTGAATAAAGAGCCGTTTGAGTCTGTAAATCAATTAATTGCAGCTGATTCCAATAATTCTAAGTCCCTGTCCTTGATTGATTTAATAAAAATTCAACGAGTCATGTTAAACATTGAAACGAATTTTGAAAATAATACTTCTTGGCGTTTTATTCGTCAAAATTCAAGATTGACCAGTGTGGAAGACTTCAATTATGAGTTTGAAGAGACGTTTGAGGTCTCAAATTTAAGCAGCAATAGTACAACTAACTTCACTGCTATAAAAATAGGTGATGTCAATAGTAGTGCCAAAGTGAAGCAGGAGTAATCTTAATTGATAGGGTAAGTTTCTCACCTTTCAATAGCTGATCGGATGCTAGCCGTGCTAATCATTGTGTGCGAAGTGCTATAAGCAGCTACTCCATTTTTCAAGAGGATAACTTGAGGCGACTGATGCACAACACCGAACATCTCCGCTACTTTATCAGAGATATTTCTATAATTTATTAAATCCAAATAATAAAAATCTAGTTCTTCCGGCTCAAAATCCCATTCCTCTTCCAATTGATGTTTAACCATTGCACTCGTGCCACAGCGGATGCTATGTTTAAATATTACAACAGGTTTACTAGAAGAACTATTTACCAGTTCATCTAACTGATTGATGTCGTTTAATGTCTTCCATTCTGCATGAATATCAGCTTGCTCAGCAGCAAAAAGGTTCTTTAAAAATCCCATTGATTCAACTTTAATCTTACTTGTTTAATTGCACTTTAATAATGATTTAGTAGTTAGATTAGTTGACTTGCTTGTCGATATAAAAAATAAAGCAAATAAGAAAGATCGCCTGCAATTTTCTGCTTTTATGCTGTCATGAATCGATAAGATATTCTTTGATCGTTAATTAGTAGGCATATTGCTCATTGACGGCTCTACTTACCAGTCTTTGGATGCTAACATATTCATCGTCTTCCTGCCCATCACTATCCCAATCGATGTAGCCTTTATATTCACTTAGTCCTTCGTTTATTTTAAATTTATATTGATAAGTAGCTTGGGGGCTAATCAAGATTAAGGTATCACCAATCACATTCCATAACCCTCGGATTGAATCATACACAACGCCATCGAGTGCAATAAATTCCTGACGATAAGTGCTATCTGGAAAATAATAAGTAAGTACAGGTTTTACAGAGAGCGTCTTTTCCCATTGTTGTTCTTGAATTTCAAAAATACTTACAGAATCAGCAATATCTAGACCAGCGTTGATATTTACTTTGAGAGAAACACCTTGCCAAACACCATAAAAGTCTTTACGCATCGTAACAGATGCTTCTTCTGTGCGATTGTTTTCAGTGCCGCAAGCAACCAGGAATATTGATAAAATAAAAAGAAGGATGTTGTTCTTCATAGAATATTGTAATACGGACTAAGGATGACAAAAGTAATCAAATCTTATCTGCCTACGCCACAAAAAATTAAGTAGAACCACCAAAAGTTCATACACCCAACTTGATAAAGCAACGGCGCATCTAACATAAAGATAACTGAGTAAAAGCCAGCAAAAGAGAGTGTTAAGGCTTGCGCTTGCCAACTTTTTTTTCGAGGTATGACCCAGAATAATGCAGCAAAAGCAACAAGAAAACTAAGCACACTCAACAAGCCTGAAGTTCCCCAATAATACAAAAACTGCTGATGCGAATTGACAGGAAACCCAAGATCATTGCGCTCATAGATAGCTTGTAGCGTAGCATCAAAATCGCCGACTCCTGTTCCGAGTAATGGCTGTTCTCGGATAAGTTGTAGGGTGTTTTGCCAACTCAATATTCTGCGAATACTCGTGAAGTGTATGTAAGCATGATTGACATAGCTGCCATTGTAAAACGTCTCAATTTCCCAGTTTAGTTGATTGTAGCGAGTTTGTATAGCCGGGACATATTTATACGTCAAAGAGGGAATTGCTAAGCCACCCAATAGGATACATAACGTCGAAACGGACAAAGAGGAAAACTTGCCAATACGAACTTTTAGCCTTGGATGAATGAAATGCAAATAAAGAAATACACACCATATTGTAATAGCTACTAGAAGTCCGAGTTGCCCACCTCTTGCTCCGAGCAGAAGCATTGTTACAATCAATAGGATTAACATTGCAACCTGAAAGCCAATGTGCGCAGATTGCTTGAACAATAACCAAATCAAGAGTAAAATGGCAATACCAATCAAATAACTAAAATGTAGCCGATCTAAAAATGGGCTATATGCACCAAAGGCATCCTGTTTTTCATGGGGAATATAGGCTTGCAGTAAGGACACTTTTGATGTAATAGCTATTGTACTGCTTTCAGGAAGAAAGTAGAATAATAACGTTAGTAATGAGGCAAAAGCCACTGCAGCTATGTAGACAACTGAATAGATCAGCAACTTTTCATGAGCTAATTTTTGATGAAAGAAATAAATAAACGGTAGTAGCAACATAGCATCTTGGCGGTACAGTATCTTCCAACCTGCCGCTAAACCATTTGAATATAACTGACTCATTAGCAAGGTCAACCAAACGACCATTGGAGCAAATACCCACCAATCTGAGTGCCTCCATTTGAGCTGATCCACATTTAATAAGGAAGTAAGAAATAAACCAGCCATTGCCACCGAAGCAATTCCTTTTGATATTGGCAAGCTAGCCATCAGGAGCAGCAAAAAGAAGTGTGTTACATTAGATTTGGATAGCATGAGTGATATTTTCAACTACTCAAAGTTAGCAAAGATCATCAATTTAGCTTCTTATGAACAGTGAATTTGCAATACCTACGTTTAGCCAGTTGAAAAATAGAAAACGGGGCAGCTAATACTAGATTAGCTGCCCCGTTTATTTTTCCTTTTACGCAATAAATTATTTACTCACAATAACCATTTTCTTACTGATGATCGTATCGTTTGTTTCTAAACGATAATAAACTATACCTGAAGCATCTCCTAAATCAGCAGCATTGATTTGTACTTGATTCCAACCCGCCTCAAAATACTGCTCCACGCCATAAATTTGCTTGCCACTTACATCAAAAACACTAATCGTAGCATTCCCTGATTCTGGCAGTGTAAAGCGAATATTTGTATAGTCGCTAAATGGATTAGGGTCATTTTGCGCTAACACTACTGCTTCGCTTGGCTTGTCTAAGGATAAAGCGTGAACAGCCGATGAGCTTGTGTACAACTCTGCTAAAATTCTACTATTGTCTAGCTGTATATAATTTCGCAGATCAGTAGTCGGTTCAGCTTCAAAAACAAGTTTTACAAAAGGACTTTTCGCAGCAACAGAAGTGCTTGTATTCCAGCTCATTGTTACCGTAGCCTGCTCTTTGTTGTGGAAAAAGTTTGCCGTGTTTAAGTTTGGTAAACTGCCGTGCTGAATATCCATTAGTTGCATAACTGCGTCGTCGTATTGCAAAGATAATTGCAAACCTTCTACTTCTAAGTCATCTGGTAGCATCAATGCTAGTTCAATTCCGCCATTTACCTCGGTCTGCTCCACTTTTAGTGGAAGTGTAGAGCGATTTTCTAATGTGCCATTTGTACTATTAGCAATGGTTACGCTATTGTTCAAATCGCCTACTTTGATAGCAATAATATCCAAAGCAGTTTCATCAACTGATTCAACAGTAATAACATCTAGCTCTTCAGCAAAAGGATTAGTAGGATCATTGAACTCAAGGTCTTGATCTACGAATTTCCATGAAGTTCCTAAGCCAAATGCTGGCTGAATACCTAAGATTACTCGTCTTATATCTAGTACATCACTAGTTGTTACTGTACCAGATCCGTTTGCATCTGCTGCTATGATTTTATATGGACTATCAAGCGGTGCTACTCCTAAGATATGCTTTTGAATCAATAACATATCCAAAGTTGATACTCCATTTAACCAATCACTAGTATTGCTAGTTACTTTCACGTCGAAACTTTTACAACCATCCAAATCAACAAACTCAAAGATGCCTTCACTGTTTGTTGTACCCGAAAGCATTAGTGTATCTTCATCATGATCTATCAATTCAATCACTAAATCATTTACCGTAGCGTGGCTTTCAGTATGAATAATACCTCTTATATTGGTTGTCAAACATATATTTTGTGGCAATTCTGCCTTAAACACATTCTTTTGCATCAAGGAAATATTTGTATTCCGCTTGATAATATCGCCCATTCGAGTCTCTCGAATCGCCTTCCTCCAGTCTTCTGGAATAGCATCATCATTTTCAAAAAAGAAGCGATCTCCATCTCTTAGTACAGCAAATTGGTATTCCAGAATTTTCATAATTGTCTCTCCAAATAGTGTACCTGGCATGCGTGCCTCTGCCAGCATCCCTACCCACGGGTCAATTTGATTCACTTGACGATACACCTTCTGTATTTCTGTAAATACTTCTGGGTTAGAGTTTAATTGAATGAAGAAAATATAAGGATCTAATCCTATATTATCACGAATTGTATTAAAATCAGGAAGTCCTCTTTCTCTACCTCTATTAATGTTAATCGCAGCTAAATCTAATCCACCTGCACCCGGAGGGCCAAAGAGGAAGTTTCTCACATCATCCACTACTTTGGCATCCATGCCTTGTTGCACTTGTGCTGCCATCCCTTGAAAGTAAGGGTCTAAACCATCTTCATGTACTAACAATGGATTAAAAAACGCATCTCGCAATGACAATGCACCACCTTCTAGTGAATTTCCCTCAGCGTCTAATCTTAATAAGTTACCATTCAATAGTGTATGCCCCAAACGAAAAGCAGCAGCAGAGAAGACATTGGTAATACTTGGATTAGCCGATGGATCATACCCTCTGTATTCAGGCAAATTAACTCCCATCGTTGGTAACCACTCGTTATAAATAACAGATTGCAACAAGCCCCCTACTATTTTTCTGGCAAATTGATAGAGTTCCTCATCTGACCAATCTGGATTTGTTTTTACCAATTCATCGCACAATCTATTATGTTCTCTAACAAAAAGAGTGTGCATAGAAATTAATAAAGGATTTTCGTTTGCTCTTGCATCACCCGCCACAAATAATTTATCCGTGAATCCGACAGGATTATCCATTTCTGGAGCGTTGTGATCTATTTCTGAATTAATTTCACCATCTACTGTGTTGAATGGCATTAGATTTCCTGCTGAGGTTTTGAGCTTTCCGCCAGATAATGCTCTTAACCAAGTTGCTCGCTCTTCATCAGAACCATAGATGCTAGATCCGTCAATAAAAGCAGTAACATGATTGGGAAATTTTCTTGGATTAGCACGACTAGTTCCCGTACCAGCCACATGCAGCGAACGGTGCATACGAATAGTCACTTCACCAGTGCCGAATGGATCAAACTGGGTATCATTGGAAGGTACCGAAATATCAAGTGATTCATCACCGTCTAAGACAAATGTAAGTTCATGATCAATTAGCTGCCCGAAAGACCAGGTAAAATCACTAAGTTTAAGTGGATCTGCTAAAATATTGCTTTGAGTAAATAGGGCATTACTTACTGCTCTTGGATTAGGTCGGTTCTGCCCATTGGGCTGAGCGATCTGATCGGCAAAAGCCACTGCGGTAATGTGAGCAAGCGGTGCATCTTTAGCTCCCCATTCAGGATGATCTAGGTTGTTATTACTACCATCAATGGCACGAATATCTTGTGCAGAAAGCGAAGTAGCTAATAGAATTAAACTGAGGAAAAAGGTAATTAATTGGTACAATAAGTTCATAGCACTTGATTTAATTGAAATACGTAATTTTAAAATTAATTATCAAATACGCACCTACGCTAGCATCCTTTAATGGAAAAAATGGGCTCTTTGTCCTAAAACTGTTGAGTATTCAGGTAATATTTCCACAAATATACGAATAATTTTTATTTGTTTTTATGATTTTTATCACAATTATTTATTAAATAACTTGTTTAACAATCAAGCTAATACAGAATTGGCTAATCTCCCTCTTTTTTAGGAAACATTACTTGAAGCGCATTCCAAAGTAAAGCCTTTCGATTTTTGTCCTTTGCAATGGTAAAGAGGGGTTCTACCAATAAATACTTGGTGCCAAGTTGTTCTATTATCGTGTAAGGTTTCATTTCAAAATGAATACCCATTGAGTTCATAGGTATATTAAAACTAACTACCGCAGTACTACCGAATTGCTTTTTTAATTCAGTCAAGCTGCCAAATGCAGATTTCACTAGCAGTACATGCTCATCCATATCAAGTCCAATAGCAGCCATAATTTTGCTCAGTAGTGTAGCCTCTTCCTTGCCATATTCCTCTTCTTTCACTAACACAATTATGGTGTAGCTGCTTATAGGGCTATTCTT
The DNA here is from genome assembly GCA_964458705.1 of uncultured Saprospiraceae bacterium. Taxonomy (GTDB): domain Bacteria; phylum Bacteroidota; class Bacteroidia; order Chitinophagales; family Saprospiraceae; genus JAAUTG01. The sequence goes on along the minus strand of CAYWKD010000033.1, from coordinate 23,514 downwards.
TGTATTGCCTTCAGGAATAGAGAATATTTTAAAATCTAGGAATTGTTCCGTTAGCAGAGGTGTACTCATGTATGAATTATTTGTAGAAGCAATAAGTTGTCATTTGAATTTGTTAAAATCAAGACTTGTCATGCAGACATCAAAAGTGGTATATTGTTACTATTTTTGATGTTACAAAATTAAATATTATAAAGAAGTTACGAATTGTAATATACATATTTGGAGATTATTTGTTACAAATATACAGTTAATCAAATAGACAAATCATGAAGCATAATATTTCGGTTACAAAGTCTAAACAAACTAGATACACTAATTTAGATTTCAATAACCTGCCTTTTGGTCGCATTTTCTCCGATCACATGTTCATTGTTAACTTTGAAAGTGGTGTGTGGAAAAACCCTAGAATTATTCCCTTCGAACATTTAGAAATGCACCCAGCTGCTATGGTGTTGCACTATGGGCAAGCCATATTTGAAGGGATGAAAGCATTTAAAAATAAAGAGGGAGCACCTTTGTTCTTCCGTCCTGAAATGCACGCCAAGCGCATCAATGCTTCCGCTCAACGCTTGTGTATGCCTCAAGTACCTGAAGACTTATTTTTGGAAGCCTTACACCAATTAGTTGGATTGGATCACAACTGGATACCAACTAATCCTAGCTCTGCACTATACATACGTCCTTTTATGATTGCTACGGATGGTTTCTTGGGGGTACGTCCTTCGGAAACTTATCAATTTATCATTTTTACTTGTCCTGTTGGAGCATATTATCCCAAACCAGTAAGCCTATACGCAGAAAGAAAATATGTTCGCGCCGTAAATGGTGGTGTCGGAGAGGCAAAAGCTGCTGGAAACTATGCGGCGGCGTTGCTACCTGCAAAATTAGCTCAAGAAAAAGGTTATGACCAAGTGATGTGGCTAGAAGCTCCAGACTTCAAAAGAATTCAAGAAGTCGGCACTATGAATATATTTTTTGTGATAGACGGAAAAGTGATAACACCTAAAACGGATGGTGCTATCTTGAAAGGCATCACTAGAAATAGCGTTATCACTATTCTGAGAGATAAAGGCTACGAAGTGCTAGAGCGAGACATTACAACAGATGATGTGATAGCTGCACATCAAGCAGGTACACTTCAAGAGTGCTTCGGTACTGGAACGGCGGCGGTGGTTTCGCAAGTTCATAAAATAATCATAGAAGAGGAAACAATCGAATTACCGTCTTTAGAGGATGCTAAAATTGCAGTTTTGGCAAAATCTACAATCGAGGGCATTCGATTTGGAACAATTGAGGACAAGTATGGCTGGATTGAACCTGTAAAAATACTGGAAGGAGTGGTCGCCTAACACAGGAGTAAACTGCTTCAATAATTGTATGATGAGAATACACAGCTCACTTTTTTTAAAATAAACTTTTTTCAATGTCAAATAAAAATCAGATTTTAGACTATTTCAAGCCTGTTGCACAAGAAGCGGCACTAGATCGTGCGGACTTTATTCGCAAGACTTATCAGCATGTGGCTTTGGCGGTATTGGCCTTTATCTTGGTAGAAATGCTGTTTCTAAATACGCCCTTCATTGTCAATATTGGGCTTAAGATGACGCAAGGAATGACTTGGTTATTGGTGCTTGGAGGCTTTATGTTCGTTACAAGCTTTGCAACTAAATGGGCAAATAGCACTGTTGATCGTAGCAAGCAATATGCAGGTTTGCTGTTGTATGTAGTAGCGCAGGCTTTTATTTTTGTGCCACTAATTTACATGGCAATTGCTTACACTGGCGATCTTTCGCTTGTCAACCAAGCTGCTTTGATGACTTTGGGCTTGTTCACAGGGCTTTCGGCAGTTGTATTTATGACCAAGAAAGATTTTTCTTTTTTGCGTTCGGCTATCACTGTTAGTGGCTTCATAGCCCTAGGATTGATTGCGGCAGGCATTTTGTTTGGATTTAGTTTGGGGCTTTGGTTCTCCTTTGCAATGGTCGCTTTGGCGGCGGCTTCTATTCTTTATCAAACCTATAACATCATTCATGAGTACAACAAGGATCAGTACGTAGCGGCTTCGCTTGGCTTATTTTCCTCATTGATGCTGATGTTTTGGTATATCCTTCAGATTTTTATGTCGCGAGATTAAATTTCATTGCTAGTTTTTATCAAAAACTAGCAATGTTTAACTTTAAATCTACCAATTTTGGATACTTCCATCAGTCTAAATAAATACATCAGTAGCACTGGTATTTGCTCTAGACGAGTGGCAGATAAATGGATTGAAGCGGGTCGAGTTAGAATCAATGGACAAGTAGCTATTAAAGGAAATAGAGTGCAAGAAAATGATAGCGTTACCCTTGATGGAAAGCCGATCAAATCGAAGCCTACACCTATTTACATAGCTTTGAATAAGCCTCCGGGCATCACTTGCACCACAGATCAACGAGATAGAGATAATATCATTGATTTTATCAATTATCCACAACGCATTTTTCCAATTGGACGGCTTGATAAGGCTTCTTCTGGATTGATCTTGCTGACTAATGACGGTGATATTGTCAATCAAATTTTACGATCGGAGCACGAACACGAGAAGGAATATATCGTGAAAGTAAATCGCCCAATCACCACTCAGTTTATCCAAAAAATGAGTAATGGACTGCCCGTTCTAGGTAAAATGACCAAAAAATGTGCTCTAGAGCAAAAGGGGGAGTTTGTGTTTGGTATTGTACTGACGCAAGGCATGAATCGCCAAATCAGAAGAATGTGTGAATATTTAGATTATAAAGTACTGACATTGAAGCGTATTCGGATTATGAATATTCATCTCGATAATCTTAAAGTGGGAAAATGGCGCACATTGACTAAAGAAGAGCTAAGGGCTTTAAAACGGCAACTTTAATAGAATGAGTGAATGTATAAATTGATGTACTAGTTTAAGACTTATAAGTCCATAAGAAAATATTAGACTTACAAAAACGACTTTCCCTTCCAAGTACCCACTGTTTTCAACAAACTAAACTCCGCAAACATTTCTTCGCTGTACCAATTTCTGCGATATGTTTTTTGAATAACATCTCGATGTGCTTTGCTCTCATAGGCATAAGCGCGCATGGCAGCACGATTTTCCCAAATGCTAATAGTCGCTTGCTGCACCCAAGGTAACTCGCCTACTCCTTTTAAAAAAAGCACTCCTTTTGCTTGAGCAATAGCTCTACTTGTTTGTGGAACGTGCCTCCAAAACTCTAGCAAACGATTATTATGTATGGTGGCACGCGTTAAAACTACCAACTTCTCTTCTTCATCAGCATTGCTTTGTGTGTCAAAAGGCTGATTTCCACCCCATTTGCCTTTGACTTGCCTACTTTGCAAAAAAAGTGTAAACTGTTCTTTAGTTCTTCCTTTCCATTGTTGAAAATAGTCCTGTTCATTCAAAAAATCTTGTGCTTCATCTATCGACTTCCAAACGGACAGCAAACAATAGACAGAAAAATCAGGTCGCCAGCTAAACCCTTCTCCAGCACCTGTTCCCATCAATTTCACAAACTCTATTCCTTTTATGTTTGCTAATGATTTTCCGCCGATTCCCATTTGCTTGAATGCCCAAAAGCGTTGAGTAAAGCTATCAAGCCTAAAAAAAGTTACTGTTGTTATTTGCTGCATAAATAAGACAAATTTGAAGATGAAAAACATTTAGTGCTTATTTGTTTTCAGATTTAAGTAGATTCTCTTTATGATTTCCATGTACTTTGTTTTATCTTCATTTTATGAACAAAATACAGGAGTGGTGTGAATCTGAATTAAGTCAAAAAAAGAACTATGATGGATACCCTTGCTACAAAAAATATTAATCCGATCATTAATAGCGCATTAAGTTGGAAGGATTTCTCTACTTTTCAAGCGGCACTAGAGCAGCAGATTCTACCTCAGTATTTGCCTAAATGTCGCTGGTTTAGAAGCAAAACAAAAACTATCGCTTCGGCAGCTACACATCACTATCCAGTTATCCGAGCAAAAGAACAATCACTTGATGCGATCGAAGCCTATCCACTTCGCATTCAGGTCAGCTACACAAATGGAACACAAGAGGGTTATTTTCTTCCCATTGCACTAATTACCGAGCCGTCTAAAGTCATATATTATTCACAACAACTACCTCAAGCAATACTTTGTGAAGTAAAAAATGATGAAACAGAAGGTATTATCATTGATGCCCTATTTGATGGAACTTTTCAAAAAGCCTTATTTGAATTACTGTGCGATGGCACGAATTTATTTGATAGTACGGGTGGACTAAATTTTGAAACAGGCAAAGCACTCAGCAGATATGAATTACCAAAGGACGGCATTACCTCTAAGGTGCTAGGAGTGGAGCAAACCAACACTTCTATTGTTTATAATGATACTTTTTTCTTGAAAATATACCGTAAACTCGAAAATGGTATTAACCCAGAGTTAGAGCTTGTGCGTTTTCTTTCTGAAAAAACCAATTTTCAAAATGCCCCTCAGTATGGTGGTAGCATTTTATTTGAGCAAGATGGAAAAGCTCCAGTTGTGGTCGGTATGATGCAAAACAAGATTGAAAATGAGGGCGATGCTTGGAGTACGATGCTAAAAGACTTGCAGGCTTACTACGATAGGGTACTGGCATTGAAGGATGCACCTCTGCCAAAGTTGATCAATAAAGAGCGGTTGTATTTTATGGATGTTCCTAAGAGTATGCGTGAGCTCATCAGTCGAACTACTTATAAGCGAATTATTAAATTAGCAGAACGTACTGCTGAAATGCACATTGCACTCAACTCAGCGGAGGAAGATGAAGCCTTGACACCAGAATATCTTACCCTTGATGTACAAACGAATCTTTGTAAAAGTCATCTTGCGCTTGTAGAAGATAAACTAGGTGATTTAGAGAAAAAGCTAGATACTTTTCCAAGCCTAATTGCTCAGGAAGTAAAGCAGGTGATCGCCAAGAAAGCAGCCATTAGTAATTATTTACAAAACTTAACTCATCAACCAATCAAAGCCACTCAAACCAGAGTGCATGGTGATTATCATCTAGGACAAGTATTAGATAATGGAAATGACTTTTTCATCATTGACTTCGAGGGCGAACCTATGCGTTCTATTGAAGAACGACGTCTCAAAACAACCCCATTTAAAGATGTAGCTGGAATGATTCGTTCTTTCCATTATGCTGCTTATGGACAGCTCTATCTCCATCCTGAAGATTATCCAGAAAATAATCTTAGACTTTTGGAGCAGTGGGCATATTACTGGTTTCACTATGCTAGCCAATTTTTCCTAACTGCTTACCTAGACCGAACTGAAAATCAGCGTTTTATCCCTCAAGATAAAAATAATTTAGCATTGCTTTTACGTACTTTTATTATGGAGAAAGCCATATACGAGGTAGGTTATGAAATGAATGCCCGTCCGGATTGGTTGAGGATTCCACTAAGAGGACTGCTACATGAAATTAGAGATTTATAAATTCATTACTCAATAATTTCTAAAATCGTACTGAAAGAGACATATTGGTTTGCAAATTGCTTTTGATGAAATTCTTTCATTTCAGCTAGGTTTTGTTGTCTGAAATTTTGAAAAGTAGAAATATCAGGAACGAGATATTGGATAGCATAGGTAATGCCGTCTTCTTCTTCCACTCCTACGAGTTTGCATATTCGATGCCCTAGAAAATTTCCTGCTCGCACTACTCTTGGGATGTGAGTAGAACGCATCCAATGCAGCCATTCTTGCTCTGCATCTATGTTGATTTTGTAAGTAATGTTGTACAAGTACATTGTAGTTATAGTTGTAAGTGGGCTGCAATGATACGAAAAGACTCATTCTATTACTAAAATCTCTAGTCCTTCTTCTAGCGGAGCAGTTAAACATCCCCAGCCCTTTTCTGGCTTGTATAAGAGCATAATATAATTGCCACTATGTACTGCTCCCACCCGAAAATCAAATTTTGCTTTGTCGCTTAATTCCTTTGTATCTGCAGCTATTGACCATTCTTGGCTACCTAGTGGCTGAAAGTACAAACTGTATTTGTAACCAGTTCTGTCATAGTCATATTGCAGACTAACATAATCTCCACTGTGGATGGGATTATCCGCTGTCAATTGAATGGGCTTTCGATATTTGCAGGGGCTGAATCTTGAAATAGGCAACTCAGGTTTGACATAATCAACTGTTGTAGGATTGTTGACTGGGTTATCCCACTGAAAAGTTCCTTCACCTTTGAGCGTTTCGTTCGGTTCTTGTTCTTTGATGAACATTAGAGAATCGCTTTGAACTGGATTGAACCGATCGTGATAGGCTAGTATTTCTTCAATGCCATATTTCGGACCTTCACCGATTACGTAAGCAGCTTTCCGATTGCCATTTTTCGTTTTCACGACAACCTCAAAGTATTTATCAGTTGCTTTATTAGGATCGAGAAGTTCTTTGATTGTTGCACCAAATTTGTAGCCCTTCATCACTAAACTCAACTGATCGGGTCTGTTACCTGACCAAATTGTGTATTCGCATCCTTCTTCTTGGCAGCATCTTGGACTCAGCCATGAAATATACAAGGGCTTTTGAGAGCGTTTTAGATCATAAACCATTTGGAGATCATGGATTTGTGTGCAATTGGGATCACTAGCCGTTACATTTATGGTGTTGACTTCTTGTGTTAAAATAGGCTCTTGTCTCTTTGTTTCTGGCTGTCTTTGCAGTGGCTCAGCGGAGCGTGTCGTCAAATCAACAGGTTCATTCAACGGTGCTTCATAACTGTAAAATGTCGTTGGTGTTGTTTTTTCAGTAGGTTTCTCCTCAGCGATAACTGATGCTCTTTGTTTTTCTGAACGAATCCAGAAAGCACTCATTACTCTATCTTCATTATTCGATCTGACGTATGTAACTACATTCACTGGATGAATTGTTCTATTCAGATCAGCATCCATCAGTTCAAATTCAAAAGAAACAGGTTCACCCACATAAAGTGGAATTGGGTCTAGCTCAATATCTCTGTTGGCAGGATTTACGTAGCGCACTATTGCATAGGGGCTAAAATCCCCACAAAGCGAATAGCGATCTAATTCAATATTTCCTATCAATTTATTTCCAATCAATTTTGCCATTCCTTTCACTAGGCAAGTGTCAGGCAAAGTGGGTTGATAAGTAGCCACAGGCGGTTCATAGTCCCTAGTCGTTGTTGCTTCTTTAGAGGTAAAAGCATGATATTCACCAATTCTTATAGGCATGTCAATTGCTTCTGAGACAGGCTCACTACAGCCTTCTCCCCACGCTAGTACACGAATAAAATGCCGTCCGTTTGATAATAAGCATAGTGGTTCTGTTCGAGTAATTGCGCCTTTTGCTTGTTGACGTTTTCCACCTGAAAGTATTGGTCGCCAATCGCCAGCCATACCTCTAGTTTCTATACTAAATTCCCAATTTTGATTTTTATCATTGCTAATAAGAATTGCTGGATTGGCTTCGTCTTGACAGTAACCTGTAGGGGCAATTCGGATAGATAATTTAGGCTTATCGCAGTCTGATGAGGTAGATTTGGCTACAAAATCTTTTCTTGGAAAAATGATATTTTCTTTTTCTACATATGCTTTGGGCTTTGGAGGCGAAAGGTAAGCGTAGCCCTCTTGCAGCATTTTGCTACTAAATTTGGTATTTAATAAGGTAGAAATACGACGATAATCCAGTCCAAAAGCATAGAAATTTCCCTCAACTAACCCTTCTACTCTGATTGTTTCTTTTTGTCGGTTAGCTACTGTTCGCAACGCTCCAATAATCTGCTTTTTACCATCATTCAAGCGATTATCACCTCTATCAATCATCCAGAAAGAAACTTCTGCATTGCTTAGGCGACTATGCGTGAAATATATTTCCAGTTCCACTACACCTACTTCACCTGATGGCAACACAGTCATAAAAAACTCAGGCTCTTCTTTTTCGAATAGTGTTTCAATTTGAGCGGAGAGTGGTAGAACACTCATACAAAAAATGATAGATAACGTTGTGGAAGTCAATAATTTAATCATTCTTTCCATTTTGAGTTAATGTTAAAGTGTTCAAGTAGAGACAAGTAGCCTCAAATCTTGTATTTAATCTTTTACGTTTAAACTAAAGTGTTGCGATTTGCTAGGTTTGTTGTATGCTTAGGTGCTATTATGATGTCTTTTTAAGAGTAAGTAACGCTTTAATAATCAACAGCTATTTTAGATATGCTCAAAACAAAGGTAGGTTATTTTTGATGTTTAGCAAAGTTTTCAACTATTTGCTTGCACCAAGCCACGCTTTGAGATCAGGAAAGGTATCAATGATTGTTTTAGCGGTTATTTCATCTAGTTGGATTTCATCTAGGAATGGCGTAATTACAGTTGCTTTCCAACCAGCTCTAGCTAACTCTTTCTGCAATTCTAAAGCAGATCGAAAAGAACGATACTTTCCGACGTAGTAATGAACCCGATCATTTTTTTTTGATACAAACGGTTCGGGGAAGTGAGTTGGTATTTTGTCATCTATTTGAGTAGTTTCAGTGGCAATTAGAACACGATAAATTAATTCTTGATCTGCTAGTTCATTCGCTTGGTGTAACTTATAGATTTCAATATCATCAAAAAAGATGGTTGGTACTTGGAATTCAATCAAACTATCTATGGCTGCCTGAAAAATATCTGTTTTCCCTTTGCCTTGCCATTGATTACTAGTGTAGATTAGCATACTGTCCTTTAGAGCATTAGGATGTTCCCCTGCATAGGAGTTTATACGAGTACCAAGATTGACAGGAGGATACCATAGTTCTTTTTCGTAATCAAAATAGCTGACATAAATATCTGATAGCCCTATACTGCGATGCAGATGGTTGCTGCTAAAAAATAGGGTTCTGCCATCTTTTGCTAGCACAGGATACTGCTCGTCGTACTTTGAATTGATAACATTTCCCAAATTTATGGGAGCAGACCAATTGCCATTTTTCCAGCGAGTGTAAAAAATATCTGAGCCACCAAGTCCATCTAGCTGCTGACTAGAAAAAAGTAGGATGGAATCGCTATACCAATACGGTGTTTCTATTTCAAAGGTTGGCGGTTTAATATCAAGCGATACCTTTTCTAATGCTACGAATTTTAATGTGTCCCCTCTAAAAAAGAATAGTTGATTTCCAGTGCTGGAAAATCCTGCTAAATATTCATCTTGAGTGGTATTTACGATTCCTTCGAGTAATTCTACTTTTCCCTCTTTTACCATGTAAATGTCTTCATTTCCTTTTCTATCTGAATTGAAATAGTATAGTTCAGGCTGCGTTGGGCTGGGCAACATCCGACTTTCATTTGCTTTTGTATTGATAAGTGAAATAGTTGCTATTGAAGGTTCAATTTGATAGTCTAATCGCAGTCCATTGGCGCATTGGAGTAGTTCTTGCTTAATTGTATATCGATTCAAAGAAGAGGCTTTGGTACTCCTTAAATAGACTTTATATAGCGAAACTGCTTGCTCAAAATTATTCATACTACAAGCCACTCTAGCTCTATACAGAGCTAGTTTTTCATGATAAAAATTTTCTTTTCTGGCTATCAGGTTGAAATAGCGGTTAGCTTCTTCAATCTCGTCAATGTGAAAAGCACATATTGCGACTTTGAGTAAAGTTTCATTGTCAGAAGCATGGTTCTGATAATACTTTTTGAGTATTTGATAGGCTTTTGCGTACTGTTCATCCGCAAAGAGTTGCTCGCCTAATTCTTTTTGCAATTTAGTGGGTTGCGCTTCCAAATTTCCAGCATTTGAGAGTATAAAAATAAATCCTATGAGGAGGCGCAACTTCATGTTAGCACTATTTAAATCTGGCGACTAGTATCAAATTCTTCTAAGTAATCTCCTATTCTTCTCAAAAATGAACCACCTAAGAAACCATCTACCACTCTGTGATCGTAAGATAATGATAGAAACATCATTTGTCGTATTGCAATGACATCGCCATAGCTTGTTTCAAGAACGGCAGGCTTTTTGCGAATTGCTCCAATCGCCAATATAGCAACTTGTGGTTGATTGATGATTGGTGTTCCCATTACATTGCCGAATGTTCCGACATTAGTCAAGGTGAATGTGCCACCTTTAATTTCTTCGGGTTTCAATTGATTCTTTCTTGCCCGACTAGCTAGATCATTCACCGATTTCGTCAAACCTAACAAATTCAGATGATCTGCATTCTTGATGACTGGCACAATTAAATTACCCGAAGGCAAGGCAGTTGCCATACCTATATTAATGAAATTCTTTTTGATGATTTTATTGTTCTCTAATGAGATATTGACCATCGGAAAGTCCATTATAGCTTTCACTACTGCTTCCATGAAAATAGGGGTGAAGGTTATTTTTTCACCATACTGTTGTTGAAATTTCTCTTTGATACCATTGCGCCAGTTGACAATATCAGTAACATCAGCCTCTATAAAAGAGGTAACGTGCGGTGATGTGCGCTTAGAGTTGACCATGTGTTCAGCAATCAACCTTCGCATTCGATCCATTTCGATAATTTCGCTAGAGCCATCTTTTGCAGTATCAGTAGAGGTAGGCTGAGCCGTGGTATTGAAACTGGCTAATGAAGGAGCAGAAGAGACTTGAGATTGAGTAACCGTAGGCGTTTGATGACTTGCTACATAAGCCATAATATCTTTTTTAGTAACTCGCCCTTTTGCTCCTGAGCCTTTTATTTGCGCTAACTCTTCTGAGCTGATGCCTTCTTCCGCTGCAATACTTCTCACTAGTGGTGAGTAAAATTTGCCCTTTGTATCAACTCGCAATGTTTTATTTGTTTCTTCAGAAGTAGCCATGACAGATGTAGAGGTGCTTGGTGTAGCACTTTCAGTAGGCGTATCGGTAGCAGAACTTGGAATATCTTCGGTATCTTCGGTATCTGTAGAAATTATAGCAATCACTTCACCAACTGCTATGGTTTCGTCTTCTTCGTATTTTATTTCAACGATTGTTCCTGTAACAGGGGAAGGAACTTCTGAGTCCACTTTATCTGTTGCAATTTCGAGGATGGTTTCGTCTTCTTCCACGCTGTCGCCAACGCTCTTCACCCATTTTAAAATTGTTGCCTCAATTATACTTTCGCCCATTTTCGGCATAATAAGTTCTACTTTCGCCATCTGTTTTTATTTTCGTCCTAAACAATCCACTGTTTAGTTCATAATTTGGTGTATTCAATATTGGTTTTAGAAGTGTTATTTTTTTAGCTCGATCAGCAATAATTTACAAGAAGTATGCTACATAGTTACCCTGCTGATTTGATTCTCTCATCAGAAAATATTTGCTGCAAAAATACATTCTTTTAGTAATCATCCTTAAATAATCTGTTATTAGAAATTGAAATTTGTGTTTATCCTACCCGAAATCAGTCTAAAGTGCTACGAAGTAAGTAAATAGATACGCTTAAATGTTTAATGATATAATCATCACATTAATAGAAAATTGTGTAAGCAAATAAACAATCCAAACCTATAAACAATTTTGTCCACTTACTAAACAGACAAAACATAAGTATTAAGAAAGACCAATTGTTCACCGTAAAAAAGGCGATAAAGAGCCTGTCTAAGTAACTATTACTCGCAACTAGTCGTTTAACAAAAGATTTATTGCAATTACTATTGCAGTATTTAATCAAGAATCTGTTATGATATTAAGGCAATTATTTTTATTAGTAATTTGTTTGATGTTGAATTTTACTGCAATCAGTCAGCAGCTACCGATGCGACTGGCGGAGAGCCACATGCAACGATTTGAGTATAAAGCAGCCATAGAAATATATGAAAAAATACTGGAACGTAATCAAGATAATCTAGAGGCAAAAACACAATTAGCAAAAGCTTATCACAAAATCAAGCAGACAAAAAACGCAGAGTACTGGTACAGTCAAATTGTATTTTATCCTGATATAGAGCCGATTAATTATCTTCACTACGCTCAGATGTTGCAGCGCAACGGAAAGTGTGGTATTGCCAAACAGTGGTTTCAAAAATATGCCAAAGTTGTGCCGGACGACCTACGAGGACAGTTTCAGGCACGTTCCTGCGATTATGTTGCTGAATTGATGTCCAAAAATGCAGACTTGTACGAAGTCAATCGGCTGTGGTTCAATTCTACAGGCGATGACTTCAGCCCTACCTTTTACAAAGATGACTTGGTGATTACTTCTGATCGAAGTGAAATAAGTTTTGTTAAAAAATCAGCAGGCTGGGGAGAAAAGCCTTTCTTAAATCTATATCATTTACGGATGGTACCGTCTGATACTGAAGTTTCTACGACTTGTAATTTCATCTACACGAAACCAAAACTAATAGATGATCCGATTAATTCACCTTTCCATGATGCTTCCGCCGTTTATACTAAAGATGCCAATGAGGTATTTATTACGCGAAGTGGCGCTCCCGAAAATCTAATTGGCGCAAACGAAGTGCAGAATCTTCAGTTGTACTACTCTCGCATTATGCGTGGCGATTGGATAGCGCCAATACTACTTCCTTTCAATGACAAGCAGCATTCTGTGGCACATCCTGCACTATCGCCAGATGAAAAATACTTGTTCTTTTCCTCTGATATGCCTGGCGGTTATGGTGGAATGGACTTATACGTAGTAGAACGTATCCAAAATCGCTGGGGCGAGCCAATTAATCTAGGACGGCAGATTAATAGTGAAGGGGATGAAGTTTTTCCGACTTGCGATCAAAGTGGACGGCTGTACTTTGCTTCGGATGGTTGGATTGGTCTAGGTGGACTAGATATTTATTCCACTGAAAAAATCCAAGACCAGTCTTGGAGTCCCCCTGAGAATCTGGGTTTCCCCATGAATACCATAGCAGATGATTTTGGCATCATTTTCAATAATGAAGGAACGTGTGGATATTTTTCGTCTAACAGATCAGGTGGGAAAGGCGGAGATGATATTTACAGCTTTGTTAAAAATTCGGCTACGCTACAAATCCTTGTTTACGACCAACAGACAGGTCAACCACTTGATGCTGCACTAATACAAGAGGATTGTAATAATTACACCTTTCTCACCAATAGTGATGGAAGAGTTGTGTTTGATATGCTGCTCAATAAGTGTTGTGCCTTCAAGGCAACTTTGCAAGGATACGAAAATGCAGCAGTACAAGGCTGCACTAAGTCGTTAACGGCAGGGCAGAACGTCTATATCGAGATTCCTATGCAGCAGCAGGTAAAGTTCACTTTGCGAGGTAGTTTGTTTGATGAATATACTGGTCTGCCGATCAATAGTGCAAATATTGACTTACGGAACGACTGTGGTAAAGCCGTAAAATCACTTCGCACCGATGCCTCAGGGCTATTTACTTTTGAGTTGGAAAAAGAATGTTGCTATACAATTCTGGCGAATCATTCTAATTATGTTAATACGGTTAAAGCCACTTATTGCACCAAAGGTCTGAGTAGTTCCAAGCACTTTCCATCCAAGCTTTATCTAAAGCCGAGATCGAAATGACTCGACAATTAAATGCTTTCTAGTTTCCAAATTGTGTAGCAGCGTCCTTGATTGCAATCCATCTTGCGTTCAAGCACTCCGTTCTCATTGTACAATTCTAGCAAGCCATGCTCATTATCCCCATCAAGATAAGCACCTTTTGCTTTTAACTTTCCGTTGGGATGATATTCTGTGAATGCCCCGTTTTCATTATTTTCTTTGAATTGAACCACTTCTTTTAATTGACCATTTTTGTAAAATCCACGCCATTCACCTTCCATGCTACCGTTGGCATAACGACCTTGCAGTTCTACTTTTCCGTCTTCAAAAAAGGCTTGATATAGACCTTGATGAATGCCGTTTTGGTAATGCTCAATCACCTGCGGATTACCATTTTCAAAATAAACCCGTCGCTCTCCGTTCAATGCTCCATTGGAATATTGCGCCCAAACAATAGTATCTCCATCTTCGGCAAACAAAAGGTAGTTACCATTTTTTAGGCTGTCTTTAGTGCTAATTTCGTATTGCTCTAATATTTGCCCTTGTTCATTTTTGATTGTAACTTGGTTGTTCCTACTTGTACAACCGATCGAGATCGTAACTAGCGACAAGAAGATGCTAAATATCAATTTTTGATTTGACATATCAATTCGTTTTGACCTAAATATTGTCCTGTAAAACAATTTAACGTTCCGAATTACTAATTCGTTATTTGGTTGGTTAATCACATCTGAAAGCGATAAATCTAGCTTAGCTTGCCTAGATAGCATTTGTCGCTATTTTTTAAATGATAATCACCCGTAGAGCAACTGTTGCTACAATATTAAGATGCTGTCATAAATCGATAAGTCATTCTACCTGTGGCAGTTAAGTAGATGTTTGATCGTTATTTAGTAAAAAAGCCAAGTAACTACTCAAAACTGAAGTGTTAAGTAGCTGCTGTTAGAAAACATAAATCACCTCAGGGAATAAAATGACTATCGCTAAAAAAATAACTTGTATGATGACAAAAGGGATAATACCTTGATAAAGGTGTTGAGTGGTTATTTCAGGTGGTGCAACTCCTTTTAGATAAAACAGAGAAAAACCAAAGGGAGGAGATAAAAAAGAAGTCTGCAAGTTGAGTGCCAACAAAATACCAATCCATACGAGATCAATTTCAAATTGAACAAAAATAGGCGACACAACAGGTACAATAATGAATATAATCTCGATAAAATCAATAAAGAAACCAGCAATGAATACAACTACCATGACTAAAATTAAAAAAGTCATAGCAGAAAGATTAGCATTTTCGATTAGTTCAATAAGGTAACGATCACCACCTAATTCCCTGAAAACAAAAGAGAAAGTAGTCGCACCTAATAATATCCAAAAGACCATACTAGTCAGATGCGTTGTTTCCTGCATCACAGATTTCAAAATCCCCACATTAAATTTTCCTTGTGTGATCGTCAGGAGCGTTGCGCCTAGTGCACCTACCGCAGCCGCTTCGGTTGGGGAAGCCACACCTAAAAAAATAGAACCCAATACTGCAATAATCAGCAGTAGCGGTAATAAAAATACTTGAACGACTTTCCATCCAAAATTATCTTTACGGAAGGCTCGAATCTCTTCATCAGGAATGCTTGGAGCTAACTCTGGTCTGAGGTAAGCATAAACAAGAACATAAATAATGTACACAGCTACCAATAAAATTCCAGGCAGCAAAGCAGCAGCAAAAAGATCGCCTACTGAAACGCTTAGCACACTTCCCAATAGGACAAGTACAACCGAAGGAGGAATAATTTGTCCTAGCGTACCTGAAGAAGCAATCGTACCCGTAGCGAGTGCGGGGTGATAGCCTCGCTTAAGCATCGTCGGTAGGCTAATGAGTCCCATTGTGATAACCGTAGCACCTACAATGCCAGTAGAAGCAGCTAACAGAGCACCAACAACGATGACCGAAATGGCAAGCCCTCCTTTTATGTGTCCAAACAGCATTGCCATTGTTTCAAGCAGGCTTTCTGCTAGTCCTGATTTTTCCAACATAATACCCATATAAACAAACAATGGAACCGCCAATAGCACATAATTAGTCATCACACCCATTATCCGAGTGGGCAGAGCGGAGAAAACCACAGGGTCTAAAAAACAGATACCGTACAATATGGAGATGCCTCCAAGTGTAAATGCAACTGGATAGCCATAAAGGATGAGTAAAAAAATGCTAATAAATAGTAAGATGGCAAGTATTTCCATAGTGCTATTGATCTTGAAGCGTTAAAATGGAGCGAATAGCTAGAGCGATACCTTGAAGAAAGAGCAAAAAGAAGCCAATCACAATCATGAATTTTATGATGTAAAGAGCCGAAAGACCACCTGGATCAGGAGAACTCTCATTCATCTGAAAAGAACGGGAAGCATATTTTGAGGCATAAACTGCAATAAGCAAAGACCAAGGCAGCAGCAGAAATAATGATCCCCACAGATTGAGCCATGCTTTATCTCTTTTTGAGAAGTTGGTATAGAACAAATCCACCCGCACATGACGATCGTGCTTGAGGGCAAATCCTCCGCCTAATAAAAAAATAAGTGCAAATAGATGCCATTCGAGTTCAATGACCCAAGCTGCTGTACTATTCAATAAGTATCTAAAAATCACATCAATGCAAATGAGCAGCACTAGAGCCGTAGTAACCCAAGCTACTGCTTTGCCAACGTTTTCGTTGAGCCAATCAATTACATTTGCAATTTGAGTGAGCCGTTTCATAAATTATTGCTGATAGTTGGTTCTTAAAAATCGTGTGAAAGATAGTAAAAGTAAATAAAGTAAGCGCTTTCTTAGCTAGAAGAAAAAAAATGACTTTTTGAACTAAAAAAATCATTAGTATCCTAAAAGTAGAATGTTTGGATAGTTATAGAATAAAAAATGATTAATTTGGAGGAGTATGGTTTCTTCAAAGATAAAATATATGAAATATTGCATCATTTATTTATATGTTAAGTAAGTATCGTAACTGATTAATTTTCAAAAGTAAAATCAGTATAAAAAAGCAGTATTTCGTTTCTTGATGAAAAAGGGAATGCCTACATTTGTGGCGAATTTTAAGAACCTGATATATTTATGAAAATCTTTGCGACGCTCTTAGCATGTTTGTTTTTCGCTGCACTTCTGAATCCTACGCTTTCTTTTGCTCATGACGACCATGATCAAGAAGCAATAAACATAGAAGGTTGCGGCAAAACCTATGAGGGAGAGCATCATGAAGGAGAGGCACATGAAATGTCCTATACTGATGAGGTAATGCTACACATTTCTGATGCCAATGAAATCCACCTTTTTGGGGAGGTACATATTCCACTGCCTTGCATCCTTTTCTCAAAAGAAAAAGGACTGAAAATAGTGATGTCCACCGCCTTTGAACATGGACATAAGGTTGTTGATGGTTATGTATTAGATCACGGAGACGTAAAGCGAATTGACTGTGCAGCGGCAGCAGAAAGGTTAGAGCATATAGATTTTACCGAAACAAGAATTGAAGGTGATAAGGAGTACAATTCTTATGCTATTGTTGGGCAGACAGAATACAAATTAGAAAAGCCTGGCACACTCTTTAACTTAGGTAGCGCAAGTTGGTTTGATTTTTCTATCACGAAGAACGTAGCCTCCATGATTTTGGCAACTATTTTGTTGTTTTTGATTTTTGGGACAGTGAAAAGAGGATACGAAAAAAGGGACGGTCAAGCACCTAGAGGCATTCAGTCCTTCTTCGAGCCAATTTTTACTTTTATGCGTGATGAAGTCGTTGCGCCAAGTATCGGATATAAGTATGAACGTTATATACCATTCATTATGTCATTGTTCTTTTTCATTTTGTTTTGTAACTTACTGGGGTTAATACCTTTCATTGGTGGGGCTAACATCACAGGCAATATTGCTACAACGGCAGCTCTAGCGTTTGTTACTTTTCTAATCGTAAATCTTAGTGGCAACAAACACTACTGGGAGCATATCTTCTGGATGCCTGGCACGCCTAAATGGGTGAGGTTCTTGCTTGCTCCAATAGAATTCATGGGTATCTTTATTAAGCCTTTTACACTACTGATTCGTTTGTTCGCTAATATTACGGCAGGGCATATTCTAGTGCTTGTATTAGTAGGTTTAATCTTCATCATGGGTAAAAATGGTGAAAGCATTGGCGGTGCAGTCGGTGGCGGAATTATTGGTTTGACATTTGCATTTTTTATTAATTTATTAGAGTTATTTGTAGCCTTTTTGCAAGCATTTATTTTTGCATTGTTGGCATCACTATATATTGGTTCAGCAGTAGCCGATCATCACGATCATACTCATGAGCAGGAAGGGCATCATGAAGTAGCTACGGCACTTTAGAGGAAAATTTTATTTATTCATTTTTATAAAAACATTGCTAAGATGACTGGTACTTTAGCAGCAGTTGGCGCAGGACTTGCAGTATTAGGTGCAGGTATTGGAATTGGACAAATTGGAGGTAAAGCAGTAGAAGGTATGGCTCGTCAGCCAGAGGCAAGTGGGCAAATCCAAACCGCTATGATTATTGCGGCAGCCTTGATTGAGGGTGCAGCTCTATTTGCGATTGTAGGAGCATTCTTCCTTTCTTAAGCCGACTCAAAGAAACGAATCCACAGTATGCAGCGGTTGGCTGCATACTGGATTCTAAGTCAAATACTGGATATTAACTACTCAAAATAAAAATTATGATGCTTCTAGCAGTTGAATTTCCAATTACCCCCGAAGTGGGCATCTTTGTTTGGACAACCTTAATTTTTTTAGTGGTATGGCTATTTTTGGGGCGTTTCGCATTCAAGCCAATTCAAAATGCACTAAAAAAGCGTGAGAACGATATACAAGATGCTTTGGATGAGGCAAAAAAAGCCCGTCAAGAAATGGCAAACTTGAAATCAGAAAACGAGGCATTGCTAGTACAAGCACAGGAAGAACGCACTAAAATACTAAAGGAAGCAAAGGAACTCAAAGATTCTATATTATCCGAAGCTAAAGAACAAGCAAACGCCGAGTACAAAAGACAATTGCAATCAGCTAAAGAAGACATACAAAACCAAAAGATGGCTGCAATTACTGAGCTAAAGAATCAAGTGGGTTTGATGTCGGTAGAAATTGCAGAGAAAGTTTTAATGGAAAAGCTGAGCGGCGACAAAGCGCAAGAGAACTTTGTCAATAAGTTGGTAGAGGAGATTAAGTTGAATTAGTTCAAGGTTGGAAGTTCGATGTTTCTAATTTTAAACATTAAACTTAAGACTTCTAAACTTTTATATTTATGTCTTTCATAAAAGTAGCATCGCGATACGCAAAGTCTTTAATTGACTTGGCACAGGAGCGTGGAGAGTTAGAAAAAGTGTACGAGGATGTACAGATGTTTCAACAGGTAGCTGAAAATAAGGACTTCAAAATGGTTTTGAGCAGTCCTATTATTTCTTCTAAAAAGAAACGTGAGGTGTTCAACGCTCTATTTGATGATAAGGTGACAGAACTGATGGGGAAGTTCTTGAATCTTGTTTTAGATAAAGGACGTGAAAATGCGCTGCCTTCTATCATGCGAGCTTTTGTGGATCAATATAGAAAAATCAAAAAGATTAGTGATCTAAAAATTACAAGTGCAGTAGCATTAAGCGATAATGTGGTCGAGAAGATCAAGCAAAAGTTGATTGCTGAAAAAGGCATCAATGAAAATGTAGATGTAACGGCGGAAGTTGATCCTAGTTTGCTAGGTGGTGTGATACTGGAATTTGAAGGGAAACAATATAATGCAAGTGTTGCCAACAAATTGAAAGAAGTGAAAAAGGGATTTCTAGGTCGCAATTTGTATGTGTCACAAATAGAGAAAAAGTAATCGATAAAGAAAATTTGGTAGAAAATAGATTAGTTTTTTATAATTCTGTCACTGATACCTTAGTAGATTAAAGCAAATAGTTTTTAGTTCAAAACAAGGGAATGTATTTTTAGGATAAGCAATTTCGTCCATTTATTGTCCTTTAATCACATTCTATTAAATACAAAAAAATATGGCTGTCGCAGTTAAACCAGATGAAATATCGGCAATACTGAAACAACAGTTGTCTGGTATTGACAATGCAACTGAATTGGAACAAGTAGGTACTGTACTTCAAGTAGGTGATGGTATTGCTCGTGTATATGGTCTCACGCAAGCGCGTGCTGGTGAGCTAGTAGAGTTTGAAACTGGTACACAGGCTATCGTTTTGAACCTAGAAGAAGATAATGTTGGAGTAGTATTAATGGGTTCTGCTGCGGATATTCGTGAAGGCTCAAAAGTAAAACTAACAGGTAAAATTGCTTCTATTCCAGTGGGTGAAGGCTATGTTGGTCGTGTTGTGAATACACTAGGTGAGCCAATTGACGGAAAAGGAGTAATTCAAGGCGTCACTTACAATATGCCTTTGGAGCGCAAAGCACCAGGCGTGATTTACCGTCAGCCAGTAAATGAGCCGCTGCAAACAGGTATCAAGGCGATTGATGCCATGATTCCAATTGGACGTGGACAGCGTGAGCTAATCATTGGTGATCGTCAGACAGGAAAAACAGCGGTTTGTATAGATACCATTCTTAACCAAAAAGAATTCTACGACAGAGGTGAAACCGTTTACTGTATTTATGTAGCAACGGGTCAAAAGGCTTCTACCGTAGCGCAAGTGGTAAGAGTACTCGAGGAAAAAGGAGCAATGGACTACACTGTAGTTGTTTCTGCTACCGCTGCTGAACCAGCACCATTGCAATTCTATGCACCATTTGCTGGTGCTGCAATCGGAGAGTATTTCCGTGATACAGGTCGTCCAGCCTTGATTATCTATGATGATTTATCTAAGCAAGCGGTAGCTTACCGTGAAGTATCACTGCTATTGAAGCGTCCTCCAGGTCGTGAGGCTTATCCAGGTGATGTATTTTACTTGCACTCTCGTCTATTAGAACGTGCAGCTAAAATCATTAACAATGATGAGATCGCTAATCAAATGAACGACCTTTCGCCTGAGTTGAAAGCTGCGGGATTAATAAAAGGTGGTGGTTCATTGACCGCACTGCCAATTATCGAAACACAAGCAGGTGACGTATCTGCTTACATTCCGACCAATGTAATTTCCATTACAGATGGTCAGATTTTCTTAGAGTCCAACTTGTTTAATGCCGGAGTTCGTCCTGCAATTAACGTTGGTATTTCTGTATCTCGTGTTGGAGGATCGGCACAGATTAAAGCAATGAAGAAGGTTGCAGGCACACTGAAGCTAGACCAAGCAGCCTATCGAGACTTAGAAGCCTTCTCAAAGTTTGGTTCTGACTTGGATGCCGTAACACTGGCAACACTGGAAAAAGGTAAGCGCAACGTAGAAATACTAAAGCAAAATGAGTCCGAGCCAGTGCCAGTAGAAAAGCAGGTAGCCATCATTTACTTAGGTACGAAAAACTTGCTGAAAGATGTACCAGTAGAAAAAGTGAAGGAGTTTGAAGAAATATTTTTAACAACCCTAGAGCGACGTCATCCTGACACACTAGCTTCATTCAAAGAAAAAAAAGGGGAAGTAAAAGGAGAATCAGCAAAAGTTCTGGAGGATTTAGCAGCAGAGTTGAGTGTACAATATAGATAAATAATTAAGAATTAGGACTCAAAAAATGAAAGTGGTTTCATTCGTTTTCAATTTCTGGTTCTTAATTCTCCATGCTTAATTTACAATTCCATGTCTGGAAAATTAAAAGAAGTAAGAGAGCGAATTTCTTCTGTAAAAAAGACGCAGCAAATCACCAAGGCCATGAAATTGGTAGCTGCCTCTAAATTGCGTAGAGCACAAGATGCAATACAACAAATGCGTCCTTATGCCAATAAGCAGCAAGAAATTCTTATCAATATACTTTCAAATTTGGAAGGAGATGTAAATTCCTCCTTCGGAGAGGAAAGAGAAATTCAAAGTGCTTGCTTGGTTGCTATTACATCGAATAGAGGTCTATGTGGGGCTTTCAATACCAACATTTTGAAAGCAGCTAAGGCAAAGATAGAAGGTTCGTTAGCAGGAGTGATGGCAAATGGTAGTCTAACTGTATTACCAATTGGTAAAAAGGCACACGAATTTTTTCAGAAAAACTATAAAAATCAGGTTACGATCATAGAAGACTATGTTGCGCTATTCGATGATCTGAGCTTCGATAATGTATCGTCAGTATCTGCTAGTTTGATGAAAGCTTTTGAAGAAAAGCAGTATGATGCTGTGGATGTAGCTTACGCTCAATTTAAAAATGTAGTGGTTCAAGTTCCGGAAGTAGCACAATTTTTGCCAGTTGAAAAAATCGAGGTGGAAGCGGGTAAAAGCACGACGAAAGCCGACTATATTTTTGAGCCAGATAAGGAAAGCCTGTTAGAGCAACTCATTCCAAGTATCCTTCAAACCCAATTTCAAAAATACATTTTGGATACACACGCCTCTGAACATGGGGCAAGAATGACAGCGATGGACAATGCCACTGAAAATGCTGAAGAACTCATTAAAGAGCTAAAAGTTACCTACAACAAAGCACGCCAAGAAGCAATCACCAGAGAAATTTCAGAAATTGTTGGCGGTGCCGCCGCCCTAGACGAAGGATAAACAGTTTACGAAGCCTCAAAGGATTCGTAAACTTAACAAACGTAATCTTCGTGCGTAGCCTTACGAAGCCTTTGAGGCTTCGTAAGGCTAAATGGTTTTGACATATTTGCTTAATTCATATTTGCCATATAAAAATCCTTTGTTTGCTGAACTTTATTCCTTGTATGTTTGTGTACATTTAATCTTAAAATCAAATATCGAAAGCTTTATGTCTACAAAAGATCTCACCAACCACGGTAGCTTGTCCGTACAAGTAATAGACATGTCTACATTTAAGCCCATATCCAGCTTTGAATTGGAAATTCTGGATGAAGAGGGGAATGTTGTCCGTACTGAGTACACCGATGCCCAAGGTAAATGCAGCGTCAGTTTACCTGTCGGTATCTATACCCTTGCCTACCTAAGAGCCTACGAACTGAAGAAAGAAGCGGTAACGATTGAATCGGAAAAAGATACGGCGCTGACCATAGTGGTTGAGCAGAAGGAAAATATCGTTAAGCGAACCAGAAGCTTCTTATACAGGGCTAGAGGTACAGCGAATCTTGCTCACAAAAAGGTTGCAACAAAAAAAAGTTTGGTAAGCAACATGTATGCTAAGATTCCTGACTCCGGTAGTTTTCCGGAGATTCACTATAATTTAGCGGCGCTTCTCCACCGCTTTTCCCAACCTTCCCCCGATGATGAGCCTAGCAAGAGCTTTACCGCCGATGACTTCAATACCGAAGATTACGGTAAGGTCATCGAAAACCCGTTTCAGTCTGCGGACGACAATCCAGTCTCTACCTTTTCAGTGGATGTGGATACGGCTTCCTACAGCAATGTGCGGCGGTATTTGCAGCGGATGGAGCGCCCGCCCAAAGATGCAGTGCGTTTGGAGGAATTCATCAACTACTTCGATTACCAGTATCCACAGCCGGAGGGCGAGCATCCGGTGGCGCTTCATACCGAGCTAGCCCCTTGCCCGTGGCAGTCGCAGCATCACTTACTCAGCGTCGGCATACAAGGGAAAAAGCTGGCGATAGAAGAACTCCCGCCCAGCCATTTGACCTTCCTGATCGACGTGTCGGGCAGTATGGGATCTACCGATAAACTCCCTTTGGTTAAGCGTGCCTTGGGGGTGTTGGTCGATCGGTTGCGCGAAAAAGACCGGATCAGCATCGTCACGTATTGCGATGAGATACAGACCGTGCTGCAAGGCGTATCCAGTGCTAACAAAAAGCAAATCACATCCGCTATAGAACAATTGAGAGCCAGCGGAGGTACTGCCGGTGGTCCCGCTTTGAAAAAGGCATATGAACTCGCAGCGAACCACTTGATCTACAACGGCAACAACCGCATCCTTCTTTGCACAGATGGCGACTTCAACCTGGGTTTCAGCAGCGATGCCGAGATGGTAGAATTGGTGGAGC
>CAYWKD010000032.1:0-44659 GCA_964458705.1 uncultured Saprospiraceae bacterium | reverse complement strand
TACATTGAGGTGTACAATGAATTAAAGGCTGCTTACGAGGAACTTTGGGATGAATTAGCACAAAGGCTTTATGGTCGCAATTATGACGATGAAATGCCAAATGCTATGAAAAAGCAGATTCGTTCAGAAATTCCATTTGTACTTTCTGAAGCAGAGCCTACTAACTTCGGTGAAGAATAGAAAAAATATACATGATTATTCAGACTTTAGACTGTTTAATCAATGTCAGCATTGAAATAATAACCGAAAAGCTGCTATAATTTTTTGTGGCTAAAAAATAAAGATCATGTCAAAATTTTCAAAAAAAAGAGGTAAATCAATGCCTGCTATTTCAACGGCATCTTTACCTGATATTATTTTTATGTTGTTGTTCTTTTTCATGGTGGCCACTGTGATGAGAGACGCTGATCTGAAGATTAACGTATCTACTCCTGATGCGACAGAGTTGACGAAAATCAAAGATAAGTCTCTCGTAAACAATATTTACGTGGGACGACCTACTTCCCAATATCAGAACTTATATGGTACGAGTCCTATGGTTCAATTGAATGATAAATTGGTTGGTAAGTCAACTGTGGAAAATGAAATTCCTTTGTTTTTAGAAAAGCATAAATTAAAAGTGCCAGAAGGGCGACATGGAGCGATCACGAGTTCCCTCAAAGTAGATGGTAATGTTACAATGGGTATTGTGCAAGACTTAAAAACTGCTTTAAGAAAGTCGGGACAGCTAAAGATCAATTATTCGGCAAGACCACGAGCGGGTAGTTAACTGAACACTTTTGGTGTGTGTGTTCATTCTATCATCATTAAAGAGTAGAGGTGGTGGAAGTGACAACGAATATTGCGATACTACAGATGAAGAACGCTGCGAAAATGGTAACTGAATCTGTGCAATAGTAACACCTGAAGAATAACCCGAACAGGTACTAACGGTAAGAAGCTGTTTAGTACCTGTTTTAAATTACGTGCTCAATGAATTCAAAATCTTTAATATGTATTTATGTTAGCATTCTACTGTTCTGTCATTTTTCTTGTGTGAAAGATGAAGATATAGAAGAAATGAGCTTAATTCCTGGAAAAGAAATTCATTTTGAAATTCCTATACATGTAAGTCCTCGCACAACTTGTATCAAAAGTTGGATAAGCCCTGATGATAAAACTTCTATTTTTTATTTAAATAAAAGTTCTAACTCATTATTAGTATTTTCTACACAAACTCAAGAACTTATCAAAGAAATTCAGTTTGAAAGACAAGGGAAAAACGGTGTAGGTAATGTGACGGGAATTAGTCCAATTTCTGATAAAGAGTTTTTCGTATCATCCTCTGGTCAACCTATCTTATACCGAGTTAATAGTGATGGACATATCTTGCAAAAGTATGATTACAGTGATACTGGAACTTACACTTCTTTAGCCTCAAAAATCTCGAATGATTTTGTGACTTTGGGAAATGCTTTTGTTCTTCCCCAACAATTGAGTGGAACGCCTTCTGAACTAGCTAATTCCAATATGGCCTTCGAACAGCCTCTGTTTCTGTCTTTTAATCCTGCTACTTCTAAATTTAGCACTCTTCCAATATATTTACCTAAAAAATATTTTGATGGAGGTCCTGTGAATTATTACCTATCTTCACTGGCAGATAAAAAGAATCTATACTGGTCTTTCCAAAATGATCATAACATATTTTATTCTGACGATTTATCAAACCTTCATAAGGTAAATGCTCCGAGCCGATATTTTGAAAAATTTTCCCCCTTAAAAGAAAACATTGGTTTAATGGGCTACTGGAAATACCAAATAAATGCACCTCAGTATTGGAGCCTCTTATATGATGAAAAACAGGAAGTATTTTATCGATTTGTAAAACTTCCCGCAGAAGACTTATCTAACGCTGATTTAGATCAATTCAGAGATTTTCCACCAAGTTTTTCCATAATTATTCTTGACAAAAACCTTAATGTTCTGGGAGAAACTATCTTTGAAGGAAAGGAATACAACTTTTTCAACTTTTTTATTGGAAATGAAGGACTTTACCTTTCGACAGGAAATCCGATGAATCCTGAGTTTGATGAAAATGTGCTAAGTTTTCAACTGTTAGAATTGAAATCAGCAATCTGAGTATAGGATGAATTATTAATTCGAATAATAATCTTCGACGACTGAAAAAAGTAAGTACAGAACCCTTCCTTAGGCTGATCTATCTGGTTGATCAGCAACGTACTTATAAAAAATTGGGAAAACTTACTGGCTAGTGTGGTATGAGACAGACATAATTGACGATTATGAACGCTTTTTTGACACAAAAAATTACCATACCATAGGAAGCGCATCCAAACTCTAAGTTCTAGTTACTTGTGGAGTCAAGTAATAAGGAAAGATGGAATTCTTTATTTCTATTAGGACAAACTTAGCAACGATTGAAGCATAGCTGTTGTATCACTACTACTCCTTCAACTTTTTTACCCCTTTCTTAAAAGGAACAAATTTGAATACTCCATGTACATCTGTTGTAAATTTGGAGTTGTCTGTTTTTAGGACGCGGTACATTTGTTGAGTTTCACTACCAATAGGAGCGACCATGATACCACCAACTTTCAGTTGTTCGATCAGTTGGGTAGGCAACTCTTCGCTGCCGGCTGTAAGTATTATCTTGTCAAAGGGCGCATTTTTGGGAAGTCCATTATTGCCGTCGTGGAAAAAACATTTCACCTGATAAATTCCTAACGATTGAAGGAGTTTTCTAGCTCTTTGAAAAAGCAATTCCTGCCGTTCTAAAGTATATACTTTTGCACCTAACAAGGCCAATATGGCTGCTTGATAACCTGAGCCTGTACCAATCTCTAGTATTTCATCTCCTTTTTTTACGCTCAACAGTTCCGTTTGGAAAGCGACAGTGTAGGGCTGTGAAATCGTTTGCTCATTACCAATTGGGAAAGCGCTATCCTCATATGCCTGCTCCTCAAAAGCTTTCTCCATAAAAAAGTGACGCGGTAAAGCATTAATAGCTTTTAACACATTTTCATCCTTGATACCTCGCTTTTTCAACTGCTCGACCAGTTTTTTTCTCATCCCTTTATGCCAGTAGGTATCCTTCATTTACTCGTAATATGCTTTAATCGTATAACTTCCCGACGTATTAATAGCCCCTTTTACTTCTGCACTGTAAATAGCACCTTTGATCTTGACGGGCATTTTTGCAACCGCTCCATTATCTTCAGCTCTAGTTTTCCCCATGGAATAACCTCGTTCGTCAAATACAGTTAGTTCCACTAGCATATCCGCTGAGATAGGTTTAACTTCAAATACCACTGAATTTTTGTGCTCATCTACTTGAATTTTATAATAATCAACATCTTTTTTGTTGGGCGTAATCAATCCATTAGTAGATTGATTAATTAATAGAGGTATTGCTGTGTTGATGGTGTTGTTAGGTTCTTCGTCAGCGTGGAGTTCATTGCTGGAATTTTCAGGCTTGCGATTAGCTGGCGTTGGTCGATCATTCTTATTTTCAATAGGTTCGGGTGTTCTCTCTGGGGTTGCTATTGGCTTAGTAATTGTTTTCTCATTCTTTTTGGGCAGTACAATATCTGTTGATTCTTCTACCTGAATATCACTGCTAGGATTACGCTGATTGGAAAGGTAAAAAAGACCAGCAGCAAGTCCCACTAGTAACGTTACTATAACAGTGGGCATCAATAAACGATTTTCAGGCTTAGAAGGCTTTGGTTGTGAAGTAGATAGCCCAAAATATTTTGCTACGGCAGGGTCTTGATCGAGTGCATCAATGATT
Source organism: uncultured Saprospiraceae bacterium (assembly GCA_964458705.1). GTDB lineage: Bacteria > Bacteroidota > Bacteroidia > Chitinophagales > Saprospiraceae > JAAUTG01. Next base: position 40,869 of record CAYWKD010000032.1, on the reverse strand, counting down.
TGAAGTAGATCATATTTTATAGCATTAGATTGACGGTCAGCATCGTCATGATCTAATACGCCTGCTATTTCTCTGTCTTTCAGTTGCTTCAAACGGCCAGCTAAAACAATCACTTCGTCCTCATATTCTCCTTGTACTTCTCTGCAAATATTCAGCAGCTGATTAACGGCATCCTGTGTATTTCCTTCAATAATTAGTTCTTGTAGCTCTTCCTTAAATTGATTGAATTTCATAGTTTTAATGAATTGATAAGCGATCATTTGCCTACAAAGATACAAAGCCGATTATCAAATTTGGTAGCGAATGTACAATCACTAGGAAACGGTTACAAGGTCATATTTTTTACTCTAACTCTAAGAAATGAGTATTCAGCCGTTCTGCTCGAATCACTAAATTGGCGATCCAAACACCTACTAGCGTCCAACCAATGATAGCTGGATAAAAGACCATTCGCATTGTATTGTCTAAATCTTCACCACCGAAAGCAGGATTGCCACCATTACCCGGATGCAAGCTATCTGTCATTCTTGGAATGATATAAATTAGAATAATGAGCGAAACGAAGGCAAAAATGCTATAAACGGATGAAATGCGAGCTTTGCGTTCTTGATCGTCAAAAGAATTCCGCAGTACAAAATAAGCTAGGTAGATCAGCAAAGCTATAGCAGTGGTGTTTTGTTTCACATCCCAACTCCAAAATGCACCCCAGGTAAATTCTGCCCAGATAGCTCCCGTTACCAAGCCCAAAATGCCAAATAGCAGACCAACTTGCGTGAATGAAGCCGACTTATTGTCGCTGAGTTCACTGCCTTTTCTTAGATATGCTACAGCGTTCCAAACGGCTGCTCCCAAAAGAAAAATCATGGCAAACCAAAGGGAAACATGGAAATAAGTATTGCGGATAGTTTCTTGCAAAATATTTCTGAAAGGGAAAGTCATAAAACTGCGTTCACTGAGATTACTAATAGTTGTTGACTGCCAAAGCCTACTTCCTTCACTTACATCAATATCATCTTGTGTGATGAATAAAGCACTTGGCAAGACCGAAGTCCCATCAATGGCATTATCAATAATCAATGTGCCATCGGCAACTTTATTGCTAGTGGGCAAATAAAAAGGTAAGTTGAATGTTAAAGTTGCATGGCGATCATCTTTTACTAAAATTTGATTTGCTTGAATAGTGTGAAGGCTATCTAGTTTGATCCATGCTTTCATGCTTCCCTCACCTTTTCTATAGCTTGAGTTGTAGCCTGTTATTTCTATCTGTATGCTATCTCCTGCTTTGGCTCTTTGTGGTGATGCTTCTACTATTCCTGGCGTGAGCGGAACAATCATGCCTACAACAAAGCTATAAATTAATATGAGTACGCCTAATATTTTATATCCATGTTTTTGCATAGAGTATTTTTATTAATTTCTTCTCCTAAAACATTTACTAAAATAGCCAGTTCAATCGCGCCAAAGATACGGAAACAGTAGGAGAGCAGCGGCTAATAAAATTAAATCTATTGCAACTAGAGAATTAATGCTATTGCTGCTATTGTCTATCATTAACACTTCTTGAAAGGCTTGGTTAGAAAGAGTGACTACTGTTAATAAAATAGGAATAATGACGGGAAAACCTAAAATTGCCATTAAAGTTGCACTGTTGTTTGCTTTTGAGGCAATAGCAGAAATAAAAGTCAGCGCAATGGAAAATCCTGTGCTGCCGAGCAACATAGCAAATAAAAATTTATTCCAATGGATCACAGGATTACCAATAAATAAGACGAATGCACCATAAGCTATGGTGATAAGCAGCAACAGCAATAGAAAATTATAAATCATCTTCGATAAAATAACTGCTGTGGGGTTGAGCAATGTGTAATAGTAAATCGAGCGACTGCTGTTCTCTTGGACAAAACTTTTGGCAACAGCGTTCACAGAAGCAAACAAGGCAACGATCCAAAAAAGACTATTCCAAACGCTTGCTTCTATTTCGCTTGCCGCAATATAAACAACAAAAACGGTAGAAAACACATAAAGTAAGATTCCTCCAATGGCATATTTTTGTCGCCATTCGAGCAGTAAATCTTTTCTAATGAGTTCTGCTATTTCTTTAATTAATTGCAATAGATTAATCTTAATTAAAAGCTAAATTAAGTAATAAGCAGTAGTTCATGTAGTTTCTAGTTTTAAAGTTTCTAGTTTTTTTCATCGTGGCTGTTTCTTATTGTTGAACCGTTTGGGTATGAGCGGTATTCAACGAGTGAGTAGTTGGCTAATTAAAAAATGGAGATAATTCCAAACTCCGAATGAGAGATTGCCACGTTGATTATTATTAGTTTTGCATACTTCCAACCATCAAAATAGAAGTTGAATGTTTATCAAATATTTTATCACGGCATTGTTAATAGTGAGCAGTATGCTGCTGCAAGCCGAACCAGCGTTTCATAGCGTGTCTGCTTTGGAAGGAGATGGGGTATATTCTTTACTGCGCCGTTATCAATTGGATGGTTATGCTTGTAATTTTAATCAGTTCTACCAATTGAATAAGCTCGGTAGAAATGCCAGCCTAATAAAAGGACGTAAATATTACCTGCCCATTCTTATTTATGAATATGATGGTAAAAGTATTCGTTCTACATTAGAAATTTCTGATTGGGATAGAGCAGTGCGAATTCGAGATTACAACAATGAGTTACTAGCCAAACAGTTGCGTCAATTAACGTATGCTGAAAGTCGCATTCTATGGGTACCATACCATGAACTACATTGTCAAGGAGGGCAAGAACTAGAGATACCTAATCCTGATGGCGAAAATGAGACAGAAAAGAACGTCAGTGTACAAGAGGAAAAAGCTACAGAAGAAATCGAAACCGTGCCACCTGCTGAAGTAGTTTCTTTAAAAGATAAAGACCTCGCAGTAGCGGAAACTTCTAAGCGTACCTTCCCAATTTTTGGTACTCAATATGCCTATACTCCTCTTGAAAGTAGTGCTTTGGTTGGAAAGGTATTCTATGTTGTAGCAGGGCATGGCGGTCCTGATCCGGGAGCAGTTGGTAAAAGAGGTGGATATCAACTCTGCGAAGATGAATATGCTTATGATGTAGCGCTGCGATTTTGTAGAAATTTGATTGCTCATGGAGCAACAGCTTATATGATTACGCGCGATCCTAATGATGGCATTCGCGCTGAAATGTACTTGGATTGCGATAAGGACGAAGTAGTGTGGGGAAATCAAAAAATATATAGAAGCCAAAAAGCGCGTTTGACGCAGCGCACGGATGTTATTAATGATCTTTATGAAAAAAATAAGTGGAAAGGCGTAACAGAGCAATTGGTGATTGTGATTCATGTAGATTCAAGAAGCAGAGGGCAAGCGGTAGATTTATTTTTTTACCATCATCCTGTGAGTAAATCAGGTAAGAAAGTAGCCGAGCAATTGCATCGCACTATGAAAAGCAAGTATGAAAAGTACAGAGCTAATGGGGAATACCACGGCACTGTAACTGGTCGCGACTTACACATGCTTAGAGAAAGCCAGCCCACAACAGTTTATATTGAATTAGGAAACATTAGTCACTATAGAGATCAGCAGCGTATTGTGCTTGAAAGCAATCGGCAAGCATTGGCAAATTGGCTATTAGAAGGCTTGATGAAGTAGTTCTGAAAGTTATTAAAAAGCAAAAGTTGCTAAAATAAACCGACATTCTTAAACAAATAGCGTTAACCGCTTAGATTGTACTTTTAACTACATTTATCTACCATGAAGACAATAGATCGTTACATCGTAGGGAAATATCTAAGAACTTTTTTCTTTACGGCTATGCTGTTCACGCTAGTAGCCATTGTATTTGACTTTAGCGAAAAGGTAGATGAGTTTATTCGCCAAGCGATACCGCTTAATGAAGTACTGTTTGATCATTTTCTGAATTATATTCCTTACATCAATGGACAACTCTGGGCTTTATATGCCTTGATTTCGGTAATATTTTTCACTTCTCGAATGGCTTATAATTCTGAAATTATTTCCATCCTCAATGCTGGCATAAGTTTTAGAAGAATAATGATTCCCTATTTAATAGCTGGAGGAATCATAAGCATTATGTATTTTGTGGGTAATCACCTTATCATCCCGCTAGCAAATAAAGGTCGTTTGTCATTTGAGCATAAGTACATCTATCCTGAAAGTGATCGAGCACGCATGAACCATGTACACCTCTTTATTGATCCTGAGACAAAGATTTTTGCACGCACCTTTAGTCAAGTGGATACCAATATTAGAGAGTTTCGCTTAGAAAAGTTTGAAGATGGTAAGCTGACTAGACTCATTTCCGCTAGTCAAGCAGAATGGGTAGGAGAACCCAACCGTTGGCGGCTGCACAACTACGAAATCCGAACTTTTGATGACGAAGAAGAAACCTTTACCATAGGAAGAAATAAACGAATAGATACAACACTCAATTTAAGGCATCAAGATTTTATCTACTACAACAATCAAAAGCAAGGAATGACAACGGGAGAGCTTTCGAGATTCATCACGCGTGAGCGAGCGCGAGGAGTAGGCAACACACAAGTCTATGAGATTGAAATGCACAAACGTAGTGCAGAGCCTGTTACTGTACTCATCCTCACAATTATTGGAATGGCGGTGGCAGCGAGAAAAGTGCGAGGTGGCATGGGTTTGCATTTGGCATTGGGCATTGGAATGGGAGCAATTTATATTTTCCTTTCTAAATTCGCTACTACCTTTGCCGCTAATGATGCCATTCCAACACTGCTAGGCGTTTGGATTCCTAATCTTATCTTCTCGGTCGTTGCTATTTGGCTGATAGCGAATGCACAAAAGTAATTTACTCAAGCAAAGAATCCTATATTGCTAAACCAAATGGACAAGAAACAATTTTAATAAGTATCATTCAACCTTTACAGACTTTAAAATGAAAAAAATTAAATCATTAATTTACTTAACTACTTTATTATTCTGTACGCCTTATTTCGTGCTGGGGCAATCAAGCGATACGGATTCTTTGTCAAATGAGTCGCTGGATTCGTTGGTAGTTCAAGATACTTTAGACCGCAATTCTCTATTATGGGAGGTATCGGGAAATGGGCTTGAAAAGTCATCTTACGTTTTTGGCACTATTCACATGATTGACAAGCAGGACTTTTTATTCACAGAAGTAATGGAAGAAGCCTTTGAAGCAAGTGATCTTATTACTTTTGAAATTAAGCTCGACGATATGAATAGCATGGCTTCACAGATGTCTATGATGATGAAGGCATTTATGGAGGGCGGCACTACTCTGCGAGACTTAGTATCAAAAGAGGATTATCAATTAATCGAAGATCACTTCTCCAAAATTGGCTTGCCTTTAGTGTTGCTAGAGCGCATGAAACCTATGTTTTTATCTGCATTGGCTTCAGGTGATGTTTCACCAGATAAAATGGCTTCAGGAGAGATCGTATCTTATGAATTTGAACTGATGGACAAAGCAAAGGTGCAAAGTAAGCCCATTGGAGGGCTGGAGACCATAGAGTTTCAAATGGGACTATTCGATCAGATTCCTTACAAAGCTCAGGCGCAAATGCTAGTAGATGGGATAAAAAATAGCGATGCTAGTCAAGATCAATTCAAAGAAATGGTTGAGCTTTATAAAAGACAAGATTTGGAAGCAATGCAGCAAATGGTGAGTAGTGACGAGGAAGGTTTTGGAGAGTACGAAGACATACTGCTAGTCAAACGAAATGAAGCATGGATTCCACTGATGGTCAAATCTATGGCAAAACAACCTACCTTTTTTGCAGTAGGTGCTGGACACTTAGCGGGAGATAAAGGAGTGATTCGCCTTTTGGAGGCAGCAGGATATACTCTGACACCTCTAAAGTAGCAGCTTTATTTTCAGGTAGTGTTTGGATAAATGTAAACTAGCGCTTGGACTTGACTTCAAGTTGCAAAGCACTAATTAACTTTGAATCCAATTGGCTATGCGTTTGGCGAATAATCGTTATTATTGCAATTAGCAAAAAATTAAAACGTAACTATTCAAGAAAGATATGATAAAACACATCGCCATTGCTGGAAATATTGGTGCTGGAAAAACAACGCTTTGCACTAAACTGGGCAAAGCCTTCAAGTGGGAAGTGCATTATGAATCTACTGACGACAATCCCTACTTGAGTGATTTCTATGAAGATATGAAGCGATGGTCATTTAATCTACAAATTTATTTCTTGAATAGTCGCTACAAGCAGATTTTAGAAATTCAAAATGGTAATAAAGCTATAGTTCAGGATAGAACCATCTACGAAGATGCTTATATTTTCGCTCCGAATTTACACGATTTGGGCTTGATGTCATCCAGAGATTTTGATAATTACAGTCGTCTTTTCCACACAATGTCGTCTCAAATAAAGCCACCTGACATTTTAATTTATCTAAAAGCGAGTATTCCAAAACTGGTTGAGCATATTCAGCGACGTGGGCGTGACTATGAAGGAAATATGAGCCTAGACTACCTTAAACGCCTCAACGAACGCTATGAAGAATGGATTGGAAAGTATGATGAAGGCAAGCTGGTTATCATCAACATTGATGAGCTTGATTTTGAACACAATCAAGAAGATATGGGAGAAGTCATCAATCGCATCAGGGCGGAAGAACATAGTTTGTTTGGATAGTTTGACTTGGTGGAATCCAGGGCAACTAATGACGAAACTCAACTATGGAAGCATGTTAAAGTAGAGTTTTCCATTCCACCACTCTTTTTCAATGATGGCATTATTCTTCTCATAGAATTTTACGGCTGGTGTATTCCAATCCAATACTTGCCACTTAGCACAACTACATTTTTGTGCCTTTGCCTCTGCTACGAAAGCATCGAATAGCAACTGCCCAACTCCTTGCTGACGATAGGCTTCCTTAACTACAAAATCCTCTAAATACATCATTCTGCCCTTCCAGGTGGAATATGCCATATAGTAGAGTGCCATACCAATAATTTGCCCTTCTTGCTCTGCCACTAAGGCTTCAAAAATATTAGCTTTCATATCTCTCTTGTAGGCTTCGAGTGTTACTACAAACTCGTGTTTCGCTTTCTCATAGGTCGCCAATTCTTCGACCAATTGGTGAATGGCTTGTAAATCTTCCTCAGTGGCTGTTCTAACAGTGATTGTTCCCATTTTTTTTATTTTACAACAAAGATAAAAGCAGTGTAATGAACATGCTAGGACTCAGATGAACTTGCAATAGGTGCGAATGAAAAATGCCATTTCCACGTCTAATCATTACCGCCCTACATGCACTAGCAAGACCGAAATATCAGAAGGACTCACCCCGCTAATGCGGCTTGCTTGACCAATTGTTCGGGGCTTCAATTGCGACAATTTCTCTCTGGCCTCTGCCGAAAGGGAATTGATATTTCGGTAATCAAAGTTTTCGTAAAGCCTTACTGCTTCTAGACGGTTCATCTTTTCAACCATTTCTTCTTCTTTCTTGATGTAGCCAGCGTATTTCATATTGATTTCCACTAAATCCACAAACTCTTGTTTGTATTGATTCATAAATTCATGCAAGTCGGGTAGCACTTCTCGCAGTTCGTTCATATTCACATGAGGACGTAATAAGATACCTTGTAGCTTTACTTGCTGTTTGATGGGAGTAGAATTTTTACGCTCTAAATATCCGTTCATTTGGTCAGGGGTTACGCTGACGCGCTCTAAGAATCGTTCAATAGCTTTAGCTGCTGCTGCTTTAGCTTGTACTCGTTCCATGCGCTCGTCTGTTCCTTGAATGCCTAGTTGATGAGCAATTGGAGTCAAACGCAAATCCGCATTATCTTGACGTAGCAAAATTCTGTACTCCGCTCTCGAAGTGAACATTCGATATGGCTCTTTTGTGCCTTTATTTACTAAATCATCAATTAAAACGCCAATATAACCTTCCGATCGCTTGACGATAAGCGGTTCTTCTTCTTGGATGGCTAGATGTGCATTAATCCCTGCCATCATACCTTGACAAGCCGCTTCTTCATAGCCTGTTGTCCCGTTGATTTGTCCTGCAAAAAATAGATTCTTCACCAAGCGAGTTTCCAGTGATGGCTTCAACTGTGTAGGTGGAAAAAAGTCGTATTCAATTGCATAACCTGGTCGGAACATTTTGGCATTTTCAAAACCTTGAATTTTTCGTAACGCCTTATATTGCACATCTTCTGGTAGAGAAGAAGAAAAGCCATTAACGTAAATCTCTACCGTGTCCCAACCTTCAGGTTCTACAAATAATTGGTGGCGATCTCGATCTGCAAAGCGATCAATTTTGTCCTCAATTGAAGGACAATATCTAGGACCTAAGCCTCGAATTCGACCATTGAACATAGGGGAGCGATCAAAACCAGTTTTGAGAATTTCATGCACCTCAGGACTTGTATAAGTTACGTGGCAGGGTACTTGCTTATTTAGCGTTGGGGTATCACTGTATGAAAACTTACCTGGCTCTTCATCGCCGGGTTGTATCTCCATAGCATCCCAGTTTAGGCTACGTCCGTCCACTCTCGGCGGCGTGCCTGTTTTCATTCTACCCGACTCAAAGCCCAATTCCACTAGCTGCTCTGTGATGCCTTTAGCTGCTCGTTCTCCTGCTCGTCCGCCACCAAATTGTTTTTCACCAATATGAATCAATCCATTTAAGAAAGTGCCACTCGTCAGCACCACAGATTTACTTTCAATCTCCAAGCCCATGCTGGTACGAACACCTTTCACAATGCTATCTCTTATGATAATACTGCTTACCATTTCTTGCCAAAAGTCCACATTGGGATGTTCTTCTAGCATTTTGCGCCATTTGGCAGCAAACATCATTCGATCACTCTGTGCTCTTGGGCTCCACATCGCTGGACCTTTTGATTGGTTCAACATCCGAAATTGGATCATAGTATGGTCGGTTACAATACCGGAGTAGCCTCCCATGGCATCAATTTCTCGCACAATCTGCCCCTTTGCCACACCTCCCATAGCTGGATTACAAGACATTTGGCCAATAGTTTGCATATTCATCGTTACCAGCAATACTTTTGAACCCATGTTTGCTGCCGCTACTGCCGCTTCTGATCCTGCATGCCCTGCCCCTACTATTATTACGTCGTATTTTGGAAACATTCTTTCTTGTTGTTTATACTATTGTCCTTATTAGATCAATAAATACGTTTATGAACTTATGATGTTCATTGAGTGCTTGCCTCTGTTAAACTTTAAAATTGCGATCAAGTTTTACTCTTCCCTTAAATAATAAGGCACTCTAGCTACAATGGATCGCCCTAGCGTCAATTCATCTGCATACTCCAACTCGCCTCCAAAGGACACTCCCCTTGCAATAGCACTAACCTGTGCGGTTGTGCCTTTAAGTTTTTTGGAAATGTAAAACATCGTAGTATCGCCTTCAATAGTTGGACTAATTGCCATGATGAGCTCTTTGACTTCATCGGACTGTGCGCGTGTGAGCAGCGAATCAATATTCAAATCGCTCGGACCAATGCCTTCAATGGGGGAGATTACGCCTCCTAGCACATGATACAAACCTCTGTATTGTCCTGTTTCCTCAATGGCTAGAACATCTCGAATGGACTCTACAACACAAACAACGGAGCGATCACGACGTAGGTCGCTGCAAATGGAGCAAACCGTATCGTCAGAAATATTATAACAAATTTGGCAATGCTGAATATTTCGACGCATATTTTTAATCGCATCGGTAAGCTGTTCTGTGCTGTTTTGATCTTGATTGATTAAGTGCAGCACTAGTCGTAGTGCTGTTTTTTTACCAATGCCTGGCAAGCTCGAAAATGCTTGTACTGCCTCTTCTATTAGTTTTGAAGAAAAATTCATACTGTAATATTTGTGCAAATAAATCCACTTTTTGCTAAAGAAGAAAAATCAGTAACCACTAAGTATCTCTCCAACCATATAAGTTACTGCATGCCCCTTTAGAATAACTCGATCATTTTTTTGCTGGCAAATTAAATTGCCTCCTCTTGTTGATAATTGTTTGGCAATGAGTGATTTATTGCCAAGCTGTTTGGTCCAATAGAGCGTTAACAAGGTATGAGCAGAACCAGTAACAGGGTCTTCGTCTATACCTGATTGAGGGAAAAAACATCGTGAGACAAAATCTACTTCCTCTCCTTTAGCCGTTACCAAGATGCCTCTAGAGTCGAGCTGGCTTAATATTTTGAAATCTGGAATTAAGTCCCGAACAGTGGCTTCATCACGAACAATAACTAGATAGTCGTCTTTTCCCTTGTAGTATTCTAAGAGGTTAACGTCAGGCAGCCCTCTTTGGATTAAATGGTGTGGAGCAATAATTTGCGGTTCATCCGCAGGAAAATCCATGACATATTGATCTGCACTTTTGCTCACTTTGAGTATGCCGCTCTTGGTGGAGAATTGAATAAAAGATGGCTCATATCCTAGATGCTCAAACAAGACGTGAGCAGTAGCAAGCGTAGCATGACCACAAAGTTGGACTTCAGTGGTTGGCGTGAACCATCGCAACTCAAATACATCACCATTAGGTACAAAAAAGGCGGTCTCTGAAAGGTTGTTTTCATTGCCAATAGCCTGCATCGTTTCATCGGGCAGCCATTGTTTTAGGGGGATAACAGCGGCAGGATTACCGCTAAAGACCTTTTCTGTGAAGGCATCCACTTGATAGATATTTAATTTCATGCTCCTTTATTTTATCTTTTTGTCAGCTCAAAAATATATGGGACAGGACTTGCTTTGACTCGAATGCCATTTGATGTTTGTTCCAAAGCATCTTTCGTTAGATGTTCTCGCAAGGTACGATTGTAAGTCAAATCTTTATTCAATTCTATCGCTCCATCTAGCTTTGTATAACGAGTGTTGAAGTTATACTCTTGTTTGATGGATAAATTTATCCACTCAGAACGATCTGCTAGTGCTTGATTATTAACATCAGTAGGTCGCCAAACAACTAAGTGTGTTAATTCTTCCTCTGTACCCAGCCAATAGGCATATACTTCCTGCGATTCTTCTACTACTTTTTTAAATTGCACCGCTCCCAACTCATGCACCATTTGTAACAGTATTTTGTAAGCCATTTTGGGTGCTCCAATTACTCTGCCTGGCAATGTAGCTTTAAATAAGCCAGATGAACCATACAATCCTTTGAGTCCAGGATTATCAATTCCTTCATATAGGTATAAGTCATCGAAGCCCATGCGTGCCATTTGCAAAATATTTCGGACTAAGTAAAGTCCTTGTGCCACCTCTCCAATAGTTTCACTATCCCAACCGAACTCTGTAGATGCTAATTTTAAACGGTTTGCTCCTACCTTGTTGCGATAGGCTAACATAGATTCTACATGCGAGAAATCAGAGGCTTCTGATTCAGGGGGTTCTACGAGTTGTACCGTTCCAATTGTAAAACTGTAAGGATGAACGGTTAGTTCCACAATGTTTTCCAGTATTTCTTCATCTAGCATATTGGCGATGTAATCCCCGGATGGGTAGCTACAATATTTGCAGCTCCAAATACTACTGGGATTGTGTGCCTGAAAAGCTCCCACGCTTAAAGCTAAATTAGGCGATTGCTTATAGTAGGATTTGTAAGCACTAATTATACCTTTTGCTACTTGTTTAAAGCCTTCCACGCCAATATCTCCCCAAGGTTCATTACCAATTTCTAATATGTTTACCAATGGATAATCTAATGCTTGAACAGGATTGTGCAATCTAAAAAAAGCATTGGCGTATAGCGCTGCATTTTTCTTGATTTCGATGGGAGTTGCGCCCCATTCTTTCATGGCATACCAAGTGTTCGGGAATTTCCGCATTTCAAGCACTTTCCCATCTTCGCTGTATTTGACGATTCCTGAAAGCGTAACCCGCAGCGTTTTGAAGTCCTTTTTCCATTTTTTGTAGCGCAGGTTGTAGTTGTTCATTCTTGCCCATCCTTTTTTACCACCTGGCAGTGCAACGTCTGGCGCAGCACTGGCAGGCACTTTCCCGAAGGGGTAGTCGTCTTCCATCAAGTGAAAGGAACGCACAGCACTAAAGATGTTTTTTAATGGATTGTAACCATAAGGATTTCTGTTACTATAAATTTGATCCCATTCTTTGCCTGCATTTACGCCCAGCAATTGACGAATTGTTCTTGCCATGTGTATTTTAGTTACTTATTCGGATATACTGGTTACAGATTTTTAAATCAACACTATTTCATATTTGTTCTTAATTAAGATAAATTGATGTATTTCATATTAGTTGCTTCAACCAGTCCAGTTAATGAAATGTAAGATAATGGTTACAAAATGATATTTTAATTTCAAGAAATAAATTAAACAAACTTACTTATGCAATTTATAGACAATCAAGTGGTAGAAAATGCAATGAGCTATGAGATTTACCGCAAACTGATAGATGACCTAATGCTACAAGAAAAGACTACGGGCAATGACCATAGCGAAGCCATGCTACATTATACCAGTTTAAACATTGGCCGAATGAATCGTTTGGATCGAAAAAGCCGCTTGACGGAAGAAACGATTCAGTTCATGAAAGCATACGATCGCCCAATCACTTGGTTGGTGTTAACGGAAGGCTGGTGTGCTGATGCGGCTCAAGTGATTCCAGTGATGAATCATTTAGCTGATCTTACTGAAAATGTCGCACTTAAACTGATCCTTCGAGATCAGCACTTAGATATTATGGATGGATTTTTGACCAATGGGGCGCGCTCTATTCCAAAGCTCATTATTCTAGATAGTGAAACAAATGAAGTGCTTGGCAGCTGGGGTCCTCGACCAACAGATGCTCAAGGTTTGATGCTAGAAGCAAAAGATAAAGTGAAAACGATAGAGGATCAAAAGGAACGCAGTGCATTTTGGACTCAGGTAAAGACAGATTTACAGAAATGGTATGCTCAAGATAAAACTTTGCATACTCAAGAAGAAATTATAAAGGCTCTGCAAGAAGTACATGGATAGCTTGGTTTTCTTAGAAGCGTCAGATTTTTAGTAGTGATCTGACGCTAAATTTTGTCATCGCTTCTGCCTTGCTGATCCTGATTTTGTGCGACTTGATCGCCCTGATGATTTAGAAGAGCCTCTACTGCTTGATTTTATCGTCTCTATGGATTTTGGTAACTGTAGTATATGAACCTTCTTTTCCATAAGATTTTCTACTTTTTTTAGCCTATTTTGATCGCGTCGAGTAATAAAAGAAATGGCTGTTCCAGTGGCTTCTGCGCGCGCGGTCCGACCAATTCTGTGGATGTAATCCTCTGGATCTGGGGGCATATCATAATTGATGACTAAGCGAATGCCATCGACGTCAATTCCTCTGGATAAAATATCGGTTGCCACTAGTATTTGAAGTTGACCGCTCTCGAATTGCCGCAACACGCGTTTGCGCTCGTCTTGTGCTAAGTCGGAGTGCATTTCTGCCACATCCAGTCCTTTATCACTGAGTGCTCTAGTTATTTCCTTTGCACCTAACTTAGAAGATGAAAAAATCAAAACCAGTCCCTCTTTACTTCTGGAAGGATTTAAAACATATTCCACCAAGGGTAGCTTTTGGTCATTATTTACTAAATAAGCAGCTTGTAGGATATTTTCTGCTGGTTTTGATACGGCTAGACTTATTTTTGCTGGATCATTAAGGATGGTATTTGCAAACTTTTCAATTTTTGATGCCATTGTAGCAGAAAATAGTAGCGTTTGTTTCTTCTTTGGCAAGTAATTGGCAATGTTCTTAATGTCATTCACAAAGCCCATATCAAGCATACGGTCTGCTTCATCTAGGATAAAATATTTTATCTCGTCAAATTTTACATAGCCTAGATTCAAATGCGCTTGTAAACGCCCCGGAGTAGCAATGATAACATCTGCACCGCTTGTCAATGCTTGTTTTTCTTGGTTGAATGACTCTTTGCCTTGCCCACCATAAATAGGAATGGAACTTGCACCAGTAAAGTAAGCAAATGCTTCTAATTGCTCGTCAATTTGCATTGCTAATTCACGCGTAGGCACTAAAATCAGTGTACTAACACCTTCTTGTGGATTTGCTGCTAATTGATGTAGTATAGGCAGTAGGAAAGCCGCAGTTTTTCCTGTTCCAGTTTGAGCGCAGGCGATCAAATCTCTGCCTTCTAGGATGATGGGAATAGCTTGTTCTTGAATAGGGGTAGCACTTTCAAATCCCATGGAGTCTAAGCCGTCTAAAACGGTCTGGTCTAAATTTAATTCTTTGAATGTCAAAAGTATCTAATTTTTAATCGAATCTATTCGGTTAGATGATCTTACGAAAAAAAGCAGGTATAGTTTCTGTTCTGTTTATTTGTTCAAATGAGTGGAAAAATCAAATTTTCCTTAGCAATTTTAATACAACTAATCGAATTAACAAAATCCAAGGTAATCCATGGAATAAAAAATCCCCCCAGTCTATCAAAGCCATGCCTTCTGCACCCCCCATTATCCACCGCAATTTACCAACAATATGAGGCTCGGGAGAATAAGGAGCTAAGCCAATAGTTAAGCAAGCAATAATAATTACCCCCCAGGTATTTAGCAGTGCTTTCATATTTTGATTGTGAACTTTTCAAGCTAAAATGGAACAATTATAACTAGTAGTAAACATTTCGAAACTCAATTTAGCTTCCAGTAAGCGTAACGCTTCTAGCGGCTAAACAGTTTAGTGCATTCACGGGTGTGCGGCTACCCATACAGATCCGTCCTCAAAAAATTCTTTTTTCCAAATAGGAACGGTCTGTTTTAACGTATCAATGCAATAGGCACAGGCTTCAAAAGCTGCTTTTCGATGCGGTGTAGCAACAGCAATGACAACAGCGATTTCACCAATATCTAAAGTACCTATTCTATGATGAATACTTATTTTTTCCGCCTTCCACTTTTGTTGGACGGACTGAGCAATTTTTGTCATTTCTGATATCGCCATTGGCTCGTAGGCTTCAAATGCTAAACGAATCACTACTTTGCCACTTGTTTGATTCCTGACGGTACCAATAAATACAGTCGAACCTCCAGCATTGTCAGAACCAACGAAATCAATGCAATCCTGCGGAGATAAAGGCGTAGATTTTATTCGTATGTCTAAGTTGCTCATTTCTGTTTGATGTAGTTCGATCAACTTAGGGCAAAATTGAGGTTTGGTTCTTTCTTGAACTAAACCTCAGCAAGTATAAACCACCCTAGTCAAACGAGCAAAAAGAGATATTGAAATTAAATCAATCAAACGCCGCTCAACATCTGATTATTGATGAGCATTAACAGCATCCTGAATTAGGCGAACAGCCGCCTCCTTGATTTTGAAGTTCTGAGCGTTTCAACTTCGGTTTTTCTGATTTCGTACCCAGTTTTTCTGCATACACTGTAATGCTGAAAATACCTATTTCGCCCGAATTGAAATTATCTATTTCCTGCTCCGAAAGATATTTGGAAAGAATATCATTAGGAATAATGATAGTTTTCTCCTTTTGTAAGGTAATGTTTTGAAAGCCCGCATCTTTAATATGTTGGAGGTACTCCTCCTTTTGAATAGCTCCAGCGACGCATCCAGCATACATTTCTGCATCTTCACGAAGTGCATCTGGCAGGTTGCCAACCAATACAATATCTGAAATACTAAAATGACCACCTGGCTTTAACACTCTAAAAATTTCTCTAATTACTTTGGGCTTATTCGGAACAAGATTCAAGACACAGTTAGATACAATAACATCTGCCACATTGTTATTCACTGGCATACTATCTATATCGCCTTCGCGAAACTCTACATTGTTGTATCCTAGCTTCTCTGCATTTTCACGGGCTTTCTGAATCATAGAAGGTGTAAAGTCTATTCCGATTACCTTTCCTTCCACTCCTGTCTCATGCCGAGCAACAAAACAGTCGTTGCCAGCTCCCGAACCCAAGTCAATAACAATATCCCCCTTCTGAATTTTAGCAAATTGTGTAGGGAGACCGCATCCTAATCCTAGGTCTGCATCTTCTACATATCCATCTGTTCCTGTATAATCATCCACCATGATATTGTACACCTTATTAGAAGGAGTAGTGGCACCACAACAAGAAGCCGCATTCTCTGCTTTGCCTTGCTTTGCTATTTGAGCGTAACGTTCTCTTACTACTTGTTTTAATTCTTGTTCTGTATTCATTTTATTTTGTTTTAACTGTTGTATTCTTATTGAGTAAGGCTGTTTAAAGTGTTTTATCTATTAGTAAATCTCTTCTGTTGGCACTGAATAAATAACAACTCTTGATAGGCATAGTTTTAAGGCTTCATTTGTGATTTAGTAAGGAACAAAAATCTATTTGCCGCAGGCACGCTAAACTTTCGATTTTAAGTTGTAATTTTCACAAAAGGATGAAATTATGGAAATTTAAATCTGGATTTTTAAGTTTTGCTAAATGGACTTAATTTGCATTGTATTAAAATTTATTAAAGATATGTTTGATAGATGATAAACCTAATGAGCGATACGGTTACCAAACCGACGAAAGCCATGCTACAAGCGATGTTTGAAGCAGAGGTAGGCGACGATGTATTTAAAGAAGACCCTACCGTGAATGCACTGGAAGCTAAAGTGTCAAAAATGTTTGGCAAAGAAGCTGCGCTATTTTGTCCTTCTGGTACAATGACCAATCAAATTGCCATTAAGGTGCATACCAATCCTTTGGATGAAGTAATTTGTGATGAATATTCTCATATTTATCAATACGAAACGGGAGGCTATGCTTTTAATTCTGGGGTTGCCATTAATTTGATAAAGGGTAATAATGGAAAAATAACTGCTTCACAAGTTAAGCAGGTCATTAAACCAAACTATGATTGGCTGCCAGTTTCCAAACTGGTTGTACTAGAAAATACCTGTAATAAAGGTGGAGGTAGCTTTTACACCTTAGAAGAAATTGAGCCAATAAGTAAATTAGGTAAAGCAAACGATATAAAATGCCACTTAGATGGAGCAAGATTATTCAACGCCTTAGTTGAAACTAAAGAAAGCCCTCTGGCAATAGGCAGGCTGTTTGATAGCATTTCTATATGTCTATCTAAAGGATTAGGTGCGCCTATCGGCTCTGTTTTAATTGGTACAGAAGCATTCATTGCACAAGCAAGAAGATTCCGAAAAGTGATGGGCGGCGGTATGCGACAGGCTGGCTATTTAGCCGCAGCGGGCATCTATGCTCTTGATTATCAAGTTGAACGATTGAAAAAAGACAATGATCGAGCGAAGCAAATTGGAGCAGTACTCCATCAACTGAGCTATGTAGAAAATATTCGTCCCGTCCATACCAATATTTTAATATTTGATGTGAAACCGCCTAGAACAGCAGCTTCCTTCCTTGAAGAACTCAAGCAAGCGGGTATCCTTGCTGTTGCTTTTGGCGAGCAAACGCTTCGGTTTGTTACACACTTGGACGTAACAGAAAGTATGGTAGATCAGGTAATTGATGTTTTGACGAAAAATAAGTAGCTAATTACAGCAGTAAAAGTTCTAAAAATAACTGATTTAATTCCATAAAAAAATGTACCTTTGCAAACTATTTTAGAGAACTCAAAATAAATTGTAATACTTATTTAAGCGAATAGATTGATTATCAGTGTGTATAGCTTGAATAAATCTCAATAAATTTAGTCATGGATGCGATCAAGTTTGTTAACGAACAAATGCTGAATTTACCAGAATATCCTGATTTCAGACCAGGAGACAATATTGTGGTAACGTACAAAATCATCGAAGGTAGTAAAGAACGTTTGCAGTCTTTTCGAGGAGATGTAATTCAAATCAAAGGTAAGGGTGCTACTCGTACTTTCACCGTTCGTAAGATGTCAAATGGTGTGGGAGTTGAGCGTATTTTCCCTTATTCATCTCAAATTATCACAGAAATTAAATTACTCAAAAGGGGTAAAGTACGTAGAGCTAAGTTGTATTATTTACGCAATCTAGTAGGTAAGAAGGCGCGTATCAAAGAAAAGCGTACTATAAGATAATTTGGTATAAGTTATAAGTATCTGTTCGAAATTGGTTATGAAGTTGGGTTCATCGCATACTCATTGATTTCAGGTCTGGCTTCCTAACCAATTTCAGGTGCCTCCAAAGAAATTTTCTATTCAGTAGAAGTCTAATAAATATCGGCTTTCCTTAATTTATAAGTACTACACTTTGTTTGCATGCCTACATCTTATCGTAAGTGTTTAAGCAGGAACGGTGATAAAAATCATATTGAGTCTTGACTTTTTAAGGATTATCTATGCTCATTATGCAATATCTTTAGGCGGAATAGATAAACAAACTAACTTTACATGAAAAATATTAATAAGATTCTGCTCCCCACTGATTTTTCTAAAACTGCACAAAATGCCTTTCGATATGCACTTCAATTTGCGGATAAGTATGAGGCTGCAATAGAACTTATCAATGTGGTTTATCCTGAGTATGAAGCAGTAGATGTTCCTCTTATGTCTGCTAGCATGACACAATCTCGAGTAGCTGCGAGTGAAGAAGCGATCAAATCATTCGTCAACTTAGGATTGGCTCAGGTTGGTGAGTCCTTAGAGCATATTCCAATCACGTCTTCTAAGGTCGAAATAGGAGGTCCTACGATTTTGATTAATAAAATTGCGGAACGCACTGATGCTGAACTAATCATCATGGGTACTAAAGAAACGCATAATTTTTTTGAAGCTACTTTCGGTAGTGTCACTACTGAGGTGGTGAAGAAAGCTCCTTGCCATATTTTAGTCATCCCAGAGGAGGCTAATTTTAAGAACATTGAAACCGTAGTTTATGCAACGGACTTCTCTGAATCTGAAGTATTTCATATATGGAATGTAATGCAGATGCTGGAAGCCTATAAGCCTTCCTATCATATTACACACATTAATACCGGCGAGCGCACCAACTTATCTATGGATGATTTGACTGATTTTTTTGCCAAAAACGCTGCTGCGACAAATATTACTTTTCACGATAGTACGGGAGATTCAGTTACAGAAAGTTTAGAGCATTTTTTGAATACACATGATGTGGATTTGTTGGCGATGTATGCGCCAAGTCGCAACCTAATCGAACGTGCCTTCCATAAAAGTGTAACAAAGCACATGATTTTACACACCAAAACACCGTTATTCATTTATAAAGAAGAAGGAATATAGTTTGAGTATAATCAGTGGTAGGGAGGTAATGTTAGATTCATTTTGAGCACCTATCTCTATCGGGGAATAGGTGCTGCTGTATAGATAGAGTGGAATTTGCACTCAAGTTATTGTAGATGTCAACACACCATAACTGTTGGCTGCATTGAGTAATTCTGTACGGGTATTTACACCAAATTTCTTTTTCATCTTCTTCACATAATCGTCCACTGTTACTTTCTGTATATTCATCTTATCGGCTACTTCCTTGATCATATGACCTTTACTTAACCATTTGAGCGTCTCTATTTCACGGGGGGTTAACTTCATAGCAGCTAACTTAGCTACTTGATCCTTCATCTCTTCTATTCGTTTACTAAAGTAAATAGTCTTATCCAATACTGCTTTGATTGCTTCCACAATTTGTTCATTGCCACAACCCTTATCCAGAAATCCTAGTACGTTTAATTTTTTGAGCTTTAGGATAAAATAAGCATTTACTGCCTCGGTGAAGATGATGACTTTGGTATTTGGGTAGTCATTTCTGATTATTTCAGTAAGTTCCATGCCTGATAGTAACGGCATTTTTATATCTAGGATAGCAATAGTTACTTCATGATTTTTTAAGACTTCTAGTGCTTCTCCTCCGTTTTTCGCCTTTCCACAAATATGCCAATTGTCGTACTCACCCTCTATGGAATAAATAAGACCTCTCATCGTAATAGGATGATCTTCTGCTATTAAGATATTAATTTTTTTGTTATCTTTATTGTAGAGTGATGACATAGCTCCAGCCTTTGATAGCTATCAATAATTTTTCAAAGACTAAAGTTATAGCGTTAGAATGAAATACGTTAAAAAAAGGTCATCTTTCCTACAATAAACTCATATCGCTAGGCAATTTTTAGTTTAAATTAATATCAGTAATAACAATCGAAGTTCCCTTACCTTGAATAGAGTGGTAAGCAATCTGCCCTCCAAGATCATCCACCCTAGCTTCTATATTCATCAAGCCAATACCACTATCTGTTTCTTTTTTCTTGACATCCAGACCGATCCCATTATCTTCTACTGACAACATGAGTTGACCATCAGGAATTTGTTTGACAGTTATGTTAATTTTGGATGCCTCAGCGTGCTTCATGGCATTATTCACTAATTCAAAAATAATGCTGTAAACGTTTTCTTCCACTCTAAAATCTTCTATGCGCTGCTCTAATCCTGTCAACTTTAGATTGATTTGCATTTGCTCATCAGTAGCTCGCTCAATTGTTTTTGCCAACTTTTCCAGTTGGCTACCTAGACCATATTTGGCTAGATTAGCATCTGAAACGCGCTGCGATATTCGTCTTATCTCATCATAAGCAGTATCCAATAGTTCAAAGGCTTCTTCATAGCGCTGCTTATTCTTTTCCTCGACGTAATCAATCTTTCTTCCTAATTTTCCAAAATATATTTTAATTGTAGAAAGAATAGCACCAACATTATCGTGTAACTCTTGAGCAATTTTTTTGCGTTCCTCATCCTGCCCACTCAGTCGAGCATAATTCGTTTTGAGATTCACCTCCTTCATAATATTTACAGCTTTTTGCTCTGCCAATATCCTATCTTTCTCTGCCAACTGCCGCTTGTTGTGTAACCTTTGGAAGAGGAATAAAGAAGCAAATAGTGTAATCGACAGACTTACTAGCCAGTATGCTCGGTTATTGCTTAGCTGTTGAGTTTTCTTCAAATTGCTATTCTCCAGCAACAGATTTTCCTTCTCCCGCCTTTCTGCGTCCAATTCTTCTGCCTTATCCTTAGCATTTTCTATGAACACTCTCATCGTGTCGTATCGCTGCCAGTAATGAAGTGCTGAGTCCTGCTCTCCTAACCAACGGTAAGCCGCACCTATATTGGCATATTGATCCATCAAATGATAAAATCTACTCTCTGCATTCAAACATTTACTAAAATAAATAATTGCTTTTTTATACTCCTCTTTGTTGTAATGTATCTTTCCTATGTTGTTGCTTACCGTGCAGCAATCCCCCTTTTGGTTAAGATTCTCAAAAAGTTGATAACTTTCTGTGTAATATTCTAATGCGCTATCGTAATCTTTTTTTCCATTGTACAAACTACCGAGATTATTGAAGATATGCGCTTTTACTCTTTGGGGTATATTGTTAATCAAAAGCCCACTATTCAAGGCAACTTCTGCTTCTTCGTACTCCTCTAAGTCGATACATATAGCTCCCAGTGTATTATAAATATTAGACAAAAAAAGTACATCATCCGTCTGCTTTAATACATCTAAGCTTCTTTTAGCTAAGGCGTAAGCCTGCTTATATCTATCTAGTTTATGATATAAGTTGGCCAATTTATATTGAGTTTTAGCTATTTGTATAGTATCATTTAGTGATTTGTAGGCTTTGTAGCTTCTACTTAAATACTCTAGAGCTTGTACATATTTACCCTCATCTGTGTAAATACCGCCTATTGCATTATAAACAATAAGTATCAGTGGATCATCCTCTTCAAAGAGTTTTTCGCTTTGGTTGAGTGCTTTCATGGCATCGTCGAATGCTCCTTGTGCCTTTTTGGTTATTCCAACAAGATAATGAATGATAGCTGTACTTCTAGCCGCATTTGAGGTGCGTGGAGCAGATTTCATTGCTTGATCGTAGTAATGGAGGGCAATGTCGTAACGATCACCCTTTCTGTATAAAGTTCCTAGCCATTTATTTGCATCAAATAGCAGTTGGGGATTATCTAATTGCTTGGATAAGTAAATGGCTTTTTTTCCTTTTTCTGTGGCTATACTGTCAAATGACGCCACCTTTAAATCATTAATTGAAGCTCTTACACTATCCGGATTTTGTGCTACTGACCAAAAGGGTGTAATGAACAGTAAGAAAGTAATTATGAGGGTTATAAATGATTTTTCCTTTTTCATTCTCTACATTTTCGTAAACAAGGGGAAACACTACACTACAAGAAAGATAAATGAATATTTATACTCAGCAATATTGAAATAAAATTGTGTGCTGAATAAGAATCTACTGAGTTCTTATTGACGACTATCTAAATGCTTTTGTGTATATTGTTAAATAGATGAATAAGCAACTAATCAAAAAGACAAACCTGCAATAGATTTATTGGTTTTAAATCTGACTCCTTTCTTAGTTACATATCGTCATCAGCATCTCCTGTGGTAACTGTGCCTTTTTTCTCTTTAGAACTAGCAGGATCGGTTTGAGCCTGAGTCGAAGCTATCATCGTAGGGTTACCATCAATATTATACTTTTCTAACCAAATTTCAATGATCTCGTCTTGCTCGAAAGTACCAAGTTTACTATGGTGAATAGTTAGCTGCGGCTTTTCAATCTCTAGTTTAAAAGTTGGCAAAGGCTGTACATTAACAGAAATTGTTAAAATATGTGGATCATCTATTGAACCCGATTTCCGTTCAAAACTAGAACTGCGTGCTTCTGCTTTTACATCCTTAAATACAGTCAGGGCATAGAATGAAATTTCATTAGTACCCTTATCTTTTGTTAACTTAACAAACGGATACTCCTTAACTTTATCAATAATCACAGTGCGTTATACCTTTAAGATGAATTAAAATATTCAAAGGGTAAATACACCTTAACCTTTCGATTAAAAGACCTACCTTAGTAAATACGTTTTTTGGGTATATACTTTCTCTAAAGCGTGTAAAAAAAGAGGGGGCTATACTCATAGTGGTTTTTAATATTTTTGTGTAGTTCTTCTTTTGTAAATTATAACACAAATATAAAGAGAGGCGCAGCCCTAGACAACCCCTATTTATAGGGGATAGATTATTTGAGTAAAGCACCTTTTTCCTAATTATCTACTGGATATTTCGGAAGCCTAGCGGAGTAGATACCTGTTGGTCAAATTGTAAATCAGCAAAACTATTGAATACACTTAACGAAATGTTAAAGTCATGAAATACCCAAATGCCATTGTTTTTTTGCTTCTTTGCGTTTGCTAAAATAAAAATTATGAGCTTAAACATTGTAGATCATCAACGCACTAAGATTGTTGCGACAGTAGGTCCTGCTTCTTCTTCTTATGAGAATTTGTTAGAGTTAACAAAAGCAGGAGTAGATATTTTTAGATTGAACTTTTCACATGGCACACATGAAGACCACAAAAAAGTGATTGATAATATCGTTGCCATCAATGAAGAGCATGGAACACACGTCGGTATTTTGGCAGATTTGCAAGGTCCGAAATTGCGGGTTGGTCAAATGCAAGACGACGGTATTGATGTAAAAGAAGGCGATATACTAACTTTTGTAAACGAGGAATGTATCGGAACGAAAGATAAAATATACATGAGCTACAAGCAATTTGCTCAAGACGTAGAAGTAGGAGAAAAGGTATTGGTAGATGATGGAAAATTAATGTTAGAAGTAATAGAAACGAATAAAAAGGACACTGCAAAGTTAAAAGTGCTCTTTGGTGGAAAGCTAAAGTCTAGGAAAGGGGTAAACTTACCAAACACAAAAATCTCTCTGCCTTCCTTGACGGCTAAAGACGAAATTGATTTAGCTTATATTCTCACCCAAAAAGCAATCAACTGGATTGCCCTTTCCTTCGTCCGATATGCTGAAGATATGATTGATTTAGCTAATCGCGTGGAAGCTGCTAATCACCCCGCAAAAACTTTAGCTAAAATTGAAAAGCCCGAAGCCATTGAGAATATTGATGATATCATTAAACACTCTAATGCAATCATGGTGGCACGGGGAGACTTGGGTATAGAAGTACCTATTGAGACGCTGCCGTTGACGCAGAAAATGATTATTAAAAAATGTATCCAGCGAGCTAGACCTGTAATTGTAGCTACGCAAATGTTGGATAGCATGATTACTAGCCCAACACCTACTCGCGCAGAAGTAACAGATGTAGCCAATGCAGTGCTAGATGGAACAGATGCGGTGATGTTGAGTGGCGAAACCTCAGTAGGCGTGCATCCTGTAAAGGTTGTGCAAGAGATGAACAAAATTATTGAAGAAGCGGAAAAAGGATATTCTATTGCAGATAAACGACCTATACCTGCGAGGAAGTCAAGAATTTATCTTTCTGATGTGATTTGCTTTAATGCAGCAGAAGCAGCTACTGAAGTTGGTGCTAAAGCAATTATTGGTGTAACTAATTCCGGCTACACCGCATTCAAAGTGTCTAGCTACCGTCCAATGACACCGATCTATGTTTTCTCTAACTCGCTTGAGATGTTGAAAACTTTAAATTTAGTTTGGGGTGTTCGTTGTTACTTTTACGACAAGTTTACCACAACGGACGAAACGATTGACGAGACCATCGCCATTCTAAAGGAAAAAGGTAAAATAAAAGAGGGAGATATTGTTGTCAACACAGGTAGCATGCCAATTGAGCGCAAGTTTCGTACGAATATGATGAAAATTACAGTAGTGGAATAATTCTATTTATAGGCTTCCAACGTTCGACTGCTTTTGGAAGCCTATAATCTTATACTTTCCAAATTCTTAACAGCAAAGTTTCCAGTGCTAAGAAAACTAGTGCTAAAATCAAGCACCAACGCCATAACATTACACCTTGACTGCGTTCGCCTATTAGTTGCTCAAAATTCGCTTTTGCAGCAGCACTGATGATATTAGCATTATCACTCATCAAATCAGACAAATCGGATTCGTTATAATAAGTTAGTTCAGATTCTTTTCTATCGTAATTGAAAGCATATTGATGTAGTATATCTTCTTCAGAAAGGAATAAATCATAATGACCTGCTTCTTGAATCTGATTGTTTATACCCAAAAAGACGTTTGAGCCAACAATGCGTTGTTCTGGAATGAACTCTCCTGATGCAGCACTAAGTTTATAAACTTGCTCTGCCTCAGATATTTGATGCTTTGCTTCTAGCACTTCATCCTTTCCTATGATATAAGCAATTTTAGGCATTTCGCCAGAAGATATAGCCATCTTAAAAATCATTGGCACAAAGATTGCCCCATTGCTCACCAAGCTACTGTATTGTTCGCTAAGTGGAGCAGCGCACAAATACACATTGCCTTGACCAATTTGATATTTGACTAGAAAGGGACTACCATCTCTATAGACCATCAAATTTTCCTGTTTGCGACTGCTGTATTGAGTCAGTTTGAAATTGCCTTGCGTTGTGGGCAGTTTCAGGTTCAGACTCGTATTTTCATAAACATCATTAAATATGAATTCATCCGTATTAATAGAGCCTACTGTTCGCTGTTTTGTTTCAAATGCCTGTAGCTCATTTGCAGGGAAACTGCTCAAAAAATTATTGAATGTACCAATATTTGCCGCTTGACTTGGAAAGATCAATAAATTACCGCCATTAACTACGTACTGATTCAATTCAGAAGATAAACCCGTTGAAATATCTTGTAAATCGTTTAGGATAATCAATTCGTAATCTGTAAATCCTGCATAGTTGATATTGCTATTATTCTGATTGTCAATATTAAAAAAATCAGCATTGGAAAAGGCAGCGTTTAAGTAGCGATTGGGCTGAGTAGCATTTACAGCTAATAAATTAATTTGCTCTGCTACTTTGAAAGTGAAAAAGTAGTTGTCATCAAAAGTGATTGGATAGTCGGTTATAGAAATTTGTGATGACTGCCAACCTGTTTTCAAAATAGTCATCTGGGCGGTATCTACCACAAAGTCATTAGCAGGAATAGATAAAGTGCCAATAGGTTTATTCTGACCATTATAAGTCAATGAAAGTCGGACATTTTCTACGGGTTCATTACTGAGATTTCTGACCTTCACCAGCAGTTGATTTGTTTGATTGAGCACTTGTATAGGAGCATTAAACCAAGCGGAGTCAATACTAATATTTTTTTCTTGTACTGCTTGCAGTGGCACTAAGTTAAGCTCAATCGTAGTGTCTTGCCAAGTCGAAAGTGGAGCTGTCACAGTGCGTTGAAAATCAGAAATCTGATAGACTACTTTATTGTCTGTATCTTCATTGCTTATTGTTTGTGCCTGACGAGTTGCTACTTTATCGAGGGATTTGACAGATGGACTGATTGTGATTTCATCAATTAATGACAAGGCATCTTCTTTTCCAATCAATCGTTGATGGCGACCTTCAAAGTCATTGGTCAAAACTTGAAAGCGATCTTCCTCACGATAAGCACCAACAATTGCTCTGGCCCTCTGTTTTGCTTTTTCTAATAGGGGGACATCTTCACTCAACGCCTCCATGCTAAAAGAGTTATCCACATAAACACTCACTACTTTTTTGCCTTGCTTCACTGCCGTATCTTGTGGAATAAAAGGCTGTGCAAAAGCAAAAACAAGAAAAGCAACGGCTAATAATCGCATCAAAAGTACTAATAAATTTTTTACTCTTGATCTAGCACTCGTTTCTTCTTTTACTTCTTTCAAGAATCGGACATTAGTGAAATAGACCTTTTTGAAGCGACGAAAGTGAAATAGATGTATGATAATTGGAATAGCTAGTGCTAACAAAGCCCATAAAAAACTCGGAAATAAAAATTGCATATATCTTAATAATTATCCAGCACGGTTAAAAACATAGGCAGTCATAAATCCATGATTTGATGTACAGACTGCGCTTGGCACAATGTAAGTAAAAGTGTTGTGGCGAAGAAAGTTTATTTCATTGTCGTGTTATTTGTTAAGATAAATAACGGACAAAGAATAAGCATTGCATTTTTGCCTGTGGCTGACCGAAGAGATTTGTCCGCTTGCATCTAAGAATAAAGCTTCACCACCTGCTTTTAAGTCTATTACATTTTTATCAAGAAAAAGATCAGTTGGCAGATTAGACGTGCAAATACAAATTATCGTATTCCACTGTTTACAGTACTTTAACAAATGTCCCAGTATCCTTTACAAATTGTATGCCTGCCCCAAACTTGGTATTTCTATATTGTTAAATCCAAATTTTCCTAGATAGTCTCTAAATTTGACCTGCCGATCGTAATCACCATGTACTAAGAATAGTTTTTTGAGCGACTTGCGCTGAGGGCGCAAAAAATCTAGTAGCTCAGAGCGATCAGCATGTGCGGAAAAAGAGTCCATTACTTCTATTTTTGCATTTACCGTTTTTAGGTCGCCAAAAAGTCTGATTTCATCAGCACCTGCTCTTAATTTACCGCCGGGTGTATTTGGAGCACAATAACCTACAATCAGAATTGTATCTTTTTTATTGGATATGCTATGATACAAATGATGCTTCACTCTTCCTGCATTCATCATACCCGAAGCACTAATAATGATACAAGGATCGTGAGTGTGATTCAAGGATTTAGAAACGGCTACATCTCGATTATAAATGAGATTGTTAAAGCCGAAGGGATTCTCATCCATGAGCATATATTCATTCAATGTATCATCATAACATTCTGGATGTGAGCCATATATTGCAGTAGCATTAACAGCTAAAGGACTATCCACATAGACGGGAATTTTAGGTAAAAGTCGCTCATTTTCCAACTGATCGAGTAGATGTACAATTTCCTGTGTCCGACCAATACTAAAGGCAGGAATAATCAATTTACCCTTTCGATCTAGTGTGTCTCTAATAATGTGAAGAAAATGATCTACTTCAGCAGGAGGCATCTCGTGTTCTTTATCGCCATAAGTAGATTCACAGATCAAATAATCCAATTCATCCATCGGTAAAGGATCGCGCAGGATTGGACGATTTGGACGACCGACATCCCCCGTGAAGCCTAGCCTAATCGTTCTGCCGTTCTCTTCAATTTCTAACATCACACTAGCACTGCCTAAAATATGCCCAGCATCTCTAAAAAGCAAGCGAACTTTTGGATGAATAGAGAACCATTTCTCATAACCAATTCCCACAAATTGATTCATTACGTCTTCAGCATGTTTTTGAGTATAAAGTGGTTCTTTTAGTTTGATGTTATCGTTATTGCTTTTTCTGCGTTGGCGTTTGTTGTAGTATTTCGCATCCTTTTCTTGAATGAATGCACTGTCCAAAAGCATAATAGAACAAAGGCTACGAGTGGCATGAGTGCTGTAAATAGAGCCCTTGAAGCCGTCTTTGTAAAGCTTTGGAATTCGGCCACTATGGTCAATATGTCCATGAGAAAGCACAAGAGCATCGAGCTGCTCCGGCTTAAATCGCCAAGTAGTATTAAAATTAGACATATCCTCATCTCGCCCTTGATAAAGTCCACAGTCCAATAAAAATTGAAAGCCATCCTCTAGTGTAACTAAATGAGCACTTCCTGTAACTTCCCTAGCTGCTCCGCAAAAAGTAATTTTCATGTTTATTGTTTGTACTTAAAATCAAGGTAGTTATTTATTGATCCATCTATCGAATAAAATACCATAAAGATAATTTTCCCCAATCACTTCCACTCAGAACGTAAAGAAAATGTTAACTAAATTAACTAATCATTAATTCTGCAAAACCAAAGACTATAGTATCATTTTTTGCGTCCAAGATTCATAAAACATCTATTCACTCAAAATTAAAATAATAAAAAATGGCTAGAACAATCGATCCAACAACAGTACCTCAGGCGGTAAAAGAAGCCTTTGCAGCAAAATTCCCAGGTGTTACTGTTCAAAAGTGGGAAATGGAATCAGAATATGAAGCGGAATTTAAAACAGCGGGTAGAGAAGTAGAAGTTAACTTTTACCCAGATGGTACAATTGCTCAAATTGAGCATGAAATTGATATTGATGAATTGCCAGATGCCGTGAAAGTAGCCGTAGCAAAGAATTATCCGCACTGCGAGATCGAAGAAGCAGAGCGCGTGGAAAAAGGTGATGGCACCATAGTGTACGAGATAGACTTGTCTTTTGAGATCCATATGACTCCAGAAGGCAAAATCGCTGCCATTGGTAAAGACTTATAAAAAATTGCAATCTTACAAAATTTAAAGTCTAAGGTCGTTACTTTAGGCTTTAAATAATCTTAACGATTTTCCAAATAGCGACTTATAACTATCCCTTCTAAAACAATGAAATAACCTTCTTCGTTTGTAACTTGCAATTTTTATATAAATGCAACTACAACCAAGAAGAATATGAAACAAATCATTTGGATCGCTCTATTTTTTACCTCTTACACTGCACCGCTTCAAACACAAGTTATATCCAAATCTTTTGAACTTAGATATTTTACAGATTCTACTCATGCGGCAGGCATAAACGGCTTCAACGGTGATTCTACTATCTTTACACCTGAGCAGCGGGTTGAGTTTCTACAACAATACGCTCAATTTGCCAAGCAATACTACGATAATCCTGATCTCACGAATTTACCCATACTTACAGAGGAAGTAAAACTACTAACTAATACTATTAAGCCTATTCCAAAACCACTATCTCGAAAGCGCATTGAACTAGACGAATGGAAGTGGACAACTAACCAAAAGGGACAAAAAACAGCACAAGAAAAGGCCATAGCAACCTGGACAGAAGCAGCGGAAGTACAAATTATTAATAATGAATTATTTGCCCTACGAGAATTTCAATACGCCAAAGAGTTTGATGAACTACAGGACTGGCGATTCACTTTGCAGTGGAATGCTCGTATCCCAAAAACACAGGAACGCTCAGCGTTTCTGCTACTAGATAAAGAAAGTAATCCTGTTGTGCTCATTGGTATCACAACGGATGGAGGTTGCTTCTACAAGTCAAGACTAGGTCTGCCGATTGGCGTGGGGCAGTTTACCTCCGATACGCTCGTTAATTTCAAGTTATTTGTAGATGTAGAAGCGGGGCGGTTCAGTTTGTATGTGAATGATGAACTTGCTGCTGATTTCGTCCGTACGCTTAGTGAAAGTCCAATTCAGCGCTTCTTTATTCAGATTCCCACGGGAGCTTCTATTGATGATCTCTATGGCATTACCTACAAACGACCAAGCATTCAACCTGAAAAAGCACAATACCCATTACCAGTAGGAAATGTATTTATCAATCAAGATTTTGAGGTAAGAGCAGAACTAGGCGATATTGGTTTATCTACGCTCAATGATTCTAGTTGGCAAAGCCTGCGATTGCCTATCAATAGTGGAGACCGGTTTAGAAAAGAAGACTTGGTATTGCGAAACACCTTCTCCACGAGGGATTCTTATGATCAGGCAACTCTTGAATTGCGCCATGTTGCACCACTCACAGAAGTCTGGTTGAATGGGCAAATCATACATGTTCAAGCAGCGGCAAAGAACGCTGTTTCCTTAAACATTTCGGATCAACTTCGCAAAAACGGTAACAATACTCTAATGCTACGCCTGAAGACAAATCCTAAAGGCTGGTATTTGAATAAAGTATGGATTGACCTAACAGCTTCTACTTATGTCGAATCGGCTCATGCTTATACAACTGATCTTTCGGGAGCATTGAAAGTACAAGCTAAGTTGAAAACAACAGACCTGCAAAGCAGTGCGAATGGGCTTTGGCAAGGCAGGGTAAATGTTCGGGTCTTCCCTTTCATGCCTTCTGAAAGCAATAATCCTGTGGTGAATCGCACTTTTCCCATTACCATGCGATTGTTTCAGCCCACTACTTTTGAAGAAACGCTGACTATTAGCAATCCTAAATTTTGGTCAACAGATGCACCAAATCTATACAAAGTAGTAGTTAGTATTATTGATAATCAAGGACGATTCTTGGATGACGTAGTCTTAACAACAGGATTGCGAACAGTGAGCCAAGAGGACGGCATCTTTAAAATTAATGGTCAACCGACGCTCCTAAAAGGCGCTAATCTTGCCGATTACGTTCCATTTTCCGTAGCAGCTTCTGATGCTCCGATTAATCCTTCTGAGGCGTGGCTTGTCCGTATCATTCAGTCGGCTAAGTCAATGGGAGCAAATGTGCTTCGAGTTCAAGACTTTGAGAATATTGATAACGAGCAACTAGCGTTTTTGTGTGATTATTTTGGCATGATGCTCATTCATCAAACCGCCAATAGCGAGTCAAACCCTCAGCCTTGGGCAAATGATATTGAGCAAATCCAAACGCAAGTAAGTGAACTTCGTCACCATTCAAGCATAATTATCTGGCAAGCTCCTGATAATCTCCGTTTTTACAACTATATCCAAGATGCAAAAACATGGATGACTGCTTACTACGAAAGTATTGTAGCAATTGACTCTACTCGATTGGTAAGTTTGACTGGTTTAAACCCCGATTTTGGCAGCACAGGTATTCCAAATGCTTATGGCACGCGCCTTTATGATAGTAAAATGGGTTCTTATCGCCTATTGAGTGATACTACGGTCTGGACTGCCCCGAAAGTTGTACGAGGCAATACTGATTACAGTTTGAGCCTTGGCAAAGACTGGGATGACTTTCGCCGTTCGCCTATTAGCACAAAATACGACACGGTCATTCTTAATTATTTGAATGATTCGGCAAGGGTCTATATAGATTTTAACAGCGAAGCTATCGCAGGTCAGGAAAATCCAATCACCGTTCGAGCAACTCCTTACCGCTACTCGGATTCTTATCAATCGCCATTTCCAGCAGCAGCCATTGGTCAGGAAATTACTTTTGAAGATTGGCAGCTAAGCCAAGCCTATCAAGCCTTCACTTTATCAGAAGCATTTAGGAAAAAAAGATGGCTGGGCTATGATGGCTTAATCTACAATCAATTATCCAATGGTGGTGATCCAACTGCGCTACTCGATGCCAGAGGTTATGCAAAACTGGCTTATCATGCCGTACAAACAACTTTTCAGAACACACTAGCGGGTAGTCAAACAACTGATATTGCTTACTTAACTGGCGAGCCTATTCCCGTTTTTATTAATCACGTCGGAAAAAGGACAAGGGTACAGCTAAAAATTACGGTCAAAAATCCGAGTGGAATAGTTATTGAAACTCGACAATTTCCTTATCAAACACTAGCAGCAGGAAATACAACTTACCCAATAGGCAATTGGATTAGTAGCGTTACGGAAGCTGGCTGGTATATAGTCGAATACGAGGTGTTGCGATAAAGAAAGGATAAAATTATTTTTCCTCTACGCAAAAGCGACAGTTCTAATCATGAAAAATAGCAAGCCACCTAGAAGATTGATCTGTACGGTTACTACTGATTTGACCTACGATCAAAGGATGATTCGCATCTGTACAGCACTGGTAGATATGGGTTATGACGTAACATTGGTAGGTAGAAAAAAGGCTGATTCCAAGTTACTCACAAAAAAAAAATTTGCTCAAAAAAGGCTACACTGTATTTTTGAAAAAGGTAAATTTTTCTACGCTGAGTACAACCTACGCTTATTTGTTTGGCTGCTTTTTCGACGTGTTAATATTGTGTATGGCGTAGATTTAGATACGATTCTTCCCTGTTTTTTGGCGGCTCGTTTGCGTCGAAAAGTGCTTATCTATGATGCCCACGAATACTTTACTGAAATGCCCGAAGTGCTGAGAAGGAAACGCATTCAGCAAGTGTGGGAACGAATTGCGCTATGGACGATTCCAAAGATAAGATACTGCATTACGGTTGGGAAAGGATTAGCTGATCTAATGCAAAATAAGTACGGCAGTTCATTTCAAGTCGTGCGGAATATGCCTTTCGCACAAGCTCATTCAAAGCTTGAGTCAAAACCTAAGCCACCTATTGTACTTTATCAAGGTGCACTCAATGAAGGGCGCGGATTGGAAGCTATGATTGATGCTATGTTGCGCCTGCCTCAAGTGCATCTCTACTTGGCAGGAGAGGGCGATTTATCGAACTGCTTGCGAAGTAAAGTAAACGCATTAAACCTACAAGATCGCATTACATTCTTGGGATACGTGAAGCCCAATGAACTCAAATTGCTCACTTCAAAGGCTTCGATAGGGCTTAATTTATTGGATAACAGAGGTTTGAGCTACTACTACTCGTTAGCCAACAAAGCATTTGATTATGTGCAGGCAAATGTACCCTCTATTAGTATGAATTTTCCCGAATATCAAGCGCTCAACCAAGAATATGAAGTGTTTTTATTGTTAGAAGACTTAAAGGTAGATGCGATAGTCAGTGCTATTCAAAAGCTCATCAATGATGTGAATTATTACCAAAAACTTTCCAAGAATTGTGCATTGGCAAGTGCAGTATGGAACTGGGAGAACGAACAAAGGCAGCTAGCTGCATTATTTCATCAGATAGAAAAAGAAAATTTTTAATTGCTCTTAGGCAGCGAATGTATTTTCGCAAACGTTTCCGAAGTAGCAAAACGAAAAGCCACCCCAAATTTAATCTTCAAAAGGAACTTGGTTTTTAGTTGGTTTTGTTTGTTAGTAATAAAGGATGTACCAGGCGTGCATCCTTTTTTGTTTACGCAGCTATCCTGCTCAAGCCCAGACGACATTTACTCACGCAGATACCTAGCAAAGACAATGGATAGTTATGAATATGTACTACTTTTGCCTTGCAAGCAAACAATGCGCCCGATATGAAATTGACTCAGCTACTTATCTTTCTCCTTTTGCTGCCTGTGGCTATTGCTGCAAAAGGACACTTTGACTACACGCCAACCGCCATCGCTGCTTATGAAAATATTATGAGTTTGCGGTTCAAAAAAGCAGAAAAACAAATTCAACAAATTAAGCAGACTGATCCGAATAATCTAATTGTCTATCATTTAGAAAGCTATACTGACCTACTAAAGATATATTTAGACGAAAATGAGGCTCATCTTCAAAAGATGAAGCAAAGCAAAAACGATCGCTTGAATAAAATCTTAGACGGAGATAGCGAATCGCCTTATTATCTTTATTTACAGGCAGATATACGGATGCAATGGGCATTGGCGAGTCTAAAAGTAGAAGGATATGTATCTGCTTTTTTTGAAATTAATAAAGCCTTTGCCTTGCTGGAAGAGAACTTGAAACTGTTTCCCGACTTCATGCCCAACCAAAAGAATTTAGGGATTCTGCACGCATTGGTGAGTTCACTGCCTTACAAACAAGCTATTACTTTTTTTTCCAATTTGGAAGGAGATTTTGAACAAAGCAAAAAAGAAATACAAGCCGTCATTGATTATGCTAAAAATCATGATTTTATATTCGAGAAAGAGACCTATATCTACTATTCTTATGTGATGCTACAAGTCGGGAATGATGATGAAGCAGCTTGGAGCATCATCAATAGCAGCAATTTAAACCCTAAGAAAAGCCCAACGGATGCCTTCATCTTAGCTAACATCGCAATGCGTACTGGGCGAAATGACCAGGCGATCCAGATATTGCAAAATTGTCCTCGCAGTAGTGAGTTTCACCCTTTTCCCTATTTGGACTATATGCTGGGCAGGGCAAAGCTACAACGCTTGGACGCAGATGCAGATGTTTACCTCAAAAAATACTTGCACAACTTCAGTGGTCAAAACTACATCAAAGAAACCTACAAACGGCTAGCTTGGCATGAATTAGTGCACGACAGACCAGAGGGATACAAAAAATATATGAAGGAAGTACGCAACAAAGGGGCTGCATTGGTAGAAGCAGATGAAAGTGCCTATTTAGAAGCCCAAAATGGCATTGTACCAAATCCAAAAATATTGACCGCTCGCCTGCTTTTTGATGGAGGCTATTATCAACGTGCTTACAACAGGTTACTCTTGCAAGTCGATGAAAAAAAGCAACATATTAAGCATGAAATTGAATATTTCTACTTCTTGGGGCGCACTAGCCACGGCTTGAAAAAATATGATACGGCATTAAAGTACTATCGCACAACAATTCAACTGGGGCAGCAACACCCTTGGTATTTTGCTTGTCGAGCGGCACTAGAAACGGGAAACATTTATGAAATTCAGCAGCAGCACGCTAAAGCTCAAGATGCTTACAAGGAATGCCTTACAATTAAGCCACAAGAAAACCGCTTTTTCTTACATCAAAGTGCAAAGGCAGGGCTAAAGCGACTCAAGTAATTACAATCTATATGATGATTTTTTACTTTTCCTAGACTGATATTTATCAGCTATTCAAAAAGGTTAGAGAGGATTTCTTAAATTTGTTTTATTTTAGTAAATAAATACATTGCTTAACTTTTTATAAAATCACTCAGCTATGTTAAATAAAATGACTTCCGATAAGCGAGTCCGATTCAAAAGCACACCTAAGAAGAGCGAATTTATCAAGGTTTTGCGACAACGTGTAGATGCTTACTTCGAGGAAAACAACATCAGTCAATATGCCAATGGTAAAATGATTTTCAAAACAATCTTTGCTATTGCGGCTTGGATGGCAGCGTATGCTTTAATTATGTCGAACGTGCTAAGTGGCAGTATCTTAGCATTGATAACAGGGTTCACCTTACTGGGCTTCGTCAATATCTTTATTGCATTTAACATTATGCACGATGCAACGCACGATGCCTATTCGGAAAAACAATGGATCAATAACTTGCTCGGATACAGCATGAATTTTATTGGTGGCAATCAATATCTATTCAGACGTATGCACGGCGCACATCATGGCTATGTCAATATTCACGGCATTGATGTTACTCTTGAAACGCATGGACTTTTCCGCTTTACACCTGATGAACCTTATCTTTGGTATCATAAATGGCAGCACATCTATACACCAATCTTGTATTCCTTAGCGATGTTACAATGGGTGACGGCAAAGGACTTCAAATGGTTTTTCGTAGAGTCTAATATCGGGAATAACAAAAACATGAAACACCCACTTAGAGAATATATCATACTTTTTGTCTCTAAGTTCATTTATTATGGCTTAACGCTCGTGTTGCCTTTGATTTTCCTTTCTGCCTCCACTTGGGTCATTGTCCTTGCATGGATCAGTATGCACATTCTGCCGGGCTTAGTTTTTGCTTTGATCTTCCAAGTAACGCACATTTATGAGGGAACGCATTTTCCTCATCCTGACGATCATGGCAATATTGATAATAACTACGCTCTACACGTATTGGAAACAACTGCTGATTTTTCAAGAAAAAATAGACTGGGAAGTTGGCTAATGGGTGGAATCAATATTCATGTGATTCACCATATCTTCCCTAAAGTTTGTCATATTCACTACGATGCCTTAACAGATATACTCAAAGAAACGGCAGAAGAATTTGGTATTGAGTACCACGAAAACCCCAACTTTTGGGTCGCTTTGAAAAAGCATATGTGGATGTTGCATCATCTAAGCAAGCCAGATGCCACAGTTCCAGAGTATGGAAAAAGTGCCTTAATCGTCTAAATTACCTTGATTAAAAGATACTGTTTGATAGCTCATTCCAGCGAGTGCATGAAAAAGCTGCACTCGTTGGGCTTTGAGCAAAAGGTCTCTTAAAATAAAGTGCCTGTAATTTTTTCAAGAGCCTTTAAAGTCTTTGTTCTCGCTTCTAGTCAATAGATTAATGGCTACCATTCGCAGCAACTTTTACACTACTCTAAAAAATTGAATGTCTAATTATTTATAAAATCATATTTTTACATTTACTTTAATACAAGAATACGAGTAATTATCCTTTCAAAGCCTACCAGTTATCTTTTAGTAATTATTACGAGCTATTCGCCACTGCAATTTTGCAAGGTCGATAGCCGATTCTTAATCTTTTCATTAATTAATTTTAATATGCAAAACTTTACTTTCAAATTAATCAAGCGTTCGCTAGTGCTATTTGCTACGCTTGCATTAACAGGGCTAACTGCCCAAACTACAAAAACTACAATTACAGTAGATTTAGATGGCACATTTGGACCTTTTGACGCTGTTCCTGCCGCTTTTGGTGGTACTGTTCCTCAATGTACAAGCGTTATGGGCAGTGCAGCGATTGGCTTTTCTGCTGACACTACTACCGTAGCTTGTGATTCTGTAGTAACAGACTTATCAGAAAAAATCGCCATTATTGACAGAGGGACTTGCACTTTCGTTCAAAAATGTTTAAACGCACAAAATGCAGGTGCTACTCTGATTATTGTTGTAACCAACGACGACGAGCCTCCTATTGTAATGGAAGTAATGGAAGGGGAAGACACCGATGGAGCCATTACTGTACCATGTTACATGGTCTCGAAAGCAGATGGCGAGGTGCTAAAAGAAAAAGTAGCTGGTACGTTTACAGTAAGTGCTGTACCTACGGCTACTTTCAGCGAAGAGGATGTTGTACTTTGGGGTGCAGATGGAGAGGGTTCTTTTGAGGGCGGTCTCAATGGATGGACTGCCGTCAACTATCTTAGCTGTGCAGCAGATAGCGATACCACTCAAGAGTTCAGATTATGGCAATGGACAGCAGATGGAACTTCTTTTGGTGGTGCTTATTCAGGAACAAATAATGCAGTAGTGAATGCACCAACTGCTTGTAGTGGAGCAGTAAAGTTTGACTCTGATTTTTATGATAACGAGGGAATTGCGGGCAATTTCGGTGCGGGTGCTTGTGCTGCACCTCAACTAGGTGCTTTGATTTCTCCAGCCATCCCTATTAGTTCATTTGGTGATGCAGGGGCCGTAGTTGTTCAGTTTTATCAAGCACTTCGACAGTTTCAGAGTAACTATTATGTTGGTTGGTCAACAGACGGTGGTATGACTTGGGATAGCACTGCTATCAATACACAGTTTGAGGTAAATAGTGCTCATATCAAAGAAGTCGAACGTGTTATTTTGCCGCCAGATATTTTAGACGCGGATAGTCTGCAGATTAAATTTACAATGGATGCTGACTACTACTATTGGATTATTGATGATGTGCAGATTCTACAGGGTCAGGCTAGTATCATTGATCTTGGAGTAACAGCTAGCGATATTGGCAATGCGCCCTATGGTGCAGTACCTGCTTCGCAGTTAAATGCAGGAATAGAGCCATTTGTCTTTACGCCTGGAGCTGTAATTAATAACACAGGTTTCAATGATTCTCCCAATGCTAGACTAGATGCAATTATTGGATATATTCCTGCTGGCTCAGCTAATGTTACTGAAATTGTGTACCAAGATAGTGCCATCATTACATCAGTCATTGCAGACTCTTCTTCTAACATTGTTACATTGACAGACTATTCTCCCGATCCGATAAACATAGGTACGCATCTTATTCAATATACTATATCCAATGACAGTGTAGATGTAAATGTAGAAGACAATTTTATTCAAACTGAATTTGCAGTAACAGATCGCTTTTACTCTCGTGCAGGTTGGGACTTTGATAATGAACGTCCACAAATAACCAGTGCTTACACAATAGCTGGAGGTGGCGATGTTGAGTTCTTAACAGGATATACCGTTCCGAATGGTGTTGGCTATCAAATTGATAGTGTCATCTTCTACCTTTCGGCTCGACTTTCGGCTCAAGAAACTCTAGCAGGTGTAACGGTAGAGGCTTACCTCTACGAATGGAATGATACTAGCCAAGATAGTGTTCTAAATACAGATGAATTAGAAATTTTGTCATTGGCATTTCAGGAGTTCTCAGCAGATGAAACAGCAGGTAATGCTTGGCTTAAGCTGCCTTTAATTGACTTTAATACTTTTGAGGAAGCTCCGTACATCATTCCTGCGGATGATAAGAACTACTTACTTGGAGTACGTTACAGAGGCGATCAGATAATTCGCTTTGGTTTTGATGGAAGCGTAGATCAAACCTTATACATTGATATCGAAACTCAAAAAGGTAAATTTACAGAAATGGAGTATCCATACATTGGCGTAAGAGAGTTCCAAGATGAACTAATTCCTAATGTAGATGCAGGATTCCTGTTTTTAAATTTTAGAGCACCGCTTTCTACTGCTATTGTTGTCAATCAAATTACTTCTGATGTAGAAGATGTATTGGCGGAAGAAGCATTCGATCTAAGAATGTATCCAAATCCAGTAAGTGAATCATTGGTTACTTCTCTGCGTTTGGAAGAGCGTTCTGCTTACTTGAACTACCAAGTGCTAGACGTGAGCGGTAGAGTGATTTACACACAGCGAAACAACAATTCTATTCAAGAGAATCAAGCTATTTTCAACGTGAAGCAGTTGCCAGTAGGGCAATATTATTTACGCATATCAACGGATAAAGGACATACAACCAAACCGTTTGTTGTGAAGCGATAGCATTTAGCTACCACCCTTTAGCCTACTGACGAAGCTCATCTAAAATCATTTAGGTGAGTTTCGTCATTTTAGGCTTTACTTTAGCGCACCATGGAGTGGTATCATTATGTACTTACAATGGTTGGTGGATTTTTTAGTCGCCTCACAAACTATTTTCTATATACTGTTTTGCAGCCTGCTCTACTTGGAGTTTTACTTCTTGCCACGTTACTGATTTTAACGGTCGTGGGTCTTTTTGAGCTTCGGCATCTTCAAAATAAACGAGTGAGCGCAACAAATGGAAAATGTCGCGAGAACGATATTTTACTTGATAAAATCCGATCATTTCCTCTAGACTAAAATAATGAAGAAGTTCAGCCATATCCCAGAAGTCTTTTTTTACACCTCGACTTGCGATTGCGCTAAGTTTCATAGCAGCAATATCTTCTAAAGAAACCATTCTAATGCCATCAAAATTCTCAATCGGATTGAGGTAAGGATAAGGTAAC
Source organism: uncultured Saprospiraceae bacterium (assembly GCA_964458705.1). Lineage (GTDB taxonomy): Bacteria > Bacteroidota > Bacteroidia > Chitinophagales > Saprospiraceae > JAAUTG01. The sequence continues at coordinate 1,207 of CAYWKD010000032.1, read as the reverse complement.
AGCACGCAATCTACTTTGATTTTATTCAAAAATACGAATAACATAGATTCACTTTGGGAGGCTAATATTATGTCTGAGTAAGCTATTTCCAAAGATTGGTAAAGCAATTCGGCATTGAAAGGTTCGTTAGTAAACAAATCCAGATCAATACTCAACCTATGCCCGAATCGTAGGGCAAGATTTGTGCCCCCAACTAAGGCAAATTGCCTTAACTTAGGCATTGCCATTAACGTTTTCAATAAGTCCAAGGTTGGGGCTGTGACTGTCTGCGTGTGTAACATTTAAAATCTGTAGGTTGAAGGTCAAGGAAGAAGCACAAAAAATTTAGAACGTCTTTTTTCAAATAAGGCGATCGGACAATTTCGCTTTTCAAGCAATCCTTGCCATAATATTTAACTAAAGCAGTAAAATCGTTCCACAGCCCGTAGTTAAGCACTCGATCCATGATGTATAAGCGATCTTTGTCATAATCAATAGAATTAGGATCAACGTCCCAGAAAATATTTGGCGATAGTTGTAATTGTTTTTTTCCTGCATCCATAAAAATAAAACAAACGTTGGATTCCAATAGTTGCCTTATTAAACAAAGTGTCCTATTTGAAGTAATCAGTGCGTAAAATCTAGCTAGTCGCTTCAGCGGTAGCTACCGTTTTTTGAAAGATGTGTTTGTTCATTTAGGCTTTACTTTAGCGCAAAACCTACCTGCCGTAGGCATAAATGCAATCCTTACTTTACTTACTCAACTGCCTGAAAAAATGCCGTAAGATCTTCAATGTAAGGCTGATATTGCTGCACTTGGGGGTGCGCTGCTGGAAAAATAGCCAAGCAGTGCGTGGCCTCCTGCATCAATTCCAGCCCTGCTGTTTTTAAAGCCTTATCTCCTGACGTGGATAACCATTCCTCATAAAGCAAGCTAAAGTTAATACTGGTCATCGCCATAGCTAAATTATAGACCTGCGGGTTGGCTTGCGCCAATTGCTTGTAGATATGCAAGGCTTTTTCGAACAAGGGCTGGGCTTGGCTAAACTCATTTCGGGCTTGATACAAAATCGCCAAATTGTTCAGCGTCATCGCCACATCCGGCAGGAAGGTCTGCGGATTGGCCTGCGCCAATTGCCTGCTGATATGCAAGGCTTCTTCGAACAAGGGCAGTGCTTGGCTAAACTCATCTCGGGCTTTATATAAAACAGCCAAATTGTTCAGCGTC